>JAUIKM010000020.1 GCA_030430495.1 bacterium | reverse complement strand
CTCCTGCCGCGACCCTAAAACGGTCTTATGCAAAGCGCGGCCTGCGGCCGGCGCGCGCGGGGCCGCGTGACCCTCGACCTTCCCGGCGGCATGTGATAAACCCCTGAGCGTGCAGCCGATGACCAGGCGACGAGCTGCGGCGCGAAGAGCCACGAGCCGAGTACTGGAGCGGCGCGGCGGCCATACGGGCGGTCGGGTTTTGGGCGGCGGTCGCATAGTGACGAGTCGGCGACCGGCCTGCAATCCCGGCCCGCGCCCCCCGCCTGAAAGGGGGCGCGCGTGGCCGAGGCCGGATCGCCGAAGTTTAGTATCTTCCAACCGGGCCAAGGTTCCGGCCGCCCGCGCAGGCGAGATGTTCTTTGACAAGCTTTTTTTCTTCAGCGGGGAAACGCGCGCGGTCCGGCGCGCAGCGGGGCACGCAGCGGCGAGTCTCAAAGTGCGCAGTGGACGTGGGCCGCGGGCGCAGCGGCGCGGCCAAAAAAGCATCGAAGATGCTATCGATATGGGTTTAACGGCATGGAGATGGACGACGAGGTGAAAGGAGAGGGGAATGCCTACAACTTCGGGGCGAGGATGTATGACTCGCGGCTCGGGAAGTGGTTAAGTCTTGATGCTTTTGCGTCTTCATATCCAAGTATATCACCTTATACCTTTGCTCTTAATACTCCCATTCAGGCTGTGGATCCCGATGGAAATGTCGTCATATTTGTCAACGGACTTCATGGTGGGAGTGTAGGCGGAAAACCAGATTATTGGCGTAAAGGAAAGTTAGTAAACATTAGCAAAACCTGGTGGAAGGGCGTGTACCGCAAAGAATACACTAACGAGTTCGATAAGAAGATCATGTCGCATGTCGGTGATGATATTGCTCGGTATTATGACGGTGCCTTGGGCGGCGGTAACCTATGGAGAAACAATCGTTCCTGGAGTTCTCAAATACGGAGAGAGGAAGGTAGACTAGCAGGTGTTAGGGATGCAGCCGATATTATCGCTAACCTTGAACGAAACTCTGATGGCGAAATCATAGAGACGATTAAAATTGTGACCCATAGTATGGGATCCGCATATGGAGAAGGATTGGCGTCCGCTATACTTGATTACATAGAAGCGAATCCAGAAAAGGCAAGTGGGGCAAAAATTGCCTGGGTAGCGAATTTTGCTCCTTATCAACCAGAAGAGCTAAGAGCCATTGCACGAAGTGATATCATGGGGCTGTTTTATCAGCTATCTCATTCGAAGGACTATGCTGCTGGGAATGACCCTATACCGGGTGCAAAAATTCTTGATACATCGATGGATGAGAGTCAAGGGCATTCGATCTTTGGTTTTGACCCATCTTACAAAGTGTTGCCTAAAGATGTAGTACCTGGAACCGAGCCATGGGAAAACACATCCTATTCAGAATTTTGAAAAAGACTGTGTGAACCTTGTGTACTGGATTACATATGTTTAAATCAATGTTGAGCAAAGTTGCAATTCTTTTCTCCTGTCTGAATCTGTTTTCATGCAGTGGTGAAGAGCTTGGAGAACCGGGAAAAACAATTTCAGATCCGCCTGTTCCGGATTCTCTCGTACAACGTGATGTTGAATTCATACAATTGACGGTTCGTGACTTTATTCGGGTGGATTATCCGGAATTTCAGTTTCCTGGTTACGATGAAAAAACTGAAGTCTTTGTGGAAAAGATATTCTATTCACCAGATTCACTCAGGGTGTTTGCATTAGTCAGTCTCAAGTGCTACAACAATGAAGAAGTAACCAAAAAAAATCAAGAGCACTACTTTAACGGGAAGGCACTTATCGGTTATCGAGAGAATACGAATGACATCTGGAAAATATTTCCTTATGGCGCTTACACTGCCCTGCTGTATCCGAAACATGAGTCGGTTCAGACTTATTTGACGGACAGATACATGCACCGATTGAAAAGTTACGTCGATAGCGATCTTGTTAAGGTGGGCTACAACGTTGGGGATCCACGATTCTGGAAGTCACCGATTTGGGAAAAGGGGCATCGGGTGCCCGGGTATTATAATTTTGAACTTGGGACTTTCTTAAAGCCGCTGCGCAGGCTGAGAACAAATTATCCACCGGAACTTCTGGAGCAGTTTAGAAAATCTGGAGAATAAAGTCTGAGCCAGTTTATCACTCATCGACTTTTTTCAACGTTTTTTGTCTCATTTGCGGCCGCCCCGGATAACTTCGACTCATCAGCCCGCGCATGTTCGTAGGCGGCGGCTTGCGGATTCTCACTTAACCTCAAGCACTCGTTGACTTGGGGCAAACTTCTCACTTGGTGGTTTGCGGCGCAGGCCGCCTACTCTTCTTCTCGCGCGACAGCGGCGGTTTGCGGCTTCTCACTTTGCTCCGCCCTCTGATCTTCCCCCCAAAACCTTCGACACGTAGTTATGCGTGCGCAGAAAGTCGTAGCTTGGCAAAAATAGAAGCTTCGACAAGGCATCAGAAATGCGGTGTATCTTCCGCCGGAATACAAAATGAATACAGGCAGATATGACGAGAAACAGACTGGTGCACCATGCAATGCTGATAATCAAGATAATTTCAATGGCTGTAGTGACAAGGGCGATCCTGAATTCTCATGTGGACTTTTTCGGCGTCTTTGCCTGGATCACCGTGATGGAAGTCGGTATCGCGAATGTGATACTGCACGTAATCGTCGCGATTTGGTTGAAGACAATAAAGTTTACTTTGTACCTGATAGCGCCTTTGATCTTGACAATACCGATTTTTCTGTGGGCTGAAGATGTCGTGGAATGGCAGGATCGCAGCAATCTGGAGCGCGTTACGATGGTTCTCAATTCAGGTCTGTCGGATTCTCGGATTCGCGAAGAATTGGATGGTTTTTTGTTGGGCGGAAGATGGTGCTGGTATATGTTTGAAACCGATTCAATCGGCAACAACAACGTTCTGAGTTTTGCTGCCCCTCGCGGCTTTGTACATGAGTACTATTTTCAGGATAGTTCGTGGACATTGTATGATTAGTCTGATAACCTGCCGAGACTCATCTGTGCTCCGGTCCGCGTAAGCGGACGCTTCTGACGATATTTCGACCTGCTGACGAAAACTCGTCATGCAGTGATTAGATCGAGGTAGTTCCCTGATTTTTGTCTTGTTTTTACACGCAAAGCTGCGAGACCTGCTAAAAAACTGAGAATGATCAGATTCAAACACAATTGTACTTAACATCCATTACACCCCTCTTTCAGGAGTGCGGCGTTCAGACGAAAATTCGTCACGACACCGCTCGCGGAAGCCGTCCGATAAACTGCGTGGGTCGCTCGCCAAACTCCACTGTTGACAGACTGTCAGTCCTTACTCTGTGCGCTGTTAACCCGAAGCCGGCGGGAACTCTCCACCTCTGCAACAGCGCAACACTGTTGTTACCGCAATTGTGGCACGATTGTTGGGGCCATGACGCCTGCGGCACTGTCAGTCAAAGCTCATTGTAAACTCAATTGAGACCGAGCCACCCCTGTACCAGGTGTTAGATCACGTGGTGGGCTCGCGTGCCGAATCTTTAACACACAGTTCATTTAACATTTCATTGGTTGCAACATTATGTATCTGATTCGCACATCAATTCTCGCAGCACTTGTTTTTCTCTGCTTTGTTTCTTTCGATTTGTACAGTCAAACCAACGAATGGGGAAACACCGGCATTTCTACCTGGACACTGGACAAAGTGTCGATTGGACGCAACTACGACTTCGCTGTTCGCGATATTCACATCTTTAAATCACTGGGTTCCGTGGGCGACGGCGCGCCGTTTACCGATAATACGCCCGGCATCAGGCTCGAGTCCGAAGATGTGTTTGGCGACAACAACATCTGGGATATCTATGCCGAGGGAATTAACGGATTCGGCATCCGCAAATACGACTCACAGGGCGGATTCCTGACGGCTCTGCGCATGTGGAGCGGCAACAGCACGGCACAGCTCGCCGCGCAGCGCGCCGGCCTCTGGACCTCGGATTCACGCACTAATTTTCAGATAGGCGACTATCGGCCGATAACCTTCAGCTCGACCGGCGGCAATAACGACGGAATTTTCGGCGCATACATCGGTTTTAACGCCTACCTTGGACAGCCCGTCGATGCGCCGGCAACCGTCACCAAAATGGATGGCAACCCGGGCGGATCTGTTTTTGTCACCGACTACTACGGCAATGTTGAACTGCAGACCTTCGACGAGAACTCCTCCAGCGAAGTCACGGGGCTGACCTACGATCCGCAGTTTATCTTTTCCAACAAAGGTTCGCTGGAATTCCAGTCCGGTACCGAATCCTGGACAGATGCGCACTGGGGTGTTGTGATGAAGTCGGAGATCGGAACCGCCTGGGTAACGTCCGAGTCGAACGACAATGATGAACACATGGGAATTGGAATGACAAATTCCGGCTGGTTTTTTATTCGCAGCAACAATGCTCCCGGCGGAACCGACCCGATCGACGCGACCTGCGGCAAGTATCCCTTTTACGTGACCAAGGACGGCAAGACCGTGACCCGCGAAGTTGAAGTGAACCGCAGCGGCTGGTGTGACTACGTTTTTGATGACAGCTATGATCTGGCCGACCTTGGCGAAGTTGAAGCGTTTATCAAACAAAACAAACATCTGCCCGGCGTACCTTCGGAAGCTCAGGTTGTTAACGAAGGACTTCAACTGGGTGAGATGAGCGCGATCCAAATGAAGAAGATTGAGGAACTTACCCTCTATGTGATAGAGCTGCAGAAGAACTACGAAGACCTGCAACGCCAGAATGATCAACTGCGGACGGAGATGCGCGCCGGCCGCAAGTAAATGACATCTCAAACCCAGGCTGAGTTATCGCCGGAATATCTTTGTAGTTCACTGTAGTTAAACATCTAATCAGAAATGAATACATGAAACTAAGAATATATTTGCTGATGACATTGATGATGTGCGGCAGCGCGCATGTCTATGCACAAATCAGCGCCGGAGGCGTGCCGCTCGGCATGCAGAATACAACAGTTCAGAGTATGTTGGAGGGCGATCTAAGCACCTTCACTCTGCCCGATATCGATAACGACGAACAGATTCTCTATGCCGACGAGGTTAAACAGATTACCTGCGGCGAATGTAAAAAGGAGTTTTACGGTACGGGTGTGGATATGAACATCAGTATCGTCGACGACGGGACGTATCAACTCCTTGAAGACAGCACGCGCGTCTGGCTGGTGCGGGTGCAGTCGGAGAGCGCTTATGCATTGCAGTTCTATTTCAGTGAGTTTATTCTCCCCGATGGTGCGCAGCTCTTCATGTACAACGAAGATCAAAGCATGGTTCTGGGAGCTTATACTTCCGACAACAATCCAGGGGATATTGTCAACGATCTCAAATTCGGTATCGAGTACATCGACGGCAACAGCATTGTTCTGGAGTATCACGAGCCCAATTGGGTCGACTTCACCGGGATATTGTACATCGGCAAAGTTGTGCACGTCTTCAGGGATATGTTTTCTCGCGCTGCGCCGGATTATGGAACGTCCGATCCTTGCCATATCAACGTGCGCTGTACCAACCACACTGCAGGATGGGTGCGGGAAATCAGTTCGGTCGCTCTGATTCAGATGTACGACAACACCTTTAATCTGGCGGGCACCTGCAGCGGAACCCTTATTAACAATGTCGACAACACGGGCGACCCGCTTTTCCTGACGGCAAGCCATTGCGCCGACAACATAGAAACCGGCGCGCACGACAATACCTTTCCAATCTGGGTGTTTAAGTTTGGCCACCAGACAGGATTCTGCAGTCCGCCCGCCAACTATCAATACGCCTACCGAGGCTTTTCCGTTAGCGGCGCCAGTCAGGTTGCCCGTCAGCACAGCGGTGGCCCGCAGTCCGACTACCTGCTGCTGCGACTCAATGCCACAGTTAACGATTTTGATGAACAAGAAATCTGCTATGCCGGCTGGGTCAATTTCGACTCGTATGACGGAAATGTTAACGAGGCAGTTGGCATTCACCATCCGAATGGCGATGTCAAGAAGTTCTCGAAAACCGAGACGCCGACTCAGTCAACCGAGTATTCACAGACCGTCAACTACGACCAATACGAATACGTGCGGGTTGTAGACTGGACGCACGGCGTAACTGCGCCGGGTTCTTCCGGCTCGCCTCTGTTTAATACTGTCCATCAGATTATTGGTCAACTTCGCGGCGGCGGATCGGAGTGCGTCGGAAGCACCGGTGACAACGGCAAATCGGACTGGTATGGCAAAATGTGGGCCAACATGCAGGATTCCGACTTTGAAGATGCACTTGATCCGCGTGGACTGGGGCACTTCTGGGCGAATACGTTTTGTCCTTCACCGCCGCCGGAGCCGGTTCCCGGAGAGTGTGAAGCCGCGCTGCGCGACGGAATGTCGATAAATGGAAATATGAATGCCAGCGAGGTGCCGTGCATCAGCTCGTCGAGTTTTATTCTGGGGCCGCTGGGAGATTGTGAAACTCCCAAGTGGGACTGGCCGAAAATCAAAGCGAAGTTTCGCTGCGGCAAGATTCCCGATGAAATTGAAGACGTTGCTTTCTGTGTGCACCCCTTGTTTAAGCGCTGCACCTGTTCGTATTACCAGTACTATGTGTCCATCCGAGAGGTCGACGAAAACGGCTATGGGATTGGCCCGTCCTATGGCAAGCAGATTTACGCCGGTAGTGTGCCCGACATCAACTACGGGATTCCGTTTAACAGCACAACCTTGTCGAAGCTCGGCACAAGCCTGAAATACGGCAGCTATTACGAGATCTATCTTGAAGGCAATTTCAGCGGCAAGCAGTGGGCTGTACGCAGGTTCCGCTATATGCCGTACGATCTTGACAAGACCGGCACAATTGCGACGGATCTGTATGCCGAGAATGATATAACTCTTTCCAACGCAACGGTTTTGCAGGATATAGATGTTGTCGCCGGGCACACAATCAGCATTCTGGAGACCAGTTCACTGCAGGCCGGCAGCTATCGAATTGCGACTGTTCCGCTCTGTGAATTTCACAAGAGTGGCGTGCGCGACCGGCGCGAAGATCCGGATGTGCCGGTAACTCTTCCGCAGAAATCCGATCCGGAAGTGAGCGTTTATCCCAATCCAACGACTGGTCGCATCTCTATGGATTTGTCGGATATGGAAGGTGAAGTGTTTGTCGAAATCGTCGACAATCTGGGCAAAACACAAATGCGTCAGCTTGCCGCGGGTGCGCAGCTCAATATGGACTTGTCACGCCTGCCCGATGGGATTTACTATCTGCGCATCAGCAATGGTGTAACCACTGTCAGCCGCAAGGTTGTTAAAATGTAGACCTGTTATTGTCAGGGCGTACGTATTCGGCCGTTTCCGGCGTGCATGTTGCAGTGTGTTTAACTGCACCTGCCGTCCGGTTGCGGCCGATGTATTTCTGGTCGGACCTGATTTGCCGCTCCTGTACAACCGCACCGGTGGAATGACGCCGGACTGCGTAAGCACGTTCACTGCTTGCCCGGGCAGCCTGCCTGCAAAACCCTTCTTGTTTGTCACTGCGCTGTTAAGTATTTGAGCCGGCCTCCAGGATGAGTCGCTTCAGGTTCGCTGACAAACATGGAAAAAAGCCAGCCGCCCAAATAACATGCGGGGAGGCGCAGCGCTCTGCGAGCCGGCATGCCGCAGGCACACGGCGCACGACTGAAATTTGAGGTGCAAAAAAGCTTTTGCTCGTTCCGGGGTCACGAACAGAGTAAGAACCCGCAACTGGAGCGGCTTCAGGAAGAAATGTGTGAATGCTCGCAGCGCGGACAATTCCCTCGCGGAGCAGTTCTTTGATTGAATAATTGCCGAAGAAGGTCGCCAGATCGCGCAACAGTGTTATTTTTGCATTGCGCCGGCGTTCGGGGCCCATGATTGCAGGCCTGTGGAATTCCGCGACCGCCAAACTGACACAGCAACCGGAGAACGATCAAACCACGGGATCAACCGCATGAGTAATATGTCAACGCAGAATATGCTGACACAGGAACCCCAGGTCACAAGTTTTAAAGACGATGTTAAACAGATTGTGGGCGTGAACGTCAACCTGACGCAGGACGATGCCGCCTACGACGTTAACTCCGCTGCGAACACCGCCAGTCACGACCTGACGGTTTATGCCGATACAATCAGAATTCCGGGTGACATCGTATTGCCAGGGCGCAATCTGTCCCTGTTTGCACGGCGCATTGTGATACACGAAGGCATTAAACTGGACACGAGCGGGGCGAACGCCGAAATCGATTTCACGCCGGGTGCGCTGCCGATTCAGGTGGAAAAAGGAGTCAAAGACAATCGTCAGGGATGCGACGGAAGCGCCGGAGCGGACGGCGGCAGCGGAGGCAAAGCAGGCGACGTCACAATTGCTGCGAAGTCGCTTGAGATACATGCGACGGGAGCAATTGTTGAATCCGAGTATCCGGCCGAGCGGATTCCCGATCACGTGTTAACAGGAGAGTTGAGCGATCTGATCGCGCCTTTGCTGAATGATGCAACACAGTTAAGTCGGGAGCAGTTTAAGTTTCGATTTGAAGGCAGATCGTATCGATTTGATCTGCGGCTGCGTTCGCTGAAAGCCGAGCCGCGGGGCACAATCGAACGGCGGAATGTTAAGTGCCGGCTGAATCACAATGCAGGTGAGATGCGCTTTGACGCCGTGCTCGAGGCGCAGAGAGAGTTTGAAGTCTCGTATACGGTGCGGCGCGACGACCTGCCGGCGCAGTATTATTATCATTTTGTGAATTACGAACAGCAATACAAGTATGTCGTGCTTCCATGCCGAATAGCTGCCACGCTGCAGTTTGTGTTTAATCCTGAATCCCGCGCCGTGCAGTTGGCCGATGTTTTTTGTGAGGTGTCGCCGTTACAACCCAACGATAACTTTTTCCCGGTCACTATCGGAAAAATGGGCATTGATGAGGAAATCGCGGCCACGGCGCCGGCGGGACTGGCCGACATACTGGCCGGACTGGTCGGCGAAGAGTTATCAGCTGCTGTTAAAAGCGCCGAGGAATCGATCGTGCAACGCCTGCAACCTTTGTTTCAATCGCCCTGGGAGCGGGTTGCGCGCATTGACGGCAATGTCGCAAAAACGGATCTTCCCGGCTTTCACATTGTGGCGCGCGGCGGAGCCGGCGGTCGCGGACAAGACGGGCACAGGGGTGAACGCGGCGACAGAGGCGAGCGCGGCGACAGCGATATTGATGTTACTTCTCGGCCACACAAACACTGGTTCCCACCAAAAGCCATGGGTAAAAAAGGTTTCCGCGGCGGACGGGGCGGCAATGCCGGCCACTCGGGTGCAGGCGGCGCGGGCGGCAACATTCTTCTGATGATCGCGGAACATCCACAAGCAGCGCTCACATGGGCGGTGCGCGGCGGAACGGGCGGTGGACGTGCAATAGACGGTGAGCCGGGCAGCGGCGGAGCAGGCGGTCACGGCGCCGTCTGGACGCTGGTCTTGCCCCCGGCTTCTTCGCCCACAGGTGGTTATATCCCTTCGAGCAAATATACCTACACCGCGCCCGACGGTCCCGACGGCGATATTGGTCCGCCGGCGCGATTTAACGGCAACCTGGGCGCAATCGGCCCGTCCGGAAAAGTTGTGTTTAACAATGCAAAACCGGGGCAATCGCCTGCGGCGCCGAAAATTGAAGAGTTCGCGGCGCTCATGAAACTCGAACAGTTGTTGCTGATTCAACGGCATGCCCGCAGCCGATTCCTCAGCAGCAAGAGCGCGGATCAATTTGTGGAAGTAGCGGAGATGTACCGCTGGTTGCTGGACATGACGGCGCCATACGTCGAAGTAAACCGCGCCGCAGAAGTGAGCGAAGACGACCGCAGCGCGTTGGCTGCGATCCACCGCAACGCCCTGGTGGAAATTGCGCGTTTGCAACAGGGAGTCGACTACTTCGGCAATCCGTTTAACTGGGCTCCGATGCTGAAGCTGGAGTACCTGAGTGAACGCACGCAGGAGTTGATCGCCGCGGGGCGCATCATTGAGCAGGAATTCAGCGACCTGGTTGAGGCCGACGACATTGCACTTAACAAAATCGAGTCGCTGCAGAACTCCCTGCAGGCTTTCGACGCCTCTCTGGACAAAACACGCGACAGCCGGGAAGTACTGCTCAGCAAGATCGAAGCTGTGGCAGTGGAGATAGATCAGCTGGCGGACGTTATTGACATTCAGAAGGACATGGTGTTTCAACACCAGCAGAAACTGCGTAAGGCCGTCATCGACGCACAGTGCGACCTGCAAACGATCATGCAGGTTATGTCGGCAGTTGTGAGTATCGGTACGGCGGCTATCGGCACGCTCGACTTTATCTCGACGGGACGGGAGCTGTTCCGCGACTATAAAGATGCAACGGACGGCTTGCGCCAATTCCTGAAAGACAACAAAAAGGTCATCAAAGAACTGCGCAAAACCTACAAAAATACCATCAAAGAGTTTAAAGGCATTTACGCTGATATGCACGAACTGTTCAGTCCGATGCAACCGCCCGACGCCGCCAAGATCATGGTTGACCGCAGTGAATTCCGCGAAATGATCAAACCCTATCTGGACGAATTCAGCGACGCAGCTGAGCTCAGGAATGCGGTGGAGACCTTCTTTGATATGGTGGATGCGCGCAACCTCAGGCTGCTCGACTACAACGCGATGGTGCTGGAAGTGGCGCGGCGCGACGCCGAGGAGGAACAGATCAAAGCCGAGATGCAACAGGTGGAGAAACTGAAAAACGAAGCGCAGGGACAGCGTGCGCCGCAGTCGCTGATGGTGTACATGCGCAGCGCATATACGCGCGTCAGGGACCATCTGATCGCGAAGTTATACGAAATGAGCCGCGCCTACCAGATGTATGCGGTCTCGCGTTTTACGCCGATGCTTAACAGTTATTCGATTGCGACGATTGCGGATATTTTTACGGCACAGCGCCTGATGTTCGACGACTATTTAACACATGCGGCGCGTCTGCCCGGCGACCTCGTGAAGTCGATCGAGTTGACAGATCAGTCGCACCCGGCGATATTCAAGGCCTTTGTGCAGACGGGGCGGCTTGAATTCTCACTCGATCCGGATCACCCGGCTTTTGTGCACTACACGAATGTGAAAATTGAGGAGATCGAGGTGGAGCTGCCGGGCATGGACATTGCGCGGGGCTCGCTTTACCTGGCGATTCGCCTGAGCGGCGAACACTACTACCACGTGACGGACGAGCGCGCACAACTCGACAGTTTTGCTCCGCCGACGCGCAACCTGACCTTTGAATACAACTACGGCGAACAAAGAATTGAGTCGCACGCCGCCGTGTACCGTCCGGAGGGACACTACTGTCGTTTAAGTCCTTTTTGTATCTGGTCGATTAACTTTCGCGTGCTTGAGAGCAGCAATTCATTCCTCAGTCTGGAAGATGTGAAGTCGGTGCGATTGACCTTGAAAGGCAAGGGGTATGGGGTGAGGTAGATGAGGTGTGTGAGCCGATGGAATCGCCCGCATAGTTGTTTTCGTGAGAAATGCGCGTAGAAATGCGGCCGGTGTCGTGAATTTTCGGCAGGCAGTTGTGATCTGAACAGGAAACAAAGGGCGTTTAATGAAAATCGAATGGGTTGACAAATTGCCGAGTGTGATCGATATCGAAGCCGAAGACCGCGCGATACATCGAATATTGATTGAAGAGCTACCCGACAAACGCAACACCATCCTGGACATTTGTGAAGCGCTGGTTGAAGTTAACAGCAAACACATCTTCACCGAACGAGAAATCAGTTCGAAGACACTTGACTTGTTCGACGACTGGGCGTTAAATCTCTGCGTCGTCGAGAATACCGAACTGATGGATCACTTTGTGTACTTTCTGATTAACTACCCTCTTGTTCGTTGTCGGGTTTTACTCCGAAAAACAGCCGAGTTGGCCCTGGAATCGGCAGTTGCGAATATGGTGAAAGACGCCATTGACGAGTTGGATGAATTTGGGTTCTGAACCTCAATATAACCCCCCGCCGCGTTTCTCAAGTTTTAAGTCCCGCAGTTGCGGCGCTTTCACGCCGAAACGCAGATAGAAACCCTGTGAGAATCCCGTCGGCACCCAGCGCAGTGCAAGCTCCCAGCAGTGAATGTCCTTGCTGATCCGTACTTCCGGTGCGTTGATCTCTTTGTCGATCAGGTCCAGCGTCATCGAGGTCCTGATGTTCCAGGTGGCCGTGGGCGAGAGGTTAAGTCCCGTGCGGACGGTTAACGAACGCGAAATGTTAAACGGGTTCGAAGCCGTATAACTGAAGCTCGCCGTTATGTCGATGTCCCAGGGAATGCTGTAGTCGTTGAATCCCGGTGAGCTGTCGCCGAACAGGTCGCGCTCCTCCTCAAGGTTTTCGTCGCGAATGCGGAATCGCGCGCCGTAATCCACACTGTCGCGCGACCGACTCGACGAACCTTCGTCCAGTACGCCGGCCGTGCCCTGGATGCCGCGCGAGCCGAATGACGTGCTCAGCGACAGCGATGCGCGATCAAGGCGCGCCAGCCCCTTGCCGGCGTCGAGCATCAGACGGTCGACCGTGCGGACCAGACCGTTTTTCTCGCCGTCGCTGTTGAGCTGCTCGTCGTAGTCGTACAGGTTAAACGTGGCCTGGCTGGTAAAACTCAGGCCCGCCAGATTGGTGCGCATGTTGGCGCTGACGCTGCTGAATCGCAGGCTGTCGGCCGCGAAATTGTACGAGCCGCTCAGCCCCATCGTAAACAGTTTGATCACCTTGTCCGGAATTGTGTCCGGCTGCGCAATTTTGGCTTCAAAGGTGTTGTCGAGGTTGACGCGCAGCGCGGATGTTAACTGCTGCGAAATGCTGATGCCGTCGGCCGAGTATTTGGAATAGGGCACAAACTCCTGCTCGCTCTCGTCAAAATACTCGTCGTAATAACCGAAGGACGGATCGGAAAAGTCCGGCCGATAGCTGTAGCTGAACGTCGGTTGAAACGTGTGCCGCAGAGCGCGCAAGCCCAGAATATCCGGTTCGATCAACCCGAACAGTTTGGTGCTCAGCGCCAGGCCAAAGGAATAGTCATAGTGGAAAAATGTGCCGTCGCGGAAGGTGTCGACCGTGCGGTCGTTGGCCGCGTCGTAATCGCGCACGCGCTCGCGGAAGACCACGTTGGCGTTGAAGTCGAAGGACGGCGTCAGTGTGAAGTAGCCGAGTTTGGGCGCGATGCTGATGCTCGGGTCCAGTGAGATGCGTTGACTCACGTCGCTGGAGTCGCGTGCTCCAAGCAGAATTTCCGTGCTGTCTTCATTAAAAATCGGATCAAGCTCAAAAGCCTGACGACGGCGGAAGGCAGATACATTGCCGGTGAGAGCGACGTTGGCCAGCCAGCTGTTGCGGTCCACCAGAGAACGCAGCGGCTGAAGGCGCGGAAAACTCAGGCGCAGTTCCGGCAGCGTCTCGTTGATGCGATTTGTTAACAGGTTCTGGTCGCGGCTGTAGTTTAAGGACAGCACCGATCCGTTGTTGAAGGAACGCGTGTAGGACGCGTTTGAGTAGATCGACTGGACCACGCGATTGTCCAGGTCCGTCTGCGTCTCGCGGTTGAAATCCGGGCTGGCCACGTCGATCGTCGCCGTAATGTTTTCCTGTGGGTTCAGCGTCTGATTGTGGCGCAGGTACAGACTCCAGTTGCTCGATTCATCCGAGTCGGGACTTAAACGCGTCGTGCCGAAGGAACCGCGCACCGTCGAGTTTAACTGGTCGCGCACCACCCAGCGGAATTCGTCCCACAGCTCGTAGCCGCCCTTGGTTGTGATTGTACCCCACAGCTTGTTGTCGGTGTAGTCGTCGATGGCCCAGTAATATCCGACGTTCTCAAAGACGATGCCGCGATTGCTGCTGCCGGCCGAGCCGGAAAAGTAAAAACTCGGAATCAGAATGCCCGAGCGCCGCCCGCGTTTGTTTTCAAAAAACACGCCGAATGGCAGGCCAAAAACCGGCACGTCCTCTACATAGACTATCAAGGGATCCAGAAAAATGCGGTCGTCGGTAATGACTTTCATTTGCGGCGATTTAAAGTAAAAGTGCGGGTTGGGGTGGTCGCAGGTGGTAAAACAACCGTTCTGTACAAAGAGCGTGTTTTCGTTGACGCGTTTAATTTTGTCGCCGAAATAGAACCCGTTGTCGACGACGGTTTCGCCGAGTGAAACCGTACCTTTTTTGGTCGCAAAGTTATAGGTGATCTGTTCGCCGTAAAACTCTTCGCCGCCGTCGTTAAAACGCGGAATGCCGATCAGGCGCCCGCTGCTGTCGCGTCCGGCGCTGGCGCGCAGCATGGTTGAGTCCAGCAGCAGCTCAATTGTTTCGGCCTGGAGCTGCATCTTGCCGTAGTCCAGGCGCGCATCGCCGTGCAGTTCAATGCGCCGCCGGCGGATCATGTAGACGGCCGAATCGACCGAGAAAAGATTAACTATAGTGTCGAGGCCGCTGCGGCTCTGGCGCGCGCGGATGCGGTCGGCCTGCGTGCTGTCCACGCTGATGCCTCCAAGCGCCGGCGCAAGGTCGGTCGAATCGTTCAGATTGTTGGTTGTGTCGCTGGGTGCGGAAACAACGGCGGCGCTGTCCGCCGCCGGACGCGTCGTGCGGGTGCTGTCGACCGCCTGCATGGCGTGCAGCTCCACATGCGCCGACGAACCAAAAAAGGCCGTTAAAACAACACAAAAAAGTAGCCGGGAACGGAAGGTCATGTACGCTCTATGTTTAACCATATCGCGTTTCCGTCGCATCATGCTCTACCTGTCTTAATAACGACTGCGCTGAATTCCGTCCGGGAGATCGAAATTGTACGAGGACGCAGGTTGGTTGAGTAGTATTTCGTCACAGCGCAGCGTCAGTCCCATATCCGCCGCCGGAAATTCCATGTTAACGACCGATGCGATCTGCAGGCCCTCGACCGGTTTAAATTCGCCGTAGTTAACGGTCACCAGCGTTTCGCCTGCGTCGTTCTTGCGGGCGTATTGTGTGATCGCCTGTTCGGATTCCGAGTACAACACGCGCTCGACGTAGCCCTCGCGTTTGCGCACGAGCGATTCGAGTCCCTTGTCGTCCCTGTATTCGCGGAACTCGGCAATGCCGCCGGGAATCTCACCGCGCACCAGGCGCGCCACGTCTTCCTGCGAAAGCGGCATGAAGAGAATGCGTTCCAGGTTTTCGGCCGACGGCACGCCTTCGATGGCGCGACTGCGGAAAGCGTCGTAGTACAGGAATTCGCTCGGGGAAGCGCTGAGCGCACCGACGAGAACGTTGCCGAAGGGCATGTAAATCGAAAGGAGGAGGGAGTCGGTCTGGTACATTGCCAACTCAAAATTGCCGCGCTGCGAACTGGTTCCGCGTTTGCTGATAATCGCGCCGGCAAATTCGAGTGAGGTAATGTTCTCGGAACGCTGCCCCAGGTGGAGGCGGACCTGATCCAGCTTGTTGTCGCTGCCGCTCGCGTCCGAACCAGTCTGTTGTGTGCCGGCGCAGCTCGTCAGCACGGCCGCCAGCGCCAGGATGATGCACAGAGATTTCATAGTGATTTCGCGTTAACGTTTGCAGGTACACCGCCGGGAGAAAGTCAATAACCGCCGGTCGCCGGGGAGAGTCAACATTGCACCGTGCAGCCTGACCGTTGTTTAACCGCCGCCGCGTCCCAGACGTTCCATGGTCGAGTCGCGGTCGGGTTCGAGCTCCAGCGCGCGCAGCCAGGAATCGCGCGCCTTGTCGGTTTCGCCCAGTTTGGCGTAACAGTCGCCCAGGTGTTCATACACCGTGGCGCTGGTCGGATCGATGTCCACCGACCGGCGAATATACGTTAAAGCGCGCTCATATTGTCCCAACTGGAAATAAATCCATCCCATCGTATCGAGGTAGGATGCATTGTCGGGATCGCCGGCAAGGGCGCTCTCCGCCATGCGCTGTGCGTGCTCCAGTTGGACGCCGCGTTCGCTCAGCGCGTAAGCGTAGTTGTTGTTGATCAGGGCGTTCTCCGGCGCCAGTTCCAGCGCGCGCTCGTAGGCGGCGTCGGACTCGGCGTGGTTCAGCAGAATACTGTAGAGGTTGCCCAGTTGCACCCAGGCGTCCACAAAGTCCGGCGCTATCTGCGCGGCGCGCGTCAATTCCTCGACCGCGCGTTGATTGTCCCCGAATTGCTGCCAGGCCATGCCCTGATAAAAGGGATACTCGGGGTTCTCGGGAAACTTCTCTTCGTGTCGGCTCAAAAGGTCGATTGCGCGCATGTATTGTTCGCTGCGCAGGTAGTGCAGCGCAACGCGGATCGGCACTTCTTCCAGCGAATCCGCCCGTTCCAGCACCTTGTCAAAGTACCGTTCGGCCTGGTCGCGACGGCCGCTGTCGTAGAGCAGGAGAGCGGCGTAGTACGGCGCCAGCCAGCCCGGTGCGTTGACTTCTTCAATGAACGCCGTGTACTCGTCGATTTCTTCTGTATGAGTGTCGATCGTGTCCACGCGGTTCAACAGGAGGCCGGCATAGGACGCCAGGTAGTAGTCGACGTCATTGACCGGCACAGTGTATGCGGCGCTGTGCATCAGCGCGTGTGCCTTGGCCAGATCGTCGCGCGCCGTGTAGGCCTGCATCAGCTGGAAAGGCAGATAGTCCAGCGCGGTCGTCGACGCGTTCATTTTTTCGAGTACTTCGATGTAGCGCGTGGAGTCGCCGGTCGCTTCGTACAGATCGGCCAGTTTGGCCAGAATTGGAAAGTTTTCGTCCTGATACTCCGATTCGCGACGGTCCAGCACTTCTTCGTAGAGCATGATGGCCGTGTCCAGGTCGCGCATTTCGTAGAGGCGCGCCAGCGTCACCTTCGGCGTCAGGGAGTGCGGTTGCCGCTCGTCGAGAAGGCGGAAGGATTTTATCGCCAGATCAATGCGGCTGTTGTACAGGTGCAGCCGTCCCTGGGCTTCGTAGAGAGGCAGGAAATCGGGGTTGAGTTCCAGGCCGCTGCGGATGTGCTGCCCGGCATTGAACAGGTCGTCCAGCTCCATATAACATTCGGCCAGCGCCAGGTGGATGGCGGCCGATTCGTCGTACTTGAGCGCTTTTTCAAATTCCTGGATCGCATCCGCATACAGGCCGCGCATCTGGTAGGTCGATCCGCGCGCAAACACATCCGCCGCAATGCGTTTGTTGCCGCCGCGTCTGGCGCGCTGCATGAACAACCCGTCTTCCTGCGTGGGTGCGGGCATCGTCGGGATGCAGGCCGGCAGCAGCAGCGCCGCCGCAAGCAAAACGGGAAGAATGGAACGTGCAGTTCTGTGTGAGCATCTTGTATGTCCGTTCGGGCCGTTCATCGCTCGTCCGTTCGCCGGCGACCGACCATTGCGGCGCAGCGGCGTGAGATTGTACGGGGGGAGACTATTCAAGCGCTGACGTTGGATGTGGGGGCAGATTGCCGTTTGTCGCGCTGGAGTTGCACCGCGGCTGCAATTGTGGCGTGATCCGGCTGCCGGGCGGTTTAAAACAAACAACCCTCCGTTTGGAGGGCTGTTGATTCAGGCTTTTTTCTCGAGATCTCGCAGCATGGCCTGGTAGCCTTTTTTGTCGAGCGTTCGCAACGCCCGCGTCGAAATCTTCAATGTGACGTAACGGCCTTCTTCAGGGATCCAGATACGTTTCTTTTGCAGGTTGGGCAGGAAACGTCTGCGCGTTTTGTTGTTCGCATGCGAAACGTTGTTTCCGCTCTGGACTCCCTTGCCGGTAAGTTGGCATCGACGCGCCATAATAGCACCTCCGGAATAATTCTATATGTGTTTGTTCAGATTTCTTTGTCAGGCGCAATTTCCGCGCATAAACTTCGAAAATACGGCCTTTTCCGCTAAAAGAAAAACAAAAAATTGTTTTCTCTTTACCTGATCTTTCTGAAAAAATCCGCTCTTGTTTGTCAGCGTGAGTGAAAGCGGCCGGCCGCCGAGCCGTAACCACAGAAAATTTGCCCGTTCAACCGCAAAACCCGCCCGCTTGATTTTTCACACTGGCATTTGTTCATGGTCGCCGTCATTTTGCCACAGTATGTTTAACCGAACTCGCGGACCTTCCATGCGCGTTAATCTGCCGGTCGGCGGTGCAAACCACACAGTATCATTCCTTCGGCGCAATCCGGCGTTGAAACTCCTGCTTCTGATTGGCCTCTACGCCGCGATTTCAGCAGGGCCGGCCGCACAGTGCGGTCCCGCCCTGAATCTTGCCGCGCTTGTCCTGGCGGCCGCCGCGCTCGTCGGCCTGTGTCTGCGGCGGCTCGGGCTCGCGCTGCATCTTTCGGCGGCCGCCTGTGCACTCCTGATTGTGGCGGCGCTGCAATCCGCTCTTCCGCCGACCATTGAACGCATAGACGCTCCGTGGATTCGCTGCGGCGCTCAGGGACAGGTCGTAGAGGTTTTGCGCAGCGATTCGATCTCGGCGACGCTGCGGCTGCGCGGCCGCGTGAAAATGCGCGGACTAACGGCGTTTGATTGCCGCGGTGTTCTGCTGCGCGTGCGCTGTTTTGGAGAATTCATGCCCGCCGCCGCGGGCGACCTTATAAGTATCAACGCGCGCATACGCCCGCCCGGCGCGCCGCAACTGCCGGACGATTTTGACGAAAGCGCCTGGCTGGCTTCAACGGGGGCGCTGCTGACGGCGGAGTGCCGCTTGCGGGACATGCGCATCGTTGAGCGCGGCGCTTCGCTGCGGCGCCTGTCCGAGCGCTGGGCGTCCGCACTGGAACGTCACATCAGGCGCATCTTTCCCGCGCGCAGCGCCGACTATGCCGTGGCTCTGCTGACCGGCAGGCGCAATGGAATAGAAGCGGCGCGGCGCAGAGAGTTTGTGCTGAGCGGCACGGCGCACGTCCTGGCGCTCAGCGGCATGCATGTGATGGTCGTCGTTGGGGCTTTGCTGCCCTTCCTGGCGCTGGCTCCGCACCGCGGCATGCAGTGGGTGATTCTTACGGCGGCGCTCGTCCTGTTTTGTTTTGTCGGCGGCATGCGCGAATCCACGCTGCGCGCCGTGATCATGTTTGCGCTGTGGCGCTCGCTGACCGGTTTTGAGCGCAAACCGGAATTGTTGAATATTCTGTGCGTCACAGCTTTGTTGCTCGTTGCCGTCGATCCGGGTATGTTGCTGTCCGTTGGTTTTCAACTGTCATTTGCCGCCGTGGCGGGCATTGCGCTCCTGTATGGTCCGCTGCGTCGTTTGTCTGATCGTCTGCTGCCGCGCGGCGGCACATTTGTTCGATTCACGACGGACTCGCTTTGTTTAACACTCGCAGCCGGACTGATCGTCAATCCGCTGATTGTTGTGCATTTCGGTATGGCGTCCGTCGTTTCCCCGGCGGCCAATCTCGTGGTCGCGCCGCTGATAATGCTGGCGATGTTGCAGGCGCTGCCGGCAGTTGTGCTGGGCTGTTTCTGGCCGGCCGCCGCCGGACTCCTGGCTCAGACTTTCGACGCGTTGATGTTTGTCGCGCTCAAACTCAATGCGATGTTCGCCGCTCTGCCGCATGCGGCAGTCTTCGGCGCTGCGGCTCTGCCGATCGCGATCGGCTTCGGCGTCGTCTCCATCTGGTTGCTCGGGGCGCTGCGACTGCGCCACGCTTTGCGGCGATTGGCGGTCTGTTGCGCGGCGTGTTTGTTGGTCTGTTATCTGTTGACCGAAACGCCGCCGCGCCTGGAGCTGATTCCGCGACGCGACATGTGTGCGATGATTCATCGCAGCGTCGACGGGGAAGGTCGCCGTCATACGGCGTGCCTCCTGCTGGATCGAAGCCTCGATATGAGCTACGCCCACGTCGACCGCGCGCTGCTGAACTACCTGCGCCGCAACTGCGACTCGCTGCACATCACGGCCGTCGGCCCGTCGTCCGTAGCGCAGCTGCGCGCCTCCGAACCCGGCGGGATTGCGGCTCCATCCTGCGGCAGTCTGCTGCACAAACGACGCGACATGTTTGCGGCGCTGGATTCGCTGGCGGCGCGCGGCCTGGAACCGCGGGTGCTCGCTCCGGACTGTCGCGCACTGATACTCGAAGACTCGGTGCGGAATCTCCGTCTGGAGTTTGACTGCCGCGGCAACCGGCTGATGCTCGTGCGGCGAATATCTTCGGGAGAATCGACAGCCGGCCGCTCGCTTTCGGGAGCCTGGAATTCAACCCCGCACAAGGAAGCGGGCGAGAGTCGAATTTTGTCCGCGGGATCCGGCGACGCGCCGACGCATGTTGTGCGACCCGACACGCTGCGCTGGGTGTTTCCACGACTGACTCGTCGATTGACCTATGCCGATTTGTCGCCGCCCGACGACTCGTGACTTCCGACCCGGTGACAAACAAAAGCGGATTTAGAAGGCTGTTTCAGAGGAAAAATGCCCGAATTCGGCGTTGCAATCTGACACCTTGAGAAATTGTCCGTGTCCTGAAAACGCTTGACTGATGTATATTTGCCCATTCGTTCATACCTGACTGCCCGAGCTGATGACGCGTCCCCATAAGCCTGAACTTCAAAGTATCTCATTCTTCGTTACGTGGTCGGTGTTTGCATCGGCCCTGTTCCTGTTGCTGGCGTCCTGCGGCGATTCCGGCGGGCGCGATCCCGTTGAGCGGGACAGTGCCGACGCGTCCGGGGGAGAGCAAGCCCATGTCGGAGAGGTGGAGACCGATCGAATCAGTGAGTACGCCGGGTCGCAGGCATGTGCGGAATGCCACGCCGAGATTGTGGCCACATATGCCGAAACGGCGCACCACAATACATCGCGTACGGGAGATCCCAAAAACGTGCTCGGGCAGCTGGCGTCGGCGCACAACACGCTTAAACTTTCCGAGTCGATGTACATCCGCGTTTCACAGCGTGGCGATACCGTCTATCAGGTGGCCATTTTTGGCAGAGATACGCTGGATGCCGCATTCCGCCGCGCGTATCCGATTGACATTGCCGTCGGGTCCGGACGCAAGGGACAGACCTACCTGACCTGGCGCGACGACAGCCTGCTGTTCCAGATGCCCATATCGTACTACACCGTGAACGACAGCTGGGTGGTGAGCCCGGGGTATACGCACGAAACAATTGGTTTTGACCGCCCGGTGGTGACGCGCTGCGTGGAATGCCATGCGACCTATTTTGAGTCGCGTTTGCCGTGGGAAATCGGGCGCAAAATCAACAAACTCACAGTTGAGAGTATAGCCGAAACATCGGCGCAGGAAGCTGAAAAGTTCATGAGCCATCGGCTGAATGCCTATGAACCCGGTCAGTACATTCTCGGGTTGACCTGTGAAAAGTGCCACAATCCGGGCCGCAAACACGTCGAATACCACCGCCAAAACCGTCAGGACAGCGTCGGACGCCATATCGTGGCCACCTACGGGCACACCAGCGACCACGAAGCGCGCGAACGCTCCATGGATCTGTGCGCCTGGTGCCATTCCGGCGTGACCGACATCATGCGCGAACCGTTTTCCTATCGCGCCGGCATGCCGCTCGACAGCTTTTTTCTGGTCGAGAAATCGGCAGACCCGGCCGGGCTGGACGTGCATGGCAATCAGGCAGGACTTCTGCGCAACAGCAAGTGTTTCAGCGCAAGCGGCGTCATGACATGCACGACCTGTCACGATCCGCACAAAAAACAGCGCGATCTTGCATTATTCAACAGTAAATGCCAAACTTGCCACACTGATGCCGATTGCGGCATACACGGAAACGCAACCATCAAAAAACACAATGTCGATCTGGGCGACATGTGCGTCGAATGCCACATGCCGCAAAGCAAATCCCGCTCACTTCTGGTGGAAAAAGATGCCGGGGATGATGCGGAAGGGGTCGACATACGCACGCATTACATCGCCATTTATCCCAGTCACAGCGACGCCATCCTCAAAAGACTGGAGGCGGCGCACTAGTACGAGGTTTGCATGCTGGACTCCACACTGTTTGGTGTTGTTATTGGTCTGGTTCTGTTTTACGCACTGCTCAGCGTCATCATTTCAAGCATCAATGAATTTATCGTGTCGCTGATCGGCACGCGCGGCAAGAACCTGGCGCTCGGCATTCGCACAATGCTGAGCGGCGGCAAAGGCAACGCCCTGGCCGATGCGGTGTTGCACTCTCCGGTGGTGAAAAACTTTGGCGCGCCGTCCGGCAAGGCCTCCGGCAAGTCGCGCATGCCGTCCTACCTTCCGGCGGAGTCCTTTGTTTCCGCCCTGATTCGCGCGCTTGTGCCGCCCGACGGACAATCCAAACCGCCGGCATTGGCGGATATTGAAAACGCGGTCAACAAGATTGACGATCCCGAACTGCGCCATCGGCTGACGGCGCTGCTCGATGAGGCCGACGGAGAGATCGACAAGTTCAGAGCGGCGGCGGAGAAGTGGTACAACAACATGATGGACCGCGTCTCGGGCTGGTACAAACGCAAGATCTCCTGGATTCTGCTTTGTATCTCGATCGTCGTCGCTTCAGTCCTGAACGCCGACACCATCGTCATGATCGACGCTTTGATCAACGACGCCAGCCTGCGCGCCTCGGTCGTGCAGCAGGCCGAACTCGTTGCCACCGAGCACCCGGCGATTGCGGAGACGACGATTCAGTTCGACTCAAATCTGCGCGCCACCATTCCGCTGGACAGCAGCCTGCAACGCGTCCAGCAGGGACTGAACTTTACAACAAACGAACTGGACAAACTCGACCTTTTGGGTTGGGAGCCCTCGCCCTATCTGCACAACAAAGTACCGGTGAGCGGATCGATTCTGGGCTGGCTGCAAAAAATTATCGGGCTGCTGCTGACCGCTATGGCGATTTCGCTCGGAGCGCCGTTCTGGTTCGACGTGCTCAGCAAAGTTTCGCGTTTGCGCGGCGCCGGTGCGCCGCCGTCGACTGCCGCCGCGCCGGCGCAGGGCGCTTCCAATCCGCCGCCTCCGGGCGCCGCCGCTCCCATGGCAAACCAGGCGCAGACCGGCACGCAAACACAGGCTCAACCGGGCGGAACAGCTCGGCCGGGCGCTGCCGACGGCGCGCAGGTTATGCCTCCGCCGCAAGGCTGATTCCGGCGTCGGTTGGTCCGAAAGTTGAATGATTGTGCGAGCAATACGGCGCATACCCCATGTTTACCCGTTCACAGCGCCGGAATCGCGGCCGCGCAGGTTGATTCCTGCGAGTCGCCGTTGTAAATTGCGCTTTCGTTTAATCGATGCATGCCGCCAGGCGTCAAAGTCCGGCGGCGGATTCCGCAGGGCGGGGGGACACAGTGGTTCCGCCCGGATCGATTGGAACAACGCAAATTCCGGTGAATAACAATGGCCAAGATCAGCGATCAGCAGCGCGTAAAAACTCAAACCCGCAGCACCTGGAGCAACCTTTCCGGCGAACAAAAGATGACGAGCACCGATAACCTGATGTTCATCTTCATGCTCATCTTGGTTGCTGTGCTGTTTATGGTCATCTACGCTTCGCGGCCGCCTTTCCAGATTTCCTGAGTTGAAGCATGACCGATTTGTTTGCCCCGCTCGAACCGGATCCGTCTTCGAAGCGCGAGGCGGCGAACAGGAATGCTCCGCTGGCTGAGAGAATTCGCCCGGCTACGATAGACGAAGTCATCGGGCAGCGCCATCTGCTCGGGCCGGGTGCGCCTCTGCGCCGCTTTTTTGAGAACGGCGACTTTCCCTCCATCATTTTCTGGGGACCGCCGGGCGTAGGCAAAACCACGCTGGCACAGTTGATGGCCGGCGGCGCTTCCTTCGATTTTCAACGACTCTCCGCAATTGAGGCGGGCGTCAAGGACGTGCGCGCCGTGATTTCCGCTGCGCAGAATCGCCTGCGTATGGGCCGTCGTACGCTCCTGTTCATCGACGAGATCCACCGATTCAACAAATCGCAACAGGACGCCCTGCTGCACGCCGTTGAAAAGGGTGTGATCACACTCGTCGGCGCAACCACGGAAAATCCCTCGTTTGAAGTCAACGCCGCGCTGCTGAGTCGCTGCCAGGTTTACCGCCTGAAAGAACTGAACCGCGATGAAGTGCGCGCCGTCGTGGAACGCGCCATTGAGTCGGATGAAAAATTACGCGCCCTGAACATCCGGATTGACGACTGGGACGCGCTGCTGCGGCTGGCCGCCGGCGACGCGCGCAACGCGCTGAACGCACTGGAAATGGCTGCCGCGCTGGCCGGCCGCCGCGACGACGAGTTTTGTCGAATCGACGCGGACATTCTGGAACGCGCCCTGCAGCACCGCACGGCGCGCTACGACAAGAAGGGAGACAATCACTACGACGCGGTTTCCGCCTTCATAAAGTCCATGCGCGGCAGTGATCCCGATGCCGCTCTGCTGTGGCTGGCGCACATGCTGGAAGCGGGAGAAGACCCCAAGTTTATCGCGCGTCGTATGGTGATTTTTGCTTCGGAGGACATCGGCAACGCGGATCCGATGGCCCTGGCTACGGCAGTCAACGTTTTCCAGGCCGTCAATCTCATCGGCATGCCGGAGTGCATGCTCAACCTGGCGCAGGGCGTTACATACCTTGCGTCGGCGGCCAAATCGAATGCTTCCTACACGGCGGTCAAACAGGCGCGGGCGCTTGTGTCGCAGCAGGACGTCATCCGCGTGCCGCATCATCTGCGCAATGCGCCAACCGAATTGATGAAAAACGAGGGTTACGGGCACGGCTACCAGTACCCGCACGATCACCCGAGCGGTTATCTGCCGCAGCAGTATTTTCCCGAGGGCATGGCGGAGACGACGCTGTACCGTCCGGTTCCGCGCGGTACCGAGGCCGAATTTGCCGATCGGCTGCGGCGCTTCAGGCCCGACCGCTATCCCGAAAAAAATGGTGATCCGGAATCCGACGAATAGTATATTGTCGGAGCGTCCAACGGAGGCGGAACCAAAGACTGATCGCAGTTGTTGCCGGTGTTTTGTGCAAATCCATGAATCAATTGACATCTGAATATGAACTCTGTCAGCACGCATACATTTTGCAGCGCCCGTTTATTACTGATTTCTCTTGTTTGTCTTGCAGCTGGAGTCACGACAGCCTGTGACGATGGCGCGCCGAACGACAGCGGCGTGATAATTACGCCCATCGATGAACAGATCGAGATCGGTGCTCCGGCCCCGACAATCCGACTTAACAATCCGGACGGCGATCTGGTTGAACTCAAGGACCTGCGCGGCAAGCTTGTGCTGGTTGATTTCTGGGGATCGTGGTGCGGTCCCTGCCGCGCTGAAATGGACGACCTGCGCGAGATGTACGCCAGGCACAAAGACCGCGGCTTTGAGATTCTCGGCGTTGCAATCGGCGATCGTTTTGAGCAGTGGAAACAAATGATTTCCGACAGCTCGCTGGTCTGGCAGCAGACGTTTGATCCCAGCGGCTCCACGGGCGAGCGCTTCGGCTATGGCCGGCGCGTGCCGTACAAAGTTCTGGTGGATCGCGAGGGCAACGTTATCGACACCAATGTTTCGCGCTGGGGCCTGGACAAAGTGGTGGATGAGTTGTTGGATTGAGGCGCGTTTAAGAATTGCCTCAAGCGTTAACTTGAGAACTACACGACCCACACCGTTGAGAAACTGTGTGGGTTTTGAGTTTTAAACTGTGGCCCCGAGCGTGTTCAATGGACCGTTTCAAGCTCTCTGATCTGAGCTCTCGCACTCTCCAGCGCTTCCGCCGCCGTCATACGCCCGTACACCGCTTCCATGATGGCGTTCTCAAGTATCATTTGCGCTTCCACAAAAACCGGGGACCAGGGCAGCGGCCGCGCATTGCCGATCTGTCGGACAAAACCGCGTTTGACGGGGTTGTCCTGCAAGTCGGGATCCGACAGTGCGGCCTGGCGGGCGGGCAGGCCCGCGTCGGGTACTGCTTCGACAAAGGACTTGCAGGAAGCGTAGGAAGTCAGAAAGTTAACCAGCCGCCAGGCGGCATCGGGGTTTGAACTCTTTTGTGTGACGGCCAGTGCGTCGCCGCCCAGAATGCTCCAGCCGCGCAGCGTGTCATTGGAATTGCGCGTCGGCATTGACGGCAGCGTTAACACCTGATCCGCGGTGAGATCGCGTTGCAGCATAGCCTCAATCCACGCGCCGCTGATCCAGACGGACAGGCGGCCGTCGACAAACATGTCGTCCAAGGTTCGCGAAGCTTCGATGCGGCCGCGCGCCGCCATGGCGCAGTAGCGCTCCAGGCCGACAATTGCCGCTTCGTCAAAACTGGTGTGCAGCGGCCCGCGGCTGAAAAGATCGCTGCCGGCGCTCCAGATTATCGGCAGGGATTTTTTTAACACGTTGTGCGGCTCGGCCGCGTTGACGCCGAACGGGATCATTCCTTCGCGCTCCGCAGCTGCCATCACTTCATCGAGGTCCTGCCACGTGGAAACTTCAGACTTGCTGAATCCTTCCGGCACATTGACAAACATGGAGCGGGTGTTAACAAACCAGGGCAGGGCGTAGATCTTTCCGTCCGTGGTCAGTGCTTCGAGCGCTCGCGGCAAAACAGTGGGCAAAACAGAGTTGAAGTGTTCGGGCAGCGGTTGCAGCACCGTTGCGCCGGCAAACTCCGGCGTCCACTCCAGGCCGATGTGCACAATGTCCGGCGGCGTGCCGCTGTTAAACGACAGCTGCATCTTGGTCTTGCCGTCGCTCCAGTTCAGATCGATGAGTTTCACGTGTACAGTGGGTTCGCCCGCCTCAAATTCCGCGATCAGGGATTCGAGTGCCGCTTTCTGTGCCGGCTCCGACCAAAAGTGCGCCATGGTCAGCGTTGTGCCTGTATGTGCATCTTCGGAAGGCGATTCGCTCCCGCCGCCACAGCCGCATACCAACGCAACAATCAACGCGAGCGCGAGACCGCCGCGTTCTTGCATGGAAATTTTCATGGGTTGATTCCGCAGTTATTCGGTTCGCGGTTCGGAGCTGCCGCTGTGCAGGCTGTCATTGACCGCGGGAACTGAGGGAGGACCAACCTGAACCGAGTCGGTGCTGTCGACAACGGTCGGTTTCGGCTTCTGCTGTTTGGGCTCGATCCCAAAGTACTTTTCGAGAATTTTGCGGCAGACGGGGCCGGCTACCGCACCGCCGTAACCGGAGTTTTCCGCAATGACGGTAACGACAATTTCCGGTTCTTCAAAGGGCGCAAAACAGGTAAACCATGCATGATCGCGGCCGTGGGGATTCTGCGCCGTTCCTGTTTTTCCGGCAACGGCAATGCTGCTGAGGCGGACGGAGCGCGCAGTACCGCCTTCGGCGTTGACCACGTCCCGCATTCCGAGCCGGACGATGTCGAAATACTGCTTTTTGATGTTCAGTTCTTCGGCGCCGTAGTCGACGGGATCGATGCTCTCGGTTTCGCGATTGTACACCGTGCGCACGGCATGCGGCTGGTAGAGCGTGCCCTCATTGGCCAGTACCGCGGTGTACATCGCCACCTGCAGGGGCGTGACGGTTATCTCGCCCTGGCCGATCCCCCAGTTGATGGCGCGGCTGTCGGCCCATCCTTTTTTGCCGTAGGTTTTGTCCATCCAGGCGCGATCCGGCATGATACCTCGATTCTCCTCGAGAATATCGATACTGCGTTTTTCGCCGAAGCCAAACATCTGTCCGTATTTCGCGAGCACGTCCGGGCCGAGTTTGATCGCCATCGTGTAGAAAAAGACATTGCAGGATACTTTGATCGCCTGGCGCACATTGAGGTTGCCGTGCGCACCGCCGTGACATTTGAAACTGCGATTGCCGAGGCGGTAGGAGCCCTGGCAGTTGACGTGCGAATGCTCGTCGATGACGCCTTCTTCCAGCGCCGCCAGCGCCACAAGCATTTTGAACGGCGATCCCGGCGGATAAATGGCGTTTGTGACGCGGTTGATAAAAGGCCGCTCCTGGTCGTCTCGCAGTTCGTTGTAAATATGCGTCGGCGTCTTTCCGCTGAAGTGATGCAGGTCGTAGTCGGGTTTGCTGACAAAGGCCAGTATTTCTCCGTTGCGCGGGTCCAGCACCACGGCTGCGCCGGAGTGGCCTTCCATGCTCTCCTCGGCGATCTTCTGCAGCTCCAGATCGATTGCCAGATTGAGGTCAAAACCGCCGGTGGCCAGAATGTCATTCAGTCCGTCGTTGAAGCTGCTGACTTTCTGTCCCAGCGCGTTGTACGCCACGAACTCAACGCCTTTGCGACCGCGCAGAAACTGCTCGTAGGTCCGTTCCAGGCCGCTGTAGCCGATCATGTCTCCGCGCTCGTAGTAGTCGCCCATGATGTTGAGCTGGCGTTCGTTGATTTCCTTGGTATAGCCGAGCAGGTGTGTAAGTCGCGCTTCGTCCGTGTATGTTCTTTTGGTTTCCGCCGAGATTTCAACGCCGTGCAGCAGATTCCAGTTTTCCTCGATGGCGGCGACTTCCTGGAAGGTAGCGTCGGAGTGAATAATCACGGGCCGGAAGCGGCCGTTACGGCGCTTGGCGACGCGTTCGTCGATTTCTTCCGGCGTTACCCCGATGATGAGCGCCAGCATGTCGCGCGCCTGCGGCGTAAAGTCTTTGGGCGTGACGGTCACACTGAAAAACGGTTCGTTCTGAACGATCGGGCGGCCGTGGCGGTCGTAAATCGCGCCGCGCATCGGTTTGGACGTCAGGGATTTGATCACGCGCTGAGATCTGGCCCGGTAGTCGCTGCCCTCAATAAATTGCAGCTGTACCAGACGCCCCAGGTATGCGATGGTCATCAGGATAACCAGCGACACAAGGATGACTTTGCGGGATGTTGAAGCGAAGGCGGAGTTGGGGTAGTCCGAGCTCATGCGCGAAAATACTGCCATTGCGTTTTAAATGCTAATGGCTGCAATGACGCTCGGCCGCCCGTGTAATTATACACCGCAAACACAAGCCTGCCGGGCTGTTTGACTTTGTTGGCCGGATGTGGTAAATTTCGCGCTTTGTGTTAACCATCAATAATCCCGCGCAAACCCGACGCCCGTGCGTCTCTCCGAATTCCTTATTCCTATGTTGATCGAACCATTGGCAGCGGCGACGCCTGCGGACAAGGCTTCTTCCTTGTCGTCGGTATATGCGTTTGTTCGCGAACAATCACTTGAAATTTGTCGTCCGCTGGAAATCGAAGACTACGTCGTTCAAACGGCGCCCTACATGAGTCCGCCCAAATGGCACCTGGGGCACACGACCTGGTTCTTCGAAATGGTAATGAAGAAGTACGTGCCGGACTACCGCATCTATTCGGACGAATTTCTGTTTTACTTTAATTCGTATTATGAGGTCTTTGGCGAGCGCATCGACAAATCCATGCGCGGCACCAAATCGCGACCGACGGTACGCCAGGTGCTCGACTATCGTCGCAGCATAGATGAGCGCATGCGCGGAGTGTTTGCGCGCCTGGAGTCGCTCGAATTCGCCGAGGATATTATCCGTCTGACGACGCTTGGTCTCGAGCACGAGATGCAGCATCAGGAGTTGATGGTGTACGACATCAAACACCTGCTCTGCGATCTCTACGAACCCGAAACCCGAAACGCAGCGCCGGAACCGGCCGCAACTTTTGACGGCGAAGTTGAGTTCGAGGGTGGAACGTTTGATCTGGGATACAAGGGCGAGCGCTTTGCTTACGATAATGAAAAGCCGCGCCACACCGTGTATCTCATGCCCTATGCCATTGATCGTGCGCCTGTCAGCAACGGCGAATACCTGGAATTTATCCGCGACGGCGGATATCAGGACTACCGCTGGTGGTTGTCCGAGGGCTGGGGCAAAGTCAAAGAAAACAACTGGAAAGCGCCGCTGTACTGGGAACAGCACGACGAAGGCGAGTGGGTGATCCGCGATTTCAGCGGATTGCATGCCATCGTGCCCGACGAGCCGGTAACGCACGTCAGCTTTCACGAAGCGCGTGCCTTTGCCAAGTGGAAGGGCAAGCGACTGCCCACCGAAGCTGAATGGGAGCAGGCAGCGCTGCGCGATCTGACAAAGGCGGGCAATCAGATCTTTCCCTGGGGTGAGGCGACACCTGCCGCGCAGCACGCCAACCTGCTCGACTCACGACTGTGGGGTGTGGCTCGAATCGGCGCATTTCCGCAGGGCGTCAGTCCCAACGGCTGCTACGGCATGATCGGTGATGCGTGGGAATGGACATCGTCGGACTACGCACCCTATCCGGGTTTTGAGTCGCAGTTTGCCGAATACAACGACAAGTGGTTTGTTAACCAGAAAGTCTTGCGCGGCGGTTCATTTGGAACTCCGCGCATTCACATTCGCGGCACGTATCGCAACTTCTTCTATGCGCACGAGCGCTGGATGATTTGTGGTTTTCGCTGTGCGCGAACACTTAAATAAACTGTTTAAATCACGAGGTCTGGTTGTCAGTTACACCGGCATTTGAGATCAAGGCGGTTGGAAATTGTTTTGGTCGATTCTGGTCTGATTTACTGCCGCTTCCTGAACCGAATGTTGTCTCACCATAGCGTACTTTGAAACGAATTCCCATGCTGGACACAGAAATGAATGTCGGCAATCCTGTTGACCGACTTAAACAAATTGACCTTCACGTTCCGAGCGACACATTTCTGGCCGACACTCTGGCCGGACTTGCCGCAACGCCCAAAACACTGCAACCGAAATACTTTTACGACGAACGCGGATCTGAGTTGTTCGAAGAGATAACCGAGCTTGACGAATACTACGTCACACGCACGGAAATCGGCATTATGCAGCGATATCAGGCCGAAATGTGCGCCGAGTTCGGCCAAAGTACAACCCTTGTCGAGCTGGGCAGCGGCGCCAGCGTCAAAACGCTTTACCTGTTGCGCGAAGCGGCACGGCGCGGTATTAATCTGACCTATGTTCCGATTGATATTTCGCGGGACTTTTTGTTTAAGACGGCAGCCGATCTGAGCAGTCGTTTTCCCGAGCTCAACGTTCGCGCCGTTTGCGCCGAATTCCTCGACGGCGTTCGCTGGGTGAAGGAGCACGATTTCTGCGGCTCGGAGCAGACGGTCGTGTATTTCCCGGGGTCGACCATAGGCAACTTTGAACAGGACGAGGCGCGCGAGCTGCTGCGTTCCATTAACTCGTTGCTCCGACCGGGCGACGGTTTTCTGCTGGGGACCGACCTGATCAAGGACAGGAATGTTCTGCAAAAAGCATATGATGACTCGGCCGGCATCACGGCGGCGTTTAATCTGAATGTGTTAACTCGCATGAATCGCGAGCTCGGGGCGAATTTTCCGGTGGATAAATATAAACACGTTGCCGTGTTTAACCCGGATCTGGCGCGCATGGAAATGCATCTGGAGTCGCAGTCGGATCACGTGGTCGAACTTGGCGGGCGGAGTTTTTCGATTCAGGCGGGCGAACGTCTTCATACTGAGTGTTCTCACAAATACACGCCGGAGAAGGTGCGTGCGCTTGCCGCCGAGACCGGCTACGAACTCCGTCAGACCTGGATGGACGACAATTCGTATTTTGGCGTACACTATATGGTCGTACCGCGGCAGGACCAGGCATAGTACCGGTCGCGGAATTTGGTTTTTAACGCAAGGTTGGAGGAATCCGACGATGCTAAGAGTTAAACAAACGGGTCTGGTTGCAGCGGCAATTTTTATGGCCCTGCTGCTGCATTCGTGCAGTCTTTTTCAGGGAACGGACGGGCAGTCGGCCGGGACCGTTTCGGCGGATTCGACGGACGCGCAATTTGCGGACGGCGCTCCGCTGGATACCGGCGCAGTGCAACAGCCTCCGCGTCGCCTCCCGACCCTGCGTGAGCAAATGCGTTCAATTGAAGAACGACAGGCGGCTATACAGACCGATGTTCAGGCGATTCGCACGGACCTTGCCGATGTCAAATCCGACCTGGCCGATCTGCGCCGCCTGGTGCAGGATTCTCCCTTTGTCACGCAAAGTCCAAATGCCACCGGCGATAAACCTTCGGCAATTGAACAGGATCCGGAGACGTTTTTATTGCCCGATGAGGCGACGTCTCAGCTTGCCGCCGGCGATGTTAACAGCCCGACAAAGGACGTACAGCCTGCCGATGACGATGTCGTAATTCTGCAACCGGACCCGCCCAGGAAGTCCGGAAAGTCCAACAAGGCAGGCAAATCCGGCTCTGATGCGTTTAACGAACCAAACAGTCTTGCGCAGGAGTTTAATCCGGACCGGCGAATTGTCAATCCGCCGGTCTTCCCGCAGCGCTACTACGACGGGCTCGACCTCATCCGCCGGCGCGACTACCTCCAGGCTGCCGACTCGCTGCTCCTTGTTCTCGACGGCAACGACGATCCTTTTGTGCGCGCCAAGACTTTTCGCTGGCTGGGCGAGGCATACTACGGCGCAGGGCAGTGGCAGGAATCGATTAACTTTTTTCTGGAATTCCTCAATTCCGGCAGTTATCCGGACGAGGTCCAGGCGGTGCTGATCCTGCTGGGCAACGCACATGTTAAGCTGGGCGACACGGATCAGGCGCGCAAGTACTTCCAGCAACTTGTTGACACCTATCCCGATGGCGAGCTGGTAGCGCGAGCACGGCGCATGCTGCAGATTTTGTAGTTCGTGGGGTTAAACATTTCGGTCTGTGGATACTCGCTTCTTTCCTCGCCTGGTTCCGGCGACACTTCTGGTCCGCCGCAGCTGAACGCTCGCATCATTTTTGCTCTGGTCAATACATTTCAAGAGCCATAGATCGCTGTATATCGTCCAATTCAGACTGATCGGATTTGGCGTAGAATCCACCACTCGCAACCGTTCAAATCAGAGATTCCGATTCTACTTGTCACTTGCGGTTTCGACTTCAGATCACTTCGCGTTTGTGCTGACGCACTTCCGGCTTGCATTTTGATCACTTCGCCCTCGTGCCTGCGCACTTCCGGCTTGTTTTTAGCTCACTTCGCCCTTGTGCTGACGCACTTCCGGCTTGTTTTTTTTCTTGTTTGTCCTGCGGTTTCGGGCTGAGAGACCGGCTTGAGACTTGAGGTTGTTGGACCGGTCTTAATGCTTTCACCGTAAGTACTCAACCGTTCAGCGGCAAACCACGACCGTTGGACCACGTTTCGACCTACGTTCAGTGTTTTACATTGGGAAGAGAACTCGTAATCGCGTAAGCTTGTGATGAGACCTGTGCAGCATGCGGCACGGGGAATCCGCGACCGAATCACTCAAAAAAACTGCACACAAGCAGGGTGGGAGGAGTGTGTTTGAACGTGGAGGAACTCGACCGTGGCGGCGGCGGGGTGGTCCCCTGATCTAGGGGGAAGTACGGCCTGAACTCAACAACAACTCACATCCAATCCTGTTTGCAGAACTGAAAACGGAGCTGTTAACAAAACCACAAACAATCAGCGGCTCAAACAGTCAAGGGCCAATGTTTGTTTGTCCAATTACAAGTCAGATCGAAGATCACTCACCGCCACAAACAATCAGCGACTCAAACAGTCAAGTGCCAATGTTTGTTTGTCCAATTACAAGTCAGATCGAAGATCACTCACCGCCACAATCAATCAGCGGCTCAAACAGTCAAGTGCCAATGTTTGTTTGTCCAATTACAAGTCAGATCGAAGATCACTCACCGCCACAATCAATCAGTGCACAATCAACTCAGATCGAAGATCAACTTACGCCGCAATCAATCCACGGAAGTTCAACACCTCCGAAAGCGACTGTCACCTGAATTATTCAGCAGAAAACGCAGTCTGAGTAAAACTTCCAATGCGAAAATCACGAAGTGCAAAAGTCGTAGTCGAATCACGAGCAGCCGCAGTCCAGGCCGGGAACGGCGCTTGTAACTCCGTCCGGTATTTGAGACTACTGCAACGCCTGCTCAATCATCAAAGCACGCGCGGTACGCACCTGGGCCGCACTGCGCGCTGGATACCAACCCGCCAACAAAGTCAGTCCCAGCGCAAGGACTATGGTGAATATGACGTCAAATGAGTGGATTTCAACCGGAATTGCCGGCACGATATACTTGCTTGTGTCCAGCGCAAACCAGCCGAATTCCTGCTGGCCCAGACACAGGCCAAGGCCCAACAACGCTCCGCCGAGAGTGCCGATTCCGCCGATTACAATGCTCTCGTTGATGAAAATCTGAATAATCATTTTTGGCGTTGCGCCCAGCGCTTTCAGAATGCCGATTTCTGCGTGTTTTTCTTTGACCGTCATCGTGAGAGAGGCGAAGACGTTAAACACGGCAATCAGAATGATAATGGTCAGGACCGTGAAAGCCGCCATACGCTCAAAACGCATGACGTTGTACAACTCGCGGTGCAGGTCGTACCACGTCTCAACGTGGTAGTTATCTCCCAGTTTGGCGCGCAGTGCGGCCGCAATTTCGTCGCTGTGTTTAACATCCTGTGATCTGATGTCCAGATACATTGCCGCACCCGCCGGCGCCTTGAACAGATTGCGCGCAGTGGACTGTGAAGTGTAACCGTGAAACGCGTCGTATTCCTTGTGATTCAACTGAAAAATACCGCTTACCCGCGCCTGCTGTGCAGCGGGCAAGGCCGAGTAAATGACGGTCTGTTCAAGAGCTGCCGGTGAAAGCAACATGAGTGAGTCATCGACAAAAGAGCCGATTTTGTCGGCAAGTGCAATGCCGAGAATCACCTGTGGGCGACCGTCCTGCGGACTTAACTGAAAGGCGCCGCCAACCATATTGCGGCGCAACCCGGAAACGGCCATGAAACCGGCCGAGTCGACGCCGTGAAGTTGAAACACGTGGATGGTTTTTCCGACCGAAGCCACGACCTTGCCCGAAATGACAGGCGAAACAGCCTTGACGTATTCCATCGACTCCAATTCCGCGGCGAGCGAGTCGGCGCTCTCAATCCAGGCGCCCTCCGCCGCGGAGACCCGAACATGCGGGTCAAAACCGATCAGCAGCGTCTCGGCCAACATGCGGAATCCATTGAAAATCGATGTGACGCTGATAAGAGCGGCGACACCGATTGCAATGCCAACGATTGAAATCGTTGTAATGATCGTAATGAAATTAAACGAGTGCCGGGCGAAGACGTAGCGCCTGGCAACCCAAAACGGAATATTCATCGGCAAAACAGGACCCAAAGCCCGGATGGGCTGAACGTGTAATCAATTCGACAGTAAACGTTTGGCGCGACTGCTGCGCTGCATCGTGCGACGCAGCTGATTGAGAAAATGTTGCTGGGCGGAAAGAGGTTTTTCTCCTTCGGCCGCTTCAACATGTTCATACGTGCCGTCCGCAAGAAGGCGACGCGACTTGACATTGTCTTCCCAGTATACTTCCAGGATGTCGCGCAATTCGGCCTTGCGCTTGTCTTCGAGCACCGGAAACATTATTTCAACGCGTCTGTAGAGGTTGCGCGGCATAAGATCGGCGCTCGTCAGATAATACTCTTCATCGCCGCCGTTGCGGAAACACAGGATGCGCGTGTGTTCAAGAAAACGACCCAAAACACTGCGAACTTCGATGTTTTCACTTATCCCGGGAATGCCGGGTTTCAGGCAACAGATGCCGCGAACCACCAGTCGAATCTTGACGCCGGCCTGCGAGGCGCGGTACAAAGCGCGAATGATTTTGTCGTCGACGAGCGAGTTGATCTTGATCAATATCTCACCAGGAGATTCACTCGAATGGAGTTTTACCTCGCGGTCAATCATCTCAATGACGCGTAGACTCAGGTTGATCGGCGCCACCGCAAGCCTGCGCCATTTTTTGTTTTCAGAATACCCGGTCAACAGGTTAAACAGATTGATCGCATCTTCCTCAAAGTCTTCGCGGGCGCTGAAGTATCCGATGTCGGTGTACAGGCGTGCCGTTTTTTGATTGTAGTTGCCGGTCGAAAGATGCAGGTACGTGCGTATGCGGTCGTCGTCGCGTCGCACTACCATGGCAATTTTGCAGTGTGTCTTCAGCCCGATAATTCCATAGACAACATGCACGCCCGCCTGTTCGAGCGCTCGCGCCCAGATAATGTTGTTTTGTTCGTCAAAACGGGCTTTCAACTCCACAAAAGCAATAACCTGTTTGCCGTTTTCAGCAGCGCGTTTAAGTGCTTCGATAATCGGTGAGTCGCCGCCGGTTCGGTAAAGAGTTAATTTGATTGCCATTACCTTGGGATCGGCTGCCGCGGCGTCCAGGAATTTGACGACGTTCTGCGAGAACGAGTCAAAGGGGTGATGAACCATGAGGTCCTGGCGTCGGATTGCCGTGAAGACCGAAGTTCCTTCGGTATTAAAGTCTTGCAGCGGACGCGTCGCAAACGGTCGGAATTTGAGCGAACGAAGGTTGACGTCCGTCAGCGCCATGAAGTCGGACAGGTTGAGCGGACCTTTGACTTTGTAAATGTCTTTGTCTTCCAGATCGAGAATTTCCCGCAACATAGAGGTAAGGTGGGCGGGCAAACCTTCCTCGGTTTCCAACATCACCGGAGAACCCCATCGCCGGTTGCGCACCTGTTCTTCCATCTCTGTCAGCAGGTCGCTGGCTTCGTCCTCGGCAATCTCAATATCGGCATCGCGAATGACGCGGAAGGTATACGACTCTTCAATCGTAAAACCAGGGAACAGTAAATCGGCGTTGGCCTGAATGATCTCACCCATCATGACAAAGTGATGTCCATGGCGCCGTTCCAGCGGGATGAAGCGCGAGAGACCCGGCGGCAACTGCAACACGGCATAACGATGCTGGTCGGTCGTATGTTCGCCCGGAGAAGCGATGACAAACAGAACATTCAGCCAGCGATTCAAAACGTGCGGAAACGGGTGGGCCGGATCAACGGCCAGGGGCGTCAACAACGGCAGCAGATTGCGTGTAAAGTACTCTCTCAGGTGCAGGCGATCGCGATTCGGCAGCGTCGAGTAGGGGTGTATAATCAGATTGTGATTTGCCAGCTGCGGCATGATGTCGCTGTGCAGAACGTTGAACTGCCGTTCAATCAAGGGCGCCAGACGCTCGCGGATTTCGTCCAATTGCTCCTGAGCCGACATCCCGTCGGGCGAGAGATTGACAACACTGGCGGAGTGTTGCTCTTTCAGACCCGCAACGCGGATCATGAAAAATTCGTCGAGGTTGGAGGTGAAAATCGAAATGAATTTCAGGCGCTCCAGCAAAGGATGGTTGCTGTCCTCTGCTTCTTCCAGCACACGCCGGTTGAACTCAATCCAGCTCAATTCGCGGTTGAAGTAAAGATCCGGATCGTGCAGATCGCGCTCCTGAACGAGAGAGCGTTCCTTGTTTTTCGATTTATTCTTGGACTTGCGAGGCATTGCACTTGCGCTGGACATAAGCACCGTGACGAAGTGTGAACATTTCTTTGCCGAGGACCATGCACTGGAGTGTGCAAAAATACTCAAAAAGGGCATTCAACGGCCGCTGAACCAGCGTCGAAATCAACTCACGCCGCACGTAGCGCCGCCGCGTGAATGCCCTGGCGTCAAACATTTCAAGTCTGGCGCCGCCGGGAATCACCTGAAATCAATATTCCATTGCCCGGCAGTTCAAGGTTGTCTGACAAGATTCACCTTCCGACGAGCAACAGGTCTGCCTCACAGTGTACCTCGCCGGCAGTGTACGCGGCAGCTTCAACCTGGACGATATATACTCCGGGATTGACCTGAGCACCGCGATCATCGCGACCATCCCATTCCGCGCTGCCATGCGCCGCACTGAATTGCGCATCCAACAACGTGGCCACCTGTCTGCCTTCGCTGTCAAAGATTTGAACGCGGACAAAAGAATGACTGAATGGCACCCGATAGCTGATGTGTGTTATCGCCGGAGATTCGCCCAGCAACAGTGGATTCGGTTGTATTTCAATCGACGCCCTCGCCGGTATGTCCGATGTGCGATTCGATTCTCCCGCACTGCCGCCGCGTTCATCTGCGCTGGTTGTCCAGTCGCGCTCGAATTGCGGCGTTCCGGATCTGATGTCGCGTTCCAGGCTGCGTCCCTGCTGCGCGCTGAGAGGAACCAGGTGCAGATTGGGACTAAAACACAGGGAGTCGACAATCCGCCCATTGGGATTTGCCAGCATCAACGTCCCTCCGCCGGATCGGAGATTAAATGCCTGATCGACAAACAGCGCATTCCGGCATTCGTTCAGGCCGGGAAATTGTGCAAAAAGCGCCGTGTTCCAGCAAACCGCCAGGACTCCCTCCGGGGCAATGCAAACGCCTTGTTCGCAGTAGGATGGAATTGCGAAAACCAGACTGTCGGCAACTCCGCCTTTGGCCGAATGGATCAGCCTCCAGGATCGAATATCTGTTGAGTCATTGCCCGCATTGTGCAGTTCAACGTATTCGGCCTGCCCCGGCAGCGGACGAAACATGATCTCCGAGATAAGAATGTTGTCCCTGCCCGCATCCATGTACAACGTCGAGGTGATGCTGTCGTTTCCGGGCCTCTCGTCTCCTTCCGCGCTTGCGGTAGCAACGCAGCTGTACCAACCGGATGTACTCAGTGAATGGTTGAAAACAAATCTGGCTGAATCGGAAGCCGCCAGTAAAGTCAGACTGCTGTCCGCTGTGAATGCCGTGCGGCCATCATTCTGTATGTCCACCCTGACAGAAATATTCTCAAGATCCGTTTTACCGGCATTCAAACACTTCAGGACCACGTGTTTCTCCTGTGAAACTACGGACGAGCAGACAAGATCAATGTCCACGGGAGTTGTGCTGTTCCGTCGTCCGGGTGTTGCGCCGTCAGGATGGACGGAAAATGCCCAATTGTCGGTCGAAAATCCATCCAGCCCCGCTTCCCTGCGTTCCAGCGAGACCGCTGCCAGAACCTGGGTGCTTGTATAAGAAACCGAGTCAAGGCGCTCGCCTTTGCTGTTAAACAGTCGCAACTCATCGCCGCCGTTGTTTAAAGAGGGCAGCTTAACCTCAAGCAAGTCAATGTGTTCCGGCAGGTCGTAGCGCAGACGCATCAAGCTGCTGTCAACGCACAATACGATGTACGATTCGGCATCTATTCGAAAATCGGGGATTCCCTTCTTTGAACTATTGTCGGCAACAAGCAAACCGGTCAGATTGCGGGCGCGCTTTTCTGTGTTAAATAGTTCGATCCACTCCGGAGTTGTGTCGTCGGCGCGTGCAAACAACTCGTTTATTACGATGTTTTGTGCCATTGCGCCGTTGCACATCAGGAGCAGTGTGATGAAATTGACTGCCGCGACAACGGCGCACATACCTGTACTTTTCCCGATTAACATGATGATCCTTGTTCCGCCAGTGAAAAAAATGATTTCAGGCAAGTTGAGTCTGGTTTGCGGAGGAATCAAGCGTAAAAAGTTAAGCGGGCGATGGAACTGTTTAACCGTTGGGTAAAGCGGATTGAACGGTCAGAAGCTGTTGGACGTGTTGGAAATATCGGCGAATTAATCCTGCAAACGCTTGGGCGAAACCACTGAGTCCGTCTTTTGAGGCTGTCATTTTGTCTTGTTGGAAGTGAATCAAACCGTTCAGCAGGAATAAATGCCCGTTCAACCACGTTCTGAGCGTCGTTCAGTTTTTTATACGAGGATCGTTTGTGGTTTCGACGTAGACTGGCACATGTCACGGAGCGCCGCATGCAACGCGCCGTGCTATGCCGGACTGACGTTTGCCTCAAAAAAAACTGCACTGGTTGCAGGGAGGGAGGAGTGCGTCTGGACGTGGTGGAAACTCGCGGTGGCGGCGGGGCGGGCGATGGGGCAGGCGGGCCCCTTGATCTCCCCAAACTGCGCCCAAAAACACCTGAACGCCCAAAAACACCTGAACGCCCAAAAACACCTGAACGCCCAAAAACACCTGAACGCCAAAAAACACCTGAACGCCAAAAAATCGCATGCCCGGCCCGGATTTAGTCGGCTTTGCGGCGCTCCCTGAAGTCGGGGAATTCGTACTCGATGCGACCGTCTTCTTCAATGACATTGGTGCGGCAGGCGCCGGCTTTAACCAGTTTGTTCAATTCGCGCCTCGCCTCGTCGATCGTCATGCGTGCTTCCAGCGCCAGCCGCGTCGGCGTCAGAATGCCCTGGTGTTTGGCGGCTATCGCCAGCACGTGGTTCTCGCGCTTCAGGATGATGCTGCGGCTGTTGGGCAGCAGGCGCGGCCCGAATATCAGACCGATTATTCCGGTCGACAGCAAACCGGTGGACACAAGCATCATGGGCAGCATGCGGGCGAATGGGAGGAGCGCTACTCCGGCCACCAGACAGATGATTGATGCGCTGCGAATACCGCCCTTTTTGGCTGTCTCGTCGTCCGAAGAATCGCCGCGCAGCTCGCGCTCGTCAACATCGCGTTGTTCGTGTTTCACTCGTATTGACTCCATGCGCATTTGAAGGATCAAACAGTTCGTTCAACAACGATTGTGTGCGTTTTGGCGTGTAGCTGCCGCTTGTGTCCGTGTTGAGGTCCGCGTACATCCGGTGCAGATCGCTCAGGTAGTCCACATCGTACCACAGCGGAACCTCGGCAACCTTGTCCAACTCTTCCTCCAGCGCCGCCAGAGTGTTGGTATACACGTCGGAATGGCTGTAGTCCGCGCCGAAGAATGCCGCTTCGACCGCCGCGTGCAGGCCCATCAGGTAAAAACCGCCGTCCTCACACCCGCCGATTACCGCCCGGTTGCCGGCCAGCTCTTCTTCCGCCATTTCCAGAAATGCATCCGGCAGGGTGGGCGAATCCGTGCCGATAATTATCGCCGGGCTTCCCACACTCGATGCATGCAGGCGGAAAGCATTTAACATTTTGTCGCCAAGATTGTCGCCTTGCTGAATGCCGAATGTTAAGTTGTCGTGTTCGCCAAGCTCCGATTGAATGAACAGTTTCAGTTCATCCAGCTTTTCCGCCGGGTGCACAAACACGGTCAATGCCCGTCTATTTAACAGCCGTTCGACAATGTCCAGCAGCATCGCCCGGTAAAGGGCGAGAGCCTGTTCCGGTCCAACCTCGTCCGCCAACCTGGATTTGACCTTGTTGATCTCCGGAAATCGCGCAAACACGAGGTAATGAGGCGATTGTTCTGACATGCGTTTAACCTGCCTGGCGCTGCGTTCGGATCTGTTTAAGGGCTGCCGAATCCGACCTGGTTTTCTCTATGAATTTTCTTTGTTTGGCCCGGGCGGCGGAGTCTTGCCGCCATCTGGTTTACTGCCGGAATCACGTGCACTACCGCCCTCGGAGTTGCCGGCGTCGCGTTTGTTTTCAGGCGAAGAGCGGCCCTGATTGTTGGTTTTGTCGTCCGGGCGATTCCTGTCGCGATTGCGTCGGTCGGAACGACGTGCGCCGCGGCCGCGGCCTTTTTTGTCGCCGTCGTCCTTGTGTTCGTCGCCGGCCGGTCTGTCGCCGGGTGTTGCGCTGTCCTGTTTAACTTGCCGGGTCTCGCCGCTCTGTTCGTCGCCGGCAGTACCGACGCCGCCCTCGGGTTTTTCACCGCCTTCGGTTTTACTGCCGCGTCCGCGGCCGCCGCGTCTGCGCCGCCGTGGGCGATCGCCGCGTTTCTCGCGATTTTCCGCATTGTCCTCGTTTTCCGCACCCGTGGGATCCGCCTGACGCGATTCCGGGGCCGAATCTTTGGCCTGAGGCCTGGCGGGTCGTTCGCGTCTGTCGTCGGGTTTTCCTCTGCGCGGTTTGCGCTCTCCACGTCCGCCGCGCCGGCCCCCGCCTTTGCCGCGATTCGAGGCGTCCATTTTATCCAGGTTGTGTTCCTTCGGCTCTTCAGGCGGCTCGACGTACACTTCGCCGGGAGCCAGCACCTTGCCGTCGCGACGCAGCTTGTTTAAGTCACTCAGTGTCACCGTGCCGTAGTTGCCCGATTTTCCGTAGTACAAATGCACTTCATCGCGGAAAATGTCAATCTTGAACATCTTGCCGGCGCCGTCGGCCGTTACAATGGTCGAGTTTAACGGCGGATAGTTTTTCAGCGCCGAAGTGTAGTAGTCGATTTCATACAAAAGACAGCACTTGAGCCGCCCGCACAGTCCGCTCAGCTTGGTGGGGTTCTGTGCCAGCTGCTGCTCGCGCGCATGATCCAGCGTGATGTACTCAAAGCGATTGAGAAAGGTACTGCAGCACAGTTCACGCCCGCAAATTCCTACGCCGCCGACGCGCTTGGCTTCGTCGCGCGGACTGATCTGGCGCAGCTCGATCCGCGTCGTGAAGATTGCCGCAAGATCGCGCACCAGCGAACGAAAATCCACCTGTCGCGGTGCGGTGAAAAACAAGGTCAGGCGGTGGTGGTCGAATTGCCACTCCGCGTCGACGCCTTTCATATCCAGCGCAAAGTGTTTAATGCGTTCCTTAAACACGGAAAAGGCCTCTTTTTCGCTGGCCTTGTTCTGATCGTAGCGCTCCTGGTCTTTTTTGTTGGCCTTGCGCACCACCTGGAAGAGCGGTTCCTCTCCCTTGTAAATGATGTGCATTTTTTCATTGGCGATGCGTCCCATGGCCGAGACGCGCCCGGCGTCCAGACCGCGCTCCGCCTCAACGATAACCAGGTCGCCCAGTGCGAGCTCCAGGTGTTTTTCGTTGCGATACAGAAGTTTGCGTCGGCTCTTGAACTCGACTTCAATAATGTGCGAATAACTCTTGCCTTTGTCGCCTTCGTCGGCAGGCGAGTGCGGGTCGGCGGGGGAGTCCGAGTCTTTCTGTTTAATCGCCGTTTTGGCGGCGCTTTTGCCGTTGACTTCGGCGCTTTCGCTCGCCGCGCCATCCTGAGCGGAAGAAGCGGCGGCTTCCGATTTACTGCCGCAATTCTCACAACCGCCGTCGTCCTTGCCGCAGGAGGCGTCGCAGTTGGATTTGCGATTTCGGATTGTTTTGGCCACGTGCACGCTGGCCGCATCGGGCAGGTCGTCAATCTTGCCGAGATCAATATGAGAAAGCGTTACGATTGAACCGGATTGGTCACCCATATATCTACCGTCTTTTCTGCACTGGAATGTTAAGCCGCGCGCGAAACCTTGCGGATGAAGATGCTGCGCATCTCCAGCGCCAGGCGCGTAAGCGTAAGATGTATCTGCACGTTTTGTTTAAGGTAGCGCAGGGCTTCCTCAACTTTCATGCTGGCGGCCAGGAGATCGGCGCCGGGGAAATTTTCGACAAAGCGTTGCATCGGCGCCACCTGGTCGATGTTGACCACGGCGTCCGTATTGCCGCTGGCGGAGAGCGCAAAGGCATCCCGCAGCCAGAGCAGCAGCAATGTTAACATTTGTTCCACGCGTTTGCGGTCCTTGTCGCCCGCGATGTGTTCTATCTGGGCGTAGAGATCGAGAACGTAGTTGCGCCGCTTTAACATGGCGCGGAAAAAGTCCACCACTTCACCCCTGATTTCACTGAAGTCGTCGCCCGTCAGGCTGAGCGCCCGCGTGTAACTGCCGTTGGCCAGTCGCGCAATCAGACGGGCATTTTCGTCGGAAATGGTTTCCGTCGTGTTGTCGCGCAGCGCATCCGCAATCTCGTCGTCACTGAGGACGGCGCAGCGCACGTCCTGGCAGCGCGAACGGATCGTTTGCAGCATCTGATCGCGCCGCGAAGTAGTTAACACGATTGTTACGTCGGGGGAGGGCTCTTCAAGCGTTTTCAGGAAGGCGTTGGCGGCTTCCTGATTCATATTTTCGGCATTGGAAACGATGTAGAAACGCCGCCCTTTGCCCGTGCCGCTGAGTGCGACGCCTTGTTTAATCTCGCGAATGGCCGCGATGCGAATTGCATTGGCATTTGGAATGGCGATGCGGTGGTAGGGATTGGCCGCTTTTTGCGCCAGCTGATCCTGGACCTGTTTTAACTGTTCATCGCTCAGTTTGGCGAGCGGAGAGCGCGACTTGCGATCTTCGCCTTTGCCGGCCGGCAGTGCCGTAATGAATTTGATATTGGGATGCTGCAGCGATCTGGCGCGCCGGCAGCTGTCGCATTCGTCGCAGGCGATGTATTCGCCGTCCATTTTGATGGAATTTGGACAATTGACGGCTTTGGCAAATTCGAGAGCCAGTGCATCCTTGCCGATGCCCTGCGGTCCCCAGAACATGTAGGCATGTGCAATGCGCCCGTCGGTGATGACGCGCTGCAGGACGGACTTGATGCGCTGCTGACCGATAATCTGCGACCAGGACATTAAAGGGGCTCTCTTTCTGCGGACCGTGGTCCCAATGCTGCTGCTCGTAGCTCTGCGGCGCGCTCGGAGCGCTTGCGCGGAGGTCTAATCGCGCAATATAATCAAATCCGGTCAATCGTTCCGGCGCTGCGGCGGGGCCGCGACCCGCATGTGTATTAATTGATCTTGCACATCATGGCGGACAGTGGTAATTTGGCGGCTTGCGTAAGCGCACACGGGCAACCTAGCGTGAATCAGGCACGTGTGTGCACAACAGCGTTCAGACGACAATCATGAGTTCAAGTCAACAGACTACTGCGACTTCGCAAGACATTGAGAACAGTATCGATTCCAGGGCTGAAACGGACATCGTGCCGCCGATTGAAGCGGGCGCCCACCTGGACGACGACGACCGCCGCCGCGTTTTCGACTTCATGCTTCAAACCCGCGAATTTGACCTGGCCATGCTGCGCCTCTACCGACAGGGCCGCGCATTTGGCGGCGTGTACTCGCAAATGGGCAATGAAGCCACCGCCGTTGCCACGGCATATGCGCTGCAGGAGCAGGACGTCCTGTTTCCCATGCACCGCGACATCGGAGCGCACTTTGTGCGCGGGCAGTCGTTGCACGCACTGATGCTCAATCACCTGGCCCGCAAGGGCAGCATGATGCGCGGCACGGACGGCACCGGCCACTATGCCGACCCAGACAAACGCATTTACGGCAACATTTCACACCTGGGCGCGATGATTCCCGTCGCCGCAGGTTTTCTCATGGCTTCCAGACTGAAAGGCGAAGACTGCGTCGCCATGACCTATATCGGCGACGGCGGCTCGCAGATAGGTGATTTCCACGAGGCGATGAATCTGGCGGCCGTACAAAACCTGCCGCTGATTGTCATCATTGAGAACAACCAGTACGCCTATTCCACGCCCAACAGCGAGAGCTTTGCCTGCGAGCGGCTTTCCGACAGAGCGCTTGGTTATGGTTGTCACGGAGTGACGGTGGACGGGACCAACCCCGAAGCGGTCTACGACGCCTGTTTTGAAGCGATCCGCAATGCCCGCGGCGGCGGTGGACCGGCGCTGATTGAAACGGTGAGCATGCGCATGCGCGGCCACGCCGAGCACGATGATTTTTCCTACGTACCGCGCGAAGTCATCGAGTACTGGGGGCGGCGCGATCCGGTGGATCGCTACGAGAAGCTGGTGCTTGAGCGCAAAATCATGACAGCCGATGAGATTGCTGCGCGCCGCAAGGAAATCAGCAGCCAGATGAACGCGGTGATTGACGAAGTAGTTGAATTGCCGTTCCCCGATGCGGAAGAGGGCTTCAAGAATATTTTCATGGATTGATGAGTTTGTTCGCGCCGCGCTGCGCGATCGAAGCGGGAGAGCCGGGTACACATGCCGACAATGACTTATCTGGAGGCAATTTCCGATGCGCTGCGCACCGAGATGCACAGGGACGAAAGCGTCTTTATTCTCGGTGAGGACGTGGCGGGATTTGGCGGCGCGTTCCGGATTACCAAAGGTTTTGTGGAGGACTTCGGCAAACGGCGCGTTATCAACACGCCGATATCGGAGACCGCCATTATCGGCGCGGCCATCGGCGCGGCGCTGAACGGCATGCGCCCGGTCGTGGAAATGCAGTTCATGGATTTTGTGACCAACGGCTTCAATCAGCTGGCGAATGTGGCCGCAACGACGGCCTATCGCTGGGGGATTCCCGTGCCGATGCTCGTGCGCGGCCCGGCCGGCGGCGGCGTGGGCGGCGGTCCGTTCCACAGCCGCAATTCCGAAGCCTGGTTTGCGCATACGCCCGGTATCAAGGTGGTCTGTCCTTCGTCCGCCGCCGACGCCAAAGGTTTGACGACCGCGGCGATTCGCGACAACAACCCCGTGGTGATGTTTGAACACAAGGGACTGTATCGCAAGATCAGGGAAGACGTGCCCGAGGGCGAGTACATGGTGCCGCTCGGCGAAGCGCGCACCGTTCGCAGCGGTAATGACGCCAGCGTGATTACCTACGGTTCGATGGTTTTTACCGCGCGCGAGGCCGCCGAAAAACTGGCGCAGGAAGAAGGCGCGGACATCGAAATCATCGATATTCGCACCTTGGTGCCTTTCGATGAGGAGGCCGTGCTGGCGTCGGTGCGCAAGACGGGTCGCGCACTTGTGGCGCACGAAGCGACGCTGACAGGAGGATTCGCGGGCGAAATCGCCGCGCGTCTGGCGGACAAATGTTTTGAGTTTCTCGACGCCCCGATACGTCGCGTGGCGGCATTTGACTCGCCGACGCCCTTTGCTCCCACGCTGGAACGCGCCGTGCTGCCGTCCGTCGACGTGGTGACGAAGGCGCTGCGCGAGCTGCTGGAATACTGAACATTTACATCCAGGTGACAAACAAGAGGGCCTTTTAAAGGGCTTTTCAAGATAATCGGGATGGGGTGGCGGTCCGTTAGTAAGTTGGTGGCGGACTGCAGCTGGAACTGCATGAGAATTGCAACGTTTGGAGGCCAGGCACATGGCGCGCGTATTGTTTACCATATCCTATTCCATTCCGGATGAATTTCGGACGGAGTATATTCAGCTCGTGTCGCGGCTGCGCAAGCGGGTCAAAGGCCAGGGCGCGGACTACAATGTGTACGAAGCTCGCCATAAATCGGGCCACTTCCAGGAAGTGTACCTCTATGAGAGCGTGACGGAGTACGAAGCGTCGGACGACTGGGAAGACGAAGTAATCGACGAGTTGACGGAAAAAGTGCATGCATTGGCCGTCAAGGGAAAGATAGAATACTCGACGATGATCGAGAGGATTTAACCCAACCAGTCAGCAGGTGGAGGCGAGCATGCTGATCGTGACAACGCCAAACATTGAAGGCTACCGCATTACCAGGTACATTGGGCTGGTAACGGGGGAGGCTATTCTCGGCGCAAACATTTTCCGCGATTTTTTTGCGGGTGTGCGCGATGTGGTGGGCGGCAGATCGACGGCATATGAAAAGGAGCTGCGCAAGGCCAAGCAGATTGCCATCGATGAGATGATAGCCGAAGCGCGGGATCACGGCGCAACTGCCGTGGTTTCACTCGACCTCGACTACGCCACCTTAACGTCTTCCAGCGGCAACATGATGATGGTCAGCGCCAACGGGACGGCCGTCGTACTGGAAGAGATTATTTCGACTGCGGAATAACATGATGCGGACCGGTCACCGCCGGTCCTTACGGATGCAGCCCCGCGTCACCGCCGGGGCCGTACGAATGTTTGCGAAAGGATTATCGATCCGTTCATCCACGATTTTGCGAGCGTTCAGCGGCGAAAACTGACCGCTTACACGATTGCGCTTGTGAGTGCGTGCGGCTGTGAGCAGCTTGCGGGTGTTAACGTTCAGATGCATTTGAAGTGACCGTGATTTTAAGGAGAAATGGACCGTTGCGTGTGGACGCGGCGGGCGGGCGCTGTGTGTCGGAAAAAAATGGGTACGACCTGGCGGCGGTGACCCGGCGGAGCCCACCCACTTGATTTCACTTGTAGAACCACAAGTTAAACCTCTGACTCAAGTACTATTGACGTACGCGCGAAGCGCGGTTTTGGGCGATATTGCGCTGCGTTCGAGTCTTTAGATAGGCGACACGAAGCAATTGCTTTAAATGTACGCGCATAACAACCGTCAAACTTTAGTCTGCGCCGCCCGCCACCCCGCGCACCTGGACCTCAAACCGCCCCCCCGCCGCCACGCACATACTCCTCAATCCCCGCAAGCCCGCCGCGCTCCACAATGTTGCACAGCGAATCCGGCGACGTACGAACATAGACATAAGAAGGAATATCGATGCGCGCCACGCTCAGATCCGCCTGCATCGCCTGCTCAAAAAACTGTGTGTCGTCCGCAAAACGCACCGGCGGAAAACCGTCCAGGTCCAGCATCTTGTCGCGTCGCATCACAAAGGTGCCGCCAACGACGCATGACTTGATCGAAATCAGTCGCTCGGGGTCGTTTTTGTCCGGGACAAACTCGGAGCCCACGATCGTCACGCCGCCGTGCAGCAGGTCGATCTCCGGGTTCTCAATCAGGATCTGGCGACGCACGTAGAGGTGGTCCCTGCGATAGTAGTCGTCCGAGTCGAGGAACGTAACAAACAGCCCGGCCGCGGCCGTGATGCCCGCGTTGCGCGAGAGCGCCGTGCCGCGATTGCTGTGGTACAGGTAGCGCAGCCGCACGCCCATCCCGATGTAGTGTTTAACAAGCTCAAACGTGTTGTCGCTGCTGCCGTCGTCGACGACGACAATCTCCCAATCCGTTTCCTTCTGGTTAACAACTGATTCAATGGCCTGAGGCAGGCGGTCGGCGCGGTTGAACGTGCAGATCACCACACTGAAAAATGGCTGGAAATTGCCGTAGACGGGCGTGCTCATTGTATTGCTGGACTTGTGAGTTCGGATGTCGTTCGCCTGGAAAAAATATTCTGTTTAATCCCGGTTGCCTTCGCTTGTACCGGTGTGACCGCCGGGGCGCAGCACCGTGTGTTTCAGACCGACGGTCCGCACGGCTGTGCCTTTGTAGCTGTCGCCGTTGCGAATATACAACGCCGCGTCCAACAAATCTTCCTCGTCCGCCTCGCCGCTCAGACTGAATGTCGTTTCCCGCAGCGTGATTGTTGCCTGCTCGCCCGGCTCGTTCCTTGATTGAATAATCGCCCGGCGTCCCGCGGCAAACGGACGCGCCACGTCCAGATGCGCGCCCGACAGTTGTATTCCGGCTGCGCCGCCGCAGTTCAGGAACACGCCGTCGAAGTCCACATTGTTTAACCTCAGTTCCGCCGCCCCTGTGCTTCCGTCCAGGTGGATGGTCGCCGCGCCCGTCACACCTTCGCAGCGTACGCGGTCGATGTCGATATCTATTTCGGGAAAACTGCCGGTTATTGCAGACCTGCCGACCGGCGATTCGCTCGGGTTGACAATTTCTCCTTCGCAGTGCACGCCGCGCCGCAGCGCCCAGTGTGAGTTGTCCGCCAGCAGCACCCGCGCCCCGGAGTGAATTCTGACGCTGTCGCAACTTACCTTTGCACCTGAACTTAAACGCAGTTCCGCTCCGGGCAGCAGCTCAAGTGTTGTGTGCAGGTTGACAATTCCGTTGCACTCTATCACTGCGCCGTCTTCAACGACGATGCGCGCATCGGCCGCCGAAGTCTGTTTAATCTGTGAACTGTAACACATCCGCAGTCGTGCGTCCTGTTTAACAACAATGCCGCTTTTGTCGTGCAGCGTGATCCGCGCGCCCGGATGTATGGTCGTGCTGCCGTCCAGAATTGACAGACCAGCCGCGGGCAGCAGCTCCACCTCGCCGAAAATTTCGCTGTAGTCGCCGCTGAGAGCAAGCGACGTTTCATTATTGTTAACATCCGTTGCGACAATCAAATCTCCGATCGTCAGCCTGCCTTCCAGTGCAACATTGTCAATCATTCCGGCGGCCATGATTACAGCGCCGTTCCGGCTCGTTATTTTTGGTTTAGTCCGGCTTGAGGCGGCGCGCACGATGCCGTCGATCGCGAGCAGTTTGTCGTCGCCGTCAACCTCGAGTTCGACGCCGCCGGGCAGCGTCGTCAGCCCCTGATTGTTGTGTTGCTCGCCTGGCAGGCTCACGCCGCCCGAGTCCAGAACCGCCGCGTAGCCTGTCGCGCCCGCCGCCGGCCGCCACGCGCCCATGTGCATGAGTTTTCTGCCGTCGCGGTTCTGCGTCGCCCGGCTGAAATCCAGCGCGCCGCTCCGCTCAAATTCCGGCGGCGCTTTCAGTGGAATGGCGTGCGCCGTTGCGCGGTAGGCGTCCACCATGCCGAAGCCCGTGCGCTGCGCCCAGCTCCGCCGCAGCGGGTCGTTGATGTGCGTTTGGTAGTTGTACTGAATCGGCGAGCCGTCCATGTTGTCCAGCGCCATGAAGACCTTGCGGTTGCGGTAGTCGCGCGCAAAGTAGCCGTAGGTCGGGCTGAAACGGTAAAACATGTTGCAGGTGTCGCCGATTTTCTCCGCGGTAAAAGTCAGGATGTCGTAGGCGCGCCGCTGTAGCGCCGCGCCGCCCGTAAAAACGCCGGCAGTGTCGAAAGTGCCGGGCAGTCCCAGCGTGCGGTCGATGCTCAACATCATGGCCGCGATGCCCGCCACAAGCGGCGCTCCCTGTGAGGTGCCCGAAGAAAATCCGTAGGTCGCGCTGTCGCCGCTCAGCGACATCAGCGGGTTGGACGGCGCGACGATATCGATAAAGGCCCGCTCGCGCGCCGGAATGCGCACGTCCGGGTCGGGGTCGCTGTTGAACTTGTCCGTGCCGACCGAAAAATTCCAGTTGTCCACAAACTGCAACGGGCCGCGCCAGGACCAGCCGTCGTTGTAGCGGCAGCCGTGGAAATCGCCGCCGCAGATGCTCGAATCGCTGCACGTGACGTCGCCGTCGCGTACGCCGCCCACTGCAATCACCTTGGCGTCGAGCAGCGGATTGTCCGGCGCGGCCGCATCCGCAAAAGCAAAACCGGCCGGGTAGAGGATGCGCGGGTAGTGAATGCGCACGCGTTCGCCGTTGGCTGTCGTGTCGCGCGCTTCGGCAAACTGCGGCAACTTGCGGCTGTTGCCCGCGGCGGAAACCAGCACGACGCCGGCCTCGACGATGTTCCGGTAGTTCTCGCGGCTGAAGTCAACCAGGCTCACGTTGCAGACGGCCGGCAAGCTGCGCCGGCCGTTGGGCGTCAGGTCCGTGTCGACGCGCAGCACGTCGTGTTCCGAGCGCAGCGCCAGGCCGCGGCTCTCCGGACTCATGCCGATCATCGGGCCGTTGTCCGTCTGCTCGTCGCCCGTCGCCGTCGCGCCTTCGGCCACGGCCATGCCGATCACCGTCAGGCCGTGCCCGCCGCGCAGCGGCAGCGATTCCACCGATCCGTCGCTGCCGTTGCTGATAATCAGGTTGCCGCCGCCGCCCGGCGCATTTGTCGCATGCAGGTCGGGATGCGCGTCCAGCGTGTCCGTCCAGATGTCCACCGCCGCAACCACCACGTCCGGCGCGCCGCGACTGATGCGCCAGGCCATCGGTGCGTTGACCGCGTAGAGATGCCAGAGAAATCCCGCGCGGTGTGTGTGCGGCGAACGATCGTCAACTCTGTGGGCTGTCTGGATCGAGTCGAAATCCGTGCCCGGTTGCAGCGCGCGGTCGCGGTACTCCACAAAAGGCCGCCCGCCGCCGCAGGCCTGAAGCGCCAGAAGGCTCCAGGCTGACAACGCGCTGACAAGCAAAAAAAATCTCATGGGGCTTTCCTTGCGGTCCGGGTTAAACCAAAGTGATGCGGCGGGAAGCGACGCTGTGTTTCCCGCGCCAAATTGAAAAAACCGAGCGGTTTAACAAACGCGGTGCACGTTAAAAGGGCGGCGGGCGTCTAAGTGCGGCATATCGTCCGCGGCGCTCCGGCCGCGCCGGGAACCGGACTTTCAGCAGCAGCGGAAAATTGACACTTTTTTCGGAAAGGCGCGTACAGCGCCGGTTTAGCGGGGAATGACTATGGATGCAGTCACGTTCTGGACAACCTGTGCCACCGACGGCATTGTGCTTGAACCTGAACAGATGCAGGCGATGGAGCGCTACCACGACGAGTTGATCAAGTGGAACAAACGCGTCAACCTCATCTCGCGTCAGGACATGGAACACGTTTACGAACGCCATATCCTGCATTCATTGACCATCCTCAAATACGTCGAACTGCGCCCCAAAGCGCGCGTTATCGACGTCGGCACCGGCGGCGGTTTCCCCGGTATCCCGATGAAAATTGCGCGGCCCGACCTCTACGTCATGCTGGTCGATTCGATCGCCAAAAAAGTTAAAGTGACGGACATGCTGGCCAAACACACCGGCATGCGTCACATCGGCGCCAAGACCATCCGCGCCGAGGCGCTGGTGGATGACAAACAATTTCGCGGCACCTTTGACATGGTGGCCGCCCGCGCCGTGGCTCCGCTCGTGCAGCTGGCTTCCTGGACGCTGCCCCTGCTGCGCCCCGACGGCGTGCTGGCGACGCTCAAAGGCGGTGATCTGAGCCGCGAGATCGAGGAGACCACGCGTAAATTCCCCGAGCTGTCGGTCAGCGTTGTCGACATCGACATGATGGGAACCACCTGGTTCCGCGACCAGGACAAAAAGTTGGTTCTCTGTCGGTTTGCCCCGCCGGGCGAAGTACAAAAGGTCGTCGCGGAAGCCAAAGAAATTCTGTCGGAAGTCGGTCAGGAGCCGCCGTTGCAGGTGTCTCCCGCGGTCGCCGAGCCGGGGGCGGCCAATCCGCTGCCGACAGTGCCGCCGGTAGAACCGCAAAAGGATCCCGCGCAGCCCTCCGTTCCGCCGAGCGAACCGGTCGTTGAACCGACAGTGCCCGCCGTTCCGCCGAGCGAACCGGTCGTTAAACCGTCGATACCGACCGTTCCGCCGAGCGAGCCGGTCGTTGAACCGGCAGTGCCGACCGTTCCGCCGGTCGATCCCGACCCCGCGCCCGCTCAGCCGACGATTCCGCCCGTTGAACCGCGCTGAGCAACCGTGCGCAGATTCAATATTGATTGTGCGCCGTCGAACTCACAAACAGCCGCAGCGGCGGCACACGCAATCGCGCGTCCGTTCGTGGTACAGTAGAATACTCGGCGCTTGCAACAAACAACCATAACGACGGTCCGACGGGACCGCAAACAAACTTACAGCAGGGCATTTGCAGCAGGGAAGGACATGCAGCATAAGATCAGGAAGATGTACGCGTGCGCGGCGGTTGCGCTGGCGCTGACCTTTGCCGCGGCGCTTGCGCCCCTCAACGCGCAGGACGCCCAGGAAAGCCCGCTCAAAATCGGGCGCCTCAAATATTCCGGCGGCGGCGACTGGTACAACGACCCCTCGTCGGAAATCAACCTCCTCAAGTTCATCAGCGACAACACCAACATCGACGTCAAACCGGAGTTCGAATTCGTCGACCTCGGTTCCGACAACATCTTTCTGTATCCCATGCTTTTCCTGACCGGGCACGGCAACGTGGCTTTTACCGATGCGGAAGTGCGCCGCCTGCGGGCCTATCTGCAGAACGGCGGATTTTTGTACATCGACGACGATTACGGCCTGGACAAGTCCATAAGGCGGGAAATGCGGCGCGTCTTCGGCGATCAGGATTTTGCCGAGCTGCCCTTTTCGCATGGAATTTATTCGGTTTTTTACGACTTTCCCCAGGGGCCGCCAAAAACGCACGAACACGACAACAAACCGGCACGGGCATTTGGTCTGTTTCACGACGGCCGCCTGTGCGTGTACTACACGGTTGAGACCAATCCCAGCGACGGCTGGGCCGATACCGAGGTACACGACAATACACCTGCCAAGCGCGAGGAAGCGCTCAAATTCGGAACAAACATCGTGGTCTGGGCGTTGACGCACTGACGTCGGCGCGCGGCCCGGAAATCCGAACCTTTCCCGCGTGACACACGACGCATACACTGCCGCTCACCGCGTTCGACGGGACGCAAACACAAACGTATCAACGACTTCCAACTTCTGTGTGAAAATCATGAGCAGCGATCAATCCAACTTCCAGACGCTCTTCCAGTCTCTGCACGATAAATTGACGGCTACCCGCCGCAAAGAAAAAGGCATGCGCCTCACCTCCGGCTTGCTGAAGAGCTTCGCCGTTTCGGTGGGCTTTTTGACTTTTCTGGTCGTCGCCGAGACTTTCGGCTTCTTTTCGGTGAGTGTACGCACGGCGCTGGCCGCCGCGTGGCTGGGCGTCAGTCTCGGCGCGCTGGCAATCTTCGCCGGGCGCGACATCCTGACTGTGCTGGGCATCGGCGCGGCTGACAATGTGGAGCAGCTCGCTCTGCGCGTCGGCCGCCACTACCCGCAACTGAAAGACAAACTCTCCAATGCGATGCAGCTGTTTCGCATGTCGGATGCTCCGGCGGGCGTGTCGCGCGAACTGGCGCTGGCGCGATTCAGCGAAGTGGGGCGCGAGTCCCGGACGCTGGATTTTGACGTCATCATCGACCGCGCCGATCCCAAACGCGCGCTGATGTACTTCGGTCTCGCCGCGGCCGCCACGCTGCTGATGTTCACCGCGTTCTCCGACACCGGCCAGGCTTTCAACCGTCTGGCCAACTTCAATAAAGCATTCATTCCGCCGGCGCCTTTCAGCCTCGAAATCGAACCGCAGGACGCGCGCGTGCTGCGCGGCGCGGACGTGGCGATTGTCGTACGCGCACAGGGACAGACGCCGCCGGACCAGGTGACGCTGATGCTGCGCGAAGATCGCCAGGAAGATTTCGACTCGTACACACTGCGTCCGGACTCGCTCGGCGAATACCGCTTTGAGATTCCGGCTATCAAACGCGGCGTGGAATTTTACGCCGAAGCGCCCTGGTACGGCGAAGCCGTCGCTACCGGCTCCGGCCAGATTCGCGTACTCGACCGCCCCGACATTCGCTCGCTGAGCGGCACGGTGACGCCGCCGGCGTATACGCGTCTCGCAGCGCGCTCCTTTGACGCCAATTCGGCCGACATCATCTCGCTGCGCGGTTCGCGCGTGGAGCTGGAAGTGCTCGCCAACAAAGATCTCAGCGCCGCAACGATCGTGCGTCTGGATCGCCGCGACGAAACTGCGGTGCTCGCCTCCGCGGAAGAAGGAGAAGTCGCGTCCGCAGAAGTCATCGGACCGGACACTGTTGTGATCGACATGCAGATCGACGGCCGCCGCGCCGCCGGTGACTTCACAGTCGAGAAATACGGTGAATACGAAATCCATGTCGTGGACAAGGACGGCGAGAAAAATCCCGAGCCGATCCGCTACTCGATCGTGCCGCTCAACGACGCCTACCCGACGATTTCGCTCGTGGAGCCGACGGTCGACGTACAGTTAAATGAAAATGCGATTCTGCCGATCAAGGTGGTGGCGACGGACGACTATGGCTTCCGCACGCTCAAATTGAACTACCGACTGGTCGAATCCGAATACGCCGCTCCCGAGGAAGAATACACCTCGATCAGCATCGCGGTGCCGCGCTACGAGCGCGCCATTGAAGTGCCCTATGTCTGGAACCTGAACGACATCGGCATTTCGCCGGCCGACCGCTATCAGTTTTATCTGGAAGTGTTCGACAACGACGTCATTACGGGACCGAAATCGGCCAAAACCAGCGTGTTGACGGTGCGCCTGCCTTCGCTCGATGAAATCTTCGACGAAGCCGACGAGGTGCAGGATCTGGCCGCCAAAGAACTCGAAAACATCCTCAAGGATGCCGAAGAGCTCAAACGCGACATGGAAGAAGTCAATCGCGAGTTGCTCAAACAGGACAAAAACGACAAGGTCGACTGGCAACAGCAGAAAAAAGTCGAAGAGTTGCTCGCCAAACAGGACGAGTTCAACAAACGCGTCGACGAGGTGCGTGAAAACCTCGAACAGATGACGCAGCAGCTCGACCAGAACCAGGCCATTTCGCCCGAAACACTGGAGAAATACCAGGAGTTGCAGAGCCTGCTCAAAGAAGTCAAGTCCGAGCAACTGCAGCGCGCCATGGAACGCATGAACGAAGCCATGGAACAGATGTCGCCCGACCAGATGCGCAAAGCCATGGAGAACTTCGAGTTCAACGAAGAGCAATTCCGCAAAGGCATCGAGCGCACCATGAAGGTCTTGCAGCGCGTCCAGGCCGAGCAGAAAACCGACGAGCTGGCCAAGCGCGCCGAGGAACTGCGCGACAAACAGGCCGAGCTGCAGAAAGAGCTGCAGAACTCCAACTCCAACGACCAGCAGCGCATGAACGAGCTGGCCAAAAAACAGGAACAACTGCAGAAAGAACTCGATCAGCTAAGTGAGGAACTGATGGACCTCGAAGAACTGATGACCGATATCGGCGACGACGTGCCGATGTACGAGATGCAGAAAGCCATTGAAGACCTGCAGAAAGAAATGACCGAGATGGCCATGCAGCAGGCCGGCGAACAGATGCGCCAGGGCGATCAGCAGCAGGCTCAGCAGAATCAGCAGCAGGCCCAGCAGAACCTGGAGCAGTTTGCCGAACGCATGCAGGAACTCAAAGAGCAGATGGAGAAAAACGCCAAACAGGAGGCGGTGCGCCAGATGCGCAAGTCCATCAGCGATATGCTCGACCTCTCGCAGCGCCAGGAACAGCTCAAAGACAAAACCGGCATGATGGATCACAACTCAACGGGACTGCGCGAGCTGGCGCGCCGGCAGGCCGACATCATGCAGGACCTCAACAACGTGGCCAACAACCTGTCCAAACTGTCTGAAAAGTCCTTTTCCGTTACGCCTGAAATGGGCAAGGAAATCGGCACGGCCATGCGCAAAATGCAGTCCTCCATCGAAAATCTGAGCGAACGCAATCCGCAGGCCTGCGCCGGTGCGCAGTCCGGCGCCATGGGCGCCATGAACCGCGCCGCACAGCAAATGTCGAGTGCGCTTTCCGACATGCAGGGCCAGGGCGAAGGACAGGGACAAGGCCAGGGTCAGGGGCAAGGTCAGGGCCAGGGATCCGGCGGCGCCGGATTCATGCAGGGGCTTCAGCAGGCGGCCGCGCAGCAGCAAATGATCAATGACGCCCTGCAGAAAATGATGCAGCAGGGGCAGGGCCAGGGCGGTTCCATGTCAGGTCAGCAGCGCGGTGAACTCGGTCGCCTTGCGGGCGAACAGGGCGGCGTGCAGAAATCGCTGCAGGAACTGGCGCGCGAACAGAAAGAGTCCGGCGGCGAACGCCGCGCGCTCGGCGACCTCGAGAAACTGGCGGAAGAAATGCGCGAAGTCGTGGCCGACATGGAGTCGGGGCAGATAAACGACAAAACGATCGAGCGCCAGAACAAAATCCTCTCGCGGCTGCTGGACGCCTCGCGCTCGATGCGCGAGCGCGACTACGAGCGCAAACGCGAAGGTCGCCGCGGAACAAACACGGCAGTCGAAAGCCCCGCTGAAATCGACATGGCCTCGCAGGAAGGCCGCGAACGCGCCCTGCGCGAGTTAATGGAGTCGATCCAGCGCGGCTACACAAAAGACTATGAAACGCTGATCCGCCAGTACTTTGAGGCATTGCAGAATTCGGAGAGCTCGCCGCAGTAAACGGTACTGTGATGAGCAAAACGATTAAACACAACAGGAGTCGGGAACGGCGCCTGTTGTGTTTTTTTATGCATCGGAGCGAGTTTCGCGGCGATGTTGAAAACTCAACTCCGGCAACAATCCCAAAAATGCGATATTGAAATATGCATCCCCTTTTCAAGGACATTTCATCGCTGCCGACCGAGCGAATCAACCCGGCAACGGTCGACATCGACGTGCTGCCCACGCGTGAGATCGTGGACCTGCTGCACGCCGAAGATGCGCGCGTGATTCCCGCGGTCGGCGCGGAGCTGGATCACATTGCCGCCGCGGTTGATTTGATCGTTGCCGGCTTTCAGGGCGGTGGTCGACTTGTTTACGTCGGCGCCGGCACGAGCGGCCGTCTGGGCGTGGTCGACGCTTCCGAATGTCCGCCGACCTTCGGTACGCCGCCGGAGATGGTGCAGGGAATCATTGCCGGCGGTTCCGAGGCCATGTTCCGCTCGCAGGAAGGAGTGGAGGACTCGCGCGAAGCGGGCGCCGCGGCGCTGGATGAAATCAGCGTGAGCAGCGCCGACGTCGTCTGCGGCATTGCCGCTTCCGGCCGCACGCCCTTTGTGCTCGGCGCGCTGGCGCACGCGCGTGAATTAGAATGCAAAACAATCTTTCTCAGCACGTCCACGCGCGAGAACATCCGCGGACGCGGCGTCGCAGTAGACGTGCTGATCTGTCCGCAGGTGGGCCCCGAGCCGATTGCCGGGTCGACGCGCATGAAGTCGGGAACCGCGCAGAAACTCGTGCTCAACATGCTGACGACGGCGTCGATGGTGCGCATCGGCAAGACCTATCACAATGTCATGGTCGATCTGCAGCTGAGCAACGGCAAGCTGGAAGCCCGCGCGCGCCGAACGGTCATGGAAGTCTGCGGTGTTGAATACAGCGAAGCCGACCGCGCGCTGACGGACTGCGGCGGCCACGTCAAGACCGCCATCGTGAGCCTTATCGCCGGTGTGGACTGCGCCGAAGCGCGCGCGCGTCTGCGCCGCGCCGATGGCCACGTGCGCGCGGCGCTGCGGGACTCGCATGCCGATCAGACCAGTGACAAACAAGGAAATCATCGGAAACGGGAGGGCGGTGCATGACGAAGGTCGAACGGGCGCGCAGGCTGTTCCAATCCGCTTACAAACGCCATATGGCCGGTGAGATTGAACGGGCGTTGCAGTTGTACGACCGCTCGATTGAGCTGCACGCCACGGCGGAAGCGCACACCTTCCGCGCCTGGGCCCTGAGCCAGAACAGCAAATACGCTGCGGCAATCAGCGGCTGTAAACAGGCGATAGAACTGGATCCCGACTACGGCAATCCCTACAACGACATCGGCAGTTACCTGATTGAGTTGGGGCGTTATGACGAAGCCGAAGGCTGGCTGCGCAAAGCGATCGACGCGCCGCGCTACGACGTGCGCCACTACGCCTGGTACAATCTTGGGCGTACTCTGGAACGCCGCGGCGCTCTGCGCGAAGCTGTCGAAGCTTATCGCAACTCCCTGGATCTGGAACCGGAATTTCTGACGGCCTACGTAGCCGCGAATCGCGTCATTGCCCGCATGAATTAACGCGGCAGTTTGAGAATTCGGGTAGTGGGCGTAAATTCTCACGGGCGGGCAAACCCGCACAGGCACAACAGTCGAACGTCTGCAATGCGTGCGCGCACGGGCCTGACGTCAATATTCATTAAACATGGGCTGAACCGATCGTATGACCTATACAACCATCCCTGAAATGTTTGTCGGTGTTACGAACAAGTATCGATCCAATACCGAACATCCCGCGTACCTGTACAAAAGCGGCGATGAGTGGTTGCCCGTCAGTTACGACTATCTGCGCGAGCAGGTTGAACTCATGTGTTTTGGCCTGCGCGCTCTCGGCGTCGGCAAAGGCGATTTTGTTGGAATTCTCTCGGAAAACCGGGTAGAATGGATCATTTCCGACTTTGCGATTACGGCGCTGGGCGCGGCGGACGTGCCGATTTTTCCTTCGATGACCACGCAGCAGTGCGCCTACATTTACGGGCACTGCAGCGCGCGCGCCATTGTGGTGTCCAACCGCATGCAGTTAAACAAAATTCTGGCGGCGTCCGAGTCTCTGCCGCACCTGCAACACATCATCGTTATGCTGGAAGATTTTACGCACGACGATGAGCGCGTCATCACCATGGCCGAGGTGATTAAACGCGGTGCGGACAGCGTGCCCGCCGAGCAACGCCGCGAACTGTTTGAAGAAATGTGCGGCCAGGTTAAACGCGACGACCTGCTGACGGTAATCTACACGAGCGGCACAACCGGCAACCCCAAGGGCGTCATGCTGGCGCATCGCTGCCTGCTGACCAACGTGAAAGATGCGCGCAATGTTAAACGGCTGGATCACACGGACCTGCTGCTGTCCTACCTGCCGCTCTGCCATTCCTACGAGCGCATGGCCGGTTTTTACACGGCCTTTGCCTGTGAAGCGACGGTGGCCATGGCGCCTTCGATCGATACGGTGGCGGCCAACCTCGTGGAGCTGAGCCCGACCTTTTTAACAAGTGTGCCGCGCTTTTTTGAGCGCGTGCAGATGCGCATTCTGGCCGCAATGGACCGCGAAAAGCCGTTTAAACAAAAGATGTTCCACTGGGCGCTGGAAACGGCCAAAGAGTACCGCAAAGCGCAGCGCGGCGGTTCGGCGGGGCCTTTGCTGAAAGTGCAATTTGCGCTGGCCGACAAACTGGTGTTAAGCAAGATTCGCGCACGCACGGGCGGACGCCTGCAGTACTTTATTTCCGGCGGGGCGGCCTTGCCGCGAGAACTCGGCGAGTTTTTTGAAGCTGCCGGCCTCGTCATTCTGGAGGGCTATGGACTCTCCGAGGCTTCGCCCGTAATCACCGTCAACCGCCCCGCTTCCTACGAATTCGGTTCCGTCGGCCGCCCGATGGACAGCGTGGAAGTTAAACTGGCGGACGACGGCGAAATCCTGGCGCGCGGTGAAAACGTCATGCTGGGCTACCTGAACGATGAGGAAGCGACGCGCGAAGCCATCGACGAGGAAGGCTGGCTGCACACCGGCGATATCGGCGCGTTTAACGAGAACGGCAACCTCGTCATTACCGATCGCAAGAAAAATATCTTCGTCAGCAGCGGCGGTAAAAACATCGCGCCGCAGCCGATTGAAAACGCCGTGTCCCAGAGTCGCTTCGTCGACCAGGTCATGCTCATCGGTGAAAAACGCGATTTCTGCACGGCGCTCATCGTGCCGAACTACGAACTGCTGCAAAAGACCGCCGCTGAAAAGGGCATCAAGGTCTCGGGCGTTGCCGAATTGGTGGTTAACAAAGATATAATCGCCGAAGTCAAACGCGACCTCGACAAACTTCTGCACGGCTTTTCAAAGTATGAAAAAGTACGTCGTTTTAAACTGCTGGAACGCGCCTTTTCCGAAGAGGACGGTGAGATTACGCCGACGCTGAAAATCAAAAGACGCATCGTCGAGCAACGATTTGCCAACGATATCGAAGAATTGTACAGCAACAATTAACACAAGGCCCGGGCCGGTCCGCTCTCCGCATGAACCTGACCGGGCGCCAATCGGATGGAATTGATGAAGACCTTATACAGACAGGCTGAACGACTGATGGGACAGGTGGCCGACCTCGACGCGGCCGCCGCGGTGTTTAACTGGGACCAGGAAACGCTGATGCCGCCGGGCGCGCTTAACTCGCGCGCCGAGACCATGGCCGGCCTTTCCTCCATGAGTCACAGCCTGATGACGCAAGCCTCGACCGTTTCCCTGGCCGAGGAGATACGCGCCAATCTGGAAGAATTGCCCGACTTTGAGCAGGGCATCATGCGATGTTTTCTGCGCGACTTCGACAGGCTTGTTAAACTGCCGGACGAACTTGTGCGCGAGACCGCGATGGCCGAAGCGCTCGCCGGCGAAGCCTGGAAAACCGCGCGCGCCAATGACGATTTCGCCGAATTCCAACCGCATCTGAGCAAACTGATCGAGTTGAAGTCGCGTGCGGCCGAGCTCTACGGTTATGAAGGCCACAAACTCGATGCCCTCATGGACCTGTTTGAGCCGGGGTTAACCGTTGCAACGGTTGATCCCGTTTTTGCACGTCTAAAAGCCGGCGTTTCCGCCATGCTGGATGAAGTGCGCGAACACGAACAACCGGACGATTCCTACCTGACCAATGGCGACGTGCCGTCGGAAACACAGATGCGTTTTGCGCGTGAGGTTGCAACCAAAATCGGCTTCGATTTCAACTGCGGCCGGCTCGATCTTTCGGCGCATCCGTTCTGCACAAACTTCTCGCATTCGGATGTGCGGCTCACAACGCGTGTGGAGGACGACCTGCGCACCTGTCTGTTCAGCGTCATCCACGAGGCGGGCCACGGCATGTACGAGCAGGGTATCGACCCGCGCTACGCGCGTTCCGCCGCCGCCGGCGGCGTGTCAATGGGCATTCACGAGTCGCAGTCGCTCTTCTGGGAGGACATCGTGGCGCGCAGCCGCGAGTTCTGGCAGTGGCTCTTTCCGCAGTTCCGCGAGACCTATATGGATGCAAATACCGCGGTCGACGCCGAGCAGATGTATCGCGCGGTCAATCTTGTGCGCCCCGGCCTCATTCGCATTGCCGCGGACGAGCTGACTTATCACATGCACATCATCCTGCGCTACGAAATCGAGCGGTCGCTGTTCAGCGGCGAGCTGAAAGCGGAAGACATTCCGGCTGTCTGGAACGAAAAAATGCGCGACTACCTCGGCATTGTCCCGCCCAACAACGCACTTGGCTGCCTGCAGGACGTGCACTGGTCCTTCGGCGGTTTTGGATATTTCCCCTCGTATTCGCTCGGCAAACTGTACGCGGCGATGATGTGGGCGCAGGTGCAGCAGGATATGCCGGACGTGCGCAGCCAGATAGCGGCGGGCAATTTCGCCTCATTGCTGGATTGGCTGCGACGCAATGTGCATCAATATGGCCGCACGCGCGACAGCCGCCGGATCATCACGGATATTTCCGGGCGCGAGCTGACGGAAAAAGATTATCTGGCCTATATGCGCGTCAAGATCGACGATATTTATGGGGCGTAAAAAAATCCGCAACATTTTTCGTAATTCGCTTGCGGAGAATTGCCAGAGGTCGTATTTTTGCGTTCTTGTTTGAGCGGGCTTATCGCTCAAACATCAGGCCAACCTAGCTCAGCTGGTAGAGCAGCTCACTCGTAATGAGCAGGTCGTCGGTTCAAGTCCGATGGTTGGCTCCGCTAAAACCTCCGAAGTCATGCGATTTCGGAGGTTTTTTGGTTTTAAAGCAGACTCCCGACTGTTGCCTGATTTTTTTGTTAGTCCTGCGGTTTGAAGTCCAATGTCATCGAATCAGCCGCTGAACACCGCAGCACAAAGTCCCGGAGCCATTTCACAGTCCCGGGACTCACTGCTTCAAACGCGCTGACGAACAAAAAAATCATGCTTGCCGGACGCGGTGGGAGAGACCCGACAAAGCAGGTACATTGCCTCCCGTCTGACAGTGCCGGTTTCATTTGAATTGCCGGAAGATCACCGTGGTATTGTGCCCGCCGAAACCAAAGGCGTTTGACATTGCGACATTGACATCCGCTTTCCGCATCGTTTTTGCCGTGAACTCGAACTCCGTGTCTTCGTCCGGGTTGTCAAGATTGATTGTCGGCGGAATGTAGCCGTGCCGCAGCGCCAGGATGCATGCGACCGCCTCGATTGCGCCGGCTGCTCCCAGCAAATGTCCGGTCATGCTTTTGGTCGAACTCATGTGCGGCTGTTTGCTGCGTTCGCCGAACAGCTCGGCGATGCCTTTGCTCTCGGCGCGGTCGCCCAGCGGCGTCGACGTGGCGTGCAGATTGATGTAATCGATGTCGGCCGGCGACAGCCCGGCTGCGTTCAACGCGCGCCGCATAGAGAGTCTGATGCCGCCCGCCTCGGGGTCCGGCGCGGCGTAGTGATACGCGTCGGCCGACGCGCCATAACCGACCACTTCAGCCAGGATCGGTGCGTTGCGTTTGCGCGCGTGTTCCAGCGTTTCCAGCACGAGCGCCGCCGCGCCCTCGCCGGAGACAAAGCCGTCGCGATCCCGGTCAAAGGGCCGCGAGGCGCGCGCCGGATCGTCATTGCGCGTCGAGAGCGCCTGCATGCGGCTGAAGCCGGCCATCGCCAGCTCGGTGATCGGCGCTTCCGCGCCGCCGCAAATGATCGCGTCGGCTTCGCCGGCGCGCAGGACCGCCAGTGCATCGCCAAATGCGTGGTTGGCGGAGGCGCAGGCCGACACCACTCCGTGGTTGGGACCGCGCAGCCCGAATTCCATTGCGATCACGCCCGGCGCCATGTTGCCGATCATCATCGGCACAAGAAATGGCGATACCGCGCGCGGACCTTTGTCGTGCAGGCGCCGCGTCTGCTGTTCCAGCAGTTGGATGCCGCCGATGCCCGAGCCGAAAATGACGCCGATGCGGTCGCGCTGTGATGCGCTCAGCGCCGCGGGGTCCAGTCCCGCGTCTCCGATAGCTTCGCGCGCCGCCGCGAGCGCAAATTGACAGAAGGGATCAAAGCGCTGCGCCTGCTTGGCGTCCATGTAGTCGCGCGGGTCAAAGTCCTTGACTTCGCAGGCAAACTGCGTGGCCAGCGCCGAAGCATCAAAATGTGTGATTGTCGCCGCGCCGCCGCGGCCGTTCTGCAGCGCCTCGTTGAACCGGGAAATGCCGTTGCCGATGGGCGTAATCGCGCCCATTCCGCTTATGACGATGCGCTTCGAATCGGGAAGTGACTGCATATTCTGCCGCTATTGTGTTGTGTTGAAATGCCGTGCCTGAAAATCTGCACTTGACTTCAAACCGACCGTTCGGTATTTTTCGGCCTGCAATTTATAGATTTTTACCGTATTGAGCACAACATGCAGTCCACAGACCAAACTTCGCCGGGCAAAGGGGCGCGCACACGCCACGCCATTATTGAGGCCGTCACGCATCTGTTCAACCGCAAAGGTTATGCCGCCAGCTCAATCAGGGACATCTGTGAAGCCGGCGGCATCCAGAAAGGCGGGCTTTACAATCACTTCAGCAGTAAAAACGATATCGTTCTGGCGTCGTTCGACTGGGCCAAACAGCGGCTCGGCGCGGCGCTGGACGACTGCATGCGGCAGGTTTCGGAAGCCTCCGCGCCGCAGCAATTGATTCACCTTGCGGAATCATTTTGCGCGCTCTACGAAAACGACACCTACTTTCCGGCGGGTTGCCCGGTGCTCAACACGGGCATCGAAGCCAAAGGTGAGATGGACATCCTGCGCGAACCGGCGCGCGACGCCATGGCAAAGTTTCGCGGCAGAGTGCTAACAATCGGCGAAAAAGGGATCGAAAAAGGCGAGCTGCCGGCTGACCTGAACCTGGAACACCTGGCCGATGTTTTCACGGCGCTGCTGGAGGGTGCAATGTTTCTGAGCGTGCTGAATGACGACACGCGCTACCTGCACAATGCGGTGGATCACCTGCGGTCGATTCTGATGTCCTATGCGGCAAACGCCGATTGAGCGCCGTCGGATGCATGTGCTGGAATTTGGATGTGCATTTTTATGTCGAAGCGCTCAGGCTTCGCCGTTCGGTTCGCCGAATCGAATTTTATTGCCGAACGGATCGGTGAGTTCCAGGACTTTGTGACCCCAGGGCATGTTTTCAACACCGGGATTCAGGTATGTGTAGTGTTTGGATTGCAGCTCGGCGTGCAGTTCGTCGACGCCTTCACAGAACACATACATGCACGCGCCGGGAGTGGCGTCGCCGTAGTGTTCCGAGAGATGCAGCACGAGATTGCCGCGCGACACCTGCATATACATGGGCGTATTGTCGTCAAAGCTGTGTTCAAAGTCGATTTTGCAGCCGAGGTAGTCGCAGTAGAACTCGCGTGTTTTGTCGTAGTCGAAGATGCGCAGGATGGGAATAATCCGTTTGAAGTCTGGCATGTTCAGTGGTTATTTTATTGAATGTGAGAATTGTCCGCCGCACGGAAGTCCAATTTATCATTTTATCGGTATTCCAGCGGCGGACTGATCAATGCAGAACAATAAATGCTGTTATTGCAAAGTTCGGTATGTCTTTGCGCGAATCCCGGTTTGATAACTCGTATCGCACTTTACTCAGATCGATTGTTGTTCGCTTAACGCAAAATTGATCAACTTTGCATTATTGGCCGGTTTGACTCTGAACTGATTTGCGTTTAATATCTGTTCGCACACCGGCTGACTCGCAGACTTTCAACAAAACTTCTGCTTCTCCGCCGCCGGATTATATTCCTCCGGTCTTTTCCAGTCTCGAAATGACGGAGGAATTTGCCATGCCGCTGGACATAGCAGCGCCGGAACCGGTTGACAACATGGAAGAGCCGCCCACTGATTTTCTGGTCGTGAACGACAGCCTGCTTGTCACGGAATTCCGGGGTGTAATCCACGTTGTCGACATTGCGGCGTCAAATCATCGCGAGATTCTTTTGCCCTGTGAGATGGCTGCCGCATTCATGGACATTTACGACAATGACAAAATTCTCGTGGCGCACCGCGGAGCGCTGGCTGTTGTCGGACTTAATGGAGACGTGTTTTACGAATTCTGTGATGCCGATTGTTTTATCTATGACGTCGCGGTTGATCGAAACAATTACTGCTATTTTGACGCGCATCAGAAAGTTGACAATCGCGGCGATTCACATGATTGGGTGGATAACATTGGGACGCTCAGGCTGGACAGCAACTATCTCGGCGTTCCGGACTGCGACGGATTCCGCCGCAACTACAGCGTTAATTCTCAGCCGCTCTTTGTTGATGATAAACACCTGTTTTACTTGAATCTGGGAGTTCTGACCGCCTTGTCAACCAGCGTCGCGGAAGACGTGGTATACGATTTTAACAAACTGATGCCGCCCGACAGGGAGGCCGCGCGACTGTTGGGGAGTCACGACGGGTACTATCTTATTCTTTTAAGTCGCCGGGGTTCGCAGCAGGATGCGGTTTTAACTTTTAACGGCACATTTAACAGAGTCGGCCTGTTTAATATCAGCTTCGGCGGCCGGCCGGCATTGCGTCGAGATATTTCCAACTTTGCCTACATGGATTTTTGGAGCGGTGGCGTGATGTACTACCTTGACACTACAATTAACAAACTCTACGCACTGGGTTTCTCCACCGAAGGCGAGTGCGTCCTGTACTCGTGCCGCTTGCCGGATTTCCGTGATGACTCCGGTGCTCAGCTCAAAGGCGCGACTCACTGACTTGAGACACATGGGCCGACTTTGCACTTGCGCCTTGACCGCTTTGAGCTGCTGTCGCATCTCAGGCTCGATGATTTCTTTGTTTGTTATTGTGATTAAAACCACCGGTCTTTGAGCATGTCCGGAGGCATTGGACTTCACATTTCCGGCTGTGTGAACTGCATAGATGAACGGAGTTGCCAATCGGCATATACTGATGATTGATCGGACACTTTCGAGTATTAAACGCCGGTTATTATGTCACAATGTACTTCGACCAGGTGCAATAAGTCGGGTAGAATATCTGCGTAGTTTTACGTATTTTCCGCAAACGAGCCGAAAAACCCCAAAGTTTGGCACGCGAGAATTTTGAGCTGTGAGCCCTTAGTGCTCACAGCTCATACGTATTTTTGCTTCTCAATTTCAAATTCCCGGTTGTTGGCACGCAAGATTTTCAGCCGGGATCCAGCTGTGTGCCTCCATGGCTCGCAGCTGATTTGTATCGGAGCTTCACAAGATCATGAAATTCAACATCCACAAACTCAGGGTCTCTCTGCCGCTGGTCCTCGCGGCGCTGATTGCCGGGCTTTCGCTCTCTTCCTGCTCGATCATATTCAAAGAGTTTCTGATTAACTGGACCAACAATGACATTCACGTTCGCAGTGATCGCAAGAGTTTCGGGAACCTGACCAGGGTCGACTCGATCGACACCTTTCACCCGTTCGACATGACGGCCGACTCGGCGCTGATCTTGCCGCCCGGCGCCATCCTGCCAATAGGTTATGCTCTAAACGTTGTCGACGAAAGAGATTTTGTCTACGACACCTTGTTTATCATGCGCCCCGATCACGAACCGCTGGTGCTGGACCGCTTCGCTTCGGTCGACTGGATGGTGTACATGGACCAGGATTCTCTCGACGGAATGTATCTGATTATTCAGGACTGAAGATTTTCCGCCGCTCACTTCGGCTTGTTTAACTTTTTACTTTGCGTCTTGGTGACAGACTCATCTGCTCCGAACTTCGCGCCCGCCGACAAACAAAAAAGTCATAAAGAGCAAGCCGGAACTCCCCGAGTGACGGCGCGGCGGTCAGTCCGCCGGTGAGATGTATTTCCGTGTCCCGTCCCGAGTGCGCGCCCGCGGTTAACAATAACAATTAAACAGCAAAGGCCCCGCCGCAGAAACGACGAGGCCCTTGGTCAGAGTTCGCTTGACCGGTTTACGGCCTGAATGTTAATTCGTGCCGTCGTTGCCGGGGTTCTGCTCGTAGGTGCGCTCCAACTGGATCGGCTGCTCGAACGGCGGGGGAGGCGCCAGACCGGGCGTACAGATTTCCGTCAGATCGCCTTCAAAGCTGACGACCGGATCGATACCTTCGATCTGCGGGTAGTCCTGCTGCTGCGTCTCGAGTTCCGTCATCACGTCCACCGAGACGAAGTTCGGGAACTGCTGCGTGGCGCAGGCCGTGCCGAAACGCGTGCCCGTGCCGCCGATGCCGTCGAGCGCCAGCAGGTATTGATCGCCGCCGCCCGCACCGTAGGACAGCGTCTGGCCGACGGTGAAGTAGCCGCCGCTGCGCGTGGACAATCCGCGCAGCGTTTCGTATTGCCCGCCGCCGTAAGTGCGCGTCCACAGCGGGTTGCCGCCGTTGGGGCCCAGCTCAAAGGCAAAACCCTCGCCGAGGACGGCCGTGCCGGCCAGCGAGTTGGTCTGGCCACTGATGACCACATTCGAGAAGTTCGTGTTGAGCGCGTCCGTGATGCCGTAGCCGACGTCCCAGCTGCCCGCCGTGAAAATCTCATAGGCGAACTGCCACTGCGGCGTGTTGCCCGCGCCAGGCAGAGTGCGGATCACAAAGATGTCGTTGCGCTGGCCGCCAAAACTCCAGGTTTCACCGACGAGCGTAAGAGTGAGCTCGGGATCGCAGACGGCGTCGTTCATCACGATGTCGAAACCGCGGTCGTTGGCCGCGCCGCCGTAGAGGTTGGAGTAGGCGACGCCGCCGGCGTTGTCCACCGCCAGCAGCCAGACATCGTCGCCGCCGGCCGAGCCGGGACCGTCGGAATATCCGATGGCGTAGATTTCGCCGCTGCCGTCGATCGATTCAATTACGGACCACAGTTCGTCGTTGCCCGTGCTGCCGTAGTTAAACGCCCAGTTCACGCCGCCGCCGTTGTTGATGCTGGCCAGGAAGCCGTCGCGGCCGCCGAAGGTGTTGCTCTCGACGTAACCGGCCACGATAAAGTTGCCGTCTTCCGTAGCGATAATACTCGTGGAGCCGTCGCGCTGGAAACCGCCGAACCACACCGTCCAGAGAATGCCGCCGCCCTGGTCGGCGGAGACAACGGCGATGTCAAAGCTGCCCGTCAGCGAGTTAAACACGCCGGTGGTCCAGACGATCTGGTCTTCGTATTCGACCACGTCGGCGTCCACGTCCCAGCCGTTGGCTTCAAACACCATGCCCTGGGCGACGTTGCCGTTGTTCGCGATCTGGCTGACGTAGACGTTCGGCGGGTTGGGGCTGAAGGTGGCGCCGTAGGTCCAGGTGCCGCCGATCTGAATCGCGCCGCCGAATTGATCGCTGGTTTTGACGTCAAAAGTGTTTTCCTGCTGGGGACCGCCGATGGCGCGTTCCCACGGTTGCGCGGATGCCGTCGGCGCAATCAGGATCGCAGCAGTTAAAAAAGAACCGGCCGCGAGGCACAGGTTTTTGAATGTATTGAGTTTGGTCTTCATTGTTAACACTCTGTGTTTGTATTTCAGTTGTTAAAGAATGATTGTTGGTAATGGATTATGTGTGGTTAAACAACATCAGTCGTGCAGGATAACCTGGCTGGTACGCATGTGTTCACCGCTGCCGACCGAAATGGTGTATGCGCCTGCCGTCCAGTATTTCGTGGCGAAGCTCACCGCGCCGGAGCCGGGAGTGACAACTTTGCGCGCCAGCGTGCGGCCCATCAGGTCGGAGATCACGACCATCAGTTTTTCATTCTGGCCCGAGTTGACTTCCACCGTCAGCGGCGTGCCGATCTGGATCGGGTTCGGATGCGCCTGGACCTGAATGTCGCTGCCGGTCATCGGAGCGGCAGCGCCGGAACGGCTGATCGCGCTGCCGCCGGAGTTCTCATCCACCATGCCGAAGAAACCTTCCTCATTGCAGATTTCAACGTATTTGCCGCCTTCCGTGGCGTCGGGAATGCTGAACTCGACGGGTTCAATTGTCAGGGGATCGACGCGAATTTCGACTTCGCCGAAGGCATCAACTTCACTGACATCAATCTCGGGGGCGCACTCGTTGCCCGCCGTGTCATTGCCCGTCGCCAGGTTGAAGTCCGTCGAAAGGATGTACTGATCGCCCGCGCCGAGACCGAAGCTCTGCGTCTGGCCGGCCATCCAGTAGCCGGGTTCGGCGACGTCTTGATTCTTTTGTGTGATGGAGCGAATCGTTTCGTAGTCGCTGCCGCCGTACACGCGGTTGGCGCTTTGCAGGTTGCCGCCGAAGTCGATTTCAAGTCCAAAACCCTCGCCGCGCGGGGCGTTGGCGCTGTTGTTGCTCTGGCCGACGACTACCACGTTGCCGGGACCGTACTGCACACTCTCGGCGACATCATAGGCGGTTTCCCAGCCGGCTGCGCCCCAGAGATCAAAAGCGCGTTGCCATGCGGGCGCGCCGAAGGCGTCCGTGCGGATCACGTAGGCGTCGGAGTTCTGCGTGGCAAAAGAATAAGTTTCACCGACGATCGTGACGGCCTCGCCCAGATTCGGATCTTCCGAATGCAGAATGAGGTTGTAGGCGCGGTCGTTGGCCAGGTTGCCATAGACCCAGCCGAAGTTGAACGCGCCGGTATTGACATCGACGTTGATAAGCCAGGCGTCGTCGTCACCCTGCGTGTTAAAACTGTTCGATTGTCCAACGGCGTACAGGCTGAAGTCGTTAAACCCGACAACGTCCTGTTTAACTGCGTAGAGTTCGTCGTTCTGCGGTCCGCCGTAGGCAAAGGCCCAGACGATTGCGCCGGTATTCTGATCCAGGCGCGCCAGGACGCCGTCCCGCGTCGTGCCGTTGCCGTAGCTTTCAGTCATGCCGGCCACGACGATGTCGCCGTTGAAGTCCGCCGTCAGTTGAATGACAGACGTACCGGCGTCGGGGGCCAGTCCGCCCAGTGCAACCGACCACTGAATAGCGCCGAAGAGGTCAAAACGCACCACGGCCAGGTCGTAGGAACCCGTCGTCGGGTTTAACACGCCCGTGGTCCAGACAAAACCGGGCTCGGAAAATTCGGAGTTGAGCGCCACGATCGAATAGTCGACGTCCCAGGACTGCGCGTCAAACACGTAGTCGCGCTGCAGGATGCCGTCGGGCGACCATGCGGTGACATAAACGTTGGGTGGGTTGGAGACGTTGGCCTGGCCGTAGGACTTGGTGCCGCCGATGGCCACCGGCCCGCACTGGAAGGCGTCCGAGCTGACAACTTTATGCGCATTTTCCAGCAGGCGTTCGCCTGCGCCGCGCTCCCAGTATTGCTGGGACATGGCCTGCTCGCTTGCAATAAGTGTAAGGCAGCCAAAAGCAAGTGCTGCCAGGATCACGCGATTCTTCTGCATGATCTGAACCTCCATTATAGTGAATGGGTATGTGAAAAATGTATACATGCATGGTTATGCATGCTGGTTTGTTTAAGTAAGAACATGTCAAATCTGCGGGCGCACTTGTGCGTCCGGCGATGGAGCGGTTATGTGTAATACGCCGTTTAACAGGCGCGTGGCAGTATAGCGTCCGTTTACGGCAACGGACATGGCAATTACATCAAATGGGATAATCCCGTCGGGAGCGCTGCTTCTGAGCCTTGGTGCGCGGAGCAGGCCTTGTCCGAGCGGATGTTTGTTGTTTCTGACGGATCGACCGGATGAGAGATCGACCGGGAATTAACAGAAATGTCAACATCGCAGGTTGTGGAAAATTCTCATTGTTTTTCCAGGGTGCGGCATCGCTTTGTAGACGTGGTTAACAAAGGGCAGTGAAAACTTGCGTCGTTTGCTTGGCCCAAATTAGGTTTTAAACTGCGCCTGCACAATCGGAGATTCCCCTAATTCTGGCTAGGGGAATGCCTTAAAAACGTCTAGGTGAATTCCCTACATCCTGCTAGGTGATTTCCTTATACCGCTCACAACAGCCTCAAAACCTGCCTGCGGCAGTTTTTTCTCCCAACCCATCTTGTTTGTCGCCGGGTTTCAAACCCGAAGTCTCGGCGTCTGTTCACAGGTCCCGCCGTTTCAGGCGCTCGGCCCGGCGACAGGTCCCGCCGTTTCAGGCGCTCGGCCCGGCGACAGGTCCCGCCGTTTCAGGCGCTCGGCCCGGCGACAAACTGTCAACCTGACGACGTCGCTCTGCGCGACGAGCAGGAACATCAAAGAGCCTGCCGCAGGGCTCCCGATTCAGAACGGCGTCACCGCTCACTCTGAGCCTGCGGCAAAGCGATCATGAAGTCGTACATGGACCTCCGTTTTTAAGCGGGACCGGGCGTCGGGGACTTGTTCTCCAGGTGCGGTGGGGAAGGGACGGCGGGGAATTGTTGCGCAGTCCGCGGTTGGTGAATGTCGACGATGCGGAGGAAGAGTTTAACCTGCCTTGTGACCGCCGGAGATGCGCCCAGTGCAGGCGGAACCGCCGGGCAGTTCAACGATAAAACTGCTGCCGCGTCCCGGCGTGCTTTTGCAGCGCACCGCGCCGCCCACCAGATCCAGCAGCTTTTTAACAATCGAGAGGCCCAGACCGGTGCTGTGTTCGTTGGCCGTGGGTTTGGCGCTTAAACGCCCAAATTTGGTGAACATGCGTTCGTGGTCGCCGTCCGTCAGTCCCGGCCCCTGGTCCGCCACGGTGATACACACGCCGCCTCCCTCGGGAAGCACCGCGCGGATTTGCACCTGAGTGCCGGGTTGTGAAAACTTGATCGCATTGGAGAGCAGGTTGTCGAGCACGCGGTGCAGCATGTCGCGGTCGGCGCGCACGTCGATCGTCGCCGGCTCGATCGAGGTTGTAATCGCAATGCCTTTGTGCTGTGCGCGTTCCTCCCAGCTGTGCACCAGGTCGCGCAGAACGGGTTCCAGCGGAAAGGTGAAAATGTTAACCTGCATGCTGCCGGACTCGATGGCGTTGATATCGAGCAGGCTGCCGATAATGTCGCTCATGCGCATCGCCGCATTGTAGATGACGTCCGCGCGTTGTTTAATACCGCATTCGTCCAGGCGCTCAAACTGGTGGATGAGCACCTCGGCCGTCATCATGATGCCGCTGAGCGGATTTTTCAGGTCGTGGGCGGCGATGCCCAGGAACTCGCTTTTTTCCTCGTTTAATTCCTGCAGGCGCTCGTTGAGGGTCGCCAGCTCATCGACGTGGCGGCGGTAATTTTCAACGCGTTTGCTCCAGCTTTCCACCTGGCGCAGCACGAGGATGTCGCGCAGGCGTTTCTGCTCGCGGCTGTCGTAGTAGGCTTCTTTCAGCTTGTGGTGATTGTTGAGTCGCCGCCAGGCTTCTTTGTACTCACCGCGTTGTGCGTGGATCTGCGAGCAGGTGTATTCCAGCTCAAACGCCAGCTTTTTCAGGCCCAGGTCTTTGACGAGTTCGCCAAGCTCCGCCAGGCGCGCCTCGGCCTCGTCGATCCGCTGCAACTCCAGGCTGAGGACGGCCATCGAGTGCAGCGTCTGCGCCGCGCCGTGTTTGTCGCCGATGAGGCGGCAGAGGTCGAGGCTCTGTTCAAAGTAGCGCAGCGCGTCGTCCTGCAGGCCGCGTTCCATGCAGATTTCGCCGAAGCTGCGCAGAGCGAGCGACTCGACGTATTGGTTGCCGGATTCGCGCGATTTTTTGAGGCTGCGCTGAGCAAAGAGCAGTGCGGCGTCCAGCTCGCCGAGCGCCTGGTAAGCGCGTGATATGTTGTTCTCCGTGCCGCAGATGAGGGAATCGCCCGGCGAGACTGTTTGCAGTTCGGTCGATTCGAGGAAGTATTCCAGCGCCTGGCCGTGGTCGCCGATTTCGGAGCAGATCAGCCCCAGGTTGTTCAGCGCCAGTGAGATGTCGGTGCGGTTGCCCAGCTGGCGGCGGATCGTCAGGCTCTTGAGGCAGTAGTCCAGCGCGCTGGAAAACGCTTCGAGCAGCGTGTAGATGCGGCTCAGGTCCATCAGGACTTTGGACAGCTCCTGTTTGTTGCCGGTGCGTTCCTGGATGGACAGGTTTTCGAGCAGGGCTTCCAGCGCCATGTGATAGTCGCCGGTCATGGTGGCGGCGCGTCCACGGATTTTGAGCGCAGTCCAGATATTGCGCGTGTCCTGCGTGATGCGGCTGATTTTGAGGGCCGCGTCGGCTTCCTCATGCGCTCCGGCCGCGTCGGACTGCGCGAGGCGGATGATGCCGATCACGTTGTGCGCGTAGGCCAGTTCATATGTCATGCCCAGGCGTCGCGCCAGTTTCTGGGCGGAACGCGCCTGCGACTCCGCCAGCTCGGGATTGCCTTTGGACAATTTGCGGGCATTGCGGTTGAGCTGCTTTACCTGCTCTTCTTCAACGGATCGACTTGCGCCGGTCCGGACTTCTTCACGTACTTCACTCATCGGCTCACTGGCGGGAATCAAGCTGAAATTGGTCGCCCACGCGAACGCGGCGTTGGGCCATTGCACATTGGGCGCTCTGAGACGCCGACCCAAACTGATTGAGTCAGATAAAAAAATACGACTGCGGTCAAAACGAGAAACCGACCAAATATACTGCTGCGCAACATGATTCACAACGCGAGCTTTGGCGGTCCGCGATTTCCGCGCGCTTTGGGTAGTTTTTGGCTGTTTTTGGTCGTTATTGGGGCTGAGAGTCCGCAATCCACGCGAGACTTTTGCTCTCTGTGCGTGCTGTGGAACGGGTCGGCTCGGCCTGTCGCCGCCTGATGCACCGTCGGCGCGGCGTCCGGTAGCATCGCATTATAGGGGCATGCCGGCGCGAGGATGTATATTGGCGGCCTGAGCACTTCGAGCTGCCTTTGGCATCTCTTGTTCCATGACTTTTTTGTTTGTCACGCGGAGCGGAGTCTCGCGTCTTCGAGCTGGTTTTGAGCGTGCGGCTCGCGGGTTTGAGGACTGTCGGCAGACGTCGGGCCGGTGCGTTTGAAGGCTGTCGACAGACTCGGAGACTCCGGGTTTGCGGCTCGATGACGAACAAGAGAATCAGGAAGCCGGCAGCAAGTCGACGAGTGCAGCGAGGCGCGCAGCGGCAACGGCGTGGGAGTCGCGATTCTGCAATCAAAGAGGAAACAAACGGAGATTCGATGTGGAGTGTGAGCAAATTGTTTGGCCGAAAGAACAAAACTGAAACGTGGCAAAACATCGTGCTGTCGGGCGAGGTAAACCCGCGCTATTTGTTTGTATTTCCACTGGCGGTGTTTACAGTCGCTACCGGGTTGATATTTGGGGGAACCGCCAGTCTGGCGACGACTCTGCCTGCAAGTCTGGCCTCGTTCTATGTTAGTGCTTTCTATTTCCGGCGACAGATGTACAGTCTGGAGTTAAACGCCGCCGAGCTGCGCATTGTGAACAGCTGGGGCATAATAAGCAGCCGCACAATTCCCGTCGAAGACATAGACGCCTTTGAGTTTTCGATGACAGGACCAAAGCGGAATATTGTTCGCATCAGAATCGGCTATGGGGAAAAGACCAGAACCTGCCGGATGTACGGTCTTGCATATGACACGATCGCGAAATTTAAACACATGCTGCAATTGATGAATTCTGAACTCGCCGTTTCGACGCTTGCACGTAAAGGTTCGACCGGCAAGATTGTGCGAATTGCTCTGACGGACCTGTTTGCCGAACGTGCCCAACAGCTCAACATGACTGCGCCGAACAGGTGGATGAGCCGTGAGCCCGGCGCAGTTTTCCGTTTAGTGAAACCTGGTTCACCCGGAGTTGAACGGACCTACGAATTTGATCCGCTTGTACCTGAAAACATCACGATAGCCAAACACGGTGAGCAGATTACGGACAGGCGATTCCGGGCGAAATCCTGCGTTGTGATTGCGTTTAACTTGTGGAGTGCGGCAGATCACGTCAATGCCCGCGTGTTTTTAACTTACGCTCTGGAACGTCCGCAACTGCGCGACAAGGTGACTTTTGTATTCCTGTTGTTTGAGGACACGCAACTTGCCGAGCGTTTTTTTGGCGGCAAACGCGTGTTGAGCAGTTCGCCGTTGACGTATTACGCATACCACGGAAAAATTAAACAAAAGAGAATGGTTGTGCAGACGCCCGCCAAAATCAACCGGGATATTGAAGTGTTGCTGGCGACGGAAAGAGAAATTCGAGATACTCATAGCTGAGATCAGGAGATTGACGAGTGACAATTCACATGTTTTGCGCTCTCTTAACAGGACTATTATTGAACTGTCTGATGCCCGGCTCAATGACCGGACAATTGCTGCCGCCGAGTCATTCAACAGAACGATTACCTGAAATTCAATCCCACGTTGAAGTCGAGCAGGACCTTGTGCGACGGGAACTGATTTTCAAATTGATAGATTTGCGCGATCATGCCGTCATTGACAGCTTTTATTCACGGAGCGTAAGATGGACAACGGGCCGGATAGATTTGGGCGACTCAGATCAACTGGCGTACAGGCTGTGGTTGCACGGGGGATCGAACTCAAGTTATGAACAATTGATAATTCTGACCATTCGCAATGGTCAATTTGTGACAAGTTTGAACTTGCAGAGTTATGAGCGGTTTTTCCTTGGGGAATTTATTGAACGGCGCGGACCATACTTTTACGGACGGGATTCAATTGGTCTGGAATGCAAAAGGCGCAACGGAACGTCCGGTTTAGTTCTCAAACAGGATGTATTTTGTATCGAAAACGACAAGGCGGATGTGCGGCAGCGCTTAAACGTTCCACTAAAATACGATGTAGTTCACGCCTTGTATTATTCTGACATGATTCGTTTGTCTCAGACGCCGGATGGAATATCCGCAGGTGAGAGACTGTTTCACGCCGTCAGATTACGGAATGCAAACTATGTCTGCTACAATGGAGAGTGGTACTGGTATTCGCAGGACCTGTCAGAGTTCGGTCCCGCATGTTACTGTACGACACCCTATGAAGAATTGCCCGCAAAGTGAAGATAGTCCAGTGCGGTCGTATAGAAAGGGACAGACGATCGATGATCCAGTCGTTAAACTCAATCAACACTATACTGCAGTCAGTTAGATGAATCCAGTCTTGTTTGATTTATCTGAAACGGAGTCGCCTGATGGAACAACAGAGAATTACGCTTGCCCAGATGATTGCCACCATTGCAGACGAGCTGGGAATAAAGGCGCCGCAAGCCTTGGCGAATCACAAGGTTGAATCGGTACTCAACTACATAGGGAAAGACAAAGACACCGACGAAGAGATGTACGAATTTCATCGCGTGGTTCCGTCCAATTTTATCGTTGTTAAACCAAACGAAAAGATCACTGACACAAGATTCGCGCGCGGACCGCTTGTTGTTGTTTCGTATGCTGTCTGGAGCGGGCCGGATATCGCGAACGCCTTTTCGGTGTTGAGGGCTGGTATCATGAGAAGAGAAGAATTGGCTGATTTTACCTTTGCTTTCCTTGTTTTTTCCTATCAGGAACTGGCGTCAAAATTCTTTGCCGGCAAACACGAACTTCGCTCAACTCCGATAACGTTTTACGTGTACAACGGCGAGATTAAACACCAGCGTTTCTCGGCACAGCGAGCTGATATTATCGACGAAGATTTAAACATGCTGCTGGCGATACATGCCAACAGAGATGAGCAGGCCGAAGACTGAAAAGTAAATACTGTTGTTAATACGAACTGCCGCCTTTTTACACCAAAGGTAAAAAGGCGGCAGTCGGACGCAGTTCCGTCAACAGCGAACCCACTGACGGTTCCGGGGGGCGGTGTTGCAATCCAATGTGTATTAACGATGGATTGTAAGCGGGAACACAGACTGCCGACCATTCACCGTGGCCGTCAGAAACCAGACGCCGGCCGGGCAGGCCGCGAGGTCGAGCGTGAGTGCGTGCTCGCCGGGTTCGTGGACGGAGTCAACGAGAGTTTTAAGGCGGCGGCCGGTAACATCGGTCAGAGCGATGTCGACGTGCCGGCGCGTTTCAGTTTGAAGCGTGTATGTAAGTGTACCTTCCGACGCCAGCGGCATGGGCGCTACGTTCATGTTTAACAGCACATCCGCGTCGGCGACTTCGGGTTCAACATCTGTAGGTTGTTGTCCGATGTCCAGGCGGAAGACGCCGGCCTGCTGGCCGACCGCGTAGAGATAGTCGCCATGCTGCGCGAACTGCATCAGGTCGTAGTCCGTGTCGATGTCCATGTCGGTCCAGCTTTCGCCGCCGTCCTCGGTCATCCGCGCCAGGCCGTCGTCGCCGATGGCGTATCCGGTTGTTTCACTGGTAAACCAGATGCGGTCCACGGCGTCGGCTATGTCCGTGGCGACCCAGTTTTCACCGCCGTCGCTTGTTTTGTACATCTTGTCGCGCGCCAGCACAAAACCGACGTTTTTATCGATGAAAAAGACGTCTTCGGTCCATTCATCAAAGTTGTATTGCGTCCAGGTTTCGCCGCCGTCGAGCGTTTTAAACATCGCTCCGATGACAAAGTCCGTAACGGCTACAAAGACCGTGTTTTCGTCGAGCGCACATTGCCCGCCGAAAATCGTGCCGTCGATAGCCATCTTGAGTTCCCAGTTCTGGCCGCCGTCCAGCGTGCGCATGATGCCGCCGGAAAAACCGACGGACGTGCCGTAGCCCATCGCCCATGCGGCCGTCGGGCCGACAATGTCGAGCTCATCGGTGCCGGTTACCTGCGGAATCTCGGCGTTGAGCCAGGACTCGCCGCCGTCGCCCGTCAGGTGCAGCAGGGTTTTGGTGCCCGGAGGGCCGTCGTAACCCATCACCAGAATGGACTTTTCTGTGAAGTAACCGACGCCGCGCAGGTGTTCGGCTTCAAAATGGCCCAGGTTCCAATTTGCGCCGCCGTCGCTTGTGTGTGCCACCACGCCGCGGTTGGTCGCGAGATCCTGACCGACGGCTATTCCGATGTCGTCGCTGTAGAAGTCGGCCCCGAACAGCAACAGATCGGAGTATTCCGTCTGGACCGGTGAGATGTCGACCCATTGCGCGTCCAGCTGTGTCGTGCCGCAGAGCAGCATCGCACCAAAACAGCAGAGCGACGTGCGCAGAGTGTTCAATCGATTTGAATGTGTAGTATCAAGTTGAAACATTATTGGCGTCCCGTTAAATACATGAATAAAAACGGGAGTGCTGCAGTACCCTCGAAACGCCAATCTAGACAGGCCCGCCGCCGCCGGCAAAGGCTGTCGTCGCGACAAATGAGAATTCAATCGCGCGAAAATTTGCCGAAATACACATCCACACCCGCTGTTTTAATGCCTCTGGCGCCCGAGAATCGCCTTTTCTGCCGCAGATTCGGCATTTTTCCGTGGAAAAGAGCCGAGAATCCGGCGTCGGCGGCAAACGGAGATTTTGAGAAAATGAGGATTCAATGAAAAAAGCGACGAGCTGTACGAGTTGAATCGCGCGATGATCCGCAGTGAAAAGCGCTTGTTCCGCCGACCATCGTGCTTGATACGCCATGAGAAAAACCGACGGCGGGATTCGAGCTGTTGCATCGGGTGTTAAACAAAGAGCAGCACTCCGCAGCCAAAATCAACTGCCGCCGGTTACTCCTCACGTAATCGGGCGGCAGTTTGTACCTGGCGTTGACTTCGAACCGGCAATCGGCCCTGGGGCAGTGTCGCAATCCGTCGGGGGCTATCGATGGATCGTTAGTGGCAATACGGATTGTCGTCCGTTTACCGTGGCCGTAATAAACCACACACCGGCCGGACAGCCCTTGAGGTCCAGCATCAGAGTGTGGTCGCCGGGTTCGTGAACGCGGTCAACGAAGGTACGTACACGATGTCCGTTAACATCGGTCAGGTCGATGTTAACGGACCGTCGCGTTGCTGATTGAAGCGTGTATTTCAATACGCCGGTCGAAGCGGCCGGCATGGGCGCAAGGCTCATGTTTAACACGGCGTCCGCGTTGACAACTTCGTCATCGACACTCGTGGACGTTCCGGAGATGTCAAGGCGGAATGCCGATGAAAAAATGCCGAAAGCGTAGAGATAGTCGCCTTGCCGCGACAGTTGCAGCAGAGTGAGGTCAGTGTCTATCTGCAAATCAACCCATGTCGCACCGGCGTCCGCGGTCTTGCGGGCCAGACCGTTTTCGCCGACGGCGTAGCCGATGGACTCGGACGTGAACCAGATGCGGTTTACGTCGCCGTCGATCGCGACGCTGTTCCAGTTCGCACCGCCATCGGCGGTTCTGAGCAGTGTTCCACCGGCAAGCACAAATCCCGTGTTGCGATCCAGGAAGTGGACGTCTTCGGGCCATTCCGCAAAATTGTACTGCGTCCAGGTGTTGCCGCCGTCCAGCGTCGTCAGCAGAGCGCCTATATCGTAGTCGGTGGCGGCCACAAAGGCCGTGTTCTCATCCAGCGCGCTGAGGCCGACGAAGCGGAAGCCCTCCATTGCCAGGGGCAGCGTCCAGGTGCTGCCGCCGTCCACGGTGCGCAGCAGTCCGCCGGAGATGCCTCCCGTTGGGCCGTAGCCCAGGGCCCACGCGGCTGTGGGGCTGACGACCTCAAGTTCTTCGGCGCCCCTGACCTGCGGTACTTCAGCCGCCGACCAATCCATACCGCCGTTGGTGGAATTGTGCAGGACCGTTTTGGTGCGCAGCGGGCCGTCGTAACCCATGACGAGAACGGATTGCCCGGAGAAAAAACCGGCGCCGCGCAGGTCTTCGTTATTGTAGTCGTGCAATTCCCAGCTCTGCCCGCCATCCGCCGTGCGTGCAATGACGCCGCGACTGGATGACAAGTCCTGCCCAACCGCAATTCCGAGGTCGTCGCTGTAAAAAGCTCCGCCAAAGAAAAACAGATCGGGATATTCAGTCTGTGCCGGGGATATGTCGACCCACTGGGCATCCAGAGGGGCTGTGCTCGACAAAAGCAGCGCAGCCAGCCAGAGCAGCGGCCCGTGCAATCCTCTGCAGGTGTTTGAAGAAGCAGTGTCAATTTGAACCATCTTTTTCGTTCCGTTTTGTCGTAAAAAAAGGGGAGTGCGGTAGAAGCCTCCGGATGCCAAAACTATTGGCGTGTCGTTGTGGCGGCAAGAATGAAAACTCAAATTATGAGTTTTCTAATTCTGTGTTTTTTTTCCACAAAGCGTATCCAAATCGATCGTTGCACTGTCTGTATCGCTTAACAATCGCTTTTTGCGTCGCGAATTCGGCATGTACCGGTGGAAAAGCGCTCAATATCACGGGGCGGGCGGCAAACGGAGATTTTGAGAAAATGAGGACTCAATGAAAAAAAGCGACAAACTGTTTGAGTTGATTCGCACGATGAACCGCAGTGAAAAGCGCTTCTTCCGCCTGCAGTCCGGCATTCACGCCGGCCAGGGCAATACGCGCTATCTCAACCTGTTTGATGCGGTCGATGCGCAGGATGAGTACGACGAAGCGAGTCTGCGTGCGCAGTTCGGCGGCGACGCGGTCAATTTTGCCGCCCTGAAACGCTATCTCTACCAGTCGCTGCTCAAAGCGCTCTTTCTGTTTAATCTCGAAGATACGCCCGAGGCCCAGGTGGCGATGTTAAACGCCCAGGCCGCCATTCTCGACAAAAAAGGATTGACCGCGCAGTCGATGACGCTGCTGAAAAAGGCGCGCGGCATTGCCGACCGCAACCAGTTGGCCGGGCGCGCCCTCGAATCCCTGCTGCAAAGTTTTTCCCACCTCTTTTCAAAAGACGCCGTCAAGTTCGAACAACAGCTGGAGGAAGTGCTTGAGCAAATCAGCGTCAACCGCGACATGTTCTTTGAATACATCGAGACGCTGCCGATTATCAAACGAACCTATATCGCCATGACGAAGTTGTTCCACCCGCGCAATGCCGATGAGCTGGCCGAATACGAATCGATAATGCGCCACCCGATGATGCAAAATCCCTTCGGCGTTTCTTCCGTCCTCGGGCGGCGCAACATGCTGTTAAGTCTGGCTACCTGTCATCGGATGGTTAACAATACGGCCGCAGCGCTGCACTACTACGAAGAGCTGTACCATTTGTCAATCAATTTCCCCAACCTGAGCCGCTATCGCAGTACCGTCTCGGCGGCGTTGTACAACACCTGTTTAAGTTGCATCGAAGCGGAGGATGCCGACAAGTTTGCACATTATCACGCCATTTTGATTGACGAGTGCCGTTCCCAGATCGCGCAGGGACACGGAAGCATGTACTGGGTTGCGCTCATTTTACCGCCCTACCTGTCCAGCATGCGCGGAGAGTTTGAACTGGCGCTGGAGCAGCTCGATACCGCCTCGCGCGAGATTGAAATTGCGGATCGACAACTTGATTCGGAGAACACGCTGTTCATTTATCACTTGCGTTCATGCGCCTACTTCGGAACAGGGGAATACGACAAGGCCATCGACAGTTTAAACGCCTATTTTTCCTACCCGAATGTGCGCCAGTTGAGCCAACAGCGTTATTACGGCTCGCGTCTGCTGCTTCTGCTGTTGCATTTTGAAATGGGAAATATCGACACGCTGGAGTCTTTGCTACCCTCGGTCTGGTCGCAATTGCAGGTCCGCGGACAGGTGTATCGCCTGGAAGATTGTTTAAGGCGTTTGTTTAAACACGTCATCCAGCTGGGACGCACAAATCTGAGTGCGGCGGAATGGAAGCCTTTTCACGAAGAGATGCAGATGCTTAAACGGGATCGACTGGAGTACGGTGCAATTAAACGCTTTGACTTTGCGCAGTGGGTTCGCGCCAAATACGAGGGGCGCAGCTGGGCGGAGGTCGTGCGCGAGGAATTCGGCCGCGGCTGTGGGTTTAACGACTCATTGGCCGAACTGGCGGATGTCGGCTGAGCTGAGACCGCTTTGAGCCGCGTCCGCGTCTCAGGCTCTTTTGAAGCTTTTGTTAATTGTTGTGTTGGAAACAGAATGCATTTCAGTCGGCCGCGGGTCCGACTGTGATGTGGGCTCGGCGTGAATACAACTTGTCGAACATCGGAGCACTGAAATTATTTAGTCAGCAGGGCAACACCGCGAGTCGGTGAATCGTCTGGGGGCGGGAATCCGGCGAACACAGCAACACAACACGGGGGAGTCATGTCGGCACGTGCAGAGAACCAACAGGAAAACGCGCGAGCGCCGCAATCGCGCTTTGCGGAGATTTCGGCTATGCTTGTGCGCCTGGCGGCCGTGGCGGCGCTCTATGCACTGGGATTTATCGTTCTGGTCAACATATATTTTGCACTGCCCTTTTCCGGTGGGGGCGTAAGGCTGGATGCCGACAGCCTGGAGAATCTGCCGCTGTTTGTTTTTTCCGGTCTGCCTTTTGCTTTTGTGTGGTTTTTGTTTGCCGGGCTGTTGAGCAACGGAACGGTCTGGATTCTGGCGTCGCGGCGGCAGGTTTCCGTCCGGACTCATGTGTTTATCAACATTGTGTTTCTGACAGTACTTTCGCACCTGGTGTTTTTGTGGTCCGACACTGACTATGAATTCATTCACACGGTGATTTATCACTTGCCCGCGGTGCTGTTGCATTTCTGGCCCTGGACGCGCGAGGGCATGTTGTTGAGGCGTGAAGTTGATGAAGCGGAAGAAGAGGAGCAAACTGCGGGATGAATACAAAAAAAACAGCTGTGCGCCCTGAGGGCTCTCAGCTCATACGTAGTTTTACGTAGTTGCCGAGTTTCAAGTAAGACCGCTTGAAGACGTCTCACCTACTCAAAGTCCCGAAACTTCAATCCCGCCGACGAGCAAAAGCTCAAAAAGCCAGCCGCAAGACGCAAGTGAAACGCCGCGGCGCAGAGGCGCAAGCGCTCAGGAATCGCTTCCGCACAGAAAACCACTGAGTTTTTCCGGTTTTACCGCCCCGATTACAACAGGCTGCACCCGAAAGATCCATGCAATTTTGGGGCCGAATAAAGCAATTGCCGCGCCCTGTGGAAAACTGCCGAACGGGCTGTAGTAGATTTGTAGTGGTGGAGTGACAGTTGCCGCGCTGTAGATTGCAGCATCCGGATTACGGTCGCGTGGAACGTGTTTTGCGATGCGGATGAGAAACTCCACGCCTGACGGCAGTGCAAGTTTTCATGGAAATCGGGCCTCCGGGCCTGCGAATTGTACAACGAGAGATTCACTATGATCCCTACTCATGACTGTGTTTTGGCGTCCTCACCCGGACGAATAACAGCAGCAACGAGCCGCCTGAGCGCCTTGTTGTGCGCTTTTTTTGTCGGCATGCTGGCCACTCTCGCGCCGGCCTTCGCCACGACGCATTCCGTGACGTTAAGCGCGGATGTCGACATGGAAGGGTCGCTGCGCCACGAAATTGAGAATGCGTCGCCGGGCGACACGATTTCAATCAATGTGCCCGGCCCGGTGGAAGTGACGCGCGGGTGCATTTCCGTGACCGGCAATCTGTGCATCGTCTCCGGTACGACGTCGCAGGTGACGCTGAGCGGACTTTCGCTGCACCAGTTGTTCTGCGTGAGCAATGCAAATGTGACCTTCAAGAACCTGCACTTCAGCGATACCTGGTCGACTGCGGGCGGCGTGCTGCGCGCCACAAACGCCAATATTACCATGATCGACTGCTCGGCGTTCGACAACCGCGCCACGGAAGGTTCGGTTATTTACGCCGACTACGGCAGCATAACGGTGCGCGGATGTAGTTTTTACGACAACGAATCGCACGGCACCGGAGCGGTACTGAATATTTTCGACGGACTGGTCAGCGCGGAAAACAGCACCTTTGCCAATAACCGCGCCGGCGGTTGCGGTGCGGGCATCTACGTGTACGGAACGGCGACTGTGGCCAATTGCAACTTCGTGACGAACCACGCGACGCTCTGCGGTGCGGCGATTTTCCTGGACGGCGACTTCATGACGGTGGAGCACAGCCGCTTTGACGGCAACCACGTCGATGAAGAGGGCGGCGCAATCTTCGCCTATGGCGGACTGAGCATTACCTCCAGCACGTTTGTGAACAATCAGTCGACGCGTTCCGGTGCGGGAGTTCGATTTGACGGCGAACAGCTGGATGTTTCGCACAGCACCTTCGCCAACAACAGCACCGTGCGCAACGGCGGCGGCCTGCGGATTTCGGGCGACGCCATCGTTACCTCCTCGACGTTCATCAACAATTACAGCACGCGCAGCGGAGCGGGGATTGCGCACTACAACGGCGGCCTGTTCCTGCATTCGACGCTGTTTGAAGACAACGTGGCCAGCACGGGCGGCGGCGCATGTCTGGTGCCGGACTTTACGCTGGTGACGTCCTGCACCTTCCGCAACAACACGGCGGCGATTATCGGCGGGGCGCTCTTTCAGGAAGGCGAGGAAGATTTTCTTTGGCTGGAAGACAGCTACTTCTACGGCAACAATGCCTACTACGACGGCGGCGCGGTATTTGCGTTTTCATCCGAGATTATCTCGACCAATTCCAGTTTCCGCAACAACCACTCCAATTTCGGCGACGGCGGCGGTGTATTTATCGACTTCGGCTACGCGGAGTCGTACAACTGCACCTTTGCCAACAATACGGCCTGGGTGCGCGGGGGCGCGTACTACACCTATGAAGAATCGGAGATGTACTTCTACGATTGTCGTCTGGATTCCAATTTTGCCGACGTGAGCGGCGGCGCAATTTATGCGCAGGACTTCGGCTATCTGGTGATGGTGAACTCGTCGTTCATGCACAACCGCGCCACGGACAACGGCGGCGCGTACCGTCAGCAGGGCGGGTCGTATCAGTGGACGGAAAACTGCACCTTCGCATGGAATACGGCGGGCATTTCCGGCGGCGCGGCTAAAATAAGCGGTTCGGATCTGACGGTGACCTCGTGCACGTTCAGGAACAACACGGCCGCGAACAACGGCGGCGGCGTGCGCATCTCCCACTCCGGGCTCGAAGTTCACAACTGTACTTTTGCCAACAACCAGGCGGAAGACGGCGGTGCGGCCTGGGGATACAAAGCCGGTTTCTTTCTTGTGGAGTGCAATGTCTACGGCAATATCGCGACAAACAACGGCGGTGCAATCGCGGTCAACTCCTACTTTGCCGACGACGACGGCGAGCCTGAAACCGAACCGCCGGGACGCGATCCGGAAGGACTTTCAGCAATTTTCATGGACTATTGTACCGTTACAGATAACCATGCCGCCTTCGACGGCGGGGCTTTACACTTGCTGGGCGGGTTGGTGGATTTCGGCAACTGTGAGCTATCGGACAACAGTGCCACGCGCAACGGCGCCGTGGCTTATGCCGATGACTTCAGCCTTGTTTACATGTACACCAGCACGATGGCCAACAACCGCGCTGAAATGGACGGCGGCATGCTCTTTGCCGACGGCGTCAACATCGGCTTCGTCGACTATTGCGACCTGCTGAACAACAGCGCCGGGCGCAATGGCGGCGGCATCTTTTCCACCCGCGCATTGATTTCGGTGGGTTGGACGACGATTGCCAACTGCACGGCGGCGGTGCACGGCGGCGCGATTCTCTCGCATTCCGGCTCGACGACGAACGTGACGTCCTGCACGATCTCGGAAAACACGGCCGGCGAAGACGGCGGCGGGATCCTCACTCAGGCGAGCGAACTGGTTGTCACCGGCAGCACTTTTGTGCTCAATTCGGCCGGGCATTTCGGCGGCGCAATTCACAACGAATCGGCCCTGAAAGCGCACGACAACACCTTTTCACAGAATTCGGCGGCCGGCCACGGCGGGGCGATCTACTCGTCCAAACCGCTGTTTCTGACCAGCAACACTATTACACTGAATACTGCGGACGACGACGATGACGGCGGCGGCCACGGCGGCGGGATCTACGGTCCCGGCGGCAGCGTCCGCTCCAACATCATTGCCGGCAACACCGACAGAGGCGGCGAGTATCCCGACGTCGGCGGCGCATTCAGCTCGGACGGCTACAACCTGATCGGCACAGTCGGCGACCTGAATTTTGCCTCCAACACCACGGGCGACCGCTACGGCGACCCGAACGGCACAACGACGGAAAACGCGGGTGCAAAGGAATCTGCGACGACCATCGACGCCGGTCTGCAGGCACTGGCCGACAACGGCGGACAGACCTTCACGCATGCGCTGGACCTGAGCAGTCCGGCCATCAACCACGGCGCTCCCTTTGGTTTGGATCCTCTCGATCAGCGCGAACGGCCGGCCTACGGCATTCGCGACATCGGCTCGTTTGAAGCTCTGCCGCCGCTCGAAATTGTCGGTGCGACGACGGCGTGTGTCGGCATCGACCTGATTTACAAGCTGCGTTTTTTCAGCACGGAGCACAGCTACAGTTGGTTCTTCAACGACGGCAGTGTCGAGCTCGGGGTCGAATTAAATCCGACGTGCACCGGCGGCACCGTCATCTGGGAGAATCAGACAATCGCTAGCGTAACGGTGGTGGAAGACTTCCCCGACGGCTCTTCGCGCGCGACCACGCTGGTCGTCTCGACATTTCCGGTTCTGGGGCAGATGGACTACGTCTGCGTGACGGCCGGCAGCACCGTCACGTTCAACGTGTTGAACAACGACATAGCCGCCGGTCTGACGGTGACCGGTCTGAACAACGAAGAGATGCTGAGCGGTACGGCAAGCTGGATTTCCAGCGGGGTGATAACCTATACCGCGCCGGCCGATTTCACCGGATTTGAGACCTTCAGTTACACGGCGCAGGGCGAAAGTCTGTGCACGGGTATAACCGTCAACGTTGTGATCGCGGTCAAGACTTCGGAGGAGGCGCAGCCGAACCTTTCCTATGTACAGCGCAAGAAAGACCGCCGCGGCGGCGTGCGCGGACTTAAACGCGTGGCCGATGTGGCACTGACCGCCGACGGGCGTTATGTCTTCGGCGCAGGCTGGAGCGACCACTCCGTCGCAATGTTTGAGCGTAATGTTTCCACCGGCACGCTGACATATCTGGGCCGTGCACGCCACCTGCGTGGCGGAGTGACGAACATGCGTTATCCCTCGGCCCTGGCGCTGTCGCCGGACGAGAGTGTTCTGTACGTCACGTCTTATGCCGACAACTCTCTGCTCGTGTTTAACATCGATTACGACAACGGCGAGCTGGACCTGTACAATATTCTGACTGCGGACGGAGGCCCGGACCTGCTGCAGAATCCGGTCGGCATCGCCGCCAGCAGCGACGGCCGATCCGTGTACGTGGCTTCGTTCAACAATCACAGCGTGGCGCACTTTGAGACGCAGTCGTCCGCGGCGAACATCAGCTTCGTCGGTCTGTATCAGGACGGTCAGGAAGGTATCGACGGTCTGCGCAATGCCATGGGCGTAGCGGTCAGTCCCGACGGCAAAAACGTCTACGTGGCCGGCAATGGCGATGACGCCCTGGCGGTGTTCAGCCGCTCACTGAACGACGGAACGCTGAGCTGGGAAACGCAGTATCGCGACGGAATCAACGGCGTCGACGGCCTTGCTTCTCCGACGAGCGTGGCGCTGAGTCCCGACTCCAAAAGCGTTTACGTGACCGGTCTGGGCGACAAAGCGCTGGCGGTGTTCAAGCGCAATCCGCAGACCTGCACGATAAGTTTCTCCGAGAAAATCAAGGACGGACAGAACGGCGTCGACGGACTCTACGGCGCTTACGATGTGCAGTGCAGCGACGACGGCCGCTCCGTGTATGTCGTCGGCGAACTCGACAATGCCATTGCGCTCTTCCGCCGCTCGCTGGGCGATTGTTCGCTGACCTACGTGCAGTGCCTCAAAGACGGTCAGGACGGCGTCGACGGTCTGCGCCGCGTGCGTGCGCTGGACGTTTCCAACGACAGCCGCCACGTCTACTGCGCCGGCCGCAACGACGATGCAATTTCCGTCTTTGCGCGCAACCTGGCGCCGGAGGCGGTAAACGACGACGGCGGATTTGTAGCGCCGAACAACAGTGTAACCATCAGCGTGTTAAACAACGACAGCGATCCGGAAAACGACGCACTGACAATCACGGCCAAAACGGACGGCACACTGGGAACAGTGGCGATTACCGGCGGCGGCACGACGCTGGAGTACAGCGCAGGCGCCGCAACAGGCGTTGACAGCTTTACCTACACGATTGAGGACGGCAACGGCGGCTCTTCGACGGCGACGGTGAGCATTTCGGTCGCTTCTGTTAAACAAGGCGAGGAGCGGGTTGCGGTTGTTGAGAGCGGTATTCGCGTCAGCCCGCATCCCGTGGTTCAACATGCCGACGTCGCGATCGAAACGGGCAGCGATACTCCGCTCGAAATTCGTTTGCTGGACATGAGCGGCCGCGCGCTGTGTGAATTCAGTCTGCCGGCGGCGCACACCGGCACGCAGCAGTTCAGCATTGAGGGGCGCGAGGTCGGCGGCGTTAAACTGGCGGCGGGCGTTTACGTCATGCTTGTCGACTACGTGGATGGCGAGGGCGTGGCACAGCAGCTGCGTCGCAGTATCGTTATAGCGCCTTAAACTCGGCGAATGGTCGAGGGCTGGTTAACAAATCAACCCGTCCGGAATTGCTGGTGTTTAACCGGCTTCCGGGCGGGTTTTTGGTTTAATGAATTTTCGTGTCATCCACGGGTGCAGAGCAAGGGTATTCTTCGCCGGTTTCGACCCGGCAAATGGGCTGGCGAGCCTGCACTTCTCAACTACTCGTTCTCACTTTTGTACAGACCGCTTTGAGCCGCGCGTTGCACTTGCGTCTCAGGCTCTGCTTGACTTTTTGTTTGTCATGCAGCTTGATGGTTGGGGCTTTTGGACTGGTTTCAGGCTGTTGGGCTGGAGACGTTCAGCCTGTCACAAGTGGCGTTCCGAAGCCGGAAACGCCCGGAGGACCAGGTATTTCTACGCGATTTTTAGCGGCGTGCTCAAATTCAGGGTTTCTGGCACGCAAGACTTTTGAGTTGTGTGCCCTCAGGGCTCACAGCTCATACGTATTAATTACGTAGTGGCGCCTGCCTGAAGACTGCAAACATGCATGTCCAATCACCGGCTCCGGCCTCGAAAACTTCCACCACGCTGACGAGCAAAAGCACAAAAGCAAGCCCAACCGCAGAGCGGGAGGCGAAGCGCCTCAGACAAAGATTCACATGCCGCAGGGTGAATGCAGGGTACACCAGTCTCCACGCAAATGGTGTAGTCCTGTAGTGTCAAACCGACAAAATGGCGGCGGAAATGCCGCCTATACACCAAAAACATACAGCAAATGGTGTAATCGTGACGAGGTGCGGCGACCTCCCGCGCAGCGTAATTTTGTAGCATCTCAAGAACGAGACGGCTATGCTTTTCGGCTTCGCGGTGCCGGCAATACCGTGAAGCCGAGCAGGCCGTCTTGTCTTAAACTGAACGGAACGGCCCTTCAGGTCTTGAGAAAACGAACGCGATAACACACAGTTCAACCATATTCTTGAGACTATTGTCATGCGACTTAACAAACATTCATTCACTCTTGCTGCGCTGCGCCGCCTGCGCAAAAGCGTGCGCAGACTTAACAGACTGATGTGCGCGGAGAGCGCGGCCGGACAGGACCTGCGCAAAAAATCCACGCTCATTAAACGCATTGAAAAACTGGCTCAGATGTTAAAGCTGAGCGGGCTGCGCCAGGTTGCGGCTTCCGCTGCGGGAGTAGTGCTGATCTTGTGCGGCGGCAACGTGCTGTCGGCTCAGACGCCTGAAATCACGACGCTGCTACCGGTTACGAATTCGCATGTTTCGCCGCCGTCGCAGTCGGTACAGATCAGCTTCAGCGAGGCGATGAACACCAACACCCTGACGACCGGGACGACGTCGTTAAACGCCAATATCACAGTCATAGGTTCGCGGCGCAGCTACGACGGCAGGCTTGCAGTGAGTTACAACAGCGGCAACAGCCGCGTGACAGTCAATCCCAATATTGATTTTTTTCCTGGCGAAGATATCACCGTAAATGTTAAAAACGCCGAGAGCGCGGGCGGAACGGCAATGTCGCGTCCCTTTACCTATCAATTTACAGCCGCACCGCTGGCCGGCGCCGGAACGTTTACGTCAATCGCGGCGGGATCGCCGACGCACAATTCGGTCGGCGCTTCGCTGGGCGATATGGACGGCGACGGCGACATGGACATCGTGATGGCCAATGGCAATGCCAAAAACCGCGTGTTGCAGCAGATTTCCGCCATGTCTTACAATCCGAAAGATTTCGGGTCGGCGACTGATGACTCGCGCGATATTGCGCTGGCGGACGTGGACGACGACGGCGATCTGGACGTGTTTGAAGTGCTCGACAACGCCGGCGCAAAAGTGTGGTTAAACAACGGCAATGCCACCTTTGTCTCGGTTCAGATCAGCACGGAAGCGACCGACAGCCGCGTTGTTAAAGCCGGCGACTTCAACGGCGACGGCGTTGTCGATTTTATCGTCGGCAATGAAAACAACGATGCCGACGAACTCTTTTTCGGCAACGGCGACGGCACGTTTAACCGCACGATGCTGGGGCCGAATACACAGACGACGGGGCTGTGGGTCGGCGATCTGGAGAACGACGGCGACCTGGATATTCTGACCTCGACGCGCGGCATGTACAACAAACGCTACACCAACAACGGCGACGGCACTTTTGCGATCAGCGATCACGGGACGGCTTCCGGCAGCGACGACTACGCTCTGCAGGCCGATTTTAACAACGACGGAATTCTGGAAGAATACACCGGCGCGGGCGCGGCGGCGGTGGGCGATTTTGACAACGACGGCAACATGGACCGCGTCATCGCGTTGGACGGCAATCACGTTCTGTACATGGGCAACGGCGATGGAACGTTTACTTCGTCGGTTATCAGCACGGGGACGGCGCAGGACGTGGTGGTGGGCGATATGGACGGCGACGGCGACCTGGATGTGTATATCGCAATCGACGGCGCCAACATCATCTGGGAGAACACCGGTGCGCCCGTTATAGCCAGGGTATCGCCGGAGGAGAACGGCTTTTCGGGTAAAAATGAGGAAATCCTGGTTTACTACAGCCAGAAGATGAATCCACTGTCGTTAAACCCGCTCAGCGGAATCATTCATCCCTTCGGCAAGGCAGGAAAGATTTTAACGTCCGGTATCTTTCACGGAACGGGCTATTTTAACATTCGTTTTGTCCCGCCTGCGCCGATACTCGCCGGTGAAAAAGTGATGGTAACGGTGGTGGAAGACGGCACATCGGCTGACGGCGAGGACCTGATCGGTGCAAAAGTGTATTCTTATCGCGGCGAAGCGACCGGCGGCAGCGGGCATTTTGATCTTGCAGTACTCGGCAGTGAAACCAGCGACGTGGTGTTGGGCGACTTTGACGGCGACGGCGATCTGGACGGATTTACCATCGGCCATTCCGGCGGGGATTCGGAGTTGTTTCGCAACGACGGCAACGGCAACTTCAGCGTTGAAACCTCCGTGTTTACCTTTGGCGAATGCGCGGAGGCGGGTGACTTCGACGGGGACGGCGACCTCGATGTGATCGTCGGCAAATTCGGCGTCCACACTTTGTGTTTCAACAACGGCGACGGCACGTTCAGCAAAGTGGATTTCGGGCCTGAATTGGACACACGCGATTACGGTATCGGCGATTTTGACGGCGACGGCGATCTTGATATTCTGGTGGCGAATTACAACAGCAACCAGGAGATTCTTGTTAACAACGGCAACGGCACGTTCAGCGTCAGCCAGGCGGTCAACCGCCGCAACAACGGCGTGTCCGTGGGCGATCTGGACGGCGACGGCGATCTGGATGCAATTTTTACGACCGACCGCTCGGGCAGCAACGGCATCATCGGGCAGCAGGTCTGGATCAATACCGGGTTTCCGAGTTTTTCGCGCCACAACTACGACAGCACCCAGGCCAGTGACGTCGACCTCGGTGACTTTGACGGCGACGGCGATCTGGACGCATTTATCGTCGGCGCACACGGACAGCAAATGCGACAGTGGTTAAACAACGGCGACGGTTCATTTGAGGTCGAGTTGCTCGGCACGGGCAACTGCAAAGCGGTTGAGGTGTTCGACGTCGACGGCGACAATGATCTGGACGCTGTCGTGATCGCCACGCGCGGCCGCCAGATCTACTACAACAACGGCGACGCGACGTTTTACCGGGTCGTTGAGGAGGGTGATCGCAACGTGCGCGGCGCACACGGCGACATCGACGACGACGGCGATGTGGACCTGGTGGTGGCGCAGAATCAGGCCGGACCGGCCGTCTGGCGCAACGCGGCTGCGCTGCCGGTCATTACCGATCTCCGCCCGTCAACAAATGCGAATGCGGCAACGATCGGCAAGATCAGTCTGCAGTTTAACAACCCGATTGCCGCGACGAGTTTAACGCTTTCCGGTACGGGCGGCTACGGCCACTTCACCGTGCAGGGGATGCAGGGCGGCTTGTCAACGGGCGCGGTGGTGACGTCGTCGAACGTCAACCGCGTGCTGGACTTCAGCCTGGGACGCAGGGCCAACCCGAATGAGCGCGTGTTGTTGTCGGTCAGCGAAGAAGTTCAGAGTCATGGCAATCTGCCGATCGATCACGCGCATGTGTACGAATTCCGCGCTGAAGTGCAGGACGGCTCCGGCGTGCTGCTTGAGTCCGGCTTTGGCTCCGGCAACACGCAGGATGTGGCGCTGGGCGACTTAAACGGCGACGGACAGATTGACGCCATCGCGGCCAACAGCGGCGGCAGTTCACAGATATGGATCAACCAGGGGGCGGGTGAGTTTTCTTCCACGGACTTTGGCGGCAACGATCACTACGCCGTTGAAATCGGCGATCTGGACGGCGACGGCGATCTGGACGCGATGCTGGCGAACAAAAGCAGCGGCGGCGGCGCGGCGGCGGCCGAAGTGTGGTTAAACAACGGCGACGGCACTTTTAACATCTCCTGGTTCGGCGGTGCGGACGGCGACGACGTGGCGCTGCACGACATCGACGGCGACGGCGACCTGGACGCCGTGCTGGCGCGCAACGACGAACTTGTTCTGGCATTAAACGACGGTGCGGCCGGATTTTCGACGAGCGTGCTGGCGAGCGGCAGCGACCTGGTCGCTGTGGCGATCGGCGACTTAAACAACGACGGCCTGCCGGACATCGTCGGCGCGCAGGAGAGTGCGGCCTCGCTGATTCTGCGCAATGACGGCGGTTCTTTCACGAGCCAGGCGCTGGGCGCGCCCGAAGCATGGGATACGGCGATCATGGACGTCGACAGCGACGGCGTGATGGATATTCTCTGGGCGACCAACACCAAAGGCGATCTGCAGACAGATCAGGACAACCTGCCCTCGCTGGACACCTGGCGCAACATCGGCGAGTTCAGCTACAACAAATCTTCGCTTGAACTGACGGGCGAGCCGCACGGCATCGCCACGGGCGATGTGGACAACGACGGCGATATTGATGTCTTTATCGCCACTGAGCATTCCGACGTGCAGGGACAGTCCAACGACAACATTGTGTTAAACAACGGTCTTGCGCTGATTTCGCGCAGCAACAAAGGTTCGGGTTCATCGCGCGCTGCGGCGATGGCGGACATCGACTCCGACGGCAGCGTGGACATCCTGGTGGCGCGCAGCGGCGCGGAACGCATCTGGCATAACCTCGACGCGCCGTCGATCAGCGCGCTGGCGCCCGGTGCGGTTACGGCCACAACGGGCTCGGTGCAGGTTGACGTGAGCGGCTGGGACGTCTACCCAAATTCGGCGCATCTGCTGCCCGCGGGCGTTACGACCGGCTCCGTCGGAGTGCAGGTTACGACGAAGGGCCGCACGCGTTCGACGCTGACGGTTCCGGCCGGGAATCTGGATGAGATTGGTCCGTACGACCTCTACATCGTCACGCCGGGCGGCGAGGCGAGCGCATTGCTTACGGTTGTGAACGACGCACCAATTATCGCTACGAGACAGACGGTGATCGCATCGCCCGAGAGCACGCCGTTTGCACTACATGTGAAATTGACGGACGTCGACCCTGGAATCGCCGGTTTGTCGTTCACGCTGCCGGCGGCCGACGGCAGCTTGATTCAGTCGATTGCCAAAGTCGGCGCTACGGCTGAATACACAAAGTTTCTGATCTCGCCGGTTGTGGACGCCAACGGCAGCACGACTCTGACATTCGCGGTTGACGACGGTGCGCTGAGCAGCTCCACGACCTTCTCGATTTCGGTCGTGTCGGTTAACAATGCACCCGTGTTTAACACCGGGGCAAATGTGACCGTCAACGAAGACAGCGGTGTTTACGATGCGGCATTTGCGACAGGAATGGACGACTCCGATCCGGAGACGACACAGACACTCAGTTTTGAGGTTCAAAACGACAACAATGCGCTGTTCGCCGTGCAACCGCGGATTGCAGCCACCACCGGCATCCTGACTTTTGTCCCGGCGACGAACCAGAATGGCCAGGCAATTGTTTCGGTCGTGTTGCATGACGACGGTCCGTCGGGCGGTCTGCACACGAGTTCGAGCGCCGCTCAGCAGTTTGTCATTGACGTTCTGCCGGTTAACGACGCGCCGGTAATCAGTACCAACAATGCTGTTGTTAACACGCCGGAAGATACGCCGCTTACGTTGTCCGTTAATCTGGCGGACATCGACACTCCGTTTAACAATCTGATCCTGAGCGCCACAAGCGCAGACCAGTCCATTGTTGACGACAGTTCAATCTCAATCAACACGCCGACAAGCGCAACGACTTCGCTGCTGATAACGCCTGTCGCACAGGCAAACGGCACGGTTGATATTGTCGTCACTGTGGACGACGGCGGGTTTAATCGATCGACGACATTCAGCGTGGACGTGCGGCCGGTCAACGACGCGCCGGCTTTTAACACGGGCGCAAACGCGACGGTCAATGAGGATAGTGGACTGTATGACAGCCTGTTCGCCACGGGCATCGACGACTCCGATCCGGAGACGACACAGACACTCAGTTTTGAGGTTCAAAACGACAACAATGCGCTGTTCGCCGTGCAACCGCGGATTGCAGCCACCACCGGCATCCTGACTTTTGTCCCGGCGACGA
>JAUIKM010000019.1 GCA_030430495.1 bacterium | reverse complement strand
GCCCTGTGGCCGCTCAGTTTTTCAGCCATTGAAAGTGTCGGCAGTCTGCGTAATGTGCATTCGGCGCGCGCAGACCGGTTGCGGGCGTCGTGGAGGTCACTGGTTGATGGCATGCTGAACGAGCCCGTGTGAAAGCGGGTAAGGGAAGCTATATTGGTGGGTATCGTTTTGGAGGTGGTGTGTGCCGGGGTGGGTCCTGATCACGCATAGCTGCGCCCAAAATTTCCGCATCTACCGTTTAACCCCGAAACCCGCCCGTTCGCGGCGTAACACTGTCCATTCGCGACACTACCGACTTGTCTACCCGCAAGCGCAGCCGGAAAATCCGCACAAAACCCGACTGCTGCGATTTGTCCTCCAAACGTACTGCGCACAATGCGGGTTGCCTCGCACCAGTTTGCGCACATTCTTGACCATTCATTTTTGAACCGGCTTCCCATTCCAACCAACCGCGCTCAACACAGATTGTCTCATGACCTTGCCGTTTGCGATCTTCAAACTCGATAACGAACAAAAGAAAAAAGCAAGCTGGAGCAGAGCGACAGCGAAGCGCTCAGAGTCAAACGAGCAAACGACAAATCAGTATCCCGGCCGCAATACCCGCGTCTGTACTAAAACACCACAGCCCGCAGATACCAGGTCGGTCCGCGGGCTGCCGTTGTTAAGTGCCGTTTTTGAGAGTCGACTTAACGAATCAACCTTAACATGCTGCTGCCACTGAATGTGCGTCCCGCAGCGTTCCGCGCCTTGAGCTGAACAATGTATGAGCCCTGCGGCAACAGGTCGCCGCCGGTCCGCCACAATACGTGCCGCTCGCCCGCCGGCAGCAGCGGCAATTCGATGGAATGCACTTTGACGCCGCTCATGTCGAAAATTGCAAGCTCAACCTGAGAGTTGTCGTTTAACACAAAGGTTATTTCGGCAAAATCCCGCGCAGGGTTGGGACTGATGTGAAGCACGATAGAGTGCAGCGACTCTTGCTCCGCCGCCGCCGGAACATTGCCCGAGACCGCGTTTTTTGTTAACTCTTCAACAACTGTGACGGTGTGTGTGGTTGTGCCGTTGGCATTCTCCAGCGTGTACGTGAAGGTGTCCGGGAAGTCGTCCGTGACCACGCTGTACAGAAATGTGATCACGCGGGTCGTGGGGCCGGGAGTGCCGTTGCCGGCGACGCTGACATTGCCGAAGCTGCCGTTGCTGTAGCCCTGCAGCGTAACCGGCAGGTCCGCGTCATAGGTGAATGTGAACGTCGTTGTTGCCGTTGTCGAGCCTGAAAGCCGTGTGATGGTTCTGTCTTCACCTCGCGGCAGGCGAAGCCATTCGAATACGCCGATGGCGTCGTCGCCGGCGGCCGCCGTGTAAATGTGTCTTCCTTCGCCGCTTAGAGTAACTGCCGCCGCCTGTTTAAGTCCATCCACGCCGCCCGCGCCGTCGTTTAACTTGTCGGTAGTTGTTAATGCTCCGGAGTGCGGGTCGCGCGAAAACTGCGTGAGCGCGTGGTCGGTCTCGGCCACGGCGTACAGATAAGCGCCGTCCTTGCTGACGGTCAGATCGCTGATGCGCGCCAGACCTTTAACGCCGGAAGCTCCGTCGCGAATGCGCCCCGCAAAACTTAAGGTTCCGGTGCTGGAATTGCGGCTGAAGGTTGCAATGGCATTGTCGTATTTGCCTGCTACATACACAAATTGTGCATCCGGCGTGACGGCGATTGATGCCGCACCGGCAATGCCGTCGATGCCGCTTTTGTCGTCCTGATAGTGCTCGCGGTAGTTCAGGCGTCCGTTTGTTAAGTCGCGCTGAAAGTGCACCGCGCTGTTGTCGGCATGACCGGCTACATAAACGCTTTTGCCGTCAAGACTGACTGCCACATCAAGTGGACCGTTAAGACCGCGAATATTGCCGATGTTGTTTTGCTGCTCTTCAAGAAATTGCAGCTTTCCGCTTGCGGCGTCGCGTGCAAACACGGCAATTGCATCGCTGTTGTACGAAGCCACATAGACGTTCTCGCCCAGCGGACTGACGGCCACGGCGCGGGGACGTTGCATGCCGCTTACGCCGTTTTGATTGTGCCGGTGATATTCAACAAATGCAAGTTTGCCCGTGCCCGTATTGCGATTAAACACCACGATTGAGTTGTCGCGGTTGGCTGTGACATACAGATTGTTGCCGTCCGGGCTGAAGGCCAGTGCCGCCGGATAGCGCATGCGCGTGACACCGTTGCGACCGTGGCGCATGCGGCCGATGTACTCCAGCGCGCCATTGGCGGAATCGCGGCTGAACATCGCGATCGAGTTGTCCAACCAGCCGGCCGCATAAACGTGTCTGCCGTCGGGACTGACTATGACGTCTGTAGCCTTGTTTAATCCGCGAACGCCGTCACTGCGATTCTTTTTGCGCTCAATAAACTCAAGCTTCGCGTGGTTGACAAAACCGTCCTGAATGGCAATAATGATCGCCCCGGTTGCGTTGCAGCCCGCATTGTCGGTCATCGTGTAATTGAACTGCACACAGCCGGAATAGTCCGCAGGTGCACTATACAGTACCGTCCCGTTGGAGCTGACGATTGCGCTGCCGGTCGACGGCGTTTCAACAGAAAGCAGGCTCAGATTGTCGCCGAAGTCGTTTCGAAGCACGTCGATCTCGGTGCTGCCGCCTTCGGCCACGCCGCCATGATCCTGCGCGGCAAACAAAACTGAACTGACGGTGAAGCTTGTCGTGCGCGCGTCTCCGACGGTAAAGGACTCCGTCAGAATAACGCGTCCGCCCGCCAGACTGTTAATTTTTACCGTTGCGCATGTTGCGCCGCCACCGCTGACGACGTTGCCGTTAAACAGTGACCAGTTGTACGTCGCGCCGGGCAGGGGAGTAAGGACATGCACGTCAAACGCGGTGCCAAGGCAAACGGCGCTCGGCCCCGTGACGACCAGTGGAATGTGAAGCTCAAACGCGCCGATATCCGGTACGCCCAGGCGCGCCTTCCCGCGCTGATCAAAGAGTGAGACGCCCGCCGTCGTTGAGTTGCCGAACGCCGGACTTGCCAGATCGATTGCATGCGTGCGTCCGAAGCCGCCGTTGTACGCCGGCGCCTCCAGTTTTGCGTCGATGACGGTGGCAGACTCCAGCGCGCCCGCGTTCGGCGTCACCACGCCGTTCGGGTCGCCATAGCGGTCGCCCGTTGTGTTATTGCTGAAGTTGAACTGACCGACCGTGCCGATCAGGTTGTAACCCTGCGAGCTGACAATTGCGCCGATGTCCGGGCATTCGCCGCCGCGGTCGATATTGCCGGCGATGATGTTGGACGTGAAAATATCCGTTGCCGCCCAGATGCCGCCGCCGTCGCCGCTGCCGTTGTTGTTTGCGTCGGCGATATTGCCGGTGAACGTGCAGGAGGCGACGTCAATGCCGGGAGTGCTGCTGTACAAACCGCCGCCCAGGCTGTCGGCTTCGTTGCCGGAGAAGGTGCAGTTAAACACATCCAGCAAGTCGCTGACGGCGGCGATTGCGCCGCCGCTTCGTGCGCTGCTGTTATTGACAAAGGTTGAGCTCTTGATGAACGTCGGCCCGCCCTGATGCAGGATTGCACCCCCGTTGCCGCCGCGTGCGCTGTTGCCGTCAAATTCGCAGTCGGTCACCGTCAGCACGCCGTTGGTTTTCTTGACTGCACCGCCTTCAAAGTTCGAGCGATTGTTGGCAAATGTCGTGCTGTGTACCTCCAGCGTGCCGTTGTACTGGAAGATGCCGCCGCCGGACATGCCGCTTGCCGCGCGATTGTTAACAAAAGTGCAGGAAGTAATATTCATCGTGCCGTTTTGCAGGTAAATGCCCGCGCCCTCGGCGCCGCATGCATTGTCTTCGAAGCGCACGCTGCCGCACGTGACGGTGTTCCCGGCGTCGTTGGAAAATGCCAACGCGCCGCCGCGGTCCAGGCTGCCGTTGGTCACAATCTCGCAGTCGGTAAACGTGGCCTGAACGCCCGTGTCAAAATATACCGCTCCGCCCGTGGCGGCCCGGCTGCCGCGGATGTCCGAATCGTTAACATTCAGGCTGCCGCCCTCAAGATAGATTGCACCGCCGAGTGAGTCCGCCGTACTCCCGATGAAATCCGTCGAATGGATGTCGACACGACCCCGTTTAATATAAAGCACACCGCCGTGGACGCCCGCGGAATTATTCGTGAAGGTCGAAGATGTGATCGTCAGGTGTGCATTGGAATCGTATAACAGAACGCCGCCGACCGCTGCAGACCGGTTTGAATCGAATGTGCAGGAGGCAATCGTAACCTGGATGCCCGAAGATCCGATGGATAGCGCACCGCCGCCGATTGTATTTGTTGTATTGCCCACAAACGTGCAGTTCTCAAACAGAGCGTGATTAAAGCTGCTCAGTTGCACCGTCCCTCCCTGGTTCATCGACCAGTTGTTTTCCAGAAGGCATCCGCGCATTGTAAGATTGATTGGGTCGCCGGTGATGTACACCGCCCCGCCGCCGGTGTTCGAAAACCGATTGCCGGGCGCCGCATTGTTCCTGAAGGCGCTGTTAACAATCGTTACTTCGGCACGGTCCGCGCCGTCCTCGACAAATATCGCCCCGCCCACCGAGAAATTGTTGCGAAACTCGCAATCTTCGATGTAGGTGATGTTGTTGTCGCCGTCGAGGTCCAGTGCCTGGCCGGAGCAATTGGCAAAGGTCGAGTTTAACAGTGTAAGTGAATGATTCCCCGATCCGAGTGTGCTGAAATAGATGACTTCGGAAATGTTGGAGTTTGTTGAAAGATAGGCCTCGCAGCGGTTGAGGACGGTTGACATCTGCCCCGAGCTGCGTGTGTAAAAACCAAGAGCACTACCTCTGCCCGCGATATTCTGCGACGTAACAGTGCATTCCGTCATCACAACAACTGTGGACGTGGTATTGGTGGGGACGTACATGCTCAGTCCCTGGCCTTTGCCCTCATTTCCCCACCAGCGACATTTGGCTGCCGTTAATGACGACTCGTTCAGGTATGCACCGCCGCCATTGCGGAAACTGGCATTGCCGAAAAAGTCGGTACGGTGGAACTCAAAAGCGCTCAGCAGTCCAAAAATGCCGCCTCCCTCCGTATTGTTCGTATTGCCGTTATACCTGAACGTGCAGCTCGTGACCAACACAGTGCTGTTTTTAACATACATTCCGCCGCCGAGGTCGTCTGTGTCGTTGCTGTTGAAATCACAGTTAAACAGTGCGATGCCGCTTTGGCGGGCAAAGATGCCGCCGCCGGCGCCTATTAAACAGATATTGTTGGCCAGCGTGCAGTTTTCAGCGCGCAAAACGCCGCTGTCCACAAGTATCGCTCCGCCGCCGGAGACGGGTCCGCGCCCATTCTGCAGCGTCAACCCGCACAGCGTCACCGATGCGTGCGACACCTGAAAGATCCGCGTGTTGTCGCTGCCGTCAATCACGGCATGTGCATTTGTCTGCGCACGGATTGTCAGATCGGTCGCAATCTCGATGCCTGTTCCCGTCAGGAAAACAGTTGCCGTTGTTGTGATGGTAATCACATCGCCGGTCCCGGCCTGCCCAATTTCATAGCGCAGCGTGCCCGGCTGCCCGTTGTCCAGATGACTGTCCACAATGCGGTCGGCTGCATTCATTGATGCGGGGCCGTAGAAGAGGCCAGGCAGCAGGAACATCAGGCAGAAGAGCGGAGTCATGTTTGTAGTCACGCGATGGCCTCTGAGGTTTATGAGAGTTGTTGTGTTTAATCGTCGGTACATCGCCCGACAGCCGGCCCGGCTCCGTGGATACGTGCCGGCATTCCGGAGCCGCCGGCCGGGCTGCCGGGCCTGTACAATTCCAAGCTAGGTGTGCAGCATAGTCAGTTCAATACGACAAATCCACGACAAGGCGGTTCTGGCGGCTGTAACTGTATGTAATCAAAGCGGTTAGGGGTGTGAGAACCGGGCGTGTGGCCATGAAAATTGCCCGTGGTTGCCGGAGTCCGGAGGTTTGTCGCACGCAATCGGGCGCAGCGCTCCGCCGCCGGAAGACATCCGCACGCCTTCGCAGCCGGGCACGGCGCAGAGTCCCGCTGCGCTGTGCATACCTTGTTTAAGTGTCAGCAGTTGAGAATAAAGAGGCTCAGGTCGGTGTCCGCGTCGAGATTCATTTTGCGGCGGATGCGGTAGCGGTACGTTTCAATCGTGCGCGGCGAAACGTGCAGAATGCGGCAGATGTCCTTACTGCCCGTGCCGGCCCGGATCAATGCGCAGACCTTGCGCTCGGTTTGAGACAACGCGGGATAGGCCCCGCCCAGCCGGCGGATGAAGTCCTTGTCGCCGCTCAGGTCCGCTTCGTCCGCAGCAGCCAATTCTGTGATTAAGACATTGTTAAGTGAAGTCAGGAGCTGTGCGGCGCTGTCGTCCCTGATCGAACCTTCCTGTGGGTTCTTACGCAGTTCATCGCGCAATTCCCGCAGCGCGTTTCTGAAGTATTCCAGTTGGACCGTTTTTTCGCGACTGATCTTGTGCAAGCTGAGGTTCTCCTGTTCGAGTTCCTCAGCCTTGCGTCGTGTCTCGTTTAACTGGCGCCGCATGCGTTTGAACTCCAGCTCCTTGATCGAGCCGGCAACGATGTCCTTGCTGCGATTGCTGATGACCTTGCGGTCATATCCGCGCAGTGTCCGCGAGTGGTTGAACGCCCCGCGGTAGTCGCCGCGCTTTTCGCAGATTGTCATTTTTAACTGATGGTAGCGCAGTCGGTTGTGTTCACTGACATCCTGGCCGGCGAGTTTATGGACCTCCGCCATGTATTCATCGGCTTTGTCGGGGTCGGCTTCAGCCAGTGACAGTTGCGCATGGAGCATTAACACACGCGACGTTACATACGCCATGCCGTGTTGCTGCGCCAGCTCCAGCGCTTCGTTAAGTGTTGTGCGCGCCTCCGCATGTCGCCCCTGTTTAATGAAAATCGTTCCACGCGCCATGCCGATACTTATTGAGAAATCCGACACGGCATAGGCCTCCGCCCGTGTTTCAGATGTGGCCAGAAAGTCCAGAATCTTGTCGGTTTCATCAGCGGTAATGAAATCGCAGGCGAGAATTCTGACCAGGTAGAGCATGGAGAGCGGGTGTGCGTCGCTGTCCAGAATGATGTTAAGCGCCCGCCGCAGAATTCGTTCGCCGCGTTCGAGGTCTTCGTAGTCGAGCTGCGTGAAACCGATATTTGTCAAGATGCCGGCACGGCTGGCATTGTCTCCGAGTGTTTCGAAAATTTCTTCCGCGCGGTGCCAATACTGCAGCGCGCGTGGGAAGTTGCCCAGTTTAATTAAACGACCTCCGATTTCATCGGCAAACGCCGCTTCCATCCACGTCTGGCCGCTTTCGCGAGCGTGCCCATACCCTTCAATCAGGATGTCGAGCACCGGCTCCAGCCTGCCGGTATAGTGATAGCAGAAGTTAAGTTGCCAGCAGACAATTGCCGCCTGCCTGTGGTTCGCCGTTTTTTTGGCCAGTATGCCCGCTTTTTTGTAGTAGTCGGTTGCAATGTCATACTGCTTGTCCAGATAGTAGTATTCGGCCAGGCCGCTGAGTGCCGCAAGTTTGTCCTCTGCGTCCTGGCAGTATTTTGTTAAGTCAAGCGCCTGGTTAATGTTTTGTTCCGCCTCGGGTGTTCTGTTCAAGCGTAAAAATATTGTTGCGCGTGCAGCATGCAGCGGGCTGCGTTTTGTGTTAATGCGCTGTGTTTCGGCAATAGCCAGGGCGCGCTCTACAGCCTCCAGTGCAGGCGCCAGGCGACCATGTTGACGGTGATTCAGGGCCAGAATATCCAGAACTTCGAACAGTTTTTTCCAGTCTTCACATTCTTCCAGCAGCGCGGCGGCTTCTTCCAGCATCCGCGTGTCCTCGCCCGTGTCCACCTTGTTGTCGTGGCAGGCGGCCCGCGCCTCCAGGGCATACGCCAGCATCTTGGCGTACTCGCGTCGCGTGCCGGCCGAGTTCTCCTGTCGTTCCAGCAGCGCTCGTGCGCGTTTCACGGACTTGTCGGCAATGCTTCGCGCTTCCTGGGGATCCGACGGAAACAGCGCGCCGGCCAGTTCGGCCATGGCAAGAACCTTGCGCCGGCCATTCAGATATCCGACCTTGCGCCGCAACTGCTCAACTTGTTCCAAACGCTTCATGTGCCACCTCCGTGCCGCCAAAATACGCAAAAATGGGGGCTCCGCTTTCGGTCGTCTGAGCGCTGCGCCGTTCGCATGCTTGCGGCTTGCTTTTTCTTTTTGTTCGTCAGCGGGAGCGAATTCCCTGGCGACCGGTTGGTTGAAAATATCGACCGTTCAACCACGCCCTGTGGCCGCTCAGTTTTTCAGCCATTGAAAGTGTCGGCAGTCTGCGTAATGTGCATTCGGCGCGCGCAGACCGGTTGCGGGCGTCGTGGAGGTCACTGGTTGATGGCATGCTGAACGAGCCCGCGTGAAAGCGGGTAAGGGAAGCTATATTGGTGGGTATCGTTCCTGGAAAGGTGGTGGTGTCGGGGTGGGTCCTTTGATCTCACATAAGTGTATTTAAACTACTCAGACTCCCAACCCAAAGTCTGGAAATCGCCGATTCCGCGCCAAAATCGCCGCTTTTTCTGAATCATCAACCCCTCGCCCAATCCGGACCTGTCGTTCTCATCACAGTTTTTTTCGCTCGCAACGGCAGCTGCGCGACCGTAGAAATCGCCAACTTTATCCCGAATCATCAACTCCTCGCCCAAACCGGGCCTGTCGCCCTCATCACAGTTTTTTCGCTCGCAACGGTAACTGCGCGACCGCGCAACGGCAACTGCGCGACCGCGCGCCGGCCCCTTACTCCAGCCTCGCCGCCGCAGCGAATGATACACGTCCTTCCGCATCCCTGCCCGGAGACCCGCAACCGCTCCGCGGCTCCAGGCTTGCCTCCCGTTGACAAACAAAAGTCATCAGGCGACCACGCAAGTGAGGCGCCCGCGCAAAAAGATCGCGAGTCCGGAAAGTCCCGTTTCAAATAGTGCGCGGCCGCCCGGCTCCGAGCCTGCAACTGCGATTAGTGTTTTTTTGCACCCGAAAATTTTCGAGATTTGCAGCGTCGTTTTTGTGTGCCGGCAAATTCATGCGCAGCTCCTGTGCGATTGTTCTATTAACCTGCCTCCGGCTCAAGCAAACAGGTATCACATGTTGAGGCTCAAACCCGCATCGCCATTCGTGAAAATGGCGGGAATAAGTGCACTGTTGTTAATGATGCTGCCCCTGGCGGCGCAGGCGCATGTTAAGTGGTTCGCTCATTTTAGTTATGCCGATGAACCCGTCGATTTAAGCAGTGCCGTCACAACCGAGTTTATTGCGCTGCTCGCCCTGTCGGTCGTGATTGTCGCCTTTTTGGCAGCGATTGAACATCGGCTCGCGCAGACCTTTCTGTTTAAGAAGCTGGATGATTTCCTGGCGCAGATTGCGGTGGAACCGGATATTGTCATTCGTATCGGCCTGGGCGCCGTCATGCTGCTGTCCTGGCAGGACGACGCCCTTCTCGTGCCGGAGTTGAACCACTCCGCGTCCTGGCTGGGCTGGTATCAGTTTGGCCTGGCTCTGTTGTTGCTGTTTCGTAAAACGGCCGCAATATCAGGGTTGGGTTTAATCCTGCTCTACGTGTTCGGCGTTGAGGAATTTGGCGTGTTCCACATGCTTGACTATCCGCTTTATATCGGCGTCGGTTACTTCCTGATGGCGCCGTTTCTGCCGAATGCCAAACTGCGCAATGCCGCTATGCCCGTCCTGCTGGCAACCCTCGGATTTTCGCTCAGCTGGGTCGCGCTGGAAAAAATTATCTACCCGCAGTGGGGGCTCTACGTGCTGCACCACCAGCCCGAACTGACCATGGGTTTAAACATGGCTTTTTTCCTGAAAGCCTCGGCATTCATTGAGTTTTCACTCGGTTTTGTTGTCATTATTGGACTGATGAAACGGCAGGTGGCGCTGCTGATTACGGGTGTGTTTTTTATTACGACGATGACCTTCGGCAAGGTCGAAGTCATCGGACATACGCTCATTCACGCCGTGTTGATTGTCATGCTGCTGGATCGTCGGCCCGCCCCGGAACGCAATCAATCGCGCAAACTCAGTCAGCCGCTGCTGCGTGCGGCAGCCGTCGCCGGTGGATATCTGCTGATGTTTACAGCCTTGATTTTTCCCTATGAGAAATTTGCACACATGGCCTACGCGGCTTATCACGATCCCGACGACAGAGTGCACCGTCACGTTGAGGTTCAGCACGAAGACAGTCATCCAACGCTGGATCTGGAAGTGCTTGAGGATATGCACTCGGGATATAATATTCGCCTCAAGACGACGAACTTCATTTTTAACCCCGACTCCGTCGGTCGCAACCACGTGCACGGCGAAGGGCACGCGCACCTGTACATTAACAATGTTAAGTACGCGCGCGTGTACAACAACTGGCATCACATCGATCTGCGCCCCGGGAAATACGAGTTGACGGTGACCCTCAACGCCAACGACCACCGCGTGTACACGATTGAAGGCAAACCGGTGATGGCGACGCATACCCTGGAGGTCAATCCGCGCGAAGCGATGAGCGGGATGCATCACTGAAAAATCTGGGGTGAAAGTCTTGAGCCCTGTGGCCTCGGGAGTCACGGCCCATATGTAGATTCAGGTAGTGTTGAATTTTTCACTGCGCTCGCCCAATTCGCGAGCGTTCACTGTTTGGCGCTCTCGCGCGAGCGTTCAATAAGACAACCGATTGATTTTGTCCGCCGTGCCGCCGGCATCGTTCCCGCCGCTACCGCGGCGATGGCGTCGTGCAGGTCGTGTGAACTGACGATGCTGCGCTTGCGTCCCAGCGCGTAAAACAGATCGTTGATGCGGCCGCGGTACGCCACGCTTCCATCCGGCAGCAGCACAAAAGCCTCGGGTGTGACGCGCGCCCCCAGCTCGTCAACCAGCCCGTGGTCGGCGTCCGCCGTCAGTGCAAACGGTATCTTGTATTTTTCGGCATATGCCGCCATCGACGAGTCCGTCGAATGTGCATTCGGGAACACGCCGCAGAAGGCGATCTGTTTAACACTGAATTCTTTGTGTAGTTCGCGCAGCACCGGTGAGAAGTCCTGTGAGATGCGGCAGCCTTCAGCCAGAAAAATGACAACTACGGCCTTTGATCCATCGATGTCCACATCGCCCAGCCGAGTGTGTAACATCTCTACCGCGCGCGTCGGCCCGCCGGTTGTGTCGTCCTGCGCCCGGCCTTGAGTGTAAAACGCGCCGAACAGCAGCAGCGCCGCCACAGGCAGCGCACAGCGCCGTAGTAAAGTCTGCAAGCGTGGCATTTCCGTCTCCTTATCTGACGATCAGCATCCGCGTGCCGAAGCTGTCTTCGCCCGCGCGGAAGCGACAGTAATACGTGCCGGGAGCCAGTTGTTCGCCCTTGATATTCACGTCGTGATCGCCCGCCGGCAGCGCGGCGTTAAACAACGGATACTGCAGAATCGCGCCGCGAATGTCGCTGATTTCAACCGTAACCGTGGCGCTCTGCGGCAGCGTGAAAGAGATCTGCGCCGCGCCGGAAGACGGGTTGGGGTGCAGTTTAACACCGTATGTGTTGTTGTCTTCGTTGCCGGCCGAGGTGGGCGTGCCGTCCTGCTCCAGTTTAATAAACTCGTCGCCGGGCTGATAGTCCACCCACTGGAACGAACACAGGAACATTTCGTCGCTGGTGCGTTCGCCCCATCGGGTCGTCTGCGGCGGCGAACTGGGATTGGACGGGTTGTCGGCGGTGTTGTCGTAGGTCGCCTGGTACACCAGGTCGCTGCCGGCCGGAATGCGCGTCAGGGTTTTAAACCTGTAGGAACCCTGCCAGTTGAAGTCCCAGTCGGGAACCGAAATCAGCGGAATCGTTTTGCCGTCGGGCGTCTCCACCCAGGACTTGACCGAGCGACCCAGCAGGTGCTGGTGCGGCGCAATGCCCATGACCGACACGTCGGCCGGAATTGTTAAACGCCCTGTAAACGTCGAAATCTGGTTCGGCGGAATGACAAACGGCCCGTTTTCGATAAAAATGGGCGACATCACAAATTCCTGAAAAACCTGGCGCGTGTCCTGCGGCCGTTCGTCGGCGAAAAAGATGTTAACGTAGGACCTGTCTTCTTCTTCCGTCACCGATGGCGCGTAGTGCAGATTCAGAATCAGATCCGTGCCTTTCTTGAGGATCATGCCCATGCCCTGCGGAAAGAAGTCGACTTTGCGCCCGGGCACATACCCTTCAAAAAACTTGGCTTCGGACACGCCCGGACCGCCGAAATTGGAATAGCCGTAGCCGGGGTCTGCGGCGTCCAGCTCCCGCGCTGTTCCGGATTCGTCGGCATAGACAATCGCGTGGTGCACCACCTTCGGGTTGCCCGGCCGGAATTCGATTGCGGCGACCACCCGGTCTTCCGTCAGCCCCGTCGGCAGCACAAAGTTGCGGTATTCATCGCGGTAGTTGTCCTTTATGGGCCACGCTTCTTCCATCGACAGGATCAGGTCGGGCACGCCCAGTTGTGAACCCTCGGTAAAAACCGGCGGCGCGGGCGTCAGATTCGGATCGCCCGGCGGCATGCCCGCATCCACCCACGCGGCAATCAGGTCAATCTCCGCCTGCGAAAGGCTTGCATTGTAGGCAAACTCACCGTAGCCCGGCTCGGCTTTCCACGGCGGCATGTAGCGCGACTGCGTCACGGCTTTGATCATCTGCGCGCGGTTTGCGGCGTCTTCGTAGGTCAGCAGCTCAAAGGGTGCAATCTCACCCGTTCTGTGGCAGCTCACGCAATTGTTGAACAGAATCGGCGCGATATCCTCGCTGTAGGTCGGGTCGGCCGCGTTCAGCTCGGTCATAGCCGGAGCGGTAAACAACAAAAGCAAAGCTGTCAGAATCTGGTATCTGTTTTTCATAGTCGTATGGAATTGTGATTCCGGCCGGGAATCGATTGCGTGCCGCGGGCTGCCGGCAGTGCATCCGGAACTTTGACGGAACTGCGGACATAGTTTGCCGCATCCTTTCGCGCAGACGTCTCCGCGCTCAAATTACACTTATCATCGACACAACGCTACCCGCGGGTGTTTCGCTCTGCCGCGCCGTCGCCTGATTGCTTCGCCTTCTCGTTGGCACTCGCCGGCTTGCTTTCTGACATTTTTGTTTGTCATTGAGTGAGACGTCGGCGGCACATGAGTTGCAAACGCACTTGAGCAGCCGCGAGCACAAGAACCACGGATACCCGAGTCTGCGCGGCGTTCTCAGCGCGGGAGCGCCCGTTCAGATGCAAAACACCAGCGCCACGTTTTTTGGCACGCAAGATTTTCGAGCTGTGAGCTCTCAGGGCTCACAGCTCATACGTAGTTTCACGTATTTGGCGCCTGGAACCCAAACTCTCCAGCCCCCGTCCGACATAGCCCGGCTGCCTGGTTGAACCTGAAGCCCGAAAGCGGCAGAGCCGAAAAAACGCTCAGGTCCTGAATCAACAAAGCCCGACGAAAGCATGCTTCCGCCGGGCTTTGAACTGCGTGTGGACTTTCTGGTCTGATTACCTGATCACCAGGCGGCCGGCCAGTTTGGCCTCCGCGCCGTCAACCGTCCTGACGTCCAACTCCACAAAGTACGCGCCCGCCGGCAGGTCCGCGCCGGTGGCTTCCAGCAGCTGGATTTCTACGCCGTGCGTCCCGGCGGTAAAACTGCCGAGCTTCCGACTGAAGCGCTCGACGCCCTTCAGATCGGTGATGCTCAGCTGCACCGCCGCTTCGTTGTCGAGCGTGAATCCGACCGTGACCTGTTTGTCCGCCGGATTGGGCGAGAGCGTCAGCAGTCCGTTGACGTTGCCTTCTCCAGGCGTCGAGACGCCGAGTTTGGGCTGCACAACGGCGATCGAAACCGTTGCCGTCGAGCTGCCGCCGTGTCCGTCCGAAACCGTGTAGGTGAACGAATCCGCGCCGGAACTTGCGCCCGCCGTGTAGTCCAGCGTCGTGCCGCCGCCCGTAATCGCGACGGTTCCCAGAGCGCCGTCCGTTTTAGCCGTAATTGTCAGCGCCTGTCCGTCCGGATCGCTGTCGTTGCTCAACGGACTGACAACCCGCGTTGCGTTCACTGCCACGGCCGTCGCGACGTCGTCCACGGCATCGGGGCGACGGTTGTAGCGCAGCACCGCCACGGCGTCGTCCCTGGAGCCTGGAACGTAAATTTCCGGACAGGTTTGCCACAGCGCCAGGATGCCCGCGCCATCAAGTCCCTCGAATCCGCCGCTGCCGTCGATGGCCTCTTCCAGGAACGTCAGGTCGCCGCTCGCGGCGTCGCGTTTGAACATTAACAGCGCGTCCTCAAGCGAACTGGAGGCAAAAACATAGCTGCCGCCCGGATCGGCCTGCACGACATTGACGCCGTTCAGCCCGGCAATGCCGCTGCCGCCGTTAACATATGTTTCCTGATAACTCAGGCTGCCGTCAGCGGACGAGCGGGAAAACTGCACCAGTGCGTCGTCGCCCTGGCCCGCGGCGTACAGGTTGCCGCCGTCCGAGCTTACATCCAGATCCGTCACGATGTTAAGTCCGCTGATGCCGCCCACGCCGTCGCGATAGCGCTGCACGTAGGTCAGTTCGCCGGTGGCCGGGTCGCGGTCAAACATGGCAATCGATTCTTCGCCTGAACCGGCAACATAGACATTCAGTCCGTCGGGACTGACCGTCACGCCGCGCGCGTCGCGCATGCCGTTCACACCGTCGACGCCGTCTTTGTGAACCTCCACATAGTGAAAACCTCCAAGACCGTCATTGCGGGCGAACACCGCCAGCGAATTGTCGTCGGCGGCGCTGACGTACACATTGCGCCCGTCCGGGCTGACCGCCAGGTTGCGCGGACGTTTCAGACCGCGGATGTTGATGCCAAGATCGGTCTGGCCGCGTTTCTTGCGTTCTGCAAACGTCAGGTCGCCGGTTGCGGCGTCGCGTTTGAAGATCAGCATCGCATTGTCGCCGTAGCAGGCGACAAACACATACAATCCCTCCGGATCGATGGCAATTTCTTCGGGATATTCAAGGCCGACAACGCCGTTGCGCTGGTTGCGCACGCGGCTCTGATAAGTCAGCTCGCCGTCGCTTGTGTCGCGGCTGAAAATGGCGATCGAGTGATCCAGCCGTCCGGTCACGTAAACAAAACGCCCGTCGGGACTCGCTGCCGCGGCGACGGCGTTGTTTAATCCGCGAATGCTGCCGACCCGGTTCCGCTGTATTTCAACAAATTCCAGGTTTGCGTCGACAGCCGCATCCGCCGGAACAACCGCCACAACCGAGCCGGTGCCGATACAGCCGTCCATCGATTCGATGGCGTACTTAAACACCTCGACACCCGCAAAACCGGAACTGGGTGTGTAAGTCACGACCGATGCGCTCGAAGACACCGTGCCAAATGCGGGCGATTCCACGTCGCGCAGCGTCAGCCCCGCGCCGAGGTCGTTGTTTAACACGTCGATTTCGGCGTTGGACGACGTCACCAGCACATAGTCCTGTACCGCCCGCAGCGCCTTTGGCGTGGTTGCCAACAGCGCGGACGTCGTACAACCCGTCAGGGCGGTGCGCGCCACCGACACATTGGCGATGGTCGTGCCGTTGTCCCAGCTGACAACGATCGATCCCGTGCCCTGGCCGCTCTTGATTGTGCCGCCTTCAACGGACCAGACGTGCGACGCAACCGGATCGGCCGGCAGCGCGCTGAATGTTAATGGCATGTCCGGACAGGCGCAGGAAGGACCGGTAATGCTCAGGTCGTTGATCTGCAGGATCGTCAGCGTCAGCAGTGTCGAGACTTCGAACTCGCCGTCCGAAACCGTGACCGCGATGTCCACGTCGCCGATCTGGCCGCAGTTTGACGTCATCGTCATGACAACCGTGCCGGACGTCGCGCCGAAGCTGATTCCACTGTCGGACAGCAGCGTCTGGTTGGCCGAGGTGGCGCTTAACACCAGCCCCGACACGTCGGAATCTCTGTCGTCAATGAAAATGGTAACCGTCGTAAAACTGTTCTGGTCCGCAAATGCGTTAAGTGTGCCCGCCGTGATCGTCGGCGGATCGTTAACCGGATTTACAACCAGCGTAAATGATGTTGACCGTTGGCTGACGCCGTCGTCGGCAAAGACCGTAATCAGCGCGCTGTCGCCGGCGTTTTCTTTGGGTGTTAAATTCACGGCAACCGTGCTTCCGGTTGCTCCGAAACTGATTCCCTCGCTTTCGATCAGCGATGGGTTGTTGGACGTCGCGCTTAACTCGATATTCGCAAAGGGCGTGTCGCGGTCGAACAGGTCGATGCTGGTCGTCGTCGGCGTGTCTTCATCCGTAAAGACAAACGCACTGGCGGCCGTGACGGACGGCGGATCGTCGACCGAATTGACCGTCAGCGTAAACGAGGTGGAGCGCGAAAACTCGCCGTCGTCGACCGTTACCGTCACCAGGGCGCTGCCGTTGGCATTGGTCGCCGGATCCATATTTATGCTTGTCGTCGCGCCGGTAGCGCCGAACGAAATCCGGTTGTCGCGCAGCACCGCGAGGTTGCTGGACGTCGCCGTCAACAACAGATTCGAGAAGTTTGTATCGCGGTCGAACAGTTCAATATTCGAACTCGTCGCCGTGTCCTCGTCGGTGGATACATTCACATTTGCCGCGGTGATCACTGGCGGATCGTTAACCGGATTAACCACAAACGTAAATGTTGTCGAGCGCGCAAACTCGCCGTCGTCGACCGTTACCGTCACCAGGGCGCTGCCGTTGGCATTGGTCTGCGGCACGAGGTCCAGCGTTGTTGTTGCGCCTGTAGCGCCAAGGGTAATTTTGTCGTCGCGCAGCAGCGTTTGGTCGGCCGAGGTGGCCGTCAGAATCAAATTCGAGAAGTTTGTATCGCGGTCGAACAGCGCCACGCTTGTTGAAGTCGAATTGTCCTCGTCGACCGCCACGCTTGTGTTTGCCGCCGTGATGGCGGGTGGATCGTTGACCGCGTTAACCGTCAGTGTGAACGAGGTCGAACGCGTGAACTCGCCGTCGTCGACGGTGACCGTCACCAGGGCGCTGCCGTTGGCGTTGGTCGCCGGATCCATATTTATGCTTGTCGTCGCGCCGGTAGCGCCAAACGAAATCCGGTTGTCGCGCAGCACCGCGAGATTGCTGGACGTCGCCGTCAACAACAGATTCGAGAAGTTTGTATCGCGGTCGAACAGTTCAATATTCGAACTCGTCGCCGTGTCCTCGTCGGTGGATACATTCACATTTGCCGCGGTGATCACCGGCGGATCGTTAACCGGGTTAACCACAAAGGTAAAGGTCGTCGAGCGCGTAAACTCGCCGTCGTCGACCGTTACCGTCACCAGGGCGCTGCCGTTGGCATTGGTCTGCGGCACGAGGTCCAGCGTCGTTGTTGCGCCGGTAGCGCCGAATGAAATGTGGTCGTCGCGCAGCAGCGTCTGATCGGCCGAGGTGGCCGTCAGGATCAGATTGGAGAAGTTGGTATCGCGATCCGACAGCTCCACCGTCGTGCTCGTCGCCGAGTCTTCGTCGGTCGTGACCGTTGTGCTGGCGGCCGTGACGACCGGTGGATCGTTAACCGCGTTAACCGTCAGTGTGAACGAGGTCGAACGCGTGAACTCGCCGTCGTCGACGGTAACCGTCACCAGGGCGCTGCCGTTGGCGTTGGTCGCCGGATCCATATTTATGCTTGTCGTCGCGCCGGTAGCGCCAAATGAAATCCGGTTGTCGCGCAGCACCGCGAGATTGCTGGACGTCGCCGTCAACAGCAGATTCGAAAAGTCTGTATCGCGGTCGGAGAGTTCAATACTTGAACTCGTCGCCGTGTCCTCGTCGGTTGTGACGTTAACACTTGCGGCAGTAACCACCGGCGGGTCGTTAACCGGATTAACCACAAAGGTAAAGGTCGTCGAGCGCGTAAACTCGCCGTCGTTGGCCGAGACCGTCACCAGGACGCTGCCGTTGGCATTGGTCTGCGGCACGAGATCAAGCGTTGTTGTTGCGCCCGTAGCGCCTATGGTGATTTTATCGTCGCGCAGCAGCGTCTGATCCGCCGAAGTGGCCGTTAATTGCAGCGTGCCGACGGCGGTATCGCGATCCGACAGTTCCACCGTCGTGCTCGTCGCCGTGTCCTCGTCGGTCGTGACGGTTGTACTGGCGGCCGTCACCGTCGGCGGGTCGTTGACCGGATTCACCGTAATGTTAAAGGTCGTTGTGCGCTGGTATTCGCCGTCGTCCACCGTAATTGTGATTGTTCCGCTGCCGTTTCTGTGCGTGTTCGGCGCGATGTCGACGCTTGTCGTTGCGCTCGTCGAACCGAAGGTAATATCCTCGTCGCGGATCAGACTCTGGTCCGAGGACGAGGCGGTCAACACGAGCTTGCTGAAGGGCGTGTCGATGTCGTTCAGGTCCATCCAGGTCGTCACCAGCGTGTCTTCGTCCGTCGTCAGCGACGTGTTGTTTGTCGCAATCGTCGGCGGATCGTTGACTGGCGTCACCGTCAGGTTGATGGTCGTTGTGCTCATCGCCGCGCCGTCGCTCACCTCAAAGGTCAGCGGCAGCGTGCCGTTGGCATTGGTAACGGGCGTAAGTAAAAAACTGGTCGTAGCCGCCGTGGCGCCCTGCTGCGAGATCGAGGCGATCGTCGTCAGGTCCGCCGCCGGCGGCGTTACGACCAGGCCGGATATTCCGGGGTCCGCGTCACTGATCGTGAGCGTAATTATTGTCGGTTCATCTTCGTTGATGGCCACCGCCGTGTTGGTGGTCGCAATCACCGGTGTGTCGTTTGTGATTGTGATCGTTTCCGTGTCGGTGTCGATCTCGTTGTCGACCGTCAGCGTCAGCGTGCCGATCGTCGAGAAAACGCCGGCCGGAATCTGTGCCGTGAATCCCGAGGGCGAACCGGAAATGATATTCAGGTCGATTGATCCGCTGGGGGAGCCGCCCGAGTCGAGCACGGTCAGGCTGGCCGTCGTGTTGTAGAACTGTTTACCTTCCACCACGATCTGCGCGGCTTGCAGGCTGGCCGTGGTCGATGACGGCGTGATGCTCGTAATTGCCGGCGGGCCGGGCTGGTTGAACCACAAATCGAGCGGTTCGTCCGAGCGATTGAGAATGACGGCGTCCATGTCCAGGTCGCCGTCCAGATCGGCGATTGTTACGCCTTCGGTCTCACCGGAGCCAAAGCTCGAGCTCGTAAATGTGGCGTCGCCGTTGTTGATCCAGATTTGCTGCGCTTCCTGGAAATTGCCTACGATTACGTCGAGGTCGCCGTCGCCGTCCAGATCGCCGATGGCGATGTCTTCGCTGTCGCCCGTGCCGAAGGAACTGCTGCTGAACGTGGCGTCGCCGTTGTTGATCCAGACTTCCTCCGCGCCGTTGTTGGCGATGATGGCGTCGAGATCGCCGTCGCCGTCCAGATCGCCGATGGCCACGGCGCGGCTCGTGCCGCTGCCGAAGGTCGACGTGGCAAAGGAGCCGTCGCCATTGTTGATCAGGATCATCTGCGCCGTGTTGAGACCGGAGATGATCGCGTCGATATAACCATCGCCGTTCAGATCGCCGATATCGAGTTTCTCATGGTCGGCCGCGGTAATGGTTGACGTCGTGAACGTGGCGTCGCCGTTGTTCAGGAAAATCTCCGGACCGGCGTCGGCATTGGAGATGATGAAATCCATGTCGCCGTCGTTGTCCAGATCGGCGACCCGAACCCCGCGGCTGATGTTGGCGAGTCCGACGTGAGAAGTGGCAAACGTCCCGTTGCCGTTGTTCAGCAGGATGTCGGTCTGCTGCGATACGGCGTTGGCGGCTACGACGTCCATGTCGCCGTCGCCGTCGAGGTCGCCGCCGTCGACGTCAAAGGTCCAGCTTGAACCAAAACCAAAGCTGGTGAAGGTGCCGCCGCCCTGGTTGCGCATCACGCGGTAGGAGGCGTTGTTGGAGTTGGCGATCAGGAGGTCCATGTCGCCGTCTTTGTCGAGGTCGGCCGCCACGGCCGCGCGTCCGCGCGGACCGATGTCGAAGGTTCCCGTGGCAAAGGTGCCGGTTCCGCCCAGCGCCGCCGCGCGGAACTGAATCTGGGAGATGTCTGTCTGCACGACGGAGTGCGTGCTTTTTGCTTCCTTGATCAGCAGCGAAATTTCTTCACCGGCAAAAAAGGCGCGCGCCGGATTGATGCGCAACTGCGTGTCGCCGTTTTCAAGCGTCGTCTGCGCACTGCGAGTCAGGTAGCAGGAATTGCTGCCGTAGAGCGTGATGTTGGACTGGTCCGGCGTGGCGGAGGTCGAGATGAGGCTGCCGTCCATTTCTTCACTCCAGTCGATCACAATGTCGTCGCTGCGCACGGCCGTGATCGCGTTGGTGGAGGGCGTCAGGGAAGTGACGCGCGGCAGCGAGGCGTTGAACCAGATATCGATCGGCTGGTCGCTGCGATTGCTGATCAGCACGTCGAGGTCTCCGTCGCCGTCAAGGTCGCCCATATTGACGCCTTCGGACTCGCTGCCCGTCCCGCCGAAGGCGTAACTCGTAAAGGTTCCGTCGCCGTTGTTGATCCAGACTTCCTGCTGCTCCTGGAAGTTGGCCAGAACGGCGTCGAGATCGCCGTCGCCGTCGATGTCGCCGATTGCGACGGACTCGGTATTGCCGGAGCCAAAGCTGCTGCTTGAAAAAGTCCCGTCGCCGTTGCCCAGCCAGACTTCATTTGTGCCGTTGTTGCCGACGATGGCGTCGAGGTTGCCGTCGTTGTCCAGATCGCCAAGGTCGACGTCATTGCTGGCGCCGCTGCCGAAGGTCGACGTGGCAAAGGTTCCGTCGCCGTTGTTGAGCAGGATGAGCTGCGGTTCGTTCAGGCCGGAGAGAACGGCGTCGATGTCGCCGTCGTTGTCGATGTCGCCGATGTCGAATTTTTCGCGCGCGTCGCCGGGAACGCTGGAGGTGACGAAGGTGGCGTCGCCGTTGTTCAGGAATATCTCCGTGTCGGCGTTGGCGTTGGATATGATGAAGTCGAGGTCGCCGTCGCCGTCAAGGTCGGCGATTCTGACGCCGCGGCTGATATTGGCCTGGCCGACGTGAGAAGTGGCAAACGTCCCGTTGCCGTTGTTCAGCAGGATGTCGGTCTGCTGCGAGACAGCATTGGCGCCGACGATGTCGAGGTCTCCGTCGCCGTCGAGGTCGCCGCCGTCGACGTCGAAAGTCCAGCTGCTGCCAAAACCAAATGACGTAAATGTACCGCTGCCCTGATTGCGCATGACGCGGTAGGAGGCGTTGTTGGAATTGGCGACGAGTACGTCGAGATCCCTGTCGCCGTCGAGATCGGCGATCACACATTCGCGGCCGCGCGGGCCGATGTCGAAGGTACTTTCCGCAAAGTAGCCGCGTCCGTTGCCGCCGGTGGCGGCGCGGAACATGTAGACTTCGGGTTCGGCCAGGTTGCCGCCCGAGCTGGCCGCGTCCGTCGTGACGGTCACATGGATTTTTTCGCCCGGAAAAAAGTCCTCATTCGGATTAAAAAAGCGGGCGGGATTACCGGTAAATGAGCCGTTTTCACTCAGCAGCCCCGTTTGCGTGCCGAATATGCGAATTGTCGAGCCGGTGATGGTGGAAGCGATCATCGAGACGCTGAAGTCGATCTGGATGTTCGCGCCGACGGCCGCGTCGTGTTCATTGCGATCGGGACTGAGGTTGAGGATGGTCGGCTGCGCCAGGAGCGGCGCGGACATGCCGACGGTGGCCATGGCGGCCGCGACGGCGGCGCGCGCGCGCGTCTTGCTCAGCAGTTCGGCCATGCGGGCCGTGCGCTTGCGCAGCATGTTGCGTCGTTTGCGCTCGTGCAGCGAGTTGTGCTCCGATTCTTCGAGTCGTGCAAGGCGACGCAGATTGCGTCTGAAGTCATGCCAGGCCTGAACGAGTGAGTTGCGAGTTTTCATGGAGAAGTCTGTTGATAGTTGACGAAGCGATGCCGCCATCGACTGTTGAATTTCTGGTCCGAATGCAGAAGCGCCGCCCGCTGCTCGGAGCCATACGACTTTCTCCGGGGCAGGGAACCCGGAGTTCGGCGACGAACAAAAGGAAAAAGCGAGCCGGGAGACCAGAGGGAAAACGGCGCTGCAATCGGGAAACCACGCATTAAAGTACAAAACAGTCCGCTGGGACGAAATTACCTCACGAATTCCGTGGGCTGCGCACCGCACCTTCCGCCGCGCTGTCTCCGCTGTAAAAAGTCGACGGCCGGTTCGGCCCGAAAAAGACCGATCGGATTAACGAGCCGCAGCCTGACCGCCGTATGCAGTGTGCAAAGTACGGCCGCGCCGCTGCAACATGGGCACTACAAAACGACAACAGAACTGTTGTGCATCGAGGTGAAAATGACGTCGAAACGATGTTTTCAGAGGCTCAGGATGTAGGCGTTGAGGTCGTCGGCCGAATGCAGTTCGAGTTTTTTGCGAATGCGGTAGCGGTAGACCTGAACGGAACGCGGCGAGATATTGAGCAGGCGGCACAGGTCGCGCGTGGTGTTGTTGAGGCGGATGAGGGCGCAGATTTTGCGCTCGCTGTTGGTCAGGCGCGGGAAACGCTCGGCCAGGGTGCGCAGGAAGTCCTCGTCCTGACTGCTGCTTTCGTGTTCAAATTCGTTCCAGGATTGGCGTTCCGCGGCGGCCAGCGCCATGTCCCGCAGGTAGTTCAGCCTGTCGTCCGCGCCGTCCTGATCGGGCAGGTTCTGCAGTCCCTGGGCCAGCTGTTGCAGTCGCTGCGTCAGGTGCTGGATGTGGGCGTCGCGCGAGGCGACGGTGCGCTGCAAGGCGTTCAGGCGGCTGTGGGCCTCGGCCAGTTCGGCGTCCCGCGCGTCCAGTTCGGTTTTGTTCCGCTGATTGACATAGCGTTGCAGGCTGAGTTCGATGCGCGTCAGTACGGCGGGGTGCAGGATGGTTCGGCGCAGTTCGGCCAGTTCGGCTTTTTCCGCCGCGGGCATGTCCGCCGGCGCGTAGGATTCCTCCAGTATGGTCAGCATTTCGAGCTGACGGCCGAAGTTGGCGTGTTCGCGCGCGCAGCGGATGGAGCGGCGCATGATGGCGCGGCCCTCATCCACCTGCCCGGAGTGTATCAGCAGGCGACCGAGCTGCTGGCCAACGAGCATGTGATTGAGCAGGTATCCCTGGCGCTCCATGCTTTCCAGAATTGAACGATAGGCTTCCTCGGCGCTCGTCGTGTCTCCCCGGCTTTCCTGCAGGACGGCCAGGCCCAGACGCTCGCCGAGGGAGCGCAGCGTATCCGGATTGCCCTGGTGCCGGGCCATCTCCCGAAAGTAGCGGATGTATTTGTCGAAGTCCAGGGTAGTACAACCGGAGTGCGCCAGGAGGATGACGCCGGTGGTAAGCCGGTCGTCGCGGCGCAGTTCGTGAATCATCTCGCGGTTGAACTGTTCGGCGGAACGCTGCCGGAAGTCGGCCGCTTCCGTCTGAAAGGGCGTCAGGCGCAGGGTCAGCGCCACGAGGGCGTAGCTGTGGGCCAGGCCGGCCCGGTGGTCGTTTGCGGCGTAGACATCCAGCGCCTTGAAGGCGAATTCGATGGCCTGATCCAGGTAACCGCGGCGTCCCATGTTGAGCGACTTTTCACTCAGCATGCTGCTGTAGTTATAGGTCAGGCCGGCTTCCAGCGCCGTGTCAATAGCCTCGTCCAGCATGCGGTCGGCCTTGTGCAGCTCCCGGCCGGTGGAAAAGAGGTTGCGGTAGTAATTCCAGAGCATGTGAACCTGATTGCGCGGGCCGCCGTGGTTGGTACGCCGCAGCAAGGCGATAGCCTCGTCCATCAGTCCCGCCGCGGCGCGCGGCCGGCCGTGATTTTCCTGCATGTGCGCCCAGTCGCCCAGGATAACGTATTCGGTGACGATGTCGCCGTTCCGGCGCGTGATTTCGAGGGCGCGCTGGAAGGCGGCCTCGGCCTCCGCCGGGCGACCGTTCAGCATGAGCAGGGTGCCGCGCGCGCCGTGCAGGGCGCCGTCCAGCGACTGATCCATGCTGAGCGCGGCTACGTTGACGGCTTTGTCGAGTACTTCCAGGGCGCTGTCGAACCGGCGCTGATCGCGGAAGAGAAGGTGGCGGACGTAATAGGCGCGCAGCACTTCGCTTGTGTCCCCGGCTTTGCCGAAGAGCTCAATGGACTCATCGACGGCGGTAAAAGCGGCGTCGTAGTCCAGCGTGGCTTTGAGCGTAAAAGCCAGGGCGCGCAGGATCCAGGCCAGGTTGAGTTCGTAGGTTTTGGCGTCGCCGCCGCGCGAACGGGTTTTGTGGAGCAGTTTGCGCGCGCGTTCGGCCGATTCGCGGGCTATTGCAAGCGCTTCCTGTTGATCGATGCCGGCGAGGACTTCGACCAGTTCGGCTTCGGCGCGAATTTTGCGGAGCCCGCGCGTATTGGCGACTTTAGCCCGCAAGCGGGCGATACTGGCATTCATACACGAAGCGACAGGACTGCGGCCCGAATGGCGCCCACAGCGCGGCGCGCGGGGCGTGTAATAACATGTGCAACACGAAAGATACACATTCGGGATTGTCGCGACAACGGGACGGGCCTCCGCCGGCGCGATGTTTTCGCCGCGGATTACAGGGAGAAGAGCAGCATAATCGCGCCCGCCAGAGCAAAAATGACCACAAGGAAAATGCCGCTCCCGCCGACTCCGGTCTCCAGCACGGCAAACTCGGGATCGCGCGGGTCGATGTAGACTTTCACTTTTGCATCGAGCGGGTAGCGGTCCCGAACTTTTACGGCCATCGCCTTTGAATTGGTCGAGGTGTCCAGCGTGCTGACCCGGTGGCCTTTGTACGTAGTGCCCGCCACGCGGTACTCATAGATAATGTCCGCCTGGTACATCGTTCGCGGGCCGATATCGCTGCCGCTGATGTAGTCCGTCTCCGCCGCCGACTTGCCGCTGTCGGAGGCGTACTGCGTTTTGAGCATCGACCGGGTGATGACGGCATGTACCTGCGGCCACTTTGCTGCGCGCATGCCCTTTAGTGCTCTCAGCAGCAGGTAGACCGAAACGGCGATACACGCCAGTCCGAATATCGGAAGGAATATTTCCATGTCATTGTATGTACTTCTCGTGTGAGCTGCAGGGCCGGCCGCGCCGGAGCGCTTCGCCTCCTCACTTCATTCGGCGGCTTGCTTGTTACTTTTGCTCGTCAGCGCGTTTGAAGCGCGCCGGGTGGAAGTTAGCTGAAGATTGTCAGGTTTCAAATTGGGAGCGGGACTTGCGGTTCGGAGGGATTGAGACTCGGGGCTGCTCCGCCGATTTGTGCAGTGTTGTTGTGTCGCTTGACGCTCAGTGGCGCGGAGCGCCCGTTTGGCGGTAAACATGGAACAAAAAAAGTTTGGCACGCAAGATTTTTGCGTTGTGAGCCCTCAGGGCTCACAACGCATACGTAGTTCTACGTAGTGCTCCTCGCTCAATGACAAACAGAAGCAAAAAGCAAGCCACATGAAATGGGGCGAAGCGCTCAGAATGTCAGCGCTCCGCAATAGGCCTTGCATATCCTGCGCAGATTGCATAGCTTTTGCGCTGATTCGCGTAATTGCCGGCCGCGAGACCGACAAGCCGCCCGACATCCGGCGGCAGAAATTGTGACCAAAAAACACTGTGACGTATCTGTGTCGCTGAGAAGAGCGCCACGGAACTGAGCGGGCAAACAAATCGAGCCATTCAACATGCAGTTCAGCGTAGACCATGCAGGTAAACCGGCCAGGACCATTGCGGTGCTGCTCACGGCCCTGTATGCGCTGGTCCTGCTGCACAACCTGATTCCGCATTGCCACGGCGCCGAACACTGCGCCGGCGGGCATCCGCACTCGGCCCAATCCGCTGAAGCCAACAGTCAGTTGCACGTCCACGGACACAAAAGCTGCTGCGGCGACGCGCAGGCCTGTGCGAGCGAACTGACGACCAGGACAAGCGCCACCTGGTACGGCTCCCTGAGTGCGGCCCTGGCCGACCTGCATCACGCGACCGTCTGCGCCGGCAACTGTCTGCATCTGCTGCAGGACGTTAAACGCGGCGGTACGCAGGTGCTCATGCCGATGCTCTGCGGCACGGATCAGCCGCAGATCGCGTCCACAGAAACGCCTTCCGGTTTCCAGCAAATTTCCCCCCAGAGATTTATTCCTGTGCAGTCCGTCGTACTGAACGATGCTCCGCTGCGCGCGCCTCCCGGATTCAGTTAATTCCACGAGAAAACAGCCTCCTGCACGCGCCCTTCCGTTTAACGGAAGCGGTCGGTGCTGCTGTTTAACACATTCACATTTATTCGACAGAGGTTTTGACCATGAAGAAATACCTGGCGGCGTTTGCCGTTACCTTCGCGATTCTGCTTTCGGCTTGCAGCGGCGGCGCGGATGACCACGATCATTCGCAGGACATGGAACACAATGGACACGATCACGACGGCCATGATCACGACGGTCACGACCATGATCACGATGATCACGACGGCCACGATCATGACCACGATCACGATCATCAACAGGAGGAATTCGATGCTGACAGCACGAACACGGACGGCGGTGACGGCGCCTCAATGGAGGAAAACAACACGGAAGGCGCGGAAGGTTAAGTCGCAATTTTCGGTTGTTCACGCACTGGTTTTCCCGGCCGTCATCGTCATGGCGTTCAGCTTCATGACCAGCGGCTGCCGGGAGGCCCGGGGCGGCGACGCCCACTCACATTCCCATGGCGGGCACGATCACGCCGACCATGGCGGACACGATCACGGCGCCGAAGAAGCACCGTCCGAATCATTTACAGTCTGGACCGACGACTACGAGCTGTTTGTTGAACACGAACCGCTCGTTCCCGGCAGTCTGGCCCACTTTAACGTTCACCTGACGCGGCTGGCCGACTACAAACCGGTGAGAAACGGAAAACTCAGCGCCAGTCTGGTCGTTGGTGGCAAAGGCATTCGCCACAGCGTCGAAGCGCCGGCGCGTCCCGGCATTTTTCAGCCGGCGTTGCGGGCGACCGCGGCGGGTGCGGGGCGTTTAATTCTGGAGCTGAGCGGGGCCGACGACACTGCGCGTTTTGTCATCGAAGACGTGCGGGTCTATCCCGATGATTCCACGGCGCAGTCCGCCCTGGCCGCACATGCCGACGACGCAGAAATCTCACTCACCAAGGAACAGGCCTGGGCGATCGACTTCGGTGTTAACAAAGTCGGACGCCGCGACATGCACGACGTGATCCGCGCCGGCGGACATTTCCGCGCGATGCGGGGCGACGAAATTGTCGTCAGCGCCAAAACGGCGGGCATCGTTCTGTTTAACGGCCGTCAGGTGTTTACCGGCACAAAGATGGAGGCCGGGCAGCTTCTCTTCCGCATTTCCGGCGAAGGACTGACCGACGCGAGTATTAAAACACACTACCGCCAGGCCAAAACAGCGCTCGACAAAGCCCGGGCCGATTACGAGCGCGCGGAAAAGCTGCTGTACAGCGAGGTGATTTCGCGCAGTGAATTCGACGCCGCAACGGCGGCGCTGGAATTGGCGCGCAGCGATTACGAGGGCCTTGTCAACAACTACGAAGACGGCGCACAGCTTATCAAAGCACCTTCGGCCGGCTTTGTTAAAAACATCATGGTGGAGGAAGGGCAGTTTGTTGAAAACGGCGCGCCCCTGCTGGTGTTGACAAAAAATCGCCGCATGGTGCTGGAGGCCGACGTCTCGCAGCGCTACTTCAGCGAGCTGCCCGCCATCCGTTCGGCCAATTTCCGCACGGCCTATTCCGCAGCGGTCCACTCCATCGAGCAGTTTAACGGCCGCCTGCTTTCCTACGGCAAAAACACGACAGAGCGCAACGGATTTATCCCGGTGTTTTTTGAGATCGACAACAAGGGCGACCTGCTCGCCGGGGCATTCGTGGATGTTTTCCTTAAAACGCAACCCTTAAAGGCCGTTTTGTTTGTACCGCGTTCCGCTGTGATGGAGGATTACGAACATCACTATGTCTACGTTCAGTCGGCGGGTGAGACGTTTGAGAAGCGCACTGTTGAACTCGGCGTCGACGACGGCGAGTTTGTACAGGTTCGCAGCGGATTAAACGAGGGCGAGGTTGTCGTCACCGAAGGCGCATACCGCGTCAAGATGGCGGCGATGTCCGGCAGTATTCCATCACATGGTCACAGTCATTAAACAAACGGCGACGCAGGGTCTGCGTTTAAGGAATCATGCTTAACACAATAATTGAACTCTCGCTGCGGAACCGGCCATTGGTGTTGTTCCTGGCGCTGGCCGTCATGCTCGGCGGCGTATATGTAGCGTCCGATATGGACGTGGATGTTTTTCCCGACCTGACCGCGCCGACCGTGGCGGTGATGACCGAAGCGCACGGCATGGCGACGGAGGAGGTCGAACGCCTGGTCACCTACCCGATAGAGGCGGCATTAAACGGCGCGCCGGACCTGCGTCGTCTGCGCTCGTCCACCGCGCGCGGATTCTCAATCGTCTGGGCTGAATTCGACTGGGGCACTGATATTTATCAGGCGCGCCAGATTGTCACCGAGCGTTTAAGTACGGTGGCTGAGCGCCTGCCGGAGAGCGTCGGCAGTCCCGTACTCGCGCCGATTTCCTCGATCATGGGCGAGGTGATGTTGTTAAGCGTGACCTCCGACAGCATCCCGCCGCTGGAGCTGCGCACGCTGGCCGACTGGAATATCCGGCGTCAGCTGCTGGCGGTCAACGGCGTCTCCCAGGTGATTGTGACGGGCGGCGGATACAAACAGTATCAGGTACACGCCTCGCCGACCAAAATGGCGTATTACGACGTGACGCTGGAGGAGCTGGAGGAGGCGCTGCGAAACTCCAACACCAACGCTTCCGGCGGTGTGGTGGCCGAGTTCGGCAATCAATACATCATCCGCGGTCAGGGTCGCACGAATGCCGTCGCCGAACTCAGCGAGTCGTTAATTAAACGCATCGACGGCGCGCCGTTGACGATCGGCGATGTAGCCGAAGTGAAAATCGGCGCAGCGCCCAAAATCGGCGACGCATCGTTCATGGCGCGCGACGCGGTGATCATGACGCTGCTTAAACAGCCGAACGCCAATACGCTGAATTTAACGCAAAAAATTGACGCTGCGCTGGAAGACATCGCCGCTCAACTTCCGGCCGGCGTCGAGATCAATCCGCACATTTTCCGCCAGGCCAACTTCATCGAAACGGCGATCGCCAATCTGCAACAGACGCTGATGGAGGGCATCTTTTTCATCTGCATCGTGCTGATCATTTTTCTGTTGAACTGGCGCACCACGGTCATCTCACTGATAGCCATTCCGGTTTCGCTGCTGGTCACGATCATCGTGCTTAAACTGCTCGGTTTGACCATCAATACAATGAGCCTGGGCGGCATGGCGATAGCCATCGGCGCGTTGGTGGACGATGCAATTATCGACGTCGAGAACATTTACAAACGCCTGCGCGAAAACGTGCAGCGGCCACAGGCTGAGCGCAAGTCCGTCGTGACCGTCGTCTACGAAGCGTCGACCGAGATTCGCAATTCGATCATGATTGCGACGCTGATTATCGTCGTGTCGTTTACGCCGCTCTTTTTGTTAAGCGGCATGGAGGGGCGTCTGTTGCAGCCGCTCGGTATTTCGTTTATCGTGTCGCTGCTGACCTCGCTGATTGTGGCGGTCTCAATCACGCCGGTGCTGGGGAGTTATCTGCTCGGCAATGAAAAACGCCTGCTTAAACAGTCGCGCGGCAGTTTTGTTGAACGCGGTCTGGCGGCGATGTACCGCGTGGTATTGCGATTGACGCTCAAAATCCCGCTGTTGTTGATCGGCGCCACGCTGCTGATGCTGGGCGTCGCAGGCTGGGTGCTGACGGACCTGGGTCGCAGTTTTCTGCCGGAATTCGACGAGGGTTCCGTGCTGGTGAGCGTCGTCTGCCCGCCGGGCATCTCGCTGGAAGAGTCGAATAAAACCGGTCACATGGTTGAGCGCCTGCTGCTGGAAATGGACGAGATAAGTCTGGTCTCGCGCCGCACCGGCCGCGCGGAGCTGGACGAACACGCGCAGGGCGTCAACGGCTCGGAGATAGACGCGCCCTTTAAACTCGGCGGCAGAAGCAAGGAGGAGTTTCTGGCGGCGCTGCGCGAAAAGTTAAGCGTTGTGCCGGGCGTTAATATTACGCTGGGGCAGCCGATTGCGCACCGCATCGACCACATGCTTTCCGGCACGCGCGCCAACATTGCCATGAAACTCTTCGGCTCCGATCTCAATAAACTGTTTACACTCGGAAATCAGATAAAGGCGCAGATCAGCGGCATTGACGGACTGGTGGATGTCGGCGTGGAGCAGCAGATCGAAGTGCCGCAGATTCGCATTAAACCGCGTCGGCAGATCATGGCGCGCTACGGCATCACCGTCGGCAAACTGATGGACTTTGTTGAAGTGGCGCTCGGCGGCGAAGCGGTCTCCCAGGTCTTTGAAGGGCAGCGCAGTTTTGACGTGGTGTTGCGTTACGCCGAGGAGGAGCGCGACGGCATTGAGGCGATCCGCAACACGCTGCTCGATACGGGCGACGGCGGCAAGGTGCCGCTCAACTATGTCGCCGACGTTGAAGTTGTCAGCAGTCCCTACAACATCTCACGCGAAAACGTCGAGCGCAAAGTTGTCGTCTCGGCCAACGTCGCGGGGCGCGACCTGCGCGGCGTGGTGAACGACATCCGCTCGGCCATCGATGCAAATGTTGAACTGCCGGAGAACTATCGCATTGAGTACGGCGGCCAGTTTGAGAGCGAGGAACGCGCCTCTCAGCTGCTGCTGCTCGCTTCCGTGGCTGCGATACTTGTCATCTTTATGCTGCTGTACCACGAATTCCAGGACCTGAAACTCGCCGGCGTTGTTTTATTAAACCTGCCGTTGGCGCTGATCGGCGGCGTGCTGACTGTGTACTTTACGAGCGGGATTGTCTCGATCGCCTCGACGATCGGTTTCATCAGTCTCTTCGGCATCGCGACGCGCAACGGGATTCTGTTAATTTCGCACTATCAGGTTCTGCTGGACGAGGGGATTGGTTTATACGATACGATCTTGCGCGGTTCACTGGACCGTTTAAATCCAATTGTCATGACGGCGCTGACGACGGGGTTGGCGCTGATCCCACTGGCTCTGGCGGGCAATCAGGCCGGCAACGAGATTCAGAGTCCCATGGCTCTTGTGATCCTCGGCGGCCTTACAAGCGCGACGCTGTTGAATCTGCTGGTTATTCCGGCGCTGTTCTGGGTAATGAATGGGCGTGGGGTTGTTGAGGCCAGGTAAAACTACGTACGTAGAACTACCTATGAGCTGTGAGCCCTAAGGGCTCACAGCTCTTTTTGCTTTCAGGCTGAAATACAGACCACTTGCCACAGATCACCGCCCGTTCACCAGGATTGTTCCTGTCCACTGACTTATGGCATGATACCATTCCGGGAGCTGTGAGCCCTAAGGGCTCACAGCTCTTTTTGTTTTTCCACTAGCGCCAATGCCGTCTCTCCGGGTGTCGCTCCACCAATTTTCCCGCCTGTCGTATGATTGTCGTAGTTACCGTACTGCACGTAACGACTATGTTGCCATCGTAGGGGGTCGGCCTGCTCCCGTCCACAGCAATTCTGAGGCGGCACGGCCGGCCCGAGTGGTGAAAAGTCATTGAAATCTAACGAGTTGTGCTGGTACATCATGAGCGGTGTTGACAGGAGAATGCGGCAGGACGGCGACGTCCGGCGACGGATTGGGAAAACCATGCGGCGGCTGGAGCGGCTGTGTGCACAGGCCGGCCGCGGTGGAATCACCGCGGAAATACGACGGAAAATCGGTTTCCTGCGCAAACGACTGAATCGACTATTGCGCCCGCAGGGTAGATACAGCGCCGGCCAATCGATCCTGCGCGCCGTGCCCATACTGCTGATGGGAGGCCTGACGGCGACCGGTGCGCTTGCGCAGACGCCGAAAATCACCTCGACCGCCCCGGCGACCAATGCCACCAGCGCACCGCTGAATTCGAACATCGATATCACGTTTTCAACGGCGATGGACGCAGCGACGGTGGGGGCCGACAACATTTTCATCTTCGGTTCGCAGACGGGTTTTCTGAGCAACGACGGTACGTTCAGCGGCGACCCGACGCGACAGTTCAACCCGGACGTGAACTTCAAACCGGGTGAACTGATTTCCGTTTCCGTGACCGGTGCCACGTCCAGTGGCGGCACGGCGATGAATCCGGCGCAGCAGTTCAGTTTTTATGCCGGCGTCAAGGGCGGGTCGGGACGATTTACCGGATACAATTCGGGTGGCGGGTACACACATGGCGTGGCGCTTGGGGACCTGGACGGCGACGGCGATATTGATATTCTGGTAGCCAACGGACGTTATTCCTCCGGGGGCGAGGCCAATCAGATCTGGCTGAACAACGGCGACGGCACCTCCTTTGCCGTGAGCACTTTCGGCAATTCCACCGGCGAGTCTACCGGCGTGGACCTCGGCGATCTTGACGGCGACGGCGACCTTGACGCCATTTTCTGTGCTTTTAACCAGGCGCATGAATTGTGGTTAAACAACGGCGACGGCACATTTACAAGCAGTCTGCTCGGCGGTGGGCAGGCCTTCGGCATCGTCATCGGCGATCTGGACAGCGACGGCGACCTGGATGCGGCAATGGCGCGCGGGCAGTTTCAACAAACTGAAGTGTGGTTTAACAATGGAGATGCGACGTTTAACATTGCCGGTCGCGGCGGCATCAACGCCGGTTTCGACATCGAGATGGGCGACGTCAATAACGACGGTTTTCAGGATCTGTTCGTCGCACACATATTCGGCAACACCGAACTGTTAATCAACGATGGCCACGGCAATTTCAGTGTCGGGCAACTGGGAGGGGCGGCAACAATGGACGCCGTGATGGGCGACTTCGATGGCGATGCGGATATCGATATCGTAGTTGCCAATTCGCTTAACGACAACCGGGCGAACCAGTTCTGGCGCAATAACGGCGACGGTACCTTCCAGGTCAGCAATTTCGGCACCGGCAATACCCGTTCCGCCGCGGCGGGCGACTTTGACGGCGACGGCGATCTGGATGTGCTCATGGCTGCGACCGCCAGTTACGACCACCATTTTGTCTATATCAATAACGGTGACGGTACCTTTGTCCAGCGACTGTACAATGCCTACAACAACTCCAGTTCATATGCCTGCGATGTCGGCGACCTGAATAATGACGGGACGATCGATGCGGTTGTGTTCAACTCCTACGGTCTGCCCAATGAAATTCTGTTTAACTACGATGCACTGACCTTTGTGGCGTCAAAGCCCACACGCAATACAATCTCCGCGCCGCGCGACGGCGGTATAGAACTCGTGTTTAATGCGGCGGTTAACAGTGCGGGCCTGAGCACCAGCGCCACGGTCACCAATGCCAACCTGATTGCTTACGGCATGCAGTCCGGTCACTTAACCAGTAAGTCGGCGCTGCAGTTTTCCAACGGCAACAAAACGGTTAAAATCGCACCACCCGGCACATTCTTCCCGGGCGAAGAAATCATGGTGACGGTGACAAACGGCACGAGCATTATCGGGCTTGAAACGTCGCAGGCGACGGTGTATGGCTTTCACGCCGCCGCCGAAGGCGGTACCGGCACCTTCAATTCCACGTCGTTCGGTGCTGGGGACAGCCGCGGCGTAGCGTTGGGGGACCTTGACCGCGACGGCGATCTGGACGCTGTTGTGGCAAATACCAGCAATTCAGTACAGGAGGTCTGGCTGAACAATGGCGACGGCACATTTACCAGTGTCAGTTTCGGCAGCGGCCACAGCACCGCCGTGGCGCTGGGCGATCTGGACGGGGACTGCGACCTGGACGCAATCATCGCCAATGCCGGCGGACAGCCGCAGGACATCTGGTTCAACAATGGCGACGGCACCTTCAGCACGGCGACCTTCGGCGCGGGTGACAGCCGTGCAGTAGATATCGGCGACCTGGACGGCAACGGGGCGCTCGATGTGATAATCGCCAACTACGGCGGTGCGCAGGAAATCTGGCTGAACAACGGCGACGGTACCTTTGTGAGCAGCAGCAACGGCGGCGGCAGCAGCACCGATGTGGCGCTTGGCGATCTGGATAACGACGGCGACCTGGATGCCATTCTGGTGAACGACGGTGGCGACGGCAGCCAGATGATGAATAACGGTGACGGCACCTTCACCAACCTCAACATCACCGCCGGTGTGCGCCACGCCGTGGTTATTGCCGATTTCAACGGCGACGGAAACCTGGACTTTGTGACGGCCAACAGCAGCAACAAAACACTCTTCCGGAACAACGGCCTGGCCGTCTTCAACACGCAGAACTTCGGGCTGGGCAATTGCAGTGATGTCGCCGCCGGCGATGTGGACGGCGACGGCGACCACGACCTGCTCGTGACGCGGAACGGAGCGGCACACGAAATACTGTTTAACAACGGCAGCGGGAGCTTCAGCGCAACTACTTTCGGTAGCGGCGCTGCACGTAGCCTGGCGATGGGGGATCTGGACGGCGACGGCGACCTGGATGCGATACTGGCTAACGATGCCGCAGCGCAGGACATCTGGATTAATCAGCCGGCCGTACCGACAATCACCAGTTTGACGCCCAATTCTATCACGGCAAGCCGTGAAGCCCAGCTTCTGGACGTGCGTGGAACGGATTTTGAACAGACTACTGCGAGCCTGACCACGGTGGATATCAACGGCACGGCCACCGGAGCACTGAACCTGGCGCTCAGCGGTGTGGCCGGCCGCGGACAGTTCGGCGCCCTGATTCCGGCCGGCTTTGCCGCAACGCGGGCAACCCTGACCCTGACCGTGAGCAATCAAACCGGCTCGACAACAACGACCCTGATTGTTACCAATGACAGGCCGCAGATCGGAGTCGTCTCCACCTATGTACAAGGGCGGGAAGATCAGGCTACCACCTTGAATATTTCGATTGACGACGTCTGGCCGGGGCTCGCGGCATTGACGGTGACGCCGCCTGCGGCCGACCTGACGACAGTCGCTACGATCACCCAGACGGGGGCGACGGGAGCGGTGACGCAGTTCCTGGTGACGCCTGTGGCCGACGCCGTCGGGCCGGCAATGCTGACGTTTAACATCAGCGACGGCTACCTGACGAACAGCACCACGCTGACACTTGACTTTTTGCCTGTCAATGATGCGCCGGTGATCAGTACAAACAACACGACGCTGATCACAAACGAAGACAGTTCGGTCTCCACTGCTTTCACGCTTTTTGACGTCGACACGCCGTACAGTCGCCTGATTGTCACGGCCACATCGGGCAATCAGTCTCTGGTGACCAACGGCGGCATAACGGTCAGCGCGACCGGCGCAACAACCAGCCTGGACATCATGCCGGTGTTAAATGCCAACGGCGTGCTGCCGATTCACGTGACGGTGGATGACGGTGAATTCAGTCGTTCAACAACGTTCAACCTGACAATCCTCGCGGTGAATGATCCGCCGGTGATTGCGGCCCAGGCCTCCGCGTTAACAACAGATGAAGACAACTCAACGACGACGACCATCAGTCTGTACGACGTCGACACGCCGTACAGTCGCCTGATTGTTACGGCCACATCGGTCAATCAATCGCTGGTGACCAACGGCGGTATAACGGTCGGCGTCACAAGCGCCGTGACGAGCCTGGAAATTGCTCCGGTACCCGATGCGGGCGGCACGGCGCAGCTGTTTGTGACGGTGGATGACGGTGAATACCTGCGGACAACGTCCATTACCCTGACGGTCAATCCCGTCAACGATGCGCCGGTGATTGGCACGAGCAACACGACGCTGATCACAAACGAAGACAGTGCGGTCTCCGCTGCTTTCACGCTTTTTGACGTCGACACGCCGTACAGCCGCCTGATTGTCACGGCCACATCGGGCAATCAGTCTCTGGTGACCAACGGCGGCATAACGGTCGGCGCGACCGGTGCAACAACCAGCCTGGACATCGTGCCGGTGTTAAATGCCAATGGCGTGCTGCCGATTCACGTGACGGTGAATGACGGTGAATTCAGTCGTTCAACAACGTTCAACCTGACAATCCTCGCGGTGAATGATCCGCCGGTGATTGCGGCCCAGGCCTCCGCGATAACAACAGATGAAGACAATTCGACGGCAACGACCATCAGTCTGTATGACGTCGACACGCCGTACAGTCGCCTGATTGTCACGGCCACATCTGGCAATCAGTCACTGGTGACCGACGGCGGCATAACAGTCGGCGTCACAAGCGCCGTGACGAGCCTGGAAATTGCTCCGGTACCCGATGCGGGCGGCACGGCGCAGCTGTTTGTGACGGTGGATGACGGTGAATACCTGCGCACAACGTCCATCACCCTGACGGTCAATCCGGTGAACGACGCGCCGGTTATCAGTACAAACAACACGACTCTGATCACAAATGAAGACAGTGCGGTCTCCGCTGCTTTCACGCTTTTTGACGTAGACACGCCGTACAGTCGCCTGAATGTCACGGCCACATCGGGCAATCAGTCTCTTGTGACCAATGGCGGCATAACGGTCGGCGCGACCGGCGCAACAACCGGTCTGGACATCATGCCGGTGTTGAATGCCAACGGGGTACTGCCGATTCACGTGACGGTGGATGACGGTGAATTCAGTCGTTCAACAACGTTCAACCTGACAATCCTTGCGGTGAATGACCCGCCGCATATCTCCCTGGACGTTGCGCAGATTACAATGGATGAAAACGGAACAAGCACAACGACCATCCACCTCAGCGATGTTGATACGCCGTTTAACAAGCTGCTGGTGAAGGCGCAATCCGCCGACCAGGCGTTGCTGACGGATGCGAACTTACTGCCCGGCACGACGGCGGCGACGATCGATCTGAGCATGACGCCGGTCTGTGGTGCGAGTGGCTCGACCCTGATAACGGTATCGGTTGTCGACGGCGCACATATTCGTACCACGAGTCTCATGCTCAACGTCCGTCCCATCGATGCGCTCAGCATTGACGGCCCGGCAAATGGCTGTCCGGGCGTGCTGCTGCGATATTCTGCGTTGCCTGCAGACGCGCGCGCCGTGCATTCCTGGACGGTCGAGGGCGGTACTATCCGGAATGGACAGGGAACGGGAAGCATCGAAGTTCTCTGGGATGTTGTTGCGACGGTTTCCACCATCGACGTGACGCGCAGCTACCCGGGCGGTTGCACTACGTCCACGCGTTTGATCGCCGATCCGCGCAATATTCAAGCACTGACGGACTTTGTGGTGGCCACAAAGGCGAACATTGAAGTGCCGGTTCTGTTGAACGACAGCGGCGACGATCTCATCCTGCTTTCCGTTGAGGATCCCGCCGGCGGAACAGCCGTGGTCAGTTCCGGCAGCGTTGTATACACTCCGGATGCGGGATTCAGCGGCGTGGATGTGTTTAACTACGTGGCGCAGAGCGCCCAGGGATGCACCGCCACAGGTGCACTCGTCGTGGCTGTGCCGACAGCCGTCGTTGCCGATCCAATGATACAGTTTGTCGAATCACAGCACGATCGCTCCGGCAATGTTCGCGGTCTGAAGCGAGCCGAAGCCGCTGTCGTTTCAGCGGACGGCAGGTTTGTGTACATCGCCGGGCGCAACGATCATTCCATCGCGATATTCCAGCGCAATCCGGCAAGCGGCACGCTGACCTACAAGGGGCGTGTGCGCAACGGACGCAAGGGTGTCTCCGGCCTGAAATACGTCAGCGATCTGGCGCTGAGCCGCGACGGGATGCGCCTGTTTGCCGCCGGCTACGGCGAGAATTCCCTGGTGGTGTTTCATCGCGATCCGGACAGCGGTGCGCTTGATTTTGTTGAACGCAAACGCAAGGGCGATCACGACGCCGGCACTGTTATCAATGGCATGAAAGGCCCTCGCGGCGTGGCGACCAGCTTCGACGGCCGCACAGTTGTGCTGAGCGGATTTGCCGATAACTCGATTGCCGTTTTTCGTTCCAATGAAGTTACCCACGAGCTTGTTTTCAGCGGGTTTTTCAAGGACGGCATCAACGGTGTGGACGGCCTGCGGCGCGCCCTGGGTCTGGCGTTCAGTCCCGACGGCAAACAGCTCTACGTCGCCGGATCGGGCGACGATGCCATTGCGATTTTTTCGCATGATGCGGCCAACAGCTCCGTCGGCTATCGCGCTTGCGTGCGGGACGGGCAGGGTGGTGTTGAAGGTCTCGGCGCCGTCAGTGATGTGGCGGTCAGTCCGGACGGCAGTCACGTCTATGCCGTCTCGGCCGGAGACCATTCCGTCCTGGTGTTCAAGCGAGATCAAAACAACGGCGATCTGCAGTTCCTTGCGTCCTGTACCAACGGGGTGGATGGTGTTTCGGGACTTAACACCGTCCTGAGCGTCGACGTCAGTCCCGACGGCGGGCAGGTCTGGGCCGCGGCTGCCGGCAGCAACTCGGTTGTGCTGTTTAACCGCGATCAGGCCTCCGGGCTGTTAACATGGCGCGACATTGGAACGGACGGGATCAACAGCTTCGACGGACTGGACAGAGTGCGCTCGGTACACGTTTCGCCCGACAGCCGTCACGTCTATGCTGCCGCACCGGGCGAGGATGGCGTCGCCGTCATGGCGCGCAATTACATACCGCAGGCCGGCAATGACGCCGCGGGCTCTGCCGTAAGGAATAGCTCGCTCACCTTCAACCCGCTTGCCAACGACGTGGATGCGGATGAAGACATGTTAACAGTCAGCGCCAAAACGGATGGTGTACTTGGCAGCGTGTCGATTACCGGCGGTGGAAGCACGCTCACGTACGCCGCGGGCATGACCACCGGCGTTGACCAGTTTACCTATACCGTCAGCGACAGTCGCGGCGGGACGTCCACGGCTACTGTGACCGTCACGGTAATCAACGGTAAAAACGGTGTTTCGCTGGTCCCGCTTCCGACGGACCGCGACTGGAATATCGCGCCCAACCCGGCACGTGAAACGGCGACGCTTACTGTCAACCTTGAAGATGATGTTTATGTCCGTGCATACCTGACGGACCTGCGTGGAACCCGGCTCAGAACGCTCGACTTCGGCCTGTTAAACAGCGGCGAACGTTCGGTGGAGTTGGACCTTGTCGACGACAGCGGTTACAACCTGCCTGCGGGGACATACCTTCTGGAACTGTTCACGGGCAGCGCTACGGGCGACGACCAACGCAGGGTCATGCCCCTGGTGGTCTGGTAAACTCGGACGTCGGGTTAAACAACAACCTGCCGCTGTTGAACCTGCTGGTAATCTCGGCGCTGTTCCGGTTGAGGAATCGGCGTGGGAGGCTACGTAAAACTACGTACGAGCTGTGAGCCCTAAGGGCTCACAGCTCTTTTTATTTTCAGCCTGAAATACTGCCCGCTGATCACCAATCCACGCCCGGTAGCACGACTTTTCCAGAAAGCCAGAAGTTTGGCACGGTTCTGTTTCGTGAGCTGTGAGCCCTAAGGGCTCACAGCTCTTCTGCTATCTGATGCCCAAATATCAAACTATTCCCGTTCAGGTCCAGCACCTCAAAATCGCGCATGCCGTAGAACTGGTCCGACGGCGCATAACGCACTTCCACTTTGTCCTTGATCGCATCGTGGAAGGCGTCGCAGTCTGCGACGTTAAAATACAGCGTTACGACGGAGTGCGCGCCCTCGTCGGCCATCCGCGCGTTTAACATCATCTGTACCCTGTCGTACGACATAAAAGCCCAGTTAACTTCACTGTCCGGTTCCCATTTCTGGTTTGTGCGTTCGATGGTAAATCCGAGATTTTCATACCATGCGATCGCCGCGGGTACATCCGGGACGTTAAGCATGACGAGCGGTCCTGAGAGATTGTGATTCATGGTTTTTTATGTTTAGTTTTGGAAATGGTTTGCAGTACTACCTTCGCGCTTTGAGCCGCCTGCGGCGTCTCAGGCTTGGGCGATTTTTTTGTTTGTCACGCAGTTTGAAGACTTGAGCCTTCGATCCCGCTGACAAACAAAAGAAGCGAAGCGTTTCAAGGTTTTGAGTCGGCGTCCAGGGAGTGCGTGAAAAGTTCGCGTTTGTCGCGTCCGCGGTTGGCCTGAATGCCGCGGCTGAACAGCTCGCCGATTGGGCGATTGCGCAGTTTGCTCTCCGTCCAGAACAGGATTTCAATCAGGCCCAGCGGATCCGCGCTGTCGTCGTCCTGCAGAATGTCCAGCAGGGCGCTGCGCAAGTCTTTAACAATGTTGCGACGTTCATTGTCGTCGGCCGCGTTGAGCAGTTTGCGAATGGCGCTGATGACAACTTTGCCAAAGTTGTTTAACTGGCGTCTGTTGTTGAGGTAGCGCCGCGACGAACGGAACATGTTTTCGAGCGCCTCGAAGTCGTTTAACTCGTAGTGAATCAGCAGGCGGAAAATGCGCGTGAATTCCTGAATGTCGCGCTTCGGTTCCGCATTGCTCTCGTTTAAGATGTCGTTAATATGCCGCAGCGCACCGTGGTAGTCGCCGGAGAGAAAGTAGATCATGCTGCAGTTGTAGTAGAGGTTGATCAAACGGTCGGGCCGCAAACGGCCGACGTAGCGCGGGGCCGCCGCTTCAAATTCACTGACCACGTTGCGCGCCTCGTCCAGCTTGCCGTTGTGCAGGTAAAACACGAGTTCCAGGTAGGTGACAATTCCAAAAACCGTGATGTCCGATTCGACCGACGCCGAGGGCAGCGCTTTGATTTTGCGCAGCGTTTCCTGAAAGTCGTCGAATTCGTGAATGGCGATCGCACAGCTGAGGAAGTTGGTCAGATAACGTTTATAGTTGTCGGGATCGTCGCGAATGTGCTGCGGCTGCGCCTCCCAGGCGTCGATGGCCAGCCGGTAGTTGTCCATGGCGGCGGACACGTTGCCGGCAAACCAGTCGTAGTTGCCGCGCGCCTGAAACATGGCCAGCCGCGCGTGAAAGGGCAAACCATCGGGATCGGCGTTTAACAGATCGGATTGTACAATCTCGTCAAGTTTCCGGCGCGCTGATGCACCTTTTAAACGCGCGTAGGCGCGATGCGCCTCCTGCACGCGGTCCGCCAGATCTTCATATTTAATGGTGGCGGCTATCTGCTCCAGCAGGTTAAGTTGTTCCTCGTGAAACCGCCGCAGCGATTCCTCAAAGTGAGCGCCGGCCTGGCGCAGGAGGAGTTTGCGCTCCCAGGCCAGAATCTCAATCAGATAACTGAAGTAGTCAAATTCGCGCGCTTTTGCGGCCGCGCGGCTCACCACCTTGCGGCAGTGTTCGTAGAGGCCTTTGTTGTACAGAATCTGAATGTGCGCCAGCATGGCGCGCAGGTCCGCATCGGCCGACTTGCCGGCGTTATACGTTGCCAGGCTGTTGAGAATCAGATTGGTCAGCTCGTAGCGGGCGGTGGCCAGTTGGCGCGGCGTAGGCGCGTGACTCAGGCGTTTAATTACTTCGGCTTCATCCCTGCCGTCGTCGAGGGCGGCGTAGGCGTCAAACAGTTCGGTCAGTTTATTGCCGCCGCGATTGCGCACAAAAGCCGTGGCATAGAGTTTGAAGTAGCGTTTTTCCTGTTTGTTCATAGCCCGGATCAGGCTGAAGAGTTCCGATTGTGGCCGCATGAGTCATCCGCAGACGAGGTGAAAAAGGCATTTTCAGGAGCCTCGGCGCGCACTTGAAAGCTGATCGTCAGCATGGCGCCGGCCGCAGGCAATCCCGTCAAATATGCACTTTCCTCTTGAAAATAGCCATTTATTGGCCGCTGTCCGCAACTGGAAAGCTGATATCAGGGCGACTTTTGTATTTCCGGCGCACGGGCGCGGTTGTACTTTGCCGTCAATCGGAGCGGAACAGCGGCCACCCGGATCGACAAAGTCGGCCGGCCGGCAATCCGCGAACCACTGGTGTTTAATTGATCATTGTGGAGATGAATCATGCCGGAAACCAATAATGCCTTAAACGGCGACGGAAATCGACTGAATACGACCGAAATTCCGCTGAATATTAACGTTGGTCTCAGTTCAATTATAGGCTGTCAGTTTCACGCAACGGTCGGCCTGCAGAATCCCGACGGCAGCCACGAAGTGTCGCTGCAAATGTTTCTGAGCAGCAATCCGACGCATCAGGCCTACGACCTGGGCAGCATGGGCCTCTTCCTCGACGGCCCTTCGATTAACATGAGTATCACGCCGACCATTGCGGGCGGTCCGGTGCAGGAGGGTTTTGTCGCAAACGAAATCTCGTATGACCTCAACGTCAGCCTGGTATCCAGCAACGGCGGCAAGGCGGTGCGGATCGACGGCGAGGTCAGCACGAAGTGGACCGTCGGCGCGGTCGACATGGAGCTGCTGGACCCGCCGATCATCGCCCGGCTGCAACCGACTGAGAATCCTGCGTGAGCGAGCAAAATTAACAAATGAAGGCAACTGAGTCTCCGGGCTCATCTCCACGCGCGGGCACGTGACTGGTGCACATAACGTGCCCGCGCTTTTGTGTTCACCGCTGCGGTTGAATCAACTCTGCGACGTTTGCCTTCCACTTAACACAGAAAAATTGTTTAACCATCTCATTTTGTCGCGCAGCGACGAAACGGGACCCTATTTACCTTTTTCAACTTAACTTCAGGAGTTTATTATGTCTGTTCCTGTTCCTGGTGCATACCTTTCCGAAGACGGCGCCTACAAAATCCAGATCAACTCGGCCAATTCCTCCAACAGCCAGATCGACGCGGTGTACGAGGCGCAAAACAGCCCCGAGGGCGGCATCCAGCAGAAGGGCAACATCGGCCAATACTACTGGGTGTTCAGCAAAAAGGCCGGTCGCGACGGCGTGGCGCCTTTCAGCATTCGTTTCCAGGCGATGCAACGTCCGAACGGTCGCCCTTACACGATCGAGGATTCCTGGGTGGGATATTATCTGGAGAACAACACGATGGTGCTGGACGGCGTGCGTTCCTATGTTAACAGCGACGGCGTGACGGACACGACTTCGCTGGGCACGCACACCTTCAAGATGTGAGCCGTTCCGCCATCCACTGAGCACTCACTGAGTGAGTATTGGATCTGGAATATCTGAAGAGACCACCCCCGCAGATGAGAGTTTGCGGGGGGGGGTGTGTTTTGGCCAGTGAAATGATTTGCTGCGGACTGTTAAACTCTAAGAAAGCGTTTGTTCGAATCTGGCTCCCAAATACCAAAGAAACTCAGGCTGATCCTGGGAGTCGTAGTGAATTTTATGGCCATCAAATTGCATGTAAGGTGTGTCTTTTAATTGAGTGTCGATGCACACTTTCTGGCTTGGATCTATCGTAATCAAATTCTTGTCAAATAGTCGGTGAATATCTGCACGCAGAATCAGGCCATTGCTATAATTGTTGTCGCCGCTGTTGGAGAGACCAGAAATGTGAGCGGCCTCTAATACCTCCACCGGGCCGTGACCGGAAATTGCGCATTTGTCGTTGTAGATTCTTAGCAACTCCTCCCGAAATTTAGACTGGTGTCTTCTATCTCGTCGCGTTGTTGTGACTTCCTTGAATTCAGATTTGGGAAGACTTCGGGGAGCATAGAAACTGTTTGGGGCGGGAGTTTCTCGTAGTGTATCCGGCAATTCCATTCCGGAATGAGGAGTGCCTGCATTCCACAGTGCATTATAGTCTTCCATCAGTCGATAATAATCGATTCTGCCGTTGTACTCATTGAGATAGCGTTTGCGAATCTGCGCGTCCAAATCGCTGCTGTGATCATAACCACGTTGAGACGATGAACTATCGAGACTTTGGAAGTTGGCGATTTTGCGCTCGACTGCCTTCACGCCTTTGCCAATCTTTAAAGCCATGGAGCGATAGAACTCCTGCTTGTTTTCCGGAGGATTGTCTCCATAAACCTTAGAATAGGCCCATAGGCCGGCAATTGATTCTGCCTCCGTCCATTTGACGCCTACACTATGGACGAGTGTTTGCAAGCGGTTTGCTTGTGTCCAGTTTAACGGAATGAGACTCGGCGTCGCAGAGGGGTAATTGGAAAGTGCGGAATGTTTTAATCCTGGATCACCGTTGACAGACTTTGCTCCAACTTTCTGTTGATACTTAGTTTGGAGCTTTAAATTCTTTTCCTGCAATTTTACACGCATCGTTTGCGGTCTGGATTTCCCGTTGACAGCGATACAAGCGCCATACCCGATGATAACAGATTCCACCACTTTAGCGTCTGCCGGCGGTTTGCGGTAGTGCCACAGAAATATTCGATCGTTCTCCCCTGGAATGGGTATTGACGGTAGGTCGAGTGTGATTTCAAATGATTTGGGAACCGTTTTCCTTGCCAACAACTCCGAAAAATCATCAGCATATACATAATTGTTCATGGTGCGCCGTTGCCATATAACAATTGGACAAAGTGGATTGAGATCAGTCAAAGATCGCGGCAATAATATCAATTTCGCGGCGACGAACAAAGGACGTGTCTAAATTCGAGATGACCGTGGCTAGTTGAGAACAAATGGCAGGGACAGGTTTTGTGGTTGTCGAACTTAATAATCCAGACTGATTGAGATATTTCCCCGCTTAATCTTGGTTGGCAAACAGATCACATTGTTCAAATGGCGCAAAAACACCTGGCAATTGTCTAATTATATGCTTAATCTCGGTGCGTCGTTGAAACAAAAGACTGTTTAAGCGCAATTGAACTGCAATGTATGCGATTGGAACAAGGATTGGATAGATGACTGAATACGAGACAATGGAACTGATACTCAATAAATCAAGCCATGAGCAACTGCGCCGGCAGATTAGAATGGCGTACTGTGAAAACCCAAAGTTCCTCGAAATGTGGTTGAACTCGGTGCTGCCAAAAGCGGATGCTCGGAGTTTTGATAGGGCGTGTAAAAGGATTCAAAAACTCTTGCAAGATACGATTGCACAAAACGATGGAAAGCAAGTGGATCAAGGGCGGGAGTTTTACACCGGGTTTCTCTCTTTGGTTAAACTAACTCGGATTTCTCTGCAACTCAAGCGGTATGAAGTTGTGGTTTCGAAATGCACGGCTTTTCTGCTGCAACTGCTACAGTTCGATGCAATGTTTAAGGGTGGTCGCGACATTCGCCGCGAAGTACTAGAGCAGATATTCGAACTAATGATGGATAATGATCTGCTCTCCAACGCCGATTGTGCCGTTCAAAATTGCATCAGGAAATGCGGGCTCTTTTTGCTGGAAAGCCGCGCATTCTCGGACGATTGGGTCAACGAAAAACTTACCTATCTTGTAGTAATTGTACCCTTGCCGCCCAATACACCGGCGGATGTTTATAACTACTACTTTCCGCCGGATTTGTACGAACTGTTCTTCGGGGGCGAAAATTGTGAGCTTGAATGCTGACTTCAAACACAAACGCTGTAAGGCCGACTGTTAACCTCACTCCCCAATATCCTCCCTCCACGCCTCCGGCCTGGAACTGATGAAATTCTCCATCATCCGCCGGCACTCGGCGTTGTTAAGCACGACGACTTCCACCCCGCGGCTCCTTAACAATTCCTCCTCGCCCATAAAGGTGTGGTTTTCTCCTACGACAACTTTGGGGATGCTGTAGAGCAGGATCGTGCCCGAACACATCGGGCAGGGCGAAAGCGTCGTGTACAATACACATTCGCGATAAACTCTGGCCGGTTGGCGGCCGGCGTTTTCGAGCGCGTCCATCTCGCCGTGGCGGATTACGCTGCCCTGCTGGATGCGCTGGTTGTGGCCGCGTCCGATAATTTCACCCTTGTGCACCAACACCGAACCGATCGGGATGCCGCCCTCGTTAATTCCCTTTTTGGCCTCGTCGATGGCCGCCTGCATAAACTGATCCATGATTATTTTCTCCATTTTTAACAGCCTTCTCTTGTTTGCCATTGAGTCAGAAGTCTCAAGCCAACCTCAAACACCGCAGCCGCAAACTGCAAGTCTGTCAATAGTGCTTCAGCTCTCAACTCCAATCCCCGTGACAAACAAAAAAGGTGTCCAGCGGCCAGTGCAGCCCCGAGTCCGCGAGTGGGCAAAGTGAGACGCCAGCGCCCCGGGCGAAATCCTAAACGTCCGCCTCGCGGCTGATCGTGCCGAATTCCATCTTCACCACGCGGTCCGCCCGGTCAAAATACACGTCGTCGTGCGTTACCGCAATAATTGTCTTGCCGCGCGCGCTCAGCTCCGGCAGCAGCGTTTCGTAAAAGTGACGCTTAAACTCCGGATCCTGATCCGCCGCGGCCTCGTCGAAAATCAGAATCTCCTTGTCCTCCACGATCGCGGCTATCAGCGCCAGGCGCTTGCGCTGGCCCGTCGAGAGATTCAACTCGCTGAACTTGCCGTCGGTAAACGACGTCTTGGCGTTGAGATGCAGCATCTCCAGCAGACGACTGAATACCTGCGGGTCGCTCTGTTCGACGCCGTAGAGAAACTTGAACAAGTGGAAATCCGTGAAGACCGCCGAGAAAAGTTCGCGGTAAGCCGGGTAGTCGTCCAGCATCAACACCCGGTCGTCAACCGCGATGTGCCCGCCCGCCGGAAAGTACAGCCCGGCGACAAGTTTTAACAAAGTCGATTTGCCGCTGCCGTTTCCGCCGACAATAAACAGGCGCTCGCCCTTTTTAACACTCAGGTCGAGCGGGCCGACCCGGAACGATTCGCCGCCGGCGCCGTTGGCGTATTCAAACTCGAGATTCCGCAGCTCAATTGAGTGTTTAAACGCAAGCGCTTCGATGGAATGCGGATTGTCCGGGTAGGGCGCCGCAGTCTGCCTGGCCGCCTGGCGCGGGTCGGCGGCCTGCTCCAGCCGACGCTCCAGCGTTTCGATGTTCTGTGCGGCGACATTGGCTTTTGTAAACAACTGCACGCTGCCGACGAGCGATTCGATCGGGCCGACAATAAACAGGAGCGCCGTGACGAGTTTGGTCGTCGTGGCCATCTCGCCGCCGCCGAATTTGGGCAGCACAAAAATCATGATGCCGATCAGCACGTAGAAAAACATCTGCGAGAAGCTGAAGTTGTGCACGTAGTGGAAACCGGTGCGGATTTTAACTTCCTCCGTTTCGCGCGCCAGGCGCACAAAACTCTCGTAGAGGCGTTCGTTTTTGCGGTGATGCAGTTTGAGCTCTTTGATGCCGGAGAGAATCTCGTTCAGCGACTCAAAAAACTCGGTTTCCTTTTTAAACATCGTGCGGATGTCGCTGCGGATTAACTTCTGGCGATTGGTGTAAAACACAAATCCGCCGCCCACCGCCACGGCCGTAATCAGGAATGCGGGTACGGACAACCAGGCCAGGTAGAGCACGCTCGCGCCGATCATCACCGCGGCCTGACAGGCGTTGATCAGGTAGGCCGCCGTCTGTGAAATGTAGTTGGCGTCCTGCGTGACGCGCGCGTAAATGTCGGAGCGGCCGATTGATTCAATCACGGCCAGTTCGGACTTGCGGATTTTGTCGGCGATGCGCATCCGCAGTTTGGACACCACTTTTTCAACAATGATCGTGGAGCGGTGCAGGATGTATTTTTTGCTGAAGTAAAACACGGCGATGACGACCGCAAAGAGCAGCAGACTGCTGAACCCCGTTGCCGAGTTGTCCTCGCTGCCGATAATGTTGTTGATCAGCGCGAGCAGGCCGGCGTTGGCAATGCCGCTCACCGCCGCCAGACCGATCAGGCCGCGGAAGGACATATTGGATTCGCGTTTAATTAAATTCAGTACCTGCATTGCGCTTCTGTTCCGGCAGTTGACAGATTAAACATTGTCGTGTTGAGCGGGTGTTGATTGTTTGTCCGTTGCTGTCATCTGTTTAAGCAGCACCAGTTCCCGCATGTGTCGGCGCGCGTCGCGTGCGGGCGTGCCGAACCAGCGTTCGCCGGGCGGGACGTTCTGCAACACCGCGCTTTTGGCCAGGATTTCAGCACCGCGGCCAATCCTTACCAGGCTGCCGACGCCGACCTGTCCCCAGAGCGTCACCTCGTCTTCAATCACCGCCGTGCCCGCAATGCCGACGCAGCCCGCAATTAAACAATGCACGCCGATGACGGTGTCGTGCCCGACGTGCACGAGGTTGTCGATTTTTGTGCCGACGCCGATCATCGTGGCAGCGGTGACGCCGCGGTCGATCGTGCAGCCCGCGCCGATTTCCACGTCGTCCGCAATAATGCAGTCGCCGCCGGAGGGCAACCTGAGCAGGCCGTCCGCCCGGCGTTGATAATAAAAGCCGTCGCCGCCGATGACGCTGCCGGACTGAATAATTACATTGTCGCCGATTGTCGTGCCGGGATGGATGACGGCATTGGCGCGGATGACGCAGTTGCGACCGATCCGAACATCCTTGCCGATGTGCGCGCCGGCTTCGATCTGCGTTCCCGCGCCGATGATTGCCTCCGCGCCGGCGCGCGCGCCAAAATGATCAATGAGCCGGCCGAATGCAGCAAAAGGATCGTCGGTGATAATCAGGCTCGTCTGTGACTCCGCCCCGTCCGGCGGAAGGTTGCGACACAGAATCACGGCGGCCGGGGATTGCAGCGCCGCCGCAAAGTATTTGGGCGCATCCACAAAAACGAGGTCGTCCGGCCGGGCCAGCGGCAGCAGGTTTAATCCACGGATGGCTGTATCCGCCGCACCGCGGTGCAGTTGAGCCTGAATACCGATTGCGCGCAGGGCGGCAAGGATGTCGGCGGCACAAAGATCTTGAGCTAGTTTCATTCAGAATTTCCGGCTGGGATCCGGGCCGCGTGCACAAAATCCCACGGCCAAAGGCCGGGCGCGGGGGGAGTGGACTGGCGTCAAATTACGAAATGCATGCAAACGGTCCCCTGTTGTCGGGGCGCGATCTTCGTCGCGGTCTGCCTCGCCGCGGCGCGCGATCGGCTTCGGAAAGGTGTTGAGTGCGTTGGCGCAGGCGCGTCCCGGTTCCCGGCAATCCGACGAATTACGGGCGAACAGGCGATTATTTGCCGCTTTTGGCTATTTTCTGTTTGTCAATGCGTTTGAACGCACCAGTAGTTGAAACGCCGCTTTGTCGCAAGTCGTATTTTCCATTCCGCATGAAAGTCTGCTTCCGGAGCTCCCCATGAAATTTCGACCTCGTGCCGATCGGTTCGAACTGATTCGCCGTTACAAAAAGTACTGCCGCCGCCTGCGCAAAACGGGCGACATGGCGGAGCGTTATGCCTCGCCGCGGCTCACCGCCCGCAAGGCATTTTTGCAGTCGCGCATCGAAAAACTGGCGGCGCTGCTCAACCCGCTGAAGAGCCCGCGGATTGCCGCTTCGCTGGCGGCGGCGGGCATGGCGATCGTCGGCGGCGGGCTCGTTCCGCAGCTTGCGGCGCAGACGCCCAAAATCACGGCGCTTTCTCCGGCCACGAACGCGACGCAGGTTGCAGCCGCGGCGAATGTGAACATCACGTTCAGCACGACGATGAGCGTGGCGACGCTGACGGCGGCGCACATTAATATCTTCGGTTCGCAGACCGGATACCTTTCCGAAAGCGGCGTTTTCAGTGGCAACCCGCTGCGCAGTTTTAATCCCGACAGCGACTTTCATCCAGGCGAATTGCTGTCCGTGACGGTGACCGGCGCGACGAGCTCGGGCGGCGACCCGCTGGGGCAGGCCCTGGTCTACCAGTTTACCGTCGACGTCAATGTGGGCACGGGTGAGTTCAACACCAGCGCTTTCGGCAGTGGAGTTTCCACGCGCGTGGCCGTCGGCGATCTGGACGGGGACGGCGATCTGGATGCGGTCGTTGCCAACTACGGACAGCCGCAGGACATCTGGCTGAACAACGGCGACGGCGCCTTCAGCGTATCGACCTTCGGCAGCGGCAATTCGCAGGACGTGGCGCTCGGCGATCTGGATAACGACGGCGATCTGGACGCGATCGTCGGAAATTACAATCAGTCGCAGGAAATCTGGACCAACAACGGCGACGGTACCTTCAGCAGCTCGAGTTTCGGCGGCGGCGCAACGATGGACGTCAATATGGCGGACCTCGACGGCGACGGGGACCTGGACGTCGTGCTGACGAGCAACACCGGCAGCGCCAACGAGGTCTGGCTCAACTGCGGCGACTTTGTATTCAGCAGCCGCACCTTCGGCACCGGCAACAGCCGCCAGTCCGTCATCGGCGATCTGGACAACGACGGCGACCTCGACGTTGTCATCGCCAATCAGAATCAGACAGCCGAGATCTGGACCAACAACGGCGACGGCACTTTCAGCGCTGCTACTTCTGGCGTCAGCGGCAACTCGCGCGGGGCGGCCATCGGCGATCTGGACGGCGACGGCAACCTCGACATTATTGTGGCGACCTATGGGGCCGAACAGATCTGGATGGGCAACGGCGACGGTTCGTTTGCGACGAGCACCTTCGGCGGCGGACAATCTGCGGGCGTGGCGCTTGGCGATCTTGACGGCGACGGCGATCTTGACGCCATTCTGTCCAACACCGGTTCGGAAGCCGAAGACATCTGGTTCAACAACGGCGACGGCACATTTGTGAGCAGCGCCCTTGGCGCGAACGGCAGTCTGGGCGTGGCGCTTGGCGATCTTGACGGCGACGGCGATCTGGATGCGATCATTGCGAATGTCGGCCAGGCGCAGAACATCTGGCTGAACAACGGCCCGGTCGCAACGCCGCCGAGGATCAGCTCGTTCAGTCCGGCGACGAACGCAATTGCCGTGCCGGTGGACACGGACATCGACATCACCTTCAGCACGACGATGAGCGTGGCGACGCTGACGGCCTCGAACATTCGCATTTTCGGCGCGCAGACGGGATTCATTTCCGAGAGCGGCGTTTTCAGCGGCAACCCGCTGCGCAGTTTTAATCCGGACAGCGACTTTCATCCGGGCGAGCGCATTTACGTGACGGTCACCGGCGCGAGCAATGCAGGCGGCGACCCGATTACGAGCGCGCTGGTTTACAGCTTTACCGCCGACGTCAATGCGGGCACGGGCGTGTTTAACACGAGCGCTTTCGGCAGCGGAGTTTCCACGCGCGTGGCCGTCGGCGATCTGGACGGGGACGGCGATCTGGATGCGGTCGTTGCCAACTACGGACAGCCGCAGGACATCTGGCTGAACAACGGCGACGGCGCCTTCAGCGTATCGACCTTCGGCAGCGGCAATTCGCAGGACGTGGCGCTGGGCGATCTGGATAACGACGGCGATCTGGACGCGATCGTCGGAAATTACAATCAGCCGCAGGAAATCTGGACCAACAACGGCGACGGGACCTTCAGCAGCTCGAGTTTCGGCAGCGGCGCAACGATGGACGTCAATATGGCGGACCTCGACGGCGACGGCGATCTGGACGTCGTGCTGATGAGCAACACCGGCAGCGCCAACGAGGTCTGGCTCAATTGCGGCGACTTTGTATTCAGCAGCCGCACCTTCGGCACCGGCAACAGCCGCCAGTCCGTCATCGGCGATCTGGACAACGACGGCGACCTGGATATTGTGATCATCAACCAGGCCTCTGCCAACCACATCTGGTTAAATAACGGCGACGGCACGTTCAGCGCGGCGACCTTCGGCAGCAGCGGCAACATGAGAGGGGCGGCCATCGGCGACATCGACGGCGACGGCAACCTCGATGTCGTTATTGCGAGATACGGGGGGCCGTGGATCTGGCTGGGCAACGGCGACGGCAGCTTTGCCACGAGCGCCTTCGGCAGCGGGCCGGCCCAGGGCGTTGCGCTTGGCGACATCGACGGCGACGGCGATCTGGACGCCATTGTGGCCAACGGCCTCACGTTTGCCGAAGACATCTGGTTCAACAACGGCGACGGCACATTTGTGAGCAGCAGCCAGGGCGGGAGCAACAGTACGGGCGTGGCGCTGGGCGATCTGGACGGGGACGGCGATCTGGATGCGATCATCGCCAACAATGGACAGGCTCAGAACATCTGGATAAACACCGGCGGCGCCGCCGCGCCGGCAGCGCCGAGGATCAGCTCTTTCAGTCCGGCGACCAACGCCATCGCCGTGCCGGTGGACGCGGACATCGACATCACCTTCAGCACGACGATGAGCGTGGCGACCGTGACGGCCTCGAACATTCGCATTTTCGGCGCGCAGACCGGATTCATTTCCGAGAGCGGCGCGTTCAGCGGCAACCCGATTCGCAATTTTGATCCGACGAACAACTTCAAACCCGGCGAGCGCGTTTACGTGACGGTCACCGGCGCGAGTAATGCCGGCGGCGATCCGATTACGAGCGCGCTGGTTTACAGCTTTACCGCCGCGGCAGGCGGCGATGTCAACTTCACCTTTTTAACGTCCACCTTCGGCGGGCGCACCAGCTTTGACGTAGAGGTCGGCGACCTTGACGGCGACGGCAACCTGGACGCGGTCTTCACGGAAAGTTACGGCAGCCAGGTCTGGCTGGGCAATGGCGACGGCACGTTTAACAGCACAAGCTTCGGCGGCGGCGTCAAGTCCGGCAACGGCCTGGGCGACCTCGACGGCGACGGCGATCTGGACGTGGTACAGGCGGGATTTAATTCTCACGACATCTGGTTAAACAACGGCGACGGCACGTTCAGCATTTCGTCCTTTGGCACCAGCAACGGCAAGGACGCGGTCATCGGCGATCTCGACGGCGACGGCGACCTGGACGTGATTGTGACGGTCGGGGCGGGCGGCAGCGGCGCGCCCAACCAGATCTGGTTAAACAACGGCGACGCCACGTTCACAAGCACGACCTTCGGCACGGGCAACAGCAGCAAGGTCGACCTGGGCGACCTTGACAACGACGGCGACCTGGATGCGATCATCACAAATTACGATCAGGGCGCGAGCATCTGGTTAAACAACGGCGACGGCACGTTTACGAGCGCGGCTTTTGGAACCGATCGCAGCCAGGACGTCGCCATCGGCGACCTTGACGGCGACGGCAATCTGGACGCGGTGGTGGCGCATTACGGCCGCCCGCAGAGCATCTGGATCGGACAGGGCGACGGCACGTTTAACAGTTCGACCTTCGGTTCCAATCAGGGCGAAGCCGTCGACCTGGGCGATCTTGACGGCGACGGCGATCTGGACGCGATCGTGGCGCACACCTTCGGCAGCGCACAAAAGGTCTGGTTAAACAACGGGGACGGCACGTTTACGAGTTTTGGTCTGGGCGGCGGCAGCAGCTTCGGCGTGGCCATGGGCGACATTGACAACGACGGCGACCTGGATGCGATCATCGCAAATGCACTCAATCAGGCGGACGAAATCTGGCTGAACGTCTCCGTGCCGCAGATCACCGATCGTTCGCCCGCACCCGCTACGACGGCGGCCGTGCGCAGCGACAATATTGAAGTGACCTTCAGCGAAGCGCTTGACCCGACTTCTGCAACAAATTCCATCTTTATTGTCAACGGTGCACAAACCGGCCGGTTGACAACCAGCGCGGCGTTTTCGACGCTCAACGGCGGCAGTAAAGTTGTCGTCGATCCGGCCGCCGATTTCAAGGCCGGCGAACGCATCCATGTGACCGTGACGAATGCACAGAGCAGCGCCGGCGTGCCGATCAGCAGCGCGTCCGTCTGGACCTTCCGCGCCGCGGCGGATGCCGGTTCGGCCGTGTTTACCACGTCCAGCTTCGGCGGGCGGACCAGCTTCGACGTCGAAGTCGGCGATCTGGACGGGGACGGCAATCTGGACGCGGTATTCACGGAAAGTTACGGCAGCCAGGTCTGGCTGGGCAATGGCGATGGCACGTTTAACAGCACAAGCTTCGGCGGCGGCGTCAAGTCCGGCAACGGCCTGGGCGACCTCGACGGCGACGGCGATCTGGATGTGATACAGGCCGGATTTAACTCGCACGATATTTGGTTGAATAACGGCGACGGCACGTTCAGCATTTCGTCTTTCGGCACGGGCAACGGCAAGGACGCGGCCATCGGGGATCTGGACGGCGACGGCGATCTGGATGTGATTGTATCGATCGGGGCCGGCGGCAGCGGCGCGCCCAACCAGATCTGGTTAAACAACGGCGACGGCACGTTCACGAGCACGGCCTTCGGCACCGGCAACAGCAGCAAAGCCGATCTTGGCGATCTTGACAACGACGGCGATCTGGATGCAATCATCACAAATTACGACCAGGGCGCGAGCATCTGGTTAAACAACGGGGACGGCACGTTCACGAGTACGGCTTTTGGTACGGATCGCAGCCAGGACGTGGCATTGGGCGATCTTGACGGCGACGGCAATCTGGACGCTGTGACGGCGCACTACGGCCGACCGCAGAGTATCTGGATCGGACAGGGCGACGGCACGTTTAACAGTTCCAGCTTCGGCCACAACCAGGGTGAAGCAGTTGATCTCGGCGACCTCGACGGTGACGGCGATCTGGACGCGATTGTCGGGCATACTTTCGGCAGCGCGCAACGCATCTGGTTAAACAACGGCGACGGAACATTTGCGTCCAGCTCGCTGGGCAGCGGCAGCAGCTTTGGCGTGGCCATCGGCGACGTAGACAACGACGGCGATCTTGACGCGATCATCGCCAATGCACTGAATCAGGCGGATGATATCTGGCTGAACCTGCAAGCGCCGCAGCTTACGGACGTGACGCCGACCTGCATTGTGGCGAGCTCTGCAGAACAGCAGGTTACACTCTGCGGCATCGATCTGGCCGTTACCGGTGCGACGATTACGACGCTTAACAGTTCGGGCGCGAGCGTCGGCACGGCGAGTATCGGAACCTCGCAGTTAACGCCGCAAAAAATTCTTGCAACGATCCCCGCCGGTTTAACAAGCACGGCCGGCAATCTGACGCTGACGCTGTTTACTTCCGCGGGCGCGACGAGCGCCAATCTGACGGTATATCCGGGCATCAGTATCAGCGGTGCGGCGGGCGAGTGCAGCAATGAACCTGTCGTGTACTCAGCCGAACCTGTCGTTGGCGGCGCAACAATTGTGTGGAGCGTCACCGGCGGGACAATCCAGAGTGGTCAGGGAAGCCACACAGTGGAAGTGCTGTGGGAAGCCGGCAACTCCGGTGAACTGACTGTTGAACGAAGCTACGAAGTTAATTGCACAACCTCGGCTTCCTTCAGTGCCGGAACGGTAGCGTTCATCGCCGCCGCCGCCGACCTGATGACGAGCACGCAGGGCAGCGTCAGCACAAACGTACTGACAAACGACTCGGGAACGGGCTTGAACATTGTTAACCTGGAGATGCCCGCAAACGGCTCGGCCACACATGCCAACGGCGTTGTGACCTACACGCCCGACGGTGGATATGCGGGCACGGACCTGTTTAACTATACGATTGAAAATGACGCCGGCTGTCGCGCTACCGCGGCCATCATCGTCAGTGTGATCAACTCCGAGTGTTTGCCGATAAATCTTGAATATGTGGAACGCCAGAAAAACCGCAGCGGCGACGTACGCGGTCTGGATGGCGTTGAATCGGCCGTCGTTTCGCCCGACGGCAAACACGTCTACGCCGCCGGACGGTCCGACCATTCGATTGCCATTTTCACGCGCGATGAAAACAGCGGCGCATTGAGCTACGAAGGGCGCGTGCGCAACCAGCGCGGCGGCGTTAAAGGACTTAAATACGTCAGCGATATTGCGGTCAGCCCCGACGGCGCTCAGGTATATGCCGTTGGTTACGGCGACAATTCACTTGCCATTTTCGACCGCGATTCGTCAACCGGTTTGTTAAGTTATGTGGAATGTAAAAAGCGCGGCACTATGGACGGCGGATTGCAGATCAGCGGACTTAAACGGCCGCGTGCTTTGAGCGTCAGCCCCGACGGCCGCAGCATTTACGTGACCGGCTACGACGATCATTCACTGGCGCACTTCAGCGTGGCGGCGGGCAGTGTGGCCTATGAGGGCGTGTACAAACACGGCTCGGGCGGCGTATCGCGCATGCGACAGCCGATCGGTCTGGACGTCAGCAAAGACGGCGCGCAGGTGTACGTTACTTCAACGCGCGACGACGCGTTGGTGCAGTTCGACCGCAACACCGGCGACGGCGCGTTAACATTTGTGGCGGCCTACCGCGACGGCATTGACGGCAACGACGGACTGGACAAAGCATCCGACGTTTCCGTCAGTTCCGACGGCAAAAACGTGTATGTGGCGGGCAGCGGGGAGAACAAACTGGCCACATTCGACCGCAACGCGGTTGACGGCAGCTTAACATTTGACGACGTCATGGAAGACGGTGTGGGCGGTGTTGAAGGACTTGCCGCGGTGCGGTCCGTCCAGTCGAGCAACGACGCCTGTCACGTCTGGACGTCTTCGCCGGTCGACAATTCGGTGGCGGTGTTTGAACGTTCGCTGGAAGACGGAGACGTGACGTTTATCGAGAACGCGGTGGACGGCCTTGCCGGCTTCGACGGCCTGCGCGGCGCGCTGATGACGGCGCTCTCACCTGCGGGCGACCACGCATACGTGGCGGGCGCAGGCGAAGACGCATTGGCCGTTGTGTTCCGCAACCGCCGGCCGCAGGCCGAAGCGGATGTCAAAGGCAATGTAGACGCTTCGGCCGTAACGACCATCACGGTGTTAAACAACGACGACGACGTCGACGACCACGTGTTGTCGATTGTCTCGGCCACGGACGGAACGCTGGGTACGACGGCAATTTCGGGCGGCGGCACAACGATCGACTACACGGCCGGTGCGGCGACCGGGACGGATGAGTTCACCTACACGGTGGAGGACGGCCACGGCGGCAGTTCGACGGCGACGGTGACTGTGAACGTTGCGGTAACGAAGTCGGGCGCTTCCGGCGCCGCGGCTGCTCACGCCTCTGCCTGGGACCTGCAACTGACGCCCAACCCGGGGCGCGAGCGCGTGCAGTTAAACTTTAAACTTGAGGCCGCCGCGGCGGCGCGCGTTGAGATCACGGATATGCGCGGCGTGCGGCGCACAGCGCAGGACCTGGGTACTCTTGCGGCGGGTGACCAGCGTTTTGAGCTTCTGCTGCGCGAGGCGACGGGATTGCAGCTGGAGGCCGGCGTGTACGTGGTTGAGCTGTTTATTCGCGCCGACGGCGGGACTGAGGACTCGGTGACTCAGGTGCTTGTGGTTCGGTGATTTGGCTGGAGTACGTAGAACTACGTTTGAGCTGTGTGCTTTAAGGGTTCACAGCTCTTTTTTTATTCGGAGATTTCTCATCCGGTGGTAAACAAAAGAAAAAAGCCAGCCACCGAAGCAAGGCGAAGGCGGCGCAGCGCTCTGCCAGGTCAGGCGGCGGTTGGAGCAGAAGTTTTGCCGCGCTTCCTGCGGATCAGATAAATGCAGTTGTCCGTAAAGCTGATCGCCATGCGGCGCCTGGACAGGAATTCGTAGCCCAACAGCCCGTCGATGTCCCCCAGCGACTGTTTAATCACGCTGACGTCGGACCAGACAACGCGCATGTTGTTGAATTCCGTGCCGTGGATAGACGTCGAACTTAACTTGCCGTGCTGCACCCTGACGCTGGTACTGCCCGCGCCGTGAAGTTGTTCCTCGCGTTTGGCGGGAATAAAACCGTCGACGGAGTTTAACAGATTGATGTCCAGCAGGTTAATTGCCGCTCCGCTGTCCAGGCCGAGTTTTACGCGGCGCTGTCCGATGTTCGCACGAATAACAGGCAGGTGATTGTGTAAAACAAAGGGAATGCGCGCAAGCACTGTGAAGTCGGTCGGGTTAAACTCGCGCCACAGCGTCAGGCGGTTTGTTTTGTAGTCGATGTTTAAAGTAAAGTGCATCAGTTCGCGGTAGCCGAGGAGTCCGTGGAATTCAACGCCGAGCTCCCGCTCAAGATGGGACAAGTCCATGGCGTACACCAGGCTGTTGCGGAATTTAAGCCCCTGCCAGTTGAATGTTTTAATCCGTGTGCGGGCGGACTGCACGCTGCCGCCAATGCCTTTGAATTCCAGCAAGCCGGCTTCGATGTGGTCGGGATGTACGTGCCGCGTGTTAAGCGTCATAAACGGTGCGCCGCTGTCGAGTAAAAATACGCGCTTGCGTCCGTTTAACAAAACCTGTATCAGGACGATGCCGTTGTTGGGTTCGAATTCGCATTCAATGCGCTGCGGTATGTCAATCTTGACTATCGGGTCCATGTGGGAGTGCGTGTTAATGTTGAACAGAGGAGTTATAACAAGTACAAGCCCTGCGGCCGGTCGACCACAAGGGTAATAACTCGTTTCAGGCTGATTCCTATTGTAGAGCGCCGCATCTGCGCGCATTCTTTGGCGGAAACATCACTGGTGAATACCTCACCGGGCGGGGAAGAGCACTTCGCCCCCGCATTGCATTTGGGGCTTGTTTTTCCCTTTTGTTTGTCAGCGCGTTTAAAATTGTGCGTCGGCCGGCTATGGACAGTCACAGCGCGTATGGTGAGTTGTCGCGGCGTATGCGACTCTCTCACTGCGCTGCGGAAACAGAAGAGTTATCAATGTATTTGCGGTATTCCGCATAGATCTTGTTGCCGGAGATTCTGGCGTTGAGCCAGCAGATGATCTCTTCGATGCCGAGTTTCTGGCTATGACTGTGGTTTTCCAGAAGGCTGAGAAGTTCATCCCGCCAGGGTATGAAAACCTTTTGAGTTTCCTCCCCCGGGAGTGTTGTTTTAAGTTTCTTGAGATGTTGAATGCAGATGGATTCAAGTACCAAAGAAAGCGAAGATTTTTTGAGTTTGCGTTCGTTGCTGTGGGTAAACGTCTCGGCTGTGGTATCGCCGTACAACTCGAACATCAGAATATTTGTCAGGATAGAAGCGAATATTTGAAGGTCCTGGCGACTGACGGTTTTTTCAAAGTTGCCGATTAAACTGGTGATCTCAACGGCTTTGCTGAAGTCGCCGTGCACAAAGTAGGCTACAGCAATGTTAAAGTACAGCGCCAGTTCGCGGGCCTGGGGGAGAGGCGCTTTGCGCGAAGTCATATCTGTTAACAGACCGGGTATGTATTCGGCAATCAGATGTTCAAAATCAGCGGGTGTGCCGTTCAGCCCATCGAACAGGCGCAAAAGTGCAACGGCGGCAAACTGCTCCGTTTCATCGCGATACGTGTGGACGACAGTGGACTCCAGATCGAACAGCATAGCCTGAAATGTTTTCCTGGTATAACTTCTGTGAACGCGAAACAGACCGGCGAGGATGCTGAGCGATTTGATATACCCCGAGGGATTGGCTTCGATCTGATCGCGGTCCCGCTCCCAGAGTTCAACTATTTTGTGTTGATGTTGCAGTTCCATGTCGGTGCGGCCGGTAATGCGGGCGTGTTTGGCGTGAATGCTGTGATACAGTCGATGACTGCGAACGTCCGGCCACTCGGCCCCCGACCGCAGAAGTGGGTGTTGCATGATCTTGTTAATTTCCGCCATGTTTGCCGCTGTGATCTCACCGTTGTAGGTTGTGCGGGACAGCATAAACATGAGGTGATACAAAGTGCGGTAGCGGTTGCTTGTCTGGTAGTCCTTCAAATACAGGTCCAACTCTTCGTTGAGGACCACCACTTTCTGATCCCCTTTGCTGCCGGGCCTGGCTTGCAGAATGCGAACCTCGCGATTAAGAATTTCGATCTTGCCGTGGTGGTAGCCGATTTTTGCCGCGCGATTCTTGATCGTGACGATGTGTTTGCCGGCAACGTCCAGCAGTCCTTTGTTGATTAACACATCCACTTCGCGGATCTGCCGGTCGATTTCTTCGTGCTCGTTTTTACTGTGGCGATTAAGTTCCAGGTTGGCCAACAGAGTTTCAAAGAATCGCCGTTTGAATTGTGAATAGTTCGAGACTTTAAGAGTGTCGCGGCAAAAAGATTTTGCGCGTTGTTCATCGTACTCCTGCATTGAATCGATGAAATCCAGAAAGTCCAGACAGGACCGGCCGAATTGGGACGTTGCGGCAAATTCGCGATAAAGGGAATGCTCCCGCTCGTTCAGCGATTTTACAAGGCGATGTATGTAATCGTTGGGGCGTGCCATTCAAAAATCCGGCTTGGGTTACGGGGCGGTTGATTGCATCGGCAGGATTACCCACCTGTGTTTGTAGAATTACAAATTACGCAGAAATCGTGAGGAAACGACGCTCAGGACGCTGTCGATCCAGTATTTATCGCGAGGAAGGCGAACGCCGAAAGAGAATATCGAAAATTATTATTTGACATTGACTCTGAGAAAATAATATATTTCCGCCGTTATATCTCAATAGTGATATATATTATCGCTAACATTGCGATTGTGCACAGAAGGTCCGGCGCGTAGATTCGCAGCATCGATTCGATCAACAATCACGTCGAAGCTGACGAATACGGACGGAACTGCGATGGCAAAGGCAAACACGGGTAATTGGTTCAGGGTGGTCGCCCACTTCGGCGAATCTTATCGCATGCGTTTGCGACGCACTGAGCTTGAGTTTTACAATGAACTCTCGGAACGGATTGAGCTCCGTGAAAACCTGCTCGTCAATGCCGTTGCTATCAAAGCCGACAACGGTGTTTTGTTCGCCGGCAACGTTTCGTTTTTCCGAGCGCCTGAGACCAGCCGCTTTTTGCTGGACCGCAGGAAACCACCGCGTATTGTGATGTCCGGTCCTGAACAGGGCTGGAAAACCGAAATACACGGAATTGGAATTGATCGAGAATACCAGGTGATTTCTCACACCTTAACAACTGCGATTGTTGAGTTAAAAGTGGACGACGAGCTGCTCTGCGTGCGGAGTTGTCCAATAGACTGATCCAGAAATTAACAATGCAGGGGTTTCAATTCCGGCGCATCCGCCGCTCGGGACAGGATACCTCTGTTCGTGAAATTACATCTATACTTTGGAGTAAAGATCATGCCTGACGTGGATACTCATCCCTTGAACGAAATCCGGGTTTACCTGCTTGAAAGCAGCAAAAAGATTCGCGTCCGCAATTGTGTCAACAGTACCAACGACGACTACGATCTGTTAAACACCGAAGTCGGTCTCAAGATCAGCAGCGGCGCATTGGTCATCGGCGACGGTGTGTCGATCAGCAATTCAACAAGTTTGCCCTCGACATTTGCGCTGGGGACAACGCAGACGCAGGCTTACTTTATTCACGTGATCGACGACTCCGCCGACGACACGACGATGGACGACGAGGCTTACCGGCTCGAGTATTTCGGCACCCTGGACGATCGCGACGAATGTGAACTCGTCGGCATCGGCAAGCCGCGCCGCGCCTACCGCATCGACATTACGACGACGGACATCACGATGGAAATGGACAACCTGGGTAATCTGACGGTTAAATACGACGGCAATTCGAGCAACGGCGTGCAGCACGTGGTGACTACAAATATCGAACCTGTAAACTAAACTGACGTCGGAGTGGAACTGTGCCCAAATCAACGGAACAATACAGGCTGCTTTCGGACTGGGAAGGGCGTATTACGCACCTTCTGTTAAGTACCGGCAGCCAGAATCTGACGCACGCCGATGTACACAACTATTTTGGAAACGTGTTCCGGGCGTTTGCAGATCGCAGTCCGTTGATTACGGTGCTGAGTCCCTCTCCGGTCGCCGGGAAGCGACAAAACAGCGACAATTCGGGCGGGCCCAATGTTCGCATTGTGGATTTGTCTGAAGGCGGCAGATCCCGCCCGGATACGTCGCGCTGGTTGCAGGATCAGATTGCGGTAACAAAGAATAGTAGCACAGACCGGCTTTGTTTAACCAATTGCCTGGCCGATCCGGCCATGGCGACTGCGGGAATGCCGCCGCATTTGTCCGTTCCACTGGCGGCCCGCTACGGCTACGACCGCCGCACGGTGGAACACAAGATTACCGGCGGTGAAATTCTGTGCGGCGGCGACTATGTCTTCTGCGGTAATGACCTGCTGCCGACAGAGAACGGCCGTGCCAGAACGAACCGCGAGACGCGTACAGCAACTACCGAGGCGCTGCGGGAAACTCTGGGAGTTAAACACATCGTCTGGATCGACGAGTTGATGCGACGCGGCCACCACGGCTACGACGGTCTGCGGCGCTCGGCGATTAAAGATGACTTCGGCCACATTGATATGATAATTACACCAGGCGGACCGGTTAAAGGCAAGCCCGGGACTCATCTGGTATTTGTGGCGCAGGTGTGCGGGGAGTTCTGTGCGCCCGCCCAGAAGGAGTCGCTCTCCGAAGTGTTCAGTCGGGCGCGCGTTCTGGATTTTATCGCCAAAGAACTGGCCCAAACGCGCTGCGGCGACATCTGCTTTGAAGTTGAACGGCTGCCGATGTTTGTCGATGCCCGCGCAAAGGGAGTCCAGTTTAAGTCCTTCAACAACGGGCTGGTGGAAGTTGACGGTACTGAGCGACGAGTTTATCTGCCGGACTACGTTGAAAATCCGGGCATGGAAGGCTGTATGGAAACCTACCTGCGAACACGTGAAGTTGTCCACAAAGTTTACACCTCGCACGGGTTTGACGTGCGATTCATTGCCGGACACTTTCCGGCAAACCTCGGCGATCGCGGCGCTTTGCGCTGTGCGTCAAAGGTGCTGGACAGAGCCATTTAACAACTTACACACATTATTACACGGAAACCAACTGGAGAAAATTCATGCAGGATATGTTTGAGAATCTCAATGACTGGGTCAACAAGTTTAATGATGGAGCGCGGAGCATAAAGAGCCTCAACTCTAATGTGAAACTCGGCGGCAACCTGATTCTGCGCGTGATCGCAGGTGGGCGGCGTCTGGTTGGTCTGTTGGTAAGCAGACCGCGCAACGAGTCGGAAGAAGAGCCGACAAAAAAGGTTCAGGACGTGGCCGTTATCATCGAAATCACGCGGCCGATCCGGACAGCTGTTGAACAGTACCTGCAGGAAAAGGGGGACATCGATCACACCTTCATAATTACCTCCCTCGACGGGGATGGACGAATCGGTGTGCTTGAGCACTCGCAACCGGCGGAGTGGGCCGATCAGGTCCGCGGTTTTTACCGACTGCTTAACAACATTCAACGCGAACTCGGCGGCGCCAAAGTGCACTTCTTCATTTCAGCACCGGTTGTTCTGAGCTTTGGACTTGGCGCCATGTGGGGCACGGTAAACAACGCCACCTTGTACCATTGGGCCGAGGGGAGTTACCATCCCGTGCTTGATGTCGGTCGCACGCTGAAACGATAGTCGGCCCCGGTATCCTGTCCGTACGAATGTGCGTTAAGTAATGCCGAAATTTTACAAAACAAAGCGTTGTCAAACACAAACGCAGGATGATTAATGTTAAACCTCAAACACTTGCACACCGCGGCTTTGTTTGCGCCGCTGGGCGTGTTGCAGCGACTGCACTCAAGGGACGTGGCAGACGAGTCACCGCCGGACCTGCAATCCGAGTCGGCGCAAACCGCCAAACGCGATGCGGCGGAGTTTATTCAAACCTGTCGCAAATATCACAACCGTCGGAGCGATACACTCTTTCCGCTGGCGGCTCTTGAACTTCTGGCGGATCGTCCGTCATCCGCCGTGGCGCAAAACATTGTGAATGCGTCGCTCGAATGTGTGCGCGGCCGTCGCATCGATGACGCCAAATACGACATTCGACGTTGTTCACCGATTGTCGTACTGGGGAAAAACGGCACGCGCCGTCGCCGGCAGGCATTTAAACAAAACGTCAAACTGTCGATTGAACGCGAAGCTGGATTCCCGCTGGAATCCGATGAGCAGGCAAATGCAAAAGAATTGCGCGAGCACAAAATGCTGCTCGACAGTTTTCTCGCCGAGTTAAAAGATACCTGCAACGAACGTTCGCTCCTGGCAATGATGCGCAAGTACTTGCACATCATCGCTTCCGGGAACTCACCGACAAACAGCCTTGATCAGGAGTCGCGTCTGACGGCGGCAATTGCCTGGTGCCTGGCGCACGAGTTTAACAGCGGTGCGCTGGGCGACGATGTTGAGAAGTATCTGGAGCAGCCTTTTTCATCGACGGCCGCTCCGATCCTCGTGGTTCGCGGCGACATTTCCGGCATCCAGGACTTTATATTTAACATCGTGTCGTCCAGGGCCGCACGTCAACTCAAGAGCCGTTCTTTTCTGGTGCAGCTGGTGGGACAGACCGCGATTGAACTGATCGTTAAACAACTCGATATTCCGCGCACTTGCATCCTGCTCGACGGCGGCGGCAACTTCACCTTGTTTGTCCCCGCGTCGCGAGCGCAGGAGTTGTGCGAATGTCGCAAGAAGCTGGAGCGAGCAGTAACGGACACCGGTCTCTATCTCGCGCTTGGCTGGGTGCCGGCGAGTCTGAAGGAATTGCGTGACGACTTGCCGAGCGTGATGACGAAGGTCGCCAAAGAATGCCAGGCCGTTAAATCGCGCAAATTCAAGAGTCTGGACTGGGCCGACGTTTTTAAACCGCTCAAACAGGAAGATCGGCGTGGTGCATTTGCCAAACTGGCAAAAACACTGCCCGCGTGGGAGCTCTACGCGCTGACGCACTCGATCAGCAACAAAAACAGCAAGCGGAAAGTGCAGGATTGGGAACGTTACGTCGACAGACTCGAACACCACGTCGATTACAAAAAGCCGCTCATCGACGAAACAATCCTGTTTAACAGCACCGAGTACGCCAAACGCGCCAGCGATTTTCGCTTTATGGTCAAAGACGTGCCGGTCTGGGAGGAGGAAGCGCTGGAGAAATACAAACAGCGCTGGGATGCGGATATAGAATCCGGAAAGATGGATAAAGGCGATCTGAAGGTCGGCCACCCGATCGAATTTGCGCACCTCGGGAACTTTGCACTTGAAAACAGCGGTCGCGATGAAATTGCAGTGCTTAAACTTGATGTCGACAACCTGGGCCTGCTGTTCCGCGATGGATTGGGTGAACATCCCGGCCTGGCCGACTACATCGGTTTGTCGGAACAATTGCAGTGGTTTTTTGAGGGTTACTTAAACCGCCTGATGAAATGGAAGAAGTTTGACAATCGCATTTACATGGTGTTTTCGGGCGGCGACGACGTTTTCCTGCTGGGCCCCTGGGATACGGTGTTTGAATTCGCACGATGCCTGCACGACGAGTTTAAACAATTCTGCGGCGGCAACCGCGATGTGACGCTGTCCGCCGGCATCATCATGATACCCGCCAAATTCTCGGTCTCGCGTTTTTCTCCGCTGGCCGAAGAAGCGCTCGAGCATGCCAAAAGTCGCAAGGATAAAGAAGGCAATACGATCAAGGATGCCGTGCATGTACTCGGCGAGACGCTCTCCTGGGATTGTTACAACTACGCGGCCGAGATCAGGGATAAACTGGTGCACTTGATCAATGACCACGGAGCCGGGCGCGATATCCTGTTTAAGGTGCGCCGACTCTGCCACGACCTGAAACACTATCTCGACAAGAGTAATCACACCGAAGTACCGCCGGTCTATCGCCTCGCCTGGTTCCTGAGCGATCTTCTGGATCGCAATCCGCAGACAAAACAGGCCGAGGAAAAGAATGCAATCGTCACAAAGCTGATTGAAAAATTTGAAGAGATATTCCTGCGCAGTATTGCCGGCCATTCAACGGTTAATCCGATGTTGTTTGCCGTGGCGGCGCGCTGGGCCGAGTTTTCGCTGCAGAAAGGCGAAAAGATTTCCGAACCTGAACACTTAACATTGGAGGACTGACAATGGGGTATAACGACAATCGCGACCAAAATACTGGCGGCCGACGCGACGGCGGCAACCGGGCGCGTAGCCGTGACGAGCGTGGTGGCTACAATAAGAAAAAAAACATTGAAGAACTTGAAAGAGATTTCAAGATTCAATTGGCCAAGGAACTGCAAACGGAAGACTACGTCACGTTTTTTCTCAATTCGGACAAACAAAAGTTGTCCCAATACATCGATGGAATCAAGAGCTTTGTTAAAAGTGTCGGTGACAACATCTCGACCTCACAACTGCGCAATGTGTTTCCGGCGATCAAAACAGAGACCGACTATCAACAATTGGCGCGACTACGCCCGCAACTGGCGTATATAAGCGGCAAGGCCGATAAGGACGAACAACGCAAGCTGATCTACCTGCTGGATCAGATGATTGTTAACATCACATCCGCTGACCAGCTCAAGGCATTTCAGTACTTCTTTGAAGCAATCATTGCATATCACAAATACTACGGAGGCAAATCCTGATGGCTGCAAACTCAACAACAAACGGAACTGGTGCAGGTGAAGTGAAGCTGCACAAAAAGATCTTTATCCGCGGTAAAATCGAAGCCGCAACCGGGCTGCATATTGGCGGCTCTGGTACGACGCTGGATATCGGCGGTCTCGGTCTGGGTGTTATCAAAACGCCACAAGGTATTCCTTTTATTCCCGGCAGCTCGATCAAAGGCAAACTGCGTTCGCTGGCGGCGCGCAAACACAATGGAGCCGTGGACGTTGCGGATGACAGCAAAGAAGTCGTCAGGATTTTTGGTCAGGGCGGCGACAAGCGCGAAGCCGAAAATCCCACGCGTCTGCAGGTAAGCGACAGTTCACTTGATCAGAAGCAGTTTAAACAAGACTTTGCGATATTGGGCGGCGCTCTCTGGACCGAGGTGAAAACGGAAAACTCGATCGACCGCAAGTCCGGTGCGGCGCAGCACCCGCGGCAGATCGAGCGCGTCCCGGCCGGCGCGAAGTTTTCATTCGAGTTCATCTACAACGTGTTTAACCTCGATGAAGAGAAAGAAGACGTTGAAAACATCCTCTCGTACATGCGCATTCTGCAGGACGACTATCTCGGCGGGCAGGGTTCGCGCGGCTACGGGAAAGTTAAATTTGTCGATGTCGAAATAACGGAGAAATCAGTCGGCGAATACATGAAAGAGACTCCCACGGAATCAGAGACCAAGTACAAACTGGGAGGCTGACATGCAATTGTTAAAACTGCGATGTAAACCGGGCGCGCAATTCAGGCTGGGCGCGCGCTCGCTGGATCGGACGGACTCGATTATCCACTCGGACACGCTGTTTTCCGGTTTGGCCAACATCTGGGCCATGACATTCGGCGATGTTGAAACACTGCGCGACTGGTTCGACGGCGCGACGCCCAAAGTCCGGATGTCGTCCGGTTTTTACGCCGTCGAGCGGCGCACAACGGACAAAGTGTTAAACACGATCTATTTCCTGCCGCGTCCGCCCATCGACATTGACCTCGATCCCGACTCCGGCGTTAAAGCCTGGAAGAAGATTCGCTTCATCTCCCTGGGCGTTTACAAACAGTTGGGCCGGCTGACATCCGATAAACCCGGGTTGTACAATGCCGCTGGAAAATTGCTTGAGCACGTTAATATTGGAGGGCGGTGTTTGTGCACGGACGCCGAAATTGGCGGATTCACGAACGTGGACAAGAATAACAGACCACTGGCAATGTTCACCTCCACGCCGAATGCGCCCAAAGTTCACGTGCACAAACGCGTAGACAAAGACGCTTTTTACACGGAAACCAATCTGCAGTTCAGGGATGTGCCCATTAACGGGAGCGAATACCTGCGCGGTCATTTTTACGTGTTAGTCGATCACTCGCTGCCGGATGCGGACTGGAAGAAACTGCTGGCCTGTTTCCGCATTCTGGCCGACGAGGGCGTGGGCGGCGAGCGTTCAACGGGCAAGGGGCGCTTCGAATCCGTTCAGCTTGAAAACCTGCCGGACGAACTGCAGAATCGAACCGATCGTTCGAACCTTTTTCTGTCGCTGTCGATGCTGTCGCCGCGCAATCAGGAAGAGTTTGATCATCTTGAGGCTTATGACCTGACACTGCGCGGTGCATGGACGTTGGGCCAGGACTATGAGGAGGACACGGAGAAAAACATCCCTCGCGAATTCCACCGCAAACAGGTGCGGCTGGTGCACGAAGGCGCATTGTTAAGTGCGCACGTTCGCGGTCGTGTTGTCGACGTCAGTCCGGACAAAAATATCTTCCATCCGATTTACCGCAACGGGACGGCTTTTACCATTCCAATCTAAACGAGGTTAAACAATGCAATCTATGGCAGTTCCCCTGCACGTCTACGATGTGGGGCTGGAAGTCCTTTCGCCCGTTGCGATTGGAGCGGGAGAAACAGAGAAGTTGTCGGCATACACCGACTATCTCTACGAAGGCAACAACGTGCGCATTCTCGATCAAAAAAAGCTGATGCAAAAGATCAACGAAGCGCCGGAATTGATGGAGGAGTACGTGCGCGGAATCCGCGGCGGGATGGACAACAATCGTTCGAATTTCGATCTTAAACGCTATATCAATGACACGCTTAAGTGCCACCTGGACGATGTAACGGCGTCAATGGTAGAATCGCACGTTGACCCCGGCAGACAAGAAATTAATCGCTGCATAAGCAGCAACGACAGAGCCTATATTCCCGGCAGTTCCCTGAAAGGCGCGGTGCGGACGGCGGTGATGGTCGACTGGATGGCAAACCACTCGGGGGCCGAAAAAACCCGGCACGCACTCAGAAGTGCTACGCAGGAATCAAAGATTAATTTCGCCCGGAAGGCCCTGAAGCGCATCAATGTTGGCAGGGATTGTCTGGGTCCAATTTCCAACGATCAATTCAGATACCTGCACGTAAGCGACTTCGAGCCTGAAGGCGACATAGATGTAGTGATTACGTCACGCCCCCGGTTCTCGATTAAAAGTACTGCCAAGGAAATTCCGATTCCATGTGAGGCGATCAATCGAGGTGCAAAGTTGACAGGCGAGTTCCGTATTTACGAGCGTCACCGCGAATCGGCTGCTATAGATCAGCGCAAACTCAAACACCAGGACTACTTTTCATTTCTGCATGACAATGACTTGCAGACCCTGCTCGATATCATTAACGAAATGTCCTTCAAAAGCGCCGCCAGGGACGAGGCAATCCTGCGCGGGAAATCAAAGTTTAACGTTCCCAAAGTCTTTTGCTCCGGAATGATGGACAAAATTGATAATGCGGGGAGCATGGAAGCTTACATGCGCATAGGAGCCGGCAAGACCTGGTTTGACAACTCAATTGGTCTGGGTTTTGACGTCGAGGCAAAAGAAAATGAAAAGTTGCTGTGCGAGCTTATCAGTCTGGCCTTTGCCGACAGGAAGGGCCGCCGCGAAGTCCGCAAATCGTTTGACTTCCCGACAACCCGTTCTTTTACCGAACTCAAGGAACGCCCCAACGAACCCTTCGGCTGGGTGAAATTAACCTTTACTCCACGAGGATGAAAAATGGAATCAAAAACTGTACTCGTAATGTGTGTTGGATTTGCCTGCGATTTAGTGGTTAAAAGCATTAGAAAGAATGAACCAGACTTTGTGCAGTTCCTGGTGAGTGTAGACTCGCGTAAATTTGTGGCCGAACGAGATTCGCCCTGCTGCAAACGAAGAGACGACAATGGCGAATTCGAGTCCATGCCGAGTATCATTGACCAATGCAATCTGCGTGATACAGACAGATACGGAGTGACCGAGATCGATCATCCCGACGATCTGGAGCACTGTATCAGAGTATCAACAAACCTGTTCAATGCTTTGAGAGAAGAATTCCCCGACTGTACAATTATTACCGATGTAACGCCGGCGACAAAATCCATGGCCTTTGGACTCTATTTTGCCTCGCATGTATTCCCCAATGTTGAATTATCGATTTTGGTCGGAGATCGTAAGAAAGGAGACAAAACGGAGGTGCGGCCTGATTCGGAAGTGCTTAACAGGCACAGCCGACAGGCCATGTTTTCAGTTGGGCATTTGTTGATCTGTGATGAACTGCTTTCCAGATATGACTACGAAGCAGTCCTGGTCAATATCGATGAGCTGCGCCGGAATGAATCGGGACTGAATAGTTGGTTGAAGCGACGACTACTTGATTATGTAAAGTGGTCACGCACTTTTACATCATGGGACAAGTTTGACCACGAACAGGCTTTGGAACATCTGCTGAGCTTACCCATATTCAAAGAGCGTGGAAGGTATCAGCTCTATCTGGAAGCAGTGATTTCACAACGTCAACTGTTGGAGTCTCGTGTAAATTGTGATGAAGAAGTCGAAGTCAAAGGGTCGGCTGAAATCGTATGCGATATGCTATTTAATGCGCAGCGTCGCGCCGAAAATGGACGATTCGACGATGCCGTTGCCCGTCTTTACCGCTCGCTTGAAATGCTGATGCAACTCAGGCTTGTGAAACAATTTGGGATTATTACCTCCAACGTACGAGCAAGTCAACTGCCGGAGGAGTTGCAGCAAAAGTATAACCTGAGGGACGGTCGGAATAAGATCGATCTTGTGCGCGGATACGATTTGCTTGCCGATTTAAACGATGAACTCGGAACAGCCTGGAATGAAAAGCGCTCTCGCTTCATCGGGACGCTTTGTTATCGTAATGATTCCATTCTTGCGCATGGAGTCACCACGATTGATGTAAATACCTACGAGAAAGTCGACGCCGTGATTGGAGGTTTCATCCGCAGCCAACTTGAGGATTTATTCGATGGTCAGGGATTAGCGCTTCAATTGCCTCGCGTCATCGACGACAGAGCCAGAAACAGTAATAATTAACACAGGGGCCACTCCCATGCGTAACATTGACATCACAACCATCCGTTTTCCCGCGATACAACTCGAACGGCGCGACGCGCACAAACTGCGCGGATTCTTTGGCAATCGGTTCCGCGACATTCCGGAGCTGCACAACCATCTGGAGGGCGATACATACCGACATGCATACCCGGTTGTCCAGTACAAAGTGCTGAACGGCGTACCTACTCTGGTGGGCGTCGGCGAGGGCAGCCGCGTGCTGCAGAAACTGGTCGACAAGGTTGAATACTTTAACATCGACGATCGGATTCTGCCTGTAACCGAGCGCGAAGTGTTAACGCGGAGCGTCAGTGTCGGCGTTGACGACAAACTACACACTTATTGTTTTGACAGCATGTGGATGGCCCTGAACGCACGCAATCACGCGCGCTACTGTGCGGCCGGAATCACGAAGCAAATCGAGATATTACGGAGCATACTCGTCGGCAATATTCTCGTGTTTCTCGGCGCCTGCAACGAAATCGCAGACCGTGAAATCATCGCCCAGCCGCAGGTTGCAGCCTGTACGACTTCGTTCAAGAACATTAAAATGATGGCCTTTCAAGGGAGTTTTAAAACGAATGTTGTACTTCCCGATGGTATCGGACTCGGCAAATCGGCGTCACGTGGTTTTGGCGCGATACGCGGCGCCGAAGAAGTGCGCGGAACGAGGTCCGGTGCGCTGCGCCCGCGTTTTACAAGCGTCCTGCCGAAGTACCGACGCAGAGTATTGGCCGGTTAAACAACGGCCTCCCCACGATTCGCTGAAAAGATCAAAACCTGTCAGGCGCGCGGCCTGACAGGTCTTAATGTTCTGACGCCAATTCGCGTGGACTGTCAGTTTAATCTCCGCGCTGCGCCGAATATTAACGTCCAACAACAAAACTGCGCGTCACAAGTTCGTCGCCGACCCGGAGCGTGGCGATGTAGACGCCTGATTCGAGCGCGGGTGTATGCAGCGAAATTGTCTGCCTGCCGCTGTTTAAGTGTGCCGTCTGTCCTGTGGTTATACGGCGTCCGCGCAAGTCGTAAACGCCGTATTCAGCGGTCGCGTTGACATTCATGCTGAAGCTCACGTCTATATTGCGCCCGTCGTTTTGAAACTGGACCACAAGGTCGCCGATGACTGAATTGCGCAGGCCCTCCGACGCGGCGACGCCGGTCGGTTTGTCCTGGATCTGGGCTGTAAACATGCCGATGCGATGAGTGCCGAGGTAGAGCTGATCTTCACGCATCACAAGGCTCGACAGCCAGGTGTCCTGAGGCAGTCCTTCCAGCGAAAGAGGCAGCCAGTTAATGCCCTGGTCCGTCGAGTACCAGATGTTAAACTGCGAGCCCATGTACATGATGTCGTCCAATAAACCAAAGCCGATGATCGGACTGCTGTTGATGGTGTTGCCGCCGCTGACATTCTGCCAGGAGTCACCCATGTCGACCGAACGATAGACGCCCTTGGCCGTTCCCGAGAGCAGGACGTCGCCGTCCGATAGAAACGTCCGTGTGTTGGCATTTAACATACCGTTGCTGACGGCTTCCCAGGTCCGGCCGCCGTCGTCACTGCGGAAATTGCCGGAGTTCTCCGTACCGACAAACAGCACGCCCTTGTGCAGCACGGAGGCGCTGACGGAGGATTCAAACTCGTAAGCAACGGATGTCGCCTGGCCGTCGGCATCGATTGTGTGAATATGCGTGTCGGTAAAACACAGTGTGCCGCCTTCGACGGGCAGAATGCTGTGTATTGCGCCCCAGTTGTCCACGGCCGGATGTTCGGTCCAGCTGTCGCCGTTGTCCAGGGAGCGAAAAAGGCTGTTGGTCCCGATCAGGATTTCGTCGCCGTTTTGTTTAATGTCGTAAACTGCCTGATCCAGGTCGAATGTAGGGTTGACGGGCTGCCACTCACCGTCGATGCCGTAGTTCCTGTAGTGCAGTTCGACAAAAGCGGAAGACGTGAATATGCGCGAATCCGTCAACCACGCCTTGAGCACCCACCAGAATTCTATGCCTTTGTTAATCGATGTGAAGTCGTCCGCGCCGGAGTCGAGTCGGAAAACGCCGTAACCGCGCGTGCCCACGATCAAGTCATTGCCGCGGGGTAAAACACGGTGCACGTCGAGTTCTCCGGAATTCGGTGCAAGAGCCGTCCAGGTGTCGCCGCTTCCGGATGTAAACATTCCGCGACTCGTCGCCAGTAAGTATTTGCCGTCGGAAAAAACCATGTCGTTGAAAATTGTTCCGGTCGGCAGGCCGCTGCCGGCGCTCTCCCAGCTCTGGCCTTCATCGACGGAGCGCCAAAGTTCTGTTGTTTCTCCGCCAACAGAGCTGGACGCGTACAGAAAGCCGTTAACGTGCAGGCCAAAGTTGGGGCGCAGGATTGGCGTGACAATGAAGTTCCAGCTTCCCGTTGTCCGGTCGTACTTGACGATGTTGTCTGTTCCGCCCAGGAACACCGTCGACTCATTCAGGCTGGTGTAATTGTATTCATCCTGCGGAAGGCTGTTGTCAGTCGCTTCCCATGTTAAACCCTGGTTGGTGCTGGTGTAAAGCCCGTCGAGCGTCGTCAGATACAGGACGCTGTCGTCGGAAACGATGGACGTGATCAGCCAGAATGCGGTTTTGTTAATTCCCTCGGAGACATCTTCCCAGCTCTCCCCGCCGTCCTGCGAACGCAACAACACACCGGCGCCCGCAACAAAGAGGTTGTTGCCAAAGACGTGCAATTCAAACACGTTGGCCGCTTCTACATTTGTTAATCTGAACCAGCTGTTTCCGCCATCACTCGACTTGTAAACACCGGACAAACGCACGGCTGTAAACAGATCGCCGTTTAACTCCACGATGGACCACACGTCGCCGTTGGGCAGCAGACTGAGCGGTTCCCATGGCGCTTTGATGTCGCGCGCCGCAAGGTCGCTGACGGCGAATGTTGTGATGCAAATGATTATCGCAGTCAGGACGAGTCTGTATTTTCTGAGCATTGGGCAACTCCATTGTAGCCGGATCACTGTTGTGCAATCCAAGTCGACACATAACGGCTACAATTGTTACAGTCGCGGTGGGGCGGCAGTGGGACCGCGCGGGCCTGTCCGGAGAGTTGCAAAGGCAGGAGGGGCTGCGGACCTTATACATGAGCGCTTCGCCGCTGCATTTCATTGCGCCGGCTTGCTCTTTCTCTTGTTTGTCACTGTGCCGCAAGCGCGGGTCGCTCACTTACCGGCGACCGGCAACACAGTGACGAGCAAAAGTAAAAAGCAAGCTGCCGAAGTCACGCAGGCAGCGAAGCGCTCAGGCGGTCAGAGAGTCAAAATGCGAGAGTGTCGGTCAGTCTGAAGCAGGTTGGATTATTTAACAAATTTGCCCTGTGAGACGACCACGCCGTCTTCCATCAGCGAGTAGACGTAGGCGCCGCGCGGCAGCGAATCAATTGCAACTGCGCCGTCCGTCGGAACGCTCAGCTTGTTTGAACGTCCGTCGACAGAGCCGATTTGCAGCTTGTAATCGTGGCCGGCGATAAGGCCGGAGATGTTTAAGTTGTCGCCGTTGGGCATGACAAAAACAACATAAGTGTTGCTGTTGTTAAATTCGTGAACGGACGTGGAAAGCGGATTGTATTCGTAAATGCGACCCGAGGAAGAGGTCAGCCACACGACGTCGCCGAAGCCGTCCACGTCCCACATAAACTGTTCGGCGGGCACATACATTTCCTCCCAGTTTGTTCCGTCCAGATTGTACATCACCTTGCCCTGATCTCCGGCGGCATAGATTGCGCCCTCGTCGTCGATGTAAGAACATTTAAGGCTGCCGTTGTGGTTGCTGGTGTGCATGTTTGTCCAGGATTCGCCGTTGTTAAGCGAGCGGGCGACGGCAAAAGAACCATCGACATTGCCGAAGCCGTAGAGGTCGCCGTTGGACGCGTAGCGCAGACGCTCGATGTTTAAGTCCTCGGGTTTGTCGGGCGTCAGTTCGGCCCAGGTCATGCCGGCGTCGCTGCTGGAGTAGAGTTTGTATTGTTCCTCGTCGTTTTCGTCCAGGGTGATGCCGGTGGCGAGGAAGAGATCGTCTTTGTGGACGATGTTCCAGATGGACCAATCCTCATCCGAATGCACTGAGGTCCAGTTTGCGCCGCTGTCGGTCGAGTGCAGAATTGCACCGTTAAAACCGCCGGCAATCAGGTGCGTGTCGTCGAGATATTCGACGGAGTAGAGACTGACGACTTCGGGGCCATCCGCGCCGGTAAACATGACCGAGGTCCAGGTTGTGCCGCCGTCGACGCTGCGCAGTGAGAGACCGCGCCCGTTGCCGAGGAAGATGCCGGCAACTGTCAATTCATTTTCGTTAAGTATGTCGACGCTGAAAAAGAGCGTATTGTCGAGCGTGCCGATTTCCCAGTTTTCGCCGCCGTCGCGCGTAATGGCCAGCACGCCGGTGAATTGCGTGGACGAGGCCGCCCAGAATCCGACAGCCACGCCGAACTGACTGTTAAGAAAATGAATGTCGCGTATCTGGGTTCCGGCCTGTGGCGAGTAAATCGTTTCCAGATCGAGTTCGGCCAGCGCCGCCGAGCCAAACGCGAAGAAAGCCGTTAAAAGTACACACAAAAGTCGCATTGTTTTCTCCGATAAATAATATGCCTGCATTCAGGACGTGAGGAGTGTAGCCCGCCTGAATGAATGCTCACAGACGCGTGAAAAATGCTGTGGTTACGACTATCCGGCTTGTGATCGGGGACTTATCTGTGAACGGCGCAGGCGTCGCGATGAACGTGGAAGAGCGGGAGGGCAGGCTATTCACCGCGTGAATACGGGAGTTCGCAGCAACATTACACAGGTTCGCAGATTTTCTTATGTTGGAATCGCGTCATTTGGCTGAATTTGACGTAGAAAGTTGGTTTTTCGGCCACGGCGGAGCAGTTGGTACAATGAAACGGAATCGTCTGGAAATCTGGGTGCACGTGTTGTTCTGGCTGCTGTTTTACGCAGACCGCAGTTACAGCGTGTACCGCTATTATCTCTCGGACTACGGTCTGTTGGTGGCATTTCTGGTTAACATCACGGACATTGCCGTTATTCTGGTCTTGTTTTACTGCAATTATGTTCTGCTGATTCCGCGATTGCTGCGCCGGGGAAGGTACGGCTGGTATGGACTGTGTGCGGCGCTTCTGATCGGTCTGACTTTTGCGTTGCAATATTTCTATGCGATTTTCATTTCGGAATTGCTGGTCGACTGCGAAACTTATCTCATAAGTTTCGAGCAGAACAAGCTGTACTACCTCTTCCAGGACGTGTTTTACCTGTTGGTGAGCAGCGGAGCGCGATTTACGTCGGACTGGATACGCGACAAAAGGCTGCGGGAGGAGTTGGAAGGGTACAAAATGGATTCCGAACTGCAAATGTTGAAGTATCAGATCAGTCCGCACTTTCTGCACAACACACTTCACAACATCCACTATCTGGTCGGGGCGCATCCGCGGCAGGCGGAAGAGTCGATCATCAGGCTGTCTGAGTTGATGCGCTACATGCTGCGCACTGTCAAAATGGACTATGTCAGGCTGACCGGAGAGATTGATTACATCGGGCATTTTGTCGAGTTGCAGAGTCTGCGCCTGAGCAGGCCGGACATCGTGCATATGGTTGTTAAAGGAGATTGCGAGGGACGTCGTATCCGACCGCTGCTGCTGATTTCCTTTGTGGAAAATGCATTTAAACACGGCGATGTCAGTTCGGAAACGGCGCGCATCAACATTCGAGCGGAGGTTTCACATGACAGATTGCATTTTGAAGTGGAGAACGGGCCGGCGCGGCGCAGCAAAGAGCCGACGACAGGCATCGGGAATCACAATGTGCGGCGGCGTCTGGAGTTGTTGTATCCCGGTAAACACAAACTGGACATAGAGCAGACGGAAGGTCTTTACCGCGTTGTACTGGAGCTGGAGTTAACATGAACTACAAATGTCTGATTGTCGACGACGAACCGCTGGCCTGCCGTTTCCTGGAGGACTGCATTGCGCGCGTGGAAATACTCGAACTGGTAAAGGCCTGCACTTCCGCTGTGGAAGCTCTGACGCTGCTGCAACAACGGAGCATTGATGTTCTGTTCCTGGATATTCAAATGCCGGAGATCAACGGTATTGAATTGCTCGGTTCACTTAACAAACCGCCGCGCGTGGTCATGACCACGGCATATGACGACTTTGCGGTAGAGAGCTACAATTTCAACGTGGTGGATTACCTGCTCAAACCGTTCAGTTTTGCGCGCTTCCTGAAAGCAGTAGACAAACTATCATCCGAGGCGCCGAATGCAATTTCCGCCGCTCCGACGGGCGACGTTGCGGCGTCGCTGGACTACATTTTTGTCAACAACAACGGTTCGATTGAGCGGCTGGATCTGCGCGATGTGTATTACATTCAGGGCATGGGCGATTACATCGGGATCCGGACGGCGGACAAAACGCTGATGGTGCGGGACAACCTTAAACAAATTGAACAGTTGCTGGCCGGCAGCAGATTCATCCGCGTGCACAAATCCTACATTGTGGCGGCGGGCAAGATCGAATCAATCAAGGGCGGCGCGATCAATATTCTCGATGAAAAAATCAGCGTCGGGGCGCTGTATAAAAACCACTTTCTGCGGGAAATCAACAAGCTGAAGATTGGGTGACGCCGGCGGCGGAGCGACCGGGATCAACGCGGCAAAACTGCACACACCCGCGATGTCAATATCGCGGGTGTGTGAATCCGTGCGTGCACAAGATAAGGTGTGCGAGAAAATTATTCGGACGGCGGGACGAACTCATTGACTATCATCACGTGGCCGTCATTGGTCGAAGCGTGGCGTTGTTTAACGGCTTCAACATATTCGGGATCGTTGTACCACCCCTGCGCGGCTTCGCGCGAGGAGAATTTCAGCAGAACATCCACACCGTTGCCCGAGCCTTCAAGGACCTCGGAATCCTTGTCGACGGCCAGGATCTCACCTCCGTATTTGGCGATCAGAGGAACGGCTTTGCCGACATATTTCTGGTACATTTCCGGATCGGTTATGTTGTAGCGCGATACGATATAAACAGCCATGAGAATCTCTCGGAAAGAAATGTTGGAAGAAAGTATGACAACGCCCGACGGCGCAGCGGTCCCAAAGCCACGGAGCGCAAGAACATGCCGAGCACCTGATCACAGGATTGCTGAAAGATATACTTTAATCTACTGCGAATGAAATTCGGGTGACGGGCCGGAGGAATTCCAACTGCAAGTCGCGGCCGGGGCGCGGTTGCGGCGGGGGAGCGCTTGTTTTACCGCAGGCGGATGGATGGTAGCTCAGACGTCAAATTTTACGATGCGGTGAGGCGCAACAAATCCGGCGCGTCTGATTGCTTTCTGCGCCGCGATATTGCCGCTCTCGGTTGAGCAGATAGGGGTCAGTCCCCGTTCCGAACTGTACACGACAAGTTGTCGCAGTACATTTGTCGCAAGACCGCGGCCGCGCGCGGACTGATCGACGATGACGCCGAGATCGACGTAGTCGGTCTGGTATTCGTCGTAGCCGCGGCACTCTCCGACAGCCAGCAGAGCGCTGTCATTCCAGTGGCAGAAAACTTCATTGCGATTGAGCAGGTTGGTATAGTAGGCTGTTAACCACTCGCGCGAAGCGCCCAGATTGCGGTGCACAAAGTCGACAAGGCTGTCGAGTTCGTCCGTGTCGGCGGCTGTTAACTCAATGAATGGACTCCGCGCCGGTTGTACAGCCGCTTTGTCGAGCAACTGATACATGAGTGCGTTGACGCTGAAAGTTGAAAAGAGATCGAGGCAATGCGAGAAGTACTGCGGTTCGGCTGTGCTTGCGAATGCGCCATTGATTGTTCCCGTCGGCGCATCGCCGGAGCGAAACAACTGCCTGAATGTCGATGCTGCCTCTTCGCGATACCGCGGCAGCAGGTAAAATTGCAGCATGTATCCTTCTTCATTGACACAGCAGAAGCCGGCGAGAGTTGCGTCCGCGTACAAAGCGTAGTGTCTGGCGAAGGGCACAAATCCCTGGAGCCACATGCCGTCGAGCGGCGCAGTGCACTGTTCAATGTAAGCGAGTTTGAGAGGTTTGAGCGCGTCGATTGAATCGACCGGTTTTATCTTTATCATTGTGTTGTATCCGAATGTTAATTGGAGCAAAGATCGCGTGCGGCCTGGATGAGCCGGGCCTTCATGGAGTTGAGCGGATAGCGTTCGTATATGGCCAGGTAGTGCAGCGCGGTTCCATCGAGCATTGCCACAAAGAGGCGCGCTCTGTTGCCGGCCTGCGCGACTCCGGCCGATTTAAACCACCTTTCCACGTGGCGCAGCAGCAATTTGGCGCGCGCCTGCTGCGGCCCCGATACGACTTCCCGCAGTTCGGGCATTAACATAAGAGTGAGCTGAAGTCTGAGGAATTTCTTTTCGCGTTTGAGGAAAGCCAGGTAGTTCCCGATGAACACTTCCAGCGCGGTTTCGAGCGATTCGCCGGGAACCAACGTCGCGGCAATCGATTCCATTCCGGCGGTCGTTGTTCTGATCAATTCAGCGAGCAGTTCCTCCTTGCTGCTGAAGTAGTTGTAGACAAGACCTTTGGACACTCCGGCTTCCAGCGTGATTTGTTCGACCGTTGTTGCGAAGTAGCCTTGCGATTCAAAGAGCCGCATGGCCGCATCGAAGAGTTTTTGTTTGCCTTTGGGCGGGCGCATTGTGCTGTTGTGCGTTGTAGTTCATTGATCTGCATAACTGACTGTGCAGTCAGTTATGCAATGTAGGCATATTCTGAATCTCATCCAAGGTCCGGGTTTTCTGTGGGGATTGCGGCCTTGTGCCGTGGGTCTGCCGTCGCTTGCAGATTGGCGTTTGACGTCTTCCGGCGGACTCGGTGGTTTGCGGCCCGGAGCTTGTTGACGATCAGGATTTGCACCTCGAAGGCCTGACGCCTGAAGCTCGATGATTAACAAAAGGAAAAAGCAAGCCACCCTTGGGGGGGCGAAGCGCTCAGTCGGTTTTCAGGATTGTGCGAACCGAAGCGCCGACATGCAGAAAGTAGACGCCGCGCGGCAATCCGGAGAGGTCGAGAGACGTGTTGTCGGCCGCCAGGTTGCCCTGAAGAATCGGAGAACCCAGCAGATCGGTTAAACGAAAGTCCAGCAGGCGCGGATCGCTGAGCTGGATGTTGACAAGCGTCGAAGCCGGGTTGGGAAATACACGGAGGTCGGGTGAATCCGCAGATGTTAACACGGACGTGGAGGGCGGATCGTAGCGGTCGAAGAAGTCCCAGACGATGTCCGCCGCATCGATGCCGGTGCGTTCGGGCGTGGGCCAGGAATGTCCGAGGCCGGAAATAAGGACGTACCAGACTTCGTTGCCGCCGAGGGGATTGCGGAAATAGGTGGCGGCGGCAAAGGCGGACTCCAGTTTAACCTCCGGCATGGTGGCGTTGTTTAACAGGGCCCAGAAACTGACGATGCTGTCGAGACGCGGTGCGCCGCCCCATCCGCCGGGATAAGCCATCGTGCCGTCGACGGGTACAAAGTCGTCGTCGAGGCCGTGAATCTGTAAAACAGGCACGGGGCGAGCGGGGTCGCAGGTTTCCCATGTTAAACCGCTCATGAGACCGGAAACGGAAGCGATGGCGCGGAAGACGTGCGGCGCTTCACAAGCCAGGGTGTAACACATGAAACCACCGTTGGAAAATCCGCAGGCAAATGTTCTGTCGGGGTTTAAGTTAAACTCATTTTGCAGGTGAAGAGCGAGGGAGGAGAGGAAACCGACATCGTCGACTTCGGAGAGCGTCAGCCCGGCGTTCCAGTGGCGCGGTCCAATTGTGATGCGGCGTCCCTGCGGATAACAGACGGCAAAGCCAAAACGATCGGCGAGGGCGTCAAAACCGAGGCTGTCCTGGACGTTTTCCTTGCTGGAGGAGAAACCATGCAGGACAAAGACGAGCGGCGCATCGGGCCGAAGATTGGCGGGGCGATACAGATTGTACTCGCGGGTCAGGCCGTCGTGCTCAAATTCGAGGTCGTTCTGCGCGAGGACGGAGGGCGCGGCAAAACACAGCAGGGAACACAGGAGCGGAACAAACAAAAGGCGTTGCATGAGGCGCAGTACGGGATGGGGCCGGTTCCGGCGTCAGGGGGAAGACGTCGACGGGGCCGGGAGACAGATTGTTGGATTGTGCAGATCAACCGCCGAACGCGGGAAGAGATACAGCCTGACTGCATGCGGCAGCCGACGGCATGTGTTTATCCGCGGGCAGCGGAGCAGCGAATAATAACCGCAGCGGATTCAAATGGGCAAGGTGACGTCGCCGGGCGTTGAGCTTGATAACACGGAAGGGGCGGAAAAGTGGCAAGCGGACGGGGAATGCGGATCGGCGGCCGCCGCACGTAAAGCGAGCAACGGCCGGACCGGTTTTGAGCGGGACTTATGATACAATGGCGAGGCGGCCGAGCGCCCGGCGCGGGGCGGGTGTGGAGTCGCGGAAAAAGACTTTATCGACTGCGCGTCCGGGGCCGGCCGCGGGGACTATTTGTCAAAATAGGTTGCATCGCGGATGATCTTGCCGTCGGCGAGCGTCAGGACGGTGCAGATCGGCAGCTTCCATTTTGTGCCGTCGGGGGCGGAGCCGGAAGAGACAAACTCGACGACGACGGTGTTGCCGGCGGCGTGGATGTGTTGGATGTCGTCGTGGATATCGGGCGCCATTTTTTGGAGGTTCGAATATTTTTTGACGATATCGGCATGGGACTGTTTGACTTCTTCGGCGCCGAGGGTCGGATCGAGGAAGGCGGCGTTGTCGGCGTAGTAGCTTGCCATTTTCTTCCAGTCGTGCTGATTAAAGGCTTCGAACATTTGCTCGACGAGGGCGACGTTTGTATCGGCGTCGCCTGCATGGAGAGCGGCGGAAGCGGACACGAGGACCGCGGCGCAGATCAGGAGAGTTTTCATGATACGATAGTAATCCTGAAAAAGAGAAAAAGGGAAATTGGGCAGGCATCCAACTGCCGGTGAGCGGTAAGGGGGAATATAGGGAAAAGGGGGAGAAGAGGGCTCTAACCAAAAAAAATAACAGCACCCGTCGCGTTAACAACGGGTGCTGTCAGGACGTTGTGTGGGGACTTTAGTCAACGTCCGGGGCTGGAGGACTGCGGAGTTATGGCCGTGCTCCTGCCGAGGGTATTAGTGTACCATGAATGTAACTGTTGCTGCCGGCTTATGGTCGATGTCAAGCTGCAGCAACAGCATAGCGCCCGTAAGATTTGCTTCGTCCAGGTTCAACCGATGGTTGAATTCGCCTGGCGCGCGATAGCCCAACGGCGCGGTGTGCAGTACGCGGCCGCGTTGGTCGAATATGCGAAGGGTTACATCTCCGCCCGTTTTCAGGGAGCAGGAAATGTTAACATCGTTGTGCGCCGGGTTGGGATAGACCGCAAAATTGTTTTCTACGATCAGTTCCGGACGCACGCCGGTTTCGACAAGCCCGACGCCGGTCATGGACAGAACAACCGAGTTGTCCGGCTCGGGGGCGTTTGATTCAATTACAACTTCCGAAAGTGTCTCGATGGCGATCGTCGGCGCAAAGGTAATGCTGACCTGAGCCGAATTGGCCGGTTCAACCGTGAACTGGGCCGGGCTGTCGAGCGTGAAAAACTCCGAGCCTTCGCCGCGGATTGTGATGTTGTTGACAATCAGCGTCGAGCCGCCGGTATTGAACACTTCAAAACTCTGCGTTCGACTTTCACCGGCCATGAGCGAGCCGAAATCCATGGTCGCCGCGAGCAGGGTGATAGCCGGCGGATCGATCTCTTCGACCGCTCCCGTGCCCGAGAGTGTGATCTCCTGCACGTTTCCAGGTGCAGGTACATTCGAGACGATCAGGATTTTTGCGTCGAATTCACCTTCGCCCTGCGGCAGAAAACTCACCGTTACCTGGCGGCTTTCACCGACTTCGATTTCAAACGGTGCGCTGTCAATCAGTGAAAACTGATCCACGCCGTCGCCTTCAATCGCCATGTCTTCAACCAGCAGTATCGCTTCACCGGTATTGCTGATCGTAAACGTTCTATCCGTACGGTCGCCCACGTTGGTTTGGTCGAAGTTAAGTGCGGAGTTGGACAACTGGATGTCCGGAAACATTTCTTCCTCGGCTTTTTCCAGCACCATCATGCCGCTGCCGTTGTCGGGGATGTCGTCGTTCCAGAACTGGTTGGTGCCGACTGCCGCAATAGCCGAAATGTTAACCGGTCCCGCTTCCAGCAGTTCGTCGGAAATGAGGTCCTCGCGCGGAAAGGAAAACACATACGATGAGGTTCCGGGCTGCACGGCAATGCCGATATTGCCGCGGGCGAGATTCATGTAGTTCATCGCCTGCGCGCCTGCGGCGTTGCAGATGCCCACCGTTCCGCTGTAGTCGCTGGGCGGCGTGCCCGTTATCCACAGCGTCACAAGGCGGTTAAACCGGAAGGAACTGTTGGCGCCCCACCAGGAGGCGACGGTTGGATCGCCGGGAATGTTCATGACAATGTTAATGCCGATGGTATTCGGATCGATCGTGCCGTACACATCCACTTTAAAGACAATGTTGTCCAGATCCTGGTCGTACCAGTACCAGAGTTCTTTGCCGTCAAGAACGCCCGAATACATGCCGTCCCGTTCCGGATCGGTAGCGATACTCGTCCATTCGGGAGTCTGCGCTGTGAGCTTGCCGGCAAGCAACAGCAACGTCGCAATAGTTAACAATCCAAGCCGGCGAAGATGTAAAAAAGTCATACGCACTCCGCTTTGTCGCAAATGCATCATAGTCACCTGAAAATTGTTGTTCAACAAACCGAGAATTTGCTCGGAGTGTGCAGCAAGGCTGACCACATAAAAACTCGAGATACACATCGGTTAATGGAGAATTTTTGTATTCTACCGCTCCCAAAATTCAACGGGGTAGGTGAAAACGGCCATTATGGCCTGAAATCGGCGATTATTCGCGGGAGTTGCTGTCGTGCCCAAGGCTGGCGAACGTCACATTTTTGAATTGATAAAACATCTGAGCAAGGCGGAAAAGCGCTATTGCACCCTGTTTCTGAAGCGCAGTGCGGCGGGAAACGAGTCGGGCCTGCTCGTCCTGTTTGCGGCAATCGACAGAATGGACAGCTTCGACGAAGATGAATTATTGGCGACCGTCCCCAAACTGAACCGCCGCACATTGCCGAATGCCAAACGGCGCTTGTACGAGCGTCTGCTGCAGGCGCTGCGGATGTTTTATGCAGGTGACAACGCGGCGGTGGCGATTCGCGAGCATCTGCAAAGTGCGGAGATCCTCTACCGCAAGGGACTGTACGACTCCTGCTGGAAATTGCTGGAGAAGTGTAAGTCGCTGGCGTATGACAACGAGTTGATTCACATGCTGCCTGAAATAATTAACTGGCAGAAGCGGCGGCTCGTCCTGCGCATCCGAACCAACAACACGCGCAGCGCCTACCGCACGATGATGGAGGAAGAGCAACGGGTCAATAAGTTGCTGGCCAACACCATTGCGGCCGAAGAGCTCGGAACGCGCATGTACGCTCTGTTTATTCACAGCGGCCGCGTGCTGCGCAGCGCCGACCTCGCGGCGGAACTGCACCGGGAGTTGCTGCCGCTGCAGGAGCGCTACGACCGCGGCGACGCCGGTTTCTGGGAGTCGGTGCACATCAACACGGCCCTCTACCACTATTTTCAGTTAACCGGCCAGTTTGAACAGGCGCTCGCGCTGTCACTTAAACAACTGGATCTGTTCCGGCAGAAAGACTTTATCAGCCGCGACGAGCCGGTTCAATTTCTCTACGTGTTGAATCGCTGTATTATCAGCCAGATAGTCCTCGGTAAGTATTCCGACGCGGAGCAGATGTTGCCGCAATTGCGCGCGCTGGGCGACGAGACCGGCAGCCGAAACGGCGCGCCATCGATTGTGGCGGTTTTTGAAACGGCCAACTTTCTGGAACTGGAGATGCACATCCGCCGTGGCCGCTTTAACCAGGCTTTTACTCTTGTTTCGTCAATGATGCCGGAGTTGCGGGCCTATGACAAGTCGATGCACAACGTCAATGTCTATTCCAAATATTATCGTATCGCTCTGGCGCTGTTTGGCGAGGGACGTTTTGCGGAGTCGTTAAACTGGGTGCTGGACGGCTGCAACGCGGGCGCGTCGGTTTCGCGGCTGGACATCTATCTCTCACTGCGCATGCTGCATCTGTTGATTCAATACGAGCTGGAAGAATTCAGCGCGCTGGAGTATCTGGCAGAGAGCTATCGGCGGGAGTTCAAACGTCTGGACCGACTGCACGCCTCGGAAGCGGCAATGCTGCGATTCTTTCGTCGTGTCGATTACTACTGGCTGCACGGCGAACTGACACGGGAACTGCGCAAGTTGTTAAGTGAGATGTCGGCGATAAGAGCTCAGGAACCGCTCGAGCGTTATGCCTTTGCGTACTTTAATGTGTGCGACTGGATCCGCTCGAAGATCGAAGGCCGCAGTTACGCCTCGCTTATAGCCGAAAAGGATCGCCTTGAGAGCGACGAATCACCGGGTGACCGGCCGCCGGGTTCCCGGTGACAAACAAGAAATCAAGCGAGCCTGAGATGCGAGTGAAACGACGCAGCTCAAAGCGGTCGGATAGTGTTAAGTCAGGAAAGAATGTTTTTCAGGCTGCGTGCGTCGAGCGTTTTAACCAGATGCGCCAGCACCGAAGCCGATTGTGTCAGGCCGCCGCTCAGCCAGCTGATATTGTCGCGCGGATTGTCTTTTAACTCTTCGAGAATAGTGAACACGTCCTTCGCCAGCTCCGTGCCGGAAAGCAGCGCCTGCTGTGGATTCTGCATAGTGGAAGCCAGGTCCCTGCCGGCCCCCAGCCCGAACTGTGTGAGCGACTTGAGAATGAACGAGAGATTAACGGCTTTGTAGGACGGGTAGGTGCCTTCAAAAACGCCGGCAATTGTGTCGGCGTACGCACCGTCGTCCCGCGCCTGTGAAATCATACTTGTTAAAACCCGCAGCCAGACTCTGTTGAATGTCTTGTTGCGCGGCACGTGAACCAGCAGGTTGGACAAGGCGAAGTCGTAGGACACTTCCCGTTTAACTTTGTGGGCATAGGCGTCCAGGTCCTGCCGCGTGAAGCTGTTGCGTTGCACGCAATCGACAATTGTCGTCGCCGCCCAGCGGGCGCTTAACAAGGCGTATTGGATGCCGTCGCCGCTGAGTGGATTAATCAGCCCCGCCGCTTCACCTACAAGTGCAATGCGTTCGTCGCTGACGCGATTGTCGGGATTGTAAATCGTGATGGGCCAGCCGCGGATTTTATCGTCGGCGATGCCATCGCCGATGCGGCGTTTTATGTCGGGGTTGTTGTTGATGTGCGCCAGCAAAACCTCTTTGATGTGCTCGGGTTTTTTGGGGAATGTTTTGGCGACCATTGCAATGCCGATATTGGCGTCGTGCGGTCCCTTGGGGAAAAGCCACATGATGCCGGGAAAACCACTGTCGTTAAAGTAGATGTCGACCTGATCGGTGGGGCCGTTAACATTTTTGTAGTAGGCGCGCAGGCCCAGGAGTTGATCGCTTTCCTGCGGTTTAGCGCCGTGCATGCGCCTGGCCAGTGTGGACCGGCCGCCGTCCGCGCCGACAACCATTCTGGCTCTGAGTGTGAATTCCCGATTTTTTGACCTGAGGTAAACCAATGCGCCCTCACTGTTAATCGCGTAATCCGTAACGCGCGTGCCCAGCAGGAATTCGGCTCCGGCCCCGGCGGCCGCTTCGTAGATCCAGTTGTCGAGTTCCCGGCGCGGAATGATGCGGGCGTGGTAGGGCAGGTGCTCGGGCTTGGAGAGTTTAATTGACACTTTGTCGTTCTCAAGGAAAAGTCCGACGCGTGTGATTTCGTTGGCCTGTTTAAACTGCGCGGCTTCGGCGATGCCCATGTTGGCGAGTTCCGCCAGCGCGATCGGACTGACGCCGTCGCCGCAGACTTTGTCACGCGGGAAAATACCGGATTCCACGGCGATGACTTTAACGCCGGCGGATGCAAGGTGAAACGCGAGACCGCTGCCGGCAGGGCCGCCGCCGGCAATCAACACGTCACAGTCGTAGTGCGGGAGTGGTTTAATGCGAATCATGCGGTCAGTACGTGCGGTTAATCATGTACAAAACGATGTTTTCAATCAGCGTCTTGTCGTCGCCGGCCGGGAGTCGCGCGAAAATGCTGTAGAACTCCTTTAACGCGCCTCCGGCCAGATATTGAGCCGTTTTTTTGGCGTGTGCAATCGAGCCGTATGTGTTCATCAGCGCCAGGATTGCGCGGGCGTCGTCGAGGCTGCGTTTGTTAATCGGCAGCGACAGGAAGTTTTTCACAAAGCTGTGTTCTTCGGCGCTGCCGTGTTGCAGCAGATGGATTAACATCAGGGTGCGTTTGCCCTCGATGATGTCGCCGCAGATTTCCTTGCCGTAGGCGTCCTGTTCGGCTATCAGGTTGAGCACGTCGTCCTGAATCTGGAACGCCGTGCCCATGAAATAGCCGAAGCGATCAAAGATTTCCGGATTGACCCGGCCGCGCGTGCCGATAATCGCGCCGATTCTGAGCGGGTGGATGCAGGTGTACCAGCAGGTCTTTTTCAGAATCATGTGCAGGTAGTCGGTCTCGCGCAGATCGCAGACATTGTCCCGCCGCCAGCCCAGTTCTATCGCCTGACCTTCCGCCGATTCGATTGCCAGGTGGCGGACTTCCAGGTAGATGGCGCTTGCGACCCTGTCGCCCAGGCGGTCGCGGTTCATGTGAAGCGGGTACATCGCCAGGACCTGCATTGCGTCGCCGACGTTAATGGCGATGGCGCGGTTGTTGGCTTCGTGCAGCGTGGGGCGGTTGCGCCGGATTAAACTTTCATCTTCCACATCGTCGTGAACCAGAAAGGCGTTGTGGAGCAGCTCGAGGCAGACCGCGGAATTCATCGCGTCGCTTTGCACGCCGCCGAAAGCTTTGCAGGCCGCAATGCACAGGCCGGGCCTGAATCCCTTGCCGCCGCGCTCCGGGTATTCGGCTACCAGATCGTAGAGGTATGTGCGCGGCTCCTTGTCGGGAATAAAGTCTTTGATACCGTTTAATGTCGCCGCGCCGTAGGCCGCCAACATTGTCTTCATCAAATCTTCATTCATGCTGTTTTAACGACTTCAATGTCCAACACAATCCTGATGTTCTGTTCCGATGTCGCGGTGATAAATGCGTTGTAGTGTCCCGCCGCCGCATTTTTGGGAATGTTGACGCGCACGCTGACATGTTCTTCCACATTCGGCTGAAGCGTGAGTTTTTGCGGAGTGATTTTAATCGCGCGGGAGTGAATAACGAGGTCGTCAACGCCGATGAGGTTGGTTTTGCGGAAGGCGATCTTCCCGGCGGTTTCGCCGTCTTCGAGCAGGCTGAACTGCAGGTCGACGGATTCGCCGGGTTCGAGCGGGCGGCCGCTTTTTAACAGGATGACGCCGCCGTCCCCGGTCTCGTTCTGTGTGGTCTTTGAGCGCCTGGTCGATTCAGCGGTCCTGGTTTGTTCCGCGTCCCGTCGCGGCGCAGCGCCGTTGTGGCTTGTGTCTTTGCCGTTGGCTCCGGCCTCCGCTGTTTTGTTTAGAGCCGCCAGGTCGTTCATCTGTTTTGATATGGCCGTAAACGCGTCCAAAAACAGATCAACCGCTTCGTGTGTGTCTCTTCTGATGCGGTTAAACAGATCGTTGGGGTCGCTGCGAATATCGTCGACGTCGATGACGTCTTTCTCGATGTTTTTTGCCGCCAGGATTCCGGCGGCAATTTCCTCTTCCAGCACATTGACGGCCGAAGAAATCAGGTTTTGTGCGTCCGAAAACATGGCGTCGGGTTTCATGCCGTTCAGGAAGTCTTCAGCCGTGTACTTTGTCTTCTTTTGACTCATTGTTCGGGAGATGTTTGTTGAGGTTTGCTGACGACTTGCAGTTGAATCAGAAAGTACACCGGTTCAAAGCCGATGACCTGAACTTTGCTGTTGTATACGCCGGGTTTCACGTCGGCGGGGATCTCAATGACGATCGCGACTTTCTGCGCTTCCTTCGACAGCAGGGTAAAAGACTGCGGCTCAAAAATGCTTGCAAGGTGATAACGCTCCGCCGGATTCTCGTCGTTGACAAATGCGTGGTTGACCAGCCGGCAAAGCACCTCTTCCTCTTTGATGTTGTCCAGCACAAACTGCAAAATGACTTTGCCGCCGTTGTGTCCCGTGCCGGATAAAACAAACGCGGGTTCGTCGACGTAGCCGTCCGGGAAGTCGGTCTGCGGCCCGTCCGGTTCCGCTTTGCCGGCGTCCGCCGCCGAACTGTCGTCGGATGTGTCCGAAGCCACGCCGAATGCATTCCTGGTGGCTTCGAGACTCAGCTTCATGACATTCTGATAGTGTTCGATGTTAAGTCGGGCCAGCTCCGTCATCGGCCCGACGTAGCTGCCCGGATCGCTCTCGTTCTCCTCGCTGTTGCGCGTCCGGCTCAGTTGGCCGAGCAACTCGGAGCCGCGTTCAAAATAGCGCCGATGCAGTTCGATCGAATTCTTGACAATGTCCTCAAAACCTTTCAGAAAAAACATGTCGATGCTTGCCCGGATTTGATTGGCGGGATGTCTGTTTAACCTGTGTGCTGAACGCTCAGGACCGGCGTCCGTCGGCTTCCGGCTCGCAGTAAAAGTGCGACTGCCAGTTCTGCCACCTGAGTTTGTATTTTTGTTCGTCCTGCGGCGTGACAACTGTAGCGGCGTGATCGCCAACGTTCAGGTAAAAACAGATGTTCTGGTTTATCTCTTTTTCGCGCAAAACAATCTCGCAGGTGTAACGGCTGCCGTTGCGAAACTTGCTCAGGTCGAGCGCCATCAGCACCTGCTCGCTGCGGCCCGGAGCCAGCGTCACCGCGTCTTTGTTAAGTCGCGGCTGTGACGGCGCCGCCACTCCATTGATGTCTTCCAGTTCGCGCAGGCCGACGCGCCAGGTTTTGGCGGCGGAGCAGGTGTTTTTCACCACAAAGGGCACGATGATCTGCTCGCCGGCCATGGCGGTGCGCCGTATCGTGGCGATGCAGTGCGGCGGGCACTCGTTTTCGGGCGTTGAACAGTTCTTGTTTTGATATCCGCCGTACAGGTCGCGCAGCGAAAACTGCGGCAGCGTGCCGTTTGCAATTGACCTGTTTAACTTGTTAGCGTTTTCCACTGCGGAGTCAATCAGCGGCCTGACCGAGTCGAGCGAAATGCTGCTTAACTGTTGCAGTGTGTCCGCAATCGTCTGCGGCCAGTCGGCGGCGCGGGTATTATTTTCTTCCACGGTTTTTCTCCTTGCTGGATTGAAGGTGTGATTTTACGGCAATCGAAATATCCTTGTCCCAGAAGCGGAAGTTACCGCCGTAGTCGCGTCCGGGATCGGCGTTCTTTGGTATCAGCGTATCGACGTGCAGAATGGCGCTGCCGCCGGGTTCAACAATCTGTCCGGCTTCCCTGATTTTCATCGCCGCCCAGTCGACCATATTGGCTTTGATGTTCTGCGCCACCTTGTCGAGCGTTTCGTTCACACCGCTGTCCGGCGCTTCCCGGAACCCCATGCCGAAGGCGCGGCAGAGCAGGTCCATGTCGAGCATCGAAGCGTGTTTGGGTTCCGGTATGCGGAAGGGCATGTTGCCGAGGTTTCTGAGCGCGATCGTCGCGGTATGCCGCGTGCCGGGCTCGCTGCCCTGAAAGGTGAAGTGCTGCGGGTGCACGGCAATATTAATAGTCGGCTGCACGATCAGCTTGACGACGTGCCTGCTTTTGCCCGTGCGGATGTGTTTTTCGTAGGTGCCCGGCGGCGTCGTGGCCGGCATCTGGTGTTTAACAGGCTTGAGCGCCTCTTCGCCCGGTTGCAGCCGAAAGGACGAGCGCATCGACGCACCGCCGGGCTCTTTGTCGTCCGTGCCGCTCAGCGCCAGGAACTTGACGCGCAGCATTTCGCTCTGCCGGTTGGCAAAGTGAATGCTGCCCTGCAGGTTGTTGGGCGGACCTGTTAACACGATCTCTTTTTCGAGAATCGACAGTTTCTCCTGCTGCTCATCGGCTTTGATTGTAATCATGGTAATAGCTGCGGCGTGTTAAATGATCGTTAACTTTTGGTAGTGGTCTTGCGGTTGGGTGCGGGTTTGGCGGCGCCGTCCTGCCGTTCGGGAAACGGACGTGTATCCGGTTCGCAGCAGTCGGTTTCGCAGCGCTCCGCGGCGTTCGGCACATAGGGCTCGGTGATGATCTGGCTCTCACCGCCCATGCACAGGCTCATCAACTCCACGCCCATCACCTTGAAGCAGATGTTCGAATAGTTCGGAATCCGCACGCGCACCTTCATCATGTCTTTGATGTCCTGCAGCGTAAAACGCGGCAGGTTCATGATTTCAACTTTGCTGTCCGTGCTCACCGGCGCCTTGGGGTCGCCTTTTAACGTCAGCACGCTGTCGGTCGAAAGGGCGCCGCTCAGGTTTGTATCGACGCCGCCGCTCAGGTTCGTGTTAAGCGTTCCGCTGTGCGAGGCGTTGATATTGCTGTTCAGGTTCCCGTCTACGTCGAGTTCGATGTCCAGCGGCCCGTTCGGGTTCAGGTCGTGCGAATAACTGGTAGGTATTGAAGGTACACTCATAGTGTTGTCCGTTTGGATGAAATCCGTTTACTGGTTCCTTGGTCTGCTTTATAGCTCGGCTGTAACCCGTGCGACCGCTCCCGGCCGCGAGGTTGATCGCCGCGGCTCCGTGATGTAACAGGCCGCCGCAAAACGGTGGACGCAGATCGGTTGCCGCGGGGCAATGCGGGTCCGGATGTAAGGCTGTTTTATCCTGCCGGTATTACGCGGCGGAGTGCATGTGTCGGATGATGTTGTGCAAAAAACGAACGATTTGTCCGGTTTTCCAGGTAGAGCAGAATCTGGTTGTTGCGGCGCGGGTGCATGTGAATTCCGCACACCGACAACATTACAAATAAACTACCGGAAATGCAATATCCATCCGCGGTAAATTATTTCGTCCGTGCGATGGACAAGGTGCAGGCTCCGTCCGCAAGCTTCGCCTGTTTATCGGCTTCTTGCCGAATAACACGGCAATGATTCTCACCTGATAGCTGCGCACTTCGCGCAAAACACAGGAGTCACTACATTGAGCGCAAGCGTCTCAGTCGCGTCAAAATACCACCTGCATCGCGGAATCAAGTTGTTTTGCGTGGACGTCCCGTGCCCGGCGTCTGCGATGTTTCAAAATCGAATATTGGCCGTCGATCGCACCGCCGGCCGCGCGGGGCTTTTTCACGTTGGACATCGGTCCGCATCCGCTCTGCGCGTGGCCCGGCGGCGAACTGGCCACCTTGTCTGCCCTCCGATTATTTGCTGCACGGCAACTCCTGCCTGAGCATACACTGCGCGCCTCAAATGTTACGTCCCGGCGCGTGATTCGCTGTTTTCCGGCTTGCTGGATGACTTCTCTTTTGTTTCCGACTTGAAAATGCATCGCTTCGCCGTCGCAGACTTCCGGCTTGCTTTTTCCTCTTGTTTGTCAACGAATCGGGGGATCACAGCAACTCAGCGCCATGCCCTTTGTCGTTCGGTGACAAACAAAAAAGTCAAAAGAGCCTGAGGTGCGAATGCAATGAAGCAGCTCAAAGCGGTCTGGAAAATATTCCATCCGATTGCCGTGTGGTTGTTCGTTGATTTAATGTCATTTTCCGGCTCGGCGCAATTAAACGACAGGCGGAGCAGTCCCAAAATTTGAGCTTAACAAATGAGCGCGCTGAAAGTTGTTTTAACTGTTGTTCCGCAGAGACCGAAGTGGAATCCCCGCTTTGTCGATTTTGAAGAAGGAAGGGTAAAAAGACAGCGATTGCGCCATGCCGAGAAGGATAATATTTAGCAGATTCCAGGCGGCCCACTGTTGAACCGGGCATTATCACTGAGTGTCGTCTTCCACCTGCATTTCTTTTTTTCTTAACCTGATGCTGTAGACAACGGCACAGAACAATCCGATCAGTCCGCCCAGATAACTGAAGTTGTGCATCGAACCGACGGCGATAAAACCTGTTCTGTCGACCAGATTGTCGGGGATACCCCAGGACCGGCCCGAATCGACATTAAACAGATATCCAAGGGCCAGTCCAACGAGTCCAGGAACAAAGGCAATGGCGAGCATCAACGCGGTCGCCTTCACCGTCGCGCGCAGCATCTGCTCGCTGTCTCTGTGCCGCAGGCCGACCAGACCAGGAACAATGCCGCCGAACAATCCTACCCACCAGGTCGCCATGAAACCGACCTGCGCCACAGCCATTCTGGGGAATGCGACTGCCGAATCATCGCCGTAGTGTTTTACTCCAAACTGATAGAACTTAAACTCGGTGTAGTATTCAGGTGAGATGCTGTAGGTCAGCTGGTCGTGAACAATTCCGTACAGACCGGCGATCAAAGGAGTAGCGAGAACGATCAGGATCAAAGTCAGGAATTTGTTCATGTGTCGCCCGGGAGAAAATGTGTCGGGATGTTAAATCGATTGCAGGCGCGAAAGGCACTGTGCAAATCGCGCCTGCAATGACGTGTTGCCCTGATGGGGTATTTTCTGCCGGACGCCCTCCGCCGGTTAAACCGGGACCTTCAACTTTCAGTGCCGCACCAGAATTGTAACAATATCACCCGGTGCAATATGGAGGTCTTCCACGCTGCAAACGATCGCGTTGCAAAAATGACCTGCCAATTGTAGCCATGATCGAATGGATCGTCTTGTCGCCGTAATTGCCAGGCGCAAAGGCGAGGTCGAGGGGTTTGCCGGCGGTTGCGCGATTCTTAAACTATTCTGCAAGAGCTGGTTGATCTGCGGCCAGAACTGTTAATACGCTGCTGAACAAGAGCAGGAAGCGGAGTCGCATCAAACGTCTCATATACACATCTCCAATAAGCTGTAACTGGCGACCGTCATCGCGACTCGTTCCATGTGTTAAACGGGACATTGGGGGAGGTTTTTGGCAATGGATGGTCGGCGCTGGTCTCCCGTCGCACGCAGAGCGGGAACTGGTCGTTGCCGTCGGGACTCACAAAAGGCATCGCTTCGCCGTCGCAGGCTTCCGGCTTGCTTTTTTCTCGTTTGTCACCGAGTGTGGATTGGCCGTGCATGGCGGGGGACCACGGTTGTACCGCACACGAGTCCACAATCCAGCGCGGCCTTCAAAAGTCACAAGTGGGCGCGCCGCGCGCCGGAAACCCGCCGGTGCCGCGCCGCCGCTGAACGACGCGGCACTTAACTCCAGGTGACAAACAAAATCATCAAAAGAGCCTGAGATGCGAATGCAATGAAGCAGCTCAAAGCGGTCGGGAGCCAGGCGGGAAATGAGAATGGCCCAGTTAAATGCAAAGTCCGGAATTACATGAATCGCCGGTTCATTCAATGAACGCCGGCGCGGCCCGGCTGAGTGATGATATGGCACGCCCGGCGTCAAATATCAATCTTTCAGGATCGGTCAACGGGCCTTACAGTTCCGCCATCCGCGGGTCTTTGGGGACTCGCTCGTTGGCTGAGTCACGGACGTCTTTCGAAGGAAATACGACCCATCCAAACACGGCGACTTCATCATCTTTTACGTTCAGGACTTCAACAAAAGACCGCGTGCCTTCCAGCTTCAAATCATCGCCGACACACTCGAAACCGGAAGTTCGGGACAATCGCATTTTGCACGTCGGCAGGTCCGCGACCTGAAGCGCTGTTTTAAGGTTTGATGCCAACCTGCGCCACCCTCCGGCCAACTTGTTAAACATGGGGCCTGATCAAAGCCGGTCTTGTAGATTCAGGCCGGCAGATCATGCCTGTCGGACGCGGCTTTGTTCGCCATTGATCAGGCCGCACAGTCTTTAACACATTGGCAACGAGACTACAGGCAGCGAATACGTACTTACTACGTATTGACTTCGAGTTACACCGGAGCTAAGTTTGCCACATGCTGTCGGAAGTATAAACATTACCATAGACCTTGTTGCTTCAACAGCACACTTCCCGCGCTAATTTCCATAAAACTCAATCAAAAGAAGCATCGCTATGAGAACAAAACTGAACACGTTCAGCCTGATGGTTATTGTGTCATTATTTTTCTGTGGGGGACTCAGTGCGCAGACGCCTGTGGACTTCGGTCAATTCTCAACTCATACTATTTCGACACCGGGTGAAATAGATAGATATGAGTTTAGCGCCTCAGCGGGAGTAAATTACATCGTTCGTATGTCGGATCTGTTTACAACGGCCTTAAGACCAGAGATTCAGGTGCATGATCCTGATGGATCGCCGGTCAAAGGCGATTGGGATGAGACTACTGCCGAAGTCTCGTTTGCCGCTGAAAAAGATGGGAAGTACAGCATTCGCGCCACGGACCAGAACGACCAAAACACAGGAGCGTACGGCCTGATCGTTCAGCGGTCCAAACAACCTGGCAATGCGCGCGCGGCCGAGTTTGGTCGATTTCACCTCGATTCGATTACAACCGTGGGGGATTTTCACAGCTACACGTTTGATACCGAGGCGGGAATGAGATGCATTGTCAGAATGGCGGACCTGGCGGGCACGGATTTCCGACCGCGGATCTACGTCTTCGGTCCGGATGGTCGCCAGGTCGGCGGCGACTGGGATGACCTCACCGCCGAGGATGTGTTCACAGCCGAAAAGTCGGGAACTCACACCGTCTGGGTGATGGACTACTACGGCTACTACACCGGTGAGTACGGGCTGATCGTACAACGCTCCCAACAGCCTGGCAACGCGCGTTCCGCCGAATATGGCCGTTTTCATCTCGATTCGATTTCCACCGTGGGGAATTTTCACAGCTACACATTTGATGTCGAGGCCGGCCTGGAGTGCATTGTCAGAATGGCCGACGTGGCCGGCACGGATTTCCGGCCGCGGATCTACGTCTTCGGTCCCGACGGTCGCCAGGTCGGCAGCGACTGGGATGACCTGACCGCCGAGGATGTGTTCACAGCCGAAAAGTCGGGAACTCACACCGTCTGGGTGATGGACTACTACGGCTACTACACAGGAAACTACTGCTTTGTCGTCCAGCGCTCCAGGCGGCCGGGGAATGCTCGCGCTTTGACTTCCGAAGGCACAGTGGTGGACACAATTGCTGCGGCAGGAAAACTTCACACCTACACATTCGGCGTCGACGCAGGTCATGAGGTTACCGTCAGAATGTCCGACAGATCGAATACCGATTTCAGTCCGCTTTTTTACGTTTTTGATCCGGACGGGCAACTCATAGGCAGCCGCTGGAACTACACCGACATTGAGCTGGTCTTCACCACCGCAAAATCAGGTTCGTACACCGTGTGGGTTATGGATTACACCGGCTACTACACCGGGCATTACGATTTCAGTGTTAACGGACCAATACAGACCGAAAACCCGCTTGTGCTCGAATTCGGCCGCATGCACCTTGATGCGATCTCAAGCGCCGGGATGCTTCACACCTATACATTTGACGTCACCGCCGGATGGGAATACATCATCAGGATGGCCGACAGATCCAACAGCGATTTCACACCGCGCATTGAAGTCCTGGATTCCGATGGGCTGAGTATCGGCAGTCACTGGGACAACATCTGCGCTGAAGTGGTGTTTCCCGCCCCCAAATCCGGCACATACACCGTGCGCGCCACGGACTACAGCAGTGGTTACACAGGCAACTATAGTATTGTCGTCCAGCGCTCCAGGCTGCCCGGCAATGCGCGCACTGTGATATTCGGGCGCAACTATGTGAATACGATTGCTGCAGTTGGCGGGCTCGACATATACACATTCGACATCGACGCCGGCAAGGAGTGTACCGTCAGAATGACCGACAGGTCCAACACAGATTTAACACCGCGGATCTATGTCTTCGATCCGGACGGGCAACGTATAGACAGTCGTTGGAACATCAGCGAGGTCGAACTGGTCTTCAACACTATTAAATCCGGCAGCTACACTGTGTGGGTCATGGATGACAAGGGCTACTACACAGGTCAGTACGATTTCATTGTTGAAGTGTCGAACCAGACCGGCAACCCGGGTGTTCTCGAATTCGGGCACATGCAGCTCGACGTGATTTCAGGCGCCGAAATGCGTCACACCTATACATTTGACGTCACCGCCGGATGGAAATATATCATCAGGATGGCCGACAGATCCAACAGCGATTTCACACCGCGCATTGAAGTCCTGGATTCCGATGGGCTGAGTATCGGCAGTGACTGGGACAATATCTGCGCCGAAGTGGTGTTTCTCGCCCCCAAATCCGGCACATACACCGTGCGCGCGATGGACAATGGCGGCGTTGATACCGGCAACTTCGCCATTATTGTACAGCGATCCAGGCAACCGGGGAATGCCCGCACGGCGGAGTTCGGACTCGACGAATTCGACTGGCTCGAGGACACCGGGATCATCCGCACCTATACCTTTGATCTGGCGGCGGGCCTGTGGTGCATTGTCAGAATGGCTGACAGATCGGCGACCGACCTTGCGCCGTCCATCTTTGTGTTCGGTCCCGACGGACAAGAAATCGACTGGAAGACCGACCAAATCAACGCCGAAGTGATTTTCGAGACCGTGAAATCTGGCACATACACACTGTGGTGTATGGACGAGGGCGGCGATGACACGGGCAAGTACGGCATTGTCGTTCAACGCTCAAAGAATCCGGGCAATGCAGGCGCATTGGAAATTGGCCGCGGCGTTGTTGATGCAATTGCCGCCACCGGAGCGCTCCACAGCTATACCTTCGACCTCAATGCCGGCCAGGGCTGTGTGGTGCGGATGACCGACAGGACCGAAACCGACTTTGAGCCATCCATTGTTGTGTTCGATCCCGATGGAAACAGAATCGACCGGAAGTCCGGCCAAACCATCGCCGAAGTGCTTTTCCAGAGCGAAAAAACAGGCACGTATACCGTTTGGGTCATGGACTCCAGCGGCGCTTACACAGGCGAATATGAAATCGTGGTTGACATTGCAGTGCCGGTGGCGGAATCCTTGGAATACTCTCAACTTAACATTGACGTAGTTCCAAATCCCGCGTTTGATCAGGCGGCCATCCAGTTTGCACTCGAACGCCCACAACACCTTACCTGCCAGATTTTTAACAGCAATGGCATCCTGGTGCAAACACTCACAGAGCACGCGCTCTTTGACGCGGGGGCGCACACAATTACATGGGATGGAAAGAGCCGTGATGGGCATGCCGTAGTTAACGGGATGTACTTTGTGAAAATCTCCAGCGGGCTTTTCAACGTCGCGGAAGGAGTTCTCGTTAAGCGCGATTAAATAAAATCGATGCAGTGACGGCTGATGTGCGCGTGATTGTTTAACAACAAGGCACGTTGACAAACAGCCGGCGGAAGGCGGTGTTGTCTTCAGGCAGGTCAGGCTGGAGCGGCGGCGATCAATTGTTCATTGGGGTTTCCCGGCGGAACATGATCGCTTTGCCACTGCGGCCTGGCCTTTTTAGTGTGATTCCGCGAGAGTTTTGGTTGCGGGCTTGATACTTCGGCTGCGGACTTGCGGCAGGCTCTTTTGAATTCTTGTTAATTGTAGAGTGAGAAACGTAAAGCCCTTGGGTCAAGTCCGGAGTTGGAGAGGTGAAAGCGGAGAGCAAGTAAACCAGAGCGCAAGACGGTAACTGTTGCTCGAACCGCGCGGGTGTCAGCCGATCCGCTGACCGCAAAGTGGCTCCAGGTTTAATTCCGGGTGAACCTGTTCAGTCGAAGGCATGCGGCGAACGGCACGTTCGCAGAGTCGACATTCATTTCTCAGTAGTTGATGTTGAAGTTGCCGGCGGTCTGAACAAAAAGGCGCGAGGCTCGTTTAATACCCCTTGTCGCTCAACTGTGGGGGCACTGCAAGAAGTAAACACTTCGTCTGTGTTCACGGCGCAAAATAGTTGTCAGTTTCAGACTCAACTACGTTGAGGCAGCGCAACTCGAAACTTCCGGATCAATGCCAAACAAAAAAATCGCACAAGCCTGAGGGCGACGCAAGGCGGCGAACTCAAAGCGCCCATCAGTGATTGGCGGTGCAATGCCGGGCTTGAATCGACGAGATGTTGCAGGGTGGAAAATGTTAAAGCAGGCACGAGCCAAAACCCATGCCTGCTTTATTACACGAATAATCGATTATCGAACGACGCTCAGGGTCCGGCTGCTTCGCATGCCGCCAACCTGAAGGTTAACAAAATATGATCCCGCGGGCAGTTGATCCGTTTGCACCTGAACTTCGTGCAGGCCGCCGCTCAGGCTGCGGTTGGTCCAAACTTCGGCCACGACCTTGCCGGACATGTCGAGTATTGTCAAGCCGACATTGTTCCGATATTGGTCGAGTTCAAAGTTAACAACAACCGAATTGCCGGCCGGGTTCGGGCGTAGATTCAATCCAAAGTCATTGACGACAAACGCGGGGGAGTCGGGAAAATCCTTCTGCCTCACCGTCGTAATGGGATTTGTGTACTCGGATTCAACTTCGCTAATCACCGATTGATTCTCATCGAGCGTTTGGTAAACAACGGAGACCGAGCGCACATTGGTATCGGTCACCGATGCGACCAGGTAGATCGGCGCAATGCTGTCGCCCGCCATCAGGCCCGTGCGACGCAGATTGGCCGTCCAGGGAACAAGGTATTCATTGTCCTCGTATGCCACAACCTCAAGGTCAACACACGAATCGGCGACGCCGGGCCCCACAGCGAGAATCTTAGCGCCTTCGGACAGTTTAATCCGCGCGTAGTGAATATCTCTGTTGAATTGATTGCGATTGTCAAGTTGAAGTGCAAAAAGCAAAACGCGTGCACGGTTGACGTCGGTCGACACATCGTCCCGGATGCTGTCTTTCCGTCCGGAATCCAGAATGACGGAGAACTCTTTTTCGACGATGTCCGGCCCATCTTCACCGTCCAAAGCATCGGTGTACGACAACTGCACATAGAGTTTGCAGTTGAAGGCGGTTGCGCCGTTTCTGTTAAACCTGACGTTAAAGTCATGCTCGCCCTCTTCCATTGCGCCGCAGTTGACTGTGGCTTGGTATTCGATCAGTTCGAAATCCGGACAGACTCCGGGTGGAGGATCAAAATTAACAATTCTAATGTTCTGATCCGTTTCGAAGCGGAAACCTTCGATGCTGATTTCCGACGTGTTACCCGTGCGAATAGTCAGGACGCCGCTGTTGTTGTCCTGCATGACCAGGCTCGCAAAGCCGGCATCGGAACCAGGACCCCGACCGCTTTGGATCACATCGGCGGAATTGAGCTTCGAGTTGCCGGTGACCAGCGGCGGACCGGCGAGAAGCGGGTCGTCGAATACCGTGCCGTTGCGCGTCAGGTAGTACCACACCAGTGTGTCGCAAGTTACGCAGTTAACATCCGTGAATTGATAGCGCATGGCAAAGTAGAGTGTGTCTTCACTGCATCCTCCCGCATCGGCAACCTGGGGGAACTCGAGCCGCAGCACCAGCGGTTCGACGGGCAACACTCCGCCGGGGACGTAACCGTACGACACACAGTCGAAGCGCGTGTTAACCGTCCCGCCGTTGTCGAAGGTCAGCCCTGCGGACAATTGCGATTCCGGCCGCGGCATATCCACTCGCGGGAGCCGGTTCCATTGTTCCGGCGCTCGTACGATGTTCCCGCCAACCGGAGTCCAGCGCTCCGTGAACATGCAGCTGTTTAACATCGAGCTTACGACTGTCGCCGTCATCTGTGTTATTGCTCTGGAGTTTCTCCTGAGCGGCACTTGCAGCGCAACCTGCCCGTTAACGCGTTCCAGCGGCGAACTCGGGGCAACCCGTACGGGGCTGTTTTGACAACAACTGATGCATTTTTCGAATCGCAACGTGTCCACAAAAGCGCAGCAGTAGTATTCGCGGTCTGTCGAAATCGCAAAACGGAATGCAATGCTTGAGTCGCGGTCCAGATTGAGGCCGAAGATGTCAATTGGGTCGGTTGTGTATGACACGCCCGCATTCAGTGGAGGGTCAAGTACGATGTCCCGCGGAAAAATTCCGGCATTTGCGAATCCTGCGGGCGGGCGCACGTGAATTGTGCGAATTAAACTGTCGCTGTTGTTTTTGATTGTGAATCTGACCGAATGATGCGATACACCGCCGAGGTTGCTGACGCATTCCGCTTCGGATATTTCGACCAGCTCGCCGCAATTTTGGCCGTTTGTGCCGGGCGGACAATTAACTTCAATGATATCACGGCAAGGCGATCCGCCGATGCCAAACCACTGAACCTCGATTAACTGGGTCGGGTCAATGTCCTGATCTGTTTCCAGGCAAAACGTGACGCTATTCTGTTCCCCGGCCACCACTTCGGGATTGGGCAAAATGTTGTACACAACCGCGTCTTCGTCCAGGCTTGCGACACCCCACTCCGCCACGTCTACGCCGCCCGCGGAAAACCGTATTCCCGGCGACAAAACCCGGAGACGCATGCTGTGCAACGATTCGGGCTTCTCCATCGAGAAGACCAGCTCCCAGCAGCACTGCAGGTCGTCGGGATCCTTCGAGCTGATTTTTCTTACTGCGTTTCTGGTAATGTCGTCGCAACTAATTTGGAGTGTACCGCAACGGGCGGTATAGATGTCGATGTCGCCAATGTTTCTTTTAACAACATTGTTTGTTGTATCGCCATCGGCGTCAATGACAACCGCATCCCTGTTTCCACCGCCGCCAAGCGGCATCATGGCAAAGCCGTAGATGTTGCCGTCCTCTTCGCGGCCTTCCCACGATGCGCGGAAGGCATCCACTGAAAACCAGACGGTGCTGTCACAGGCAACGAAGTTGTTGTTGTCGTCAATCGAGCCGTAGCCGAAATCACAGCCTCCGGCGGCTATATTCGTGAAAATTGTGCCCGGTGTGAAATCGGAGCTGCTTTTTTGCCACGAGCCGTTTTCTGTTTTAACAAAGCGCATGATGCGCGATTTGTGGGCATTGGATTTGAAGCCTCGCATGCTGCGTTCAGCCAGCAGCATTTCATCGCCGGCGACGTTAAACTCAATATCGCTGACCGGACTTGTGAAGTTGCCGTTGTCGAGGCTGTACTCGGCCATGTCAATGTTAAGTTCGTCGGACGATTCATCAACCGTTCCGTCGGGGAGCAATGCGTAGGAGCGAATTGAGTTGCTGCGCTCCGTCCGTACATTAAAACTCTCGAACTCATCCTCTGACCAGACGGAGTAAAACAGCCTCCCTTTGTTAACCCCCAGTCCCCAGATCAAATCGCCCTTGGGAGCGTGACCTGGAACCCTGTTGTCGGGTTCCAAAGGATCAATTCTATCTGCAATTTTCCCTTTGCCGGGATTTTCCGGGTCATCCTGAATTCTGTAAATGCAGCCGTCTTCAAAATTGCTGACGAAAAGCTGTTTGTTGTTGAAGTCGTATGCAATACTGCCAAGTCCGGGGCCGGTATTTGGAATTGCATTCTTATTCGGGTCGTAAGCGCTTGAGTCCAGAGTTTCAATGTAAACGCTTACCTCGTTGGTCACCGCTTCAATTTTGTACACCGCTCCCGCGCCGCCCATTCCGACATCGGTTTGGCCTCCCGGGTAAATGCTTGTGGCGGCCACATAGATATTGCCGTTGGTGTCTGTGCAAATCGAAAAGATGTCACCGAGGATGTCGCTGGTCCATGTTGGGTGGTGATACATCGGCGGTTGCCAGTTTTCATTGCGCGGCTGTATGTCGGCATTCCGTACTTTCATGATTCCCAGGACGTAGCTGTTTGTTTCACCTGGATTGTCATTGCAGGTAACAATCGCATCTCCGGGGCCGAGGTACTGGTCAACAATTTCCGTCTGGGTTCGGCGCGTGCGATAAACACCGGTGTCGGTTGCCAGGTATAGAACGCCGTCCGGCGCTTTGGTCAGGGAGTTGATTAGTACATCCGGAGCAAGGCCATTGTTAAAATCCAACCAGGGGGAAAGTCCATAATTATCGGAGGTAAACACGCCTTCACGGCGCGTGGCGGCAAACACCGTCCCAATATCGGTCACGCAGATCGACCGCACGACGTCATCGCCAATATCGAGCGGAAAGGGTGCATCGCCCCAGGTGAGAAGTCCATCATCATCAACCGAAGTCATCTCGATCCTGCTGTCAACGCCCGCAAGTACGTTCCCGTTGTCAAAGCCATCAATTGCATAAACGCTGCCGCTCACGTCAGCTCTTTGCCACTCTGATTCCGTGTTGATATTGCGGTCGGTGTAATAGATTCCACAGTCAAGCCCGACATATATTCGGGTTCGAGTCAAGAACAGCGCCTGTACCTGCTCAATTTGGCAGTCGATTCCGCGATTGTTTGGTGACCAGTTCTCATCGCGATTTTTCTTGACAAAAATTCCGTCCTCGGTGCCTATCAGATAGAATTCTTCACCAATGGCGAGAATGCTTGTCACGTCAATATCTTCCTTCAATCCGCCTTGAATGTTGTCCTCCCAGCGATCTTGATCGGTCAGATAGAGCCAAATACCCTGATCCGTGCCTACGACCAACTGCCCAGGACTGTTCTCGGCAAGGGACAAGACAGAGGGGCTGTCGGTTTCCGGAGGACCGTCAATCGAATCCCATGTGTTTCCCTGGTCTGTCGACGCCAGCAAACCCTCGCCACTGGTACCCGCGTACAGCGTTCCGTTTCCATGTACGTGTAGCACATTGACCGTTTTCGACATATCACCGGCTTTTTCCCAATATGTCTGTGACTGTAGATTCACCACAGTCACCGCGCTCAGAGTGATGAGTAATATCACCTGCGGTAGAAGTTTTATCATTCCTGAATCTCTGAAAATAGTGAGGAAGGACATCGAAAAATACTACTACGTAGTTAGTACGTAGTGGCTACGTATTCACTACGTATTGTTGAGTTATAGCAAGTAACAAAAATGATTGCCAGGATGTTTATGCCCATAATACGCAAAAAAGGTGGAAACACTTGCCGTTTATTTACGTCGCGTCCGGTGTTTTTAAGTTGATAACAGTGCACATTACGCCATTACACAGATTGCATTGCTGTCGATAAAATCACTGTGGCGGATGCATTTTGTCGATCCTGTCGTTGTCAAATCTCCGGTTGCGCGTGAAGGTTTTGTTGTCGCGTTCGCAGTAGCGGAAACAGCCGAAGATTACTGGTATTGATTGAGTTCCGTCATCATTAAATTTACGCCCCACACGACAAGCCGGAGAGAAACAGCACTGAGTCGATAGCCGAAGCCGGCGTTAACTGTTGTATTCAATCCGGCGTCGGCCTCGGCAAGTATTTCACGATCTGCACCGGGCAGAGTGCCGATCATGCGAAGTGCCATGTACAGCCGACTCACAGTCGAATCAGCCATTTTGACTCTGGTTGTTCACGGATAGCCGTCACGCCGGCCCTGCCTGATGACTTGCAGGATTGAAGATTAAACTTCAGATTTGACGCAGCACACAGCTATGTCCCACTGCTTGAGCTGTGTCGTGATGCAGAACTCAATGGATAACCACTTTTAACTCATCGTGGCATTGAGATATTTCACTATTTTATCATGACTTACACCGATACCTGGTGAAACTATGAAAACAATCAAAGCCTTAGTGGTCGGTTTGACCATTCTCGTTGCTATTCCATGTGCCTCACTTGCCCAATGGAAGGGTGATGGCACGCAGCGACTGGAAGCCGGCGTCCCGCTACTTGAACTTTCTACACTGCCTGAGTATCGCAGCGACATGAGTCTCGACTGCTTTGTGGCATACCTGGCAATGGATTCGGCAGCACGCGTCACACCAAATACGGCCCCCGATCCACAGCAGGCAATGAGTATTTCGCTCGATTCTTTGCGCGTGCTTGCTCGATTTCACTTTGCGGCTTACGATTATAACCCGCTCCTGATGAAAAGCTATATCAGGCAGAGCAATCAACTGCATCTGGGAAAC
>JAUIKM010000018.1 GCA_030430495.1 bacterium | reverse complement strand
ATGACGGGTTCAGATGGTGATCGATCGTACGAGTGCGCCGTGGTAATACGATCGGTCGGACGCCGAACCGGCAAGCGTCATCACACAGTTTTCAGCAGAATTACACCTCGTTTTTTGTGCGACAATTCAGTTGGGCGGAACGGGTTTGGTCTGAATTGTGTAAGAAGGCCGGCAGGCAACATACGCTCGGGATTGTTGATGAACAAGAGTCCCTTAAAATAGTTTGGGCGGATATAGACTGATGTAAACATACAGGGCGGTAAGAATACGAGTTAAACTGCTTTCTAGTATCAATGTCCGGATTTGCGAATAGACGCTGGACATTGCGCCCGATTTGCCCGCCGGCGCATATGTGGTTCGCCTCACCAGCGCAGCGGGGACTCCGGCGAGATTCTGCTGCACGATTGACCGCGTATTGTTAAACAGACCCGACGACGCACAGCTTTCACCTGCGCGATTAACAAGATGGCCTTTGCCGGGTCCGGTAAAACAGAAGGGCAAGAGTTCTGCTGCGCCTGCTGATTAAATACTGAATCGCCATGTTCCGGTCTGCGGCGTTTTATCCCTGGTTTTATTCCGCATGTTCGCAGGTCGGCCCCGGTTTGCGGCAATAGTGTGGCGCCACTGTCCAGACTTATGGCCCGCGTCATGCGCTGTTTACCTGGTATAAATATGTTTAAAATCCGCATCCTGAATATCAGGCGCAACCGGAGTCGTGTCACGGGTAGGAGACGACTCCGGTTCGTGTTTAACAGTGTGTTGGAAAAATGCACTATTTGCCGCCTGACTCAATCCTTTTCAATCCGCTTTTGTCAGCCTCCGAGTCCCAAACCGCAAGCCCCCGCGTGAGAAGTCTTTCAGCGCCAGATCGTCGCGTTACAATCGGCAAGTCCGCCGCCGGGTCCCGCCGCAAAAACTGAACCACCCGCAAAACCAAACGTACTGCTGCGCACAGGCCGCGGCTGCAAACTTGAACATTTGCGCTGGTCTGCGTACATTCGCTGTGCACACAGACCAGATGCCAGTAAGCCGAAACGACGTTCAACAATGCAGCCTGCGGGCTGTCCAACTACGGCGCCGCCATGAATACAATCGACAAAAGCAGCTATACAAAAATCCACGACTTTGTGGTGTCGCGCGAACAGGAACTGCTCGAAGCGCGCGATCGCGAAGAACGCGTCGACATCATCGTCGCCTCCATGCGCGAAGTCAGCGACCTGCCGGCCGCGGAACTGCGCAGCATCGTGCGCAGCGTTATCGACGACGAGTTCAGCCCCGAATCGCGCGAGGACATTCGATGGACGCGTTACTTCGTGGCATCCATCGTTGGAATCCTGCTGCTCTACCTGTTTTTTCAGCTCCTGAGCTGAGTGGGGAAAAGGCCTATTTAAAGCCGAAAATCCGCGCCAGCGCGTCGATAATATTTGTGAAAAAATTGCCGTCGATTGTGCGGAAAATCTCGAACTCCTCGCCGGGCGCGCCGAAGAATGGCCGCAACACCCAGGCCAGTTGACTGCCTACCAGGCCGTAGAGCATGACCCAGACGCGCAAGGTGCGGCGACGTCCCAGCGCGCGTTTTTGCGCCGGCGTCAGCAGATAGCGCGGTTTGTTGCGCACGTGCCCCTGGTCTTCATCGTCGTCGTCGTCGTCATCGAAGTCATCGTCAAAGTATAGTTCCTCGTCGCGGCGCGATTCCGGGAGGAAGGCCCGAATGCGGTCTTCTGCAACATCAATTTCACTTTCGTCCTCCGGATTGTCCATGTCGTCTGCCGACTCCAGCGCTTCGGCGTCCGTAACATCTTTATTTTCAATGACTTGAGGGTGCTGCCCATCATCGGCTTTTCCTTCGGACAGCAGCTCGCTCTGCGGACTTTCCTCGATCGACTGCACGCCGCGGTAGAAGAACTTCATGCCGGCGAATCCGGCGAAGGTGAACAGCAGCACATTGAGAATCTTGAAAAACTGGTAGTGATCGGAGGTTATCATGAACAGGATCGTGATCGGCGCAAAACCGAGCAGCAGCACGCTCGTCACGGCCGTGGAGCCGAGAATCAGCGCAAAGTACTGGCCGATGGTATTGCGCGAGCCCTGCAGCAGATTGATGATGTAGAGCGTCGGGAACGACACAATCAGCGTCAGCATGAACAGCAGCGGCAGTTTTACCGCGGAGGACATCGCCTGCGGCAAACTGCTGAATGCGCCGATAATACAGCCGTAAATGGCAAAAAACACTGCATTGGCGGCCAGCAGCGATTTGATCTTGGGTTTGATCTGAATCTTCTTGCGGATTTCCTTAAAGAATCGCTTGGTACGGCGCAGCACCGTCATGGGGACGTTTAAAAATTCCATGAATTCTCCATGTAAGAACTGAAGCGGAACACGTGGTAATTGTTTCCGAGTGCAGGTGTCGGAAAATATCGAAACACTGCGTCAGGTGCAAATATTACATGGATTTCAAAAGCTGAGTGCTGCGAAACTCCCGCCGGTTTACAGATCTTTTTTCACCTCGTTGATCAGCAGAATCCAGCCGTCGGCCGGCGTGTCGCTGTAGTCGATATGGCTCGTCAGGTAGAGCAGGCGCTGCGTGTCGTCGCCGTCGATGGCGCGCTTGCCGTCTTTGGCGGTGGTAAAACGATCGCGCAGGTAGAAGGGCGGAATCGACTGATAAAACAGCGCGGCGCGCACTTCCAGATTGCGGTCGTCTCCGGGCGGCAGCGGAATGCGATAGGTGATTTCATCGGCGCCGCTGCCGTTGTTGTACAGCGGATCGTCGGCGGCGCGTCCCTCGGGTTCGGTCAGTTCGTGGGACGGTCCATTGTTGCTCCAGCCGCGCGGCAACAGGCGATTGTCCTTGGGCACTTCGTCGATGGCGACAAAACTCGTGGTAAAATACCCTTCGGGATTGCGTGCGAGTTCCTGGTAGATCTGCACCTGGTTTTGTTTGGTAATCAGGTCGTAGTGCGGTTCGTAGACCTGTTTTCCGTTGACTGTCTCAAAAAATTCGGAGGGCAGCGGCTGGTCGTTTTCATCGACGATGACGCCGACGGCATTGTTTCTTCCGGACGCCCACAGGACCTGTCCTTTTTGTTTGTCAAGGAGTTCGACGCGCATAAACGCCCGCCTGAAGCCGACTCCCGACGGAAACTTGTGGCCGACGAGGTTTTGCACGCGAATGTTAACATCGACGGACTTGTCGCCGTTGTGTTTAAGTTCGGTGATTGTTAACTCGGCGGTTTCGCGTTTGGCCTGTTCGTCGGCGTTTTTAATGGCGCGCTGCAGGCCGTCGGCGCGGCCGCTCATGTAGTCGGACAGGCGCACGCCGAGGACACCGTTAAACTGCTGGAACATTTCCATCACAAAGACATTGACGCCGAGCAGCGTGTGGCGGCTGTAGTCCTTGCGGTTGCGGACCGTTATGTTTTCCATCGGCGCCAGGTGATCGGCGGCGGGGTAGTCCTGGTCCTCAATCGTCGCCACCTGGAACTGTAGTTTTTTGCCGTGATAGGTCTGCGGCATGTGGCAGTTCTGACAGGATCTGGGCGCGACGTCTTTGGCCTTGCCTTCATCTGAATACGCGCTGTTTAACCACTCCAGATAGGTCGTCTGCTCGTAGCGATCGCCGACCTGTTCACCCTTGGCGTTAAACACCGGCAGGTGTACGGTGTGGCAGGAGCCGCAGACGCGCGAAGATTTGATGTAGGGATTGTAGACCGGCGTGATGCCGAGGCTTTCTTCCATCGCATGTGCGGCGACCATCTCGTAGGGGCCGTGCAGCGTATCGGCGCTGCCGACGTGGAAATCGCCGGTTTCAATCGGGAAAATTGTTTTGTTGCCGTCGTCGACCATCTGGTGGCAAACCAGACAGGATATGCCGTCGCGCGCCAGCGCGCCGTACGTGGCGTGCGCAGGATCGTTCTGCGGGGTGGCGAACACAAACTCCTCGCGGAAGAATGCGCTGCTGTCGGTATCGCGGCGGAATTGGCGCTGCCCCATGACGCCATGACAGTGAAAACAGAGATTTGTGATTTCGTCGGCGCGCGTGGGCTGCAGAACGCGTTCGCTTTCCTGCTGTGCAAAAAAGACGGGATCGCGCCCCGCCAGGCCCATCATCGACCAGCGCCACTCGCCGTAGGGCGAGAGGTTGGCGGTGTCTTTGTCCGCCACGTTGAACATTTCCCAGCCGGTGACGGCTTCAAATCCCGAGTGACAGCCCAGGCACTGATCCGAGGTGATAAACTGTTGATCCGCGCCATTGTGCGCCACGACGTGATCGTAACCGACCGGCGGAATCGGCACGACGTCCTTAAACGCCGGCGGCCGATTTCCGGCGGAAATCTGGCGCACAAACTCGGCATGCGCCTGCCGCGAGGAGACTTTGGCAAAGATATCCAGCTGATTGCTGAAGACTTCGTCGATCTCGTAAATTTGTTTGTGTGAGGACATCAGCTCGGCGTGGCGGCGCGTGCGCAGGTCGTTCCACGAGCCGTCGTTGGTGTACGTCAGCGGATTGCCGTCAAACCCCTCGATATTGGTCAGGCTCGAAAACGTCAGGTTGTCGGCCGCCGAGGCGTGGCAGCGCGCGCAGTACTGCCCGAATCCCTGATCGGGATACTCAAACATATTTGTGTCGGGTTTCTGATACGCCGGATCGCCGGAGACATAACCCCAGTACCAGCCGTCGTGCGCGCCCGCGGTGTCGCGAATCATGATCGTCCAGGCGGAGAATCCGGCGTCGACGGTGGACTGCACGAGGTCTTCGTTGCGATAGCTCAGCGTCGAATCGATGTAGTACTGATCGGCGGGCGCATTGTGCATTTCCTTGATTATCATGGCATTCTGGGGAATCTCGCCCTTGCGTCCGGCGGCCAGCCAGCGCATGAGGCCGGGCGAGTAGTAGATTCTGACGGCGGGGTGGTTGTTGTACGAGCGGTTCTGAATGTACGGTCCCGTCGGGCGAATGCCTTTGTCGCGCGCCCAGCCGAGGTTCTCGTATTCGCGGCTCTGCAGGAATTTAAAGACCCGCACCTCAAATGCGGCGAGGGGCATGGAACTGGGCAGGGGCAGGGGATTCGGCTGCTGTTTGCTGTTCAGGCCCGCGGCCGACTCCTGGGCGTCGACGATTTCCGACCCCGTGACAAACAAAAAAATCAAGCCAATCAAGGCAGTGGAAAAGGACAGTCTGCCCGCGGCAGGAGTCATGATCTTCATGGTGCAATCCGGCGGATATTTGAAGCAGTACAGCGCTCGATGGAACTCAAAAACGCCGAAGAATAGGAAAAAACTGCGGAATGGAGAAATTGGAAGGGTGCTGCGCAGGCAGCGATAGGTGCACTTACGGATGAGTGCACGCTATTATGCCGCAACGAGAGCCGTTCCGGCAGGTTTACTGCTGTAGACAAGTCGGCACGCGCGCAGCATTCCCCCAAATTTTCAGGCAGCGAATCTGATTATTGGCCCAGAATTTCTGAATTTGCACCCGGACGACCATTTGAGCAGCAGTTTGGTCGCGGGTCGGGCAGCGGTGGTTGTCGGGTTCAGTCGGATACTGCATGAGAGCGAGAGGTCTATGAGATTGGCAAAGACGGGGTGTTTGAACGTTCTGATCACTGCCCTGATGTTGATTATTGGCGGCGCACAAGCCGTGGCGCAGACGACGGATTTTGCGCGGTATATCGATCCGATGATAGGCACGCTGCGGGGAGCTTTCACGTTTCCGGGGCCTTGTGTGCCCTGGGGAATGGTACAGTTGACGCCCTACACAAACGGGGGCAGCGTCAGTGGCTTTTTTGCGTCGGATCCTTTCATTTACGGATTTGTGCACACGGACGTGAGCGGCCCGGGCTGTTCGGGCTGGGGCAATCTGCTGCTCATGGCTACGACGGGCGAGCCGTCCACCGAAAAAGAAGAGAACGCCTCCGTCTATTCCGGAACATTGACCAGGGCGCGGGCGGGATACTTTTCCACGACTCTGCTGAGTTACGACATCGATGTCGAACTGACCAGCACCAAACGCGTGGGCATGACGCGATTTGCGTTCCCACAGCGCGACGGCGACGCTAACATTCTGTTCGACGTGACCGGTGGTCTGACGGCGACACACAAGGCTTACATTGAGCTGCTCGACGATTCGACTCTGGTTGGATACAAGTCCGGCGGCGACTTCTGGGGAATTCCAACATACGAAACGACTTACTTTTTTGCGCGATTCTCCAAGCCGTCGCTTACAGCGCGCGTCTGGAGCGGAACGCAGTTTTACCGCGCCGATGAAATGCCCGCCGTGGAGGGCGACGACATTGGCGCCTGCCTGCGATTTAACACCGAAGAAGGCGAGGAGATATGCGTCAAGGTCGGCATTTCCTATGTCAGCATCGACAATGCGCGCCTGAACCTGGAGACTGAGCTCGACAACCGGGAATTTGATCGCGTGGCGGCGGACGCTTATGCCGAGTGGAATGAGACGATCAGCCGTGTGGAGGTCAGGGACGACAACGAGGACAACAAGACGATTTTTTATTCGGCCCTGTATCACACGTTGATACATCCGAATGTGTTCAACGATGTGAACGGCGAATACCCGGACGTGAGCAACGGCGGAGTTAAACAGGCGAACGGTTTTACGCGGCACACGCTGTTCTCGCTGTGGGACACCTACCGGACGGTGCATCCTTTTTTAACATTAGTGTATCCCGAGCAGCAGAACAACATGGTGCGCTCCATGCTTGAGCACTACCGCGAAGCCGGCTGGCTGCCGTTATGGGAAATCTCCGGGACGGACACACACGTCATGATCGGCGATCCGGCCGCCGTCGTCATTGCCGATTCCTACAACAAAGGTCTGCGCGGATTTGACGAGGAACTGGCATTTGAGGCAGTCGTTAAGAGCGCTTTTGTGGATGTTAACCGCAATCCCGGGCGGCCTGAAGATGCGAAGTACATGACGCATGGTTACATACCCTACAGCGAGGAACATATTTTCTTTTCGGACGCAGGCGTTTCAGTCATGCAGGAGTACTGCCTGGCCGACGCCGCGCTGGCGGAAATGGCGCGTGGAATGTGCCGGACACAGGAGGCCGAATTGCTGGAGCTGCGTTCCCGCACATATGTTAACAGTTTTGACGCGTCGACCGGTTTTTTTCGGCCGCGTCTGGCGTCGGGGGGATGGTTTGAGCCTTTTGATCCGGAGCAACACGAGCACGAGCTGACGAGCGGAAGGTTGTTGGCCGGCGGCCCCGGATTCACGGAAGGTAGCGCCTGGAACTATCGATTTTTTGTACCGCACGACCAGCCGGGACTCATCCGCCTGATGGGAGAGGAGCGCTGGCTGAGCGCGTTGCAGGAGTATTTTTCCGAGGGACGTTTTGCGTGGAACCAGCACAATCTGGCATTTCCATTTTTGTTTAACTACCTGCCGGGCGAGCAGTGGCGCAGCGTCGAGACCACCCGCAGTATGATGCGGGAGTTTTTTAGCGCGGGTGCGGGCGGGCTGCCGGGCAGCGACGACGCCGGCGGTCTCTCGGCCTGGTATCTGTTTGCGGCGCTGGGTTTTTACCCGGATTATCCCGGAGGAACATTCTACCAGGTTAGTAGTCCGCTGTTTGAGGAAGTGACTCTGCATCTGGACCGGCGATACTATCCCGGCTCGAGTTTTGTCATCCGCGCCGAGAGAGAATCACCGGACTCAAAATTTGTTCGTGCGGCCAAACTCAATGGAGAGTTGTTCAGCGCTGTCCAGCTCGATCACGCGACCATTGTTGCCGGCGGCCTGCTGGAATTTGACCTGCAGGACGAGCCTGGAAGTTCGCTGCATCCGAACTCTCATGTTGAGATCAAACTGAGCGAATCACTGCCTTTGCACGACCCCGATGAGGTCGTAATTCTGTCACAGGGGCTTAAACCGCATGAAAACCTTCAGCTTGAGGTTTCCGATGACACCTCCATGTGCCGGCCGCTTTATACAATTACCTATACCGATAGTCTGCCGAGTGCCGTGTTAACAAGTCTGCCGGAAAACAAATTGTTGTTTGTACGCGGTCGCAGCGTCAGCAACGGAGCTTCGGGTTTGTGGTCGAATTCGGTCAGCTTCCGGACCGGACCGGGCTGGACGGACAATCCACAGGGAAAAAACGAGCAGGGGCTGCAGATTGTCAGCTTTGGTCCAAACCCGGCGAGCGAGAGAATCGGCATTGTGTTGTACAGCGGCAATTCGCACGAACTGCGATTGCGCGTGTTTAACATGCACGGCGGACTTGTCGCTCGTACCACATTTCGGTGCGAGGCGCACAGCGCACAATATCAGATGATCGATGTGCGCAGTCTGGCGACGGGAGTGTATGTGCTGGAGGTCGAAGGCGGCGGGGAACGCGAAGCGGCACTCTTTAATGTCATCAATTAAACAAAAAGCCGCACACGGTTTTTCTGAATCTGCCGACGCGGTCGACGCAGTTACCGGTTGTCACTTGCAAACTGAACAGGACTGCTGCTGCTGCACGCAGCTTCCTGCGAGGCCGGTTTTCCACGTCGGTTGTACAGGAAGGATTGCCGTTGTATTTTCAGCCCGGAAACGCAGCCTGCGTCATCAACGGCGCTCAGCCGATTGTATGGGCAGGCGGACAGGATCTGCGCACATGTCACGATACCTTATTGCAGGGTGAAAACGCTTGAACACTTCCTGGCGCATTCGTCCCGCGCGCGCCGGCGACGCCGTACACGTCGCTGAAATCTACGCGCCGGTAGTACTGGACACAATCATCAGTTTTGAAACCGAGCCGCCTTCGGCGGCGGAGATGCGCGAACGCATAGAGTTCTGCAATCGCACGCACGCCTGGCTGGTTTGCGTCGACGCCGCCGACGTGCCGCGTGCCTATGTTTGTTGCGGTCCGCACCGCAAACGCGAGGGCTACCAGTGGACCTGCGAGACGTCGGTCTACGTGCATTCGGACTTTCAGCGGCGCGGCCTGGCGCGCATTTTGTACCGCGCACTCGACGTCTGCATGCTGCGCCAGGGTTTCTACCAGGCGCTGGCGGGTATCGGCCTGCCGAATCCGGGTAGTCAGGCGCTGCACCGCGCGGCGGGCTACAGCAAATTCGCGCTGTTTGAACATGTCGGTTTCAAGTTTGACCGCTGGGTGGCGACGGAGTGGTGGCGCAAAGAACTGCGCCCCTTTGAATCGACGCCCGCCGTAAAACCGCCCGCGCCGGTCGGTATGAACAGCCTGATAGAGCGGGGCGTTAATTTTGACGATTTGTTTGCCAATGTGTTTAACAGTCCCGAGCGGGCGAGTTAAACGCAGGGCATACGCTGAGCCGTTGGCAACGGATTACTGCAATGTTAAACAGAAGAGGAAACAACAGATGAATCTCGGTCAATTTTCAATCAGTCTGGCAGTTGAAGACATTGCGGTGTCGCTGGAATTCTATCGCAAACTCGGATTTGAACAGCTTGACGGCAACATGGCTGAGAAGTGGCTGATCCTGCAAAATGGCGCTACCAAGATCGGACTGTTTGAAGGCATGTTGCAGGACAACCTGTTAACATTTCAGCCTGACGATGTGCGCGCCGTGCAGAAAAGTCTCAAGTCTCAGGGGGTGACCTTTGAGCACGAAGCCGACGAATCCAGCGACCATGAGGCGCATGCTCAGGCCCCGGTGTTCGCCAGCCTGCGCGATCCCGACGGCAACGCCATTCTGCTGGACCAGAAGTTCGCCAAATAAACAAAGGTGATTTCAGTGTGAAGCCGTACTGAACAACAGTTTGGCGATTGTTTCCAGCACGTCGGTAAAAAAGTTGCCGGCTTTGTCGTCGAACAGCACAAATGGCTTGCCCGGCACGCCGAAAAACGGCTTGAGCGTCCAGGCCAGTTGGCTGCCGACCAGGGCGTAGAGCACGACCCAAAGTTTCATGATGCGCTTCCGCGTCCGGTTCTGGCGTTGGAGTTCGCGCCGCAACTCCAGCGCGTTCCGGGCGGCTGCGGGAGTTTCTTCCGAGTCAGTCGACTCCGGCGGCGGCATCGCGGGAAACACCTTCTCGTCAATCAGTCCCATTCCCTGGTAGAAGAAACGCATCGCCACCATTCCGCTGATGGCCAGCATTACAATATTGATGAGTTTGAAGATGAGGTAACTGTCGGAAGTCAGCATAAACAGGATGCCGATTGGCGCAAAACCGAGCAGAAGTACGCTGTTGATCGCGGTGGCGCCCAGCAGCAGACTGAAGTACTGCCGCATCGAAAAACGCGCGCCGAACAGAATGTTGAATACGTAGAGCGTCGGGAAGGTAATCAGCAGCGTCAGCAGGTAGAGGAGGGGCAGTTTGACCGCCGACGCCGGCGCGTGCAGCGGCCCGTGGAACGCGCCGATCAAACATCCGAACAGTGCCAGGAACAGCACCGTCGCACCCGTCAATGAGCCGATCAGTTCTCCAAGGCGCTCCCGCAGCCGCACCTGTGCAAAAAACGATTGGGTATCCCGCAGGACCATCGTCGGGACGGTCAGAATATTCATAGCTGATTCCTTGCTTGGTAAGCTGGTCATTCGCCGCAGCTCGTTCCCGGCTGCAGCGGTGATTTGAATTCAGGCGCGCCGCGGCGTGGCAGTCGTACTTAAACGCGGCGGCCCGTTTGGTTCAATGTTGAACGGCGTCCGTGCGCAAATTGCCGTGCCGGCGGCCGGGATTCCCGTGGTGGTAAATTTCCCCGAGAAAAAATGCAAAAGTCCGCCCCGCAGTTGAAGTGACATTTTTGAAGCATCCGGGCATTGATTCAGAACTTATTGAACCAAGAATCCGGCTGCATCCGCAACGCATAAGAATTAATGAGAAATGTTTGGCTAGCTGCCGGACATTTTGCTATATTTACACGCTGTCGGGAAACTGCGTTTCCCCCCCATCCCGACATTCTGCTACGACCCGGCTACTTCCGGCTACTTCCGGCTACTTCCGGCTGCCCGGGTCCATACCTTGACATTAATTACAACCAGTTAATCCATTCTGTCTGCACTCTATTCTGGAGACAATTTCTATGCGGCGAACCGTATTGTCATTTGTACTTTTGTTGACCGCTTCAATGTTCACTCTTTCGAGTTGTAGCGTTGTGACCGGTGAGTTCACGGTCCTCGGCACACGCAATTTTGAGACGGGGCAAACATACGTCAGCAAAGGTGAGTTCACGGGCGAATCGTCCACCACCTTTTTCCTTACTTTTCCGCTCAGTTCCCGCCAGGCGCACTGGGAATACGCCATTGAAAATGCGCTTGATCTGGGCGAAGGCGACCTGCTGACCGACGTCGAGATTTCCGAAGGTGGTTTTTTCTTGTTCCTGATCAACAACTTTAAGATCAAAGCCAAAGGGGAAGTCTGGGCGCGTACCAGTCGTCTGAGCGCCGCCGATCTCGAAGGCAAGGAAGTATTTGAAATGATGTATGGTGATGATGGTTATCAATTGGTAAGCACCGAGAATCCGGCCAAACGCATTTCCGTATTGAGCAATGACGAAATCGTGCAGGAGCACGCCCAGTCGCTCGAAACCGAAACGCAGTCAGCCCACTAATTCACTTTCATCATCCGGTCGGTCGGCGCGAGTACATTCAACTTAAACAGCGCTGCCCCCGATCGACATCCAATTCAAATATTGAAGTTCACGGAGAAAAATTCATATGCGTAAATTTGGAATGTTTGCGGCATTGACAATGCTGGTTCTTTTTGCCGGCATGTCCTTAAACAGCTGTGCTTATTATCAGCGGATGCGTGACTTCTCGATCATGTCGACCAAGGATGTCGACATTGAAAGTAAATATATCCGCAAGGATATCGCTCGCGGTGAGAGCAAAGTGCCCGTATTCCTTGGTTTTGGATTTGGCGCGCCGAAGATTCAGGAAGCCTGCGCCAACGCGCTTGACGTGTCCGGCGGCGACTATCTGACCAACGTCGTTGTTGAGTACGGCTGGAATGGCCTCCTTCCCATTTTCTGGAAAGTCGGCTACGAAGTCTACGGTCACTACTGGGTTAAAGCTTCCTCTTCCGACCTCGAAAGCGGCGATCTTTCCAACGTATTTGAACTGCGCCAGACTCCCGAAGGCCTGGCCATGGTTAACGTTGCGGATGACTCTCTGGTTGAGCTTGTTGTTACCAATGAGAACATGGAAGATCTCGTGGAAGTGCGCGAGAACTGATCCCCGTTAAACCCTCCGTTTAACGTTTAAAATAAAAGCCGCTCGATTCCTTCGGGCGGCTTTTTGTTTTAGTGCAGAAATGTGTCGACTGCCGGCAGCTTCAACCTTGACGCTTGAGCACTTCGCCGCACTTGTGTATTCTGTTTAAGTATCTTTCAGCTTGGTGTTCTGTGCGGCTTGTTTGTTCTTCTTGTTTATCACCGGGTTTTGAGTCTTCGCGTTTCAATCCAGCCTCTTGTCGCCGCGTTGCAAGGCGCAGCGTCCGCCGCGCGGCCGCTTTTTTCCCTCGTATTAAAGTGCTATATTCGCAGCTATTCTGCGTCGCAGCGGCCGCTCAAAGTGTGCCGCCCAACATGCTCGGATGGCGGAATGGCAGACGCACTGGACTTAAAATCCAGAGACCGTAACGGTCGTGTGGGTTCAAGTCCCACTCCGAGTACGTTTCTTGTATCGTTTCAAGAGCCCCCCAAAGCCCGCGCTGTTCGTCACTTACAGAGCGGGCTTTGCTTTTTCTCCCGCCCTGCATTTGCCATTGTTTCAGGCCCGCCGCCCGGTTCCGCCGCCTTGCGAATCCATGTGGTTTAAAACAACACAGCCTCGCCGTTAAGCGAGGCTGTGTCAGGTCTGTTAGACTTTTGAGGCGTTTCACGCGGCGTTTGTCGAGTTGAATCGATCGTTTCCGCGCTCAATGATCAATAGCGGTCGTCGCCGCCGCCACGGGGTCCGCGGTCTCTGTCGCCGCCGTCGCGCGGTCCGCGGTCTCTGTCGCCGCCGTCGCGCGGTCCGCGGTCTCTGTCGCCGCCGTCGCGCGGTCCGCGGTCTCTGTCGCCGCCGCCACGAGGTCCGCGGTCGCGGTCTCTGTCGCCGCCGCCACGGGGTCCGCGGTCTCTGTCGCCGCCGCGGTCTCTGTCGCCGCCGCGATATCCGCCTCTGTCGCCGCCGCGATCTCTGTCGCCGCCGCGGTATCCGCCGCGATCACCGCCGCCGCCATAACGACGTCCGCCGCGATCTCCACCGCCGCCGCCGTAGCGACGTCCGCCACCGCGATCTTCCTCGGGCTCAAAACCCTCGGGGAGGGGCAGCAGCGCCTTGCGACTCAGACGGAATTTACCGTCGTTCTGGATTTCAAGCAGCTTGATTTCGATTTTATCGCCGACTTTGAGGACGTCCGCCACAAACTCGATGCGATGATGATCGATCTGCGAAATGTGCAGCAGGCCCTGTTTTTTCGGCAGGAATTCCACGATAGCGCCCAGGCCTTCGCGGATGTCCTTGACGGTGCCCGTGTACACTTCGCCTTCTTCGGGCTGGCGTACGAGCATCTTGATCATTTCGACCGCAATCTGGGCCGAATCGCCGGACACGGCGGCGATAATCACGCGGCCGTCGTCCTCGATATTGATCGTGGCGCCGGACTCGTTGCCGATCTTGCGAATAGTTTCGCCGCCCGGCCCGATAACCGCACCGATTGTTTCGGTCGGAATCGTAATGGTCGTGAGTCGAGGTGCGAACGGCGAGAGGTCGGGCGCCGGCTCGCTGATGACTTCGTTCATTTTGTCGAGGATGTGCAGGCGCGCAGCTTTGGCCTGTGCCAGCGCGCGTTTTACTACTTCCATCGAAATGCCCTGGATCTTCATGTCCATCTGGCAGGCCGTGATCCCGTCGGAGGAGCCGGCTACCTTGAAGTCCATGTCGCCCAGGAAGTCTTCGTCGCCCAGGATGTCGCTCAGGATGGCGACGTCGTCTTCTTCCTTGATCAGCCCCATCGCAATGCCGGAAACGGCTTTTTTGAAGGGAATGCCGGCCTGGAACATTGAAAGTGAGCCGGAGCACACTGTCGCCATTGAGGAGGAACCGTTCGACATCAGCACGTCGCTGACGATGCGGATCGTGTAGGGGAATTCGTCGGAATCCGGCAGCAGCGGTTCCAGCGCGCGCTGCGCCAGGTGACCGTGGCCGATTTCGCGGCGGCTGGTACCCATGATGCGCTTCGCTTCGCCCGTGCTGAAGGGAGGGAAGTTGTAGTGCAGCAGGAAGCGCTTCGTGTACGTCGGCCTCAGGCCGTCGATCATCTGCTCGTCCAGCTTCGTTCCCAGTGTCGTCGTTCCCAGCGATTGGGTTTCGCCGCGTGTGAACAGAGCCGAGCCGTGCGCGTGCGGCAGGATACCGACTTCCACATTGATCGGGCGTACTTCCTCCAGGCCGCGGCCGTCGAGGCGTTTGCCTTCCTTCAGGATCATGCTGCGCATTTCGCGCTTCTCGATGTCGCCGACAATTTTGCCGACAATCTTGTCGATGTCGTGATCCGGGTATTCTTCCGGATCGTAGCTTTCTTTGATTTTCTCGCGCGTTTCTTCCACCAGTGTACGGCGTCGTTCGGTGCGAATCTCTTTCGGCGCGCCTGCGCGCACCTGTTCTTTCATCTGTTCCACAACCAGAGACTCAACCGCCTCTTCGAGGCCTTCGGGCAGCTCGGGCAGGCTGAACTCAAGTTTTTCCGCGCCGCAGAGCTTGACCAGTTCGTTCTGCAGTTCAACCAGCATGCTGATCTGCTCTTTACCGAACTCCAGCGCCTCGACGAATTCGTCTTCGGAGATCTCCTGCGCGCCGCCTTCAACCATCACGACGGAGTCGGCGGTGCCGGCCATCGTCAGCTCCATATCGCACGCTTCAATCTGCTCGTGGGTCGGGTTGCAGACGAACTCGCCGTCGATGCGAGCTACGCGCACTTCGGCAATCGGGCCGTCAAAAGGAATGCGCGAGATCGAGAGAGCGGCAGAAGCGCCGACCGCCGCCAGAACGTCGGCTTCGTGTTTTTGATCGTAAGAATAGACGGAGGCGATCACCTGCGTCTCATGGCGCCAGCCCTTCGGAAACATCGGACGGATCGGGCGGTCAATCATACGCGCCGACAAAATTTCATGCTCGGAGGGACGCGCTTCGCGTTTGAAAAAGCCGCCGGGAATCTTACCCGCAGCTGAAGCTTTTTCGCGGTATTCAACCGTCAACGGCAAAAAGTCTACCATTTTGTTTTGATCCGGGTTTGCCACCACGGTCACCAAAACCATCGTGTCGCCGTGCCGTACCATGACGGCGGCGTCGGCCAGGCGCGCAAAGCGCCCGACTTCGAGCGAAAGTTCCGCTCCGTTAACTTCAGTAGAGACTTTGTGAATTTCCATAGAGTAATTGCTCAGATTCAGCATGAGAACAGGGTCAATCGACAAACAGGGCCGTTGCGCCGCCGTATTGTCTACCGGCGCGGGCGCACTGCATCTGACTGGCGCGTCGCTTGATCATCGTTCTCGGGATTAGTATGTGAACCGCAGGTGTTCTGTTCAAGTACCCTCTGTCGTTCTGCGGCGCCGGCCGCAAGCTCTACTTCGGGCGGTTCACTGTCAGTTATAGTATGTGTTGTGTGCGTTAACTCAGGCGGGACTCGTGTCGTCAGGGGTTATTGCGCTGCAAAACAACAAACGGCGCACCGAGGTACGCCGTTCATCAGTCTTTTTATCGCCGCAGTTTCAATTCACCAATGATGACGCGATAACGTTCAATGTCTGTGCGCGCAAGGTAATCCAGAAGTTTACGGCGTTTACCTACCAGCATCAGCAGGCCGCGACGAGAGTGGTTGTCTTTCTTGTGCTCTTTCAGGTGCCCTGAAAGCATGTTGATGTGCTCGGTCAGCAGTGCAACTTGCACTTCGGCTTTGCCGGTGTCTTTTTCCGCACTGCCGAATTGTTTAACGAGTTCGGCTTTTCGCTCCTTGGTTACCATCGAATCCTTGTTCGCAGATAATGTTCGCAATAGTATTTACAAGTTCTTTCCGCTTAAATGGTCGCCCGTAGTTGCTCCACATATTCACTACATTCACGACGGTCAGCATCAATCTGAGAAAGAAAACTATCCAGACTTGCAAATTTGCGTTCTTTTCTGATAAATTTCAAGAAAGAAATGCCAACAATCTCATTATATATCATTTTTTGCCAGTCAAACAGGTGAACTTCGAGCACAGCCGCCTTATCATCCGTAAAAGTGGGGCGGGTGCCGATGTTGGCCATGCCGTACACCGTCGTGGTATTTCCCGCTGTTTGCGCCGCCATTTCAAGGCCTTTTTTGTTTGTCGGCGGGATTTGAGCCGCGACGCAGTACACGCCGTTCCCCGGAAGCAATTTTTGCTCGTCGTCGGGTTTGATGTTGGCTGTCGGCAGGCCAATCGTTCGACCGCGTCCGTCGCCTTCAATCACCGTGCCGCGCACGCCGTAGTTGTATCCCAACAGTCCGGCGGCTTCTTCTACGCGGCCCTCAGCCAGCAGGCCCCTGATGCGAGTGCTGCTGATCGACTCCGCATCTTCCATGCGCGCCTCAACGCGCTCAACGTCAAATCCGCGCTCGGCTGACAGGCGTGTGAGCAACTCCAGGTCGCCGCGGCGGTTTTTGCCGAAATTGTGGTCGTGCCCGACAATCATGTGGCGGCAACCGATCCCGTCCAGCAGGTAGCGCGTCAGAAAGGTCTCAGCCTCCAACTGCGCAAATTCTTCTGTAAACTCAATGACCAGCACATGTGTCACGCCGTGGCGCTCCAGCAGCTCCAGGCGCTCTTCCAGCGTGCTCAGAATGCGCAGGGGAGGCGCGCCGTTGCGTTTCAGCACCAGCTGTGGATGTGGGTTGAACGTCGCCACAACCGCCCTGGCGCCCAAATCCGCCGCACGTGCTTTCAGCCGATCCAGCAGCGCGCGGTGTCCGCGGTGAACGCCGTCAAATGTGCCGAGCGTCACGACGGAATTCGCGTCAAAGGGAATCTCATTCAGAGAGCGATAAACCTGCATGTCCCGCCGATCAATGTGCGTGATTCGTTGTGCCGTCGTGTTCCGTCGCGCGGAGTGCGGCGGCAATCTGATCGAGAGTGACGGCTTTGTCGACTGTGTATTCTCCGATTGCAGTGCGCCGCAGCGCTTTCAGATACCCGCCGCACTGAAGTTCTTCGCCCAGGTCGCGTGCCAGAGACCGGATATAGGTGCCCTTGGAGCAGGTCACGTCCAGCGCCAGCTCCGGATTCTCAAAGCGCAGCATTTCCATGGCGTGTATCGCGACGCGGCGCGGGCTGCGCTCCACTTCCAGGCCTTTGCGCGCCAGTTTGTACATGCGCACGCCGTTTTTCTTGATAGCCGAGTACATCGGCGGAATCTGATCAATCTCGCCTTTGAATTTTTCGAGCGCGGCCGCGATGCTCGCTGCGTCGATGCCGTCCGTTGGGCGCAGGTTTTCCTCGTCGCCTTCGGCGTCATCCGTTTTGGTTGTTGCGCCGAGGCGAACAAGCGCTTCGTAGCGTTTGACGGCGTCCTGATAGCCCTGAATAGTTTTGGTCGCTTTGCCGAGGCAGACAATCAGAAGACCAGTGGCCAGGGGATCCAGCGTGCCGGCGTGCCCGATTTTGCGGATCCTGGTCAGGCCGCGCAGTTTGGCGACGACGTCAAAGGACGTCCAGCCCGAAGCTTTGTCGATAAGAGCCACGCCGCCTTCTTCCGGAATGGCTTCCAGCCAGTCGGCTAAACGGGAAAGGGTTGCGGAAGTCAGGATCATGAAGATATGGGAGCCGTATTGGAGTTTGCGGCTTAAGCGTCCGCCGAACGATCAATATCGGTATTGTCTGTGCCGCGCTCTCCGGCGGAATCGGAGTGAGGCAGGGAAGAGTCGTCGTCCTCGGGCGCTGCCGGCGGAGTAGCTTCCAGCAGCGTACGGATTCTGTCCATCGTATCGAGCGTGTCGTCCACGAAAAACTTCAGATCAGGCGTGTAGCGCAGGTGGACCGAGGCGCCCAACTGCCGACGCAGCGCGCCGGAGCGTTCGTTGATGCGCTTTACCGCGGTCGTCGGGTCCATCGCACCGTTGAAAATGCTCAGGTAAACGCGCGCGTGCCGCAGATCGGCGGATACGCGTACATGCGTGATCGACACCATGCCGGCGTCCAGCTCGTTGCCGAGGTCGGACACCGGGCGTGCCAATGCTTCGCGTATGACGCTGGCGACTCGTTCCGTGCGAATGGACATGACGTATTGGAGGGCGGGACGGACCCCGTGGATCAGCCCTCGGTCTCCTGTTCCAGTTTGCGTTTGATTTTGGTGATTTTTATCGACTCGATAATATCGCCGACTTTGATGTCGTTGAAGTTTTCCAGGCCGATACCGCACTCGTAGCCCTGGTTGACTTCCTTGGCGTCATCCTTGTGGCGTTTGAGCGAGGAGATTTTGCCTTCAAACACATCGAATCCATCGCGTACCAGGCGCACCGTGTCGTTGCGGTGGATTTTTCCGTCCGACACGTAACAACCGGCGATTGTACCGACTTTGGAAATCTTGAAGACGTCGCGAACTTCCACCGTGCCCGAAACTTCTTCTTTGATTTCTGGACGCAGAAGACCTTCCAGCGCGAGCTTGATTTCGTTGATACAGTCGTAGATGATGCGGTAGATGCGGATGTCCACGCCTTCGCTCTCGGCCAGGCGTTTGGCCTGGGGAGTGGGGCGGATGTGGAAACCGATCACAATTGCGTTTGACGCGGCCGCCAGCATGATGTCCGATTCCGTGATCGCACCGACGCCTTTGTGAATAACTGCGATGCGGACTTCGCTCGTGGACAGTTTTTGCAGGGCGTCTGAGAGCGCTTCGACCGAACCGTCGGCGTCGGCTTTCAGAATGATCGGCAAATCCTGCACACCGCCGGATTCGATCTGGCTGGCAATGTCGTCCAGGGTGATGTGGCGAATCTGCTTAAACGCCTGTTCACGCTTGATTTGTTGCCGTTTGACCGAAAGTTGTTTGGCTTCGCTTTCGGAGTCCATGCCGACAAACTGATCGCCGGCCTGCGGCGCACCGTCAAAGCCGAGAATCTGTACCGGCGTTGAAGGACCGGCGGTGTCGACGCGGTGCCCGCGTTCGTCCAGCATGGCGCGTACGCGGCCGGAGTAAACGCCGCACAGGAAGGCGTCGCCTACATTGAGCGTACCTTTCTGGATAATCGCCGTGGCAACCGGGCCCTTGCCTTTGTCGATCTTCGATTCAATAATCGTTCCGCGCGCGGCGCGGTCCGGACGTGCTTTCACGTCGAGCATCTCAGCTTCGAGCAGAATCTTCTCGAGCAGGACATCGATATTTTGTCCGGTTTTAGCCGAGATTTCGGCCACCTGAACCTTGCCGCCCCAGTCTTCCACCAGCACGTCGATATCGGCGAGCTGCTGGCGAATGCGGTCGGGGTTTGATTCGGGACGGTCAATTTTGTTGATGGCGACGACCATCGGCACGTTGGCCGCACGGGCGTGACTGATAGCTTCCTTGGTCTGCGGCATGACGCTGTCGTCGGCCGACACGATCAGGACGACGATGTCCGTCACCTGGGCGCCGCGGGCGCGCATGGCCGTAAAGGCCTGGTGACCCGGCGTATCGAGGAATGCGATCTCGCGATCGTCCGCACCGACTTTGACCTTGTATGCACCGATGTGCTGCGTGATACCGCCGGCCTCACCGGCCACCACGTTCGTTTCGCGCACGTAGTCAAGCAGCGAAGTTTTACCGTGGTCAACGTGGCCCATGATCGTGACGATCGGCGCACGCGGTTTGAGCGTTTCTTCCGGATCATCCTCGTCGACGATTGAATCGTCCGACAGCTCGTCGACAAATTCCACCTCATAGCCGTAGTCATCGGCGATGAGCATAATAGTGTCTTTGTCGAGGCGTTGGTTGATGGACACCATCAGGCCGAGTGTCATACAGGTCAGGATGACCTCGTTGGTCGCGGTATCCATCAGGTTGGCCAGTTCCGCAACGGTAATGAATTCCGTTACGGCCAGGACCTGCTGGTCGAGTTCTTCCTGTTCGCGCAGGCGTTCCTGCTCTTCGGCACGTTCCTGGCGACGGCGCTGACGCATTTTACTGCGGCTGGAAGCACCGGAGGCGTCCGAAGCAGACAGTGTTTTGCGGATTGCCTTGTCGACGTCCTCCTGGCTGACCTTGACTTTTTTGCCTTTTTTGCGTCGGCGTTTGCCTTTGCCGTCCACGTCGTCGGCTCCGGCTCCGCCGTTCTCGGACGTAGCCAGCAGTTTGGGATCGAGTTCGTCTTTGTCGCGCTTGGCGAAGAGAGCGCCGCCCGGTTCCGCTTCCTTGTCCTTGGTTTTGCTGCGTTTTTTACCGGCGTCTTTTTTCTTGGACTTGGACACGAGGTCGATTTTTCCAAGAATGGTCAGGCCTTTGAGCGTCGGCGCTTCACCAGCCTGGTATTCAATCTCGGCAATCTTGCGTTTGCGTTTGCGCTTGCGTCCCGTGCCATCTTCGGAATCTTCGTCGTCGCCGGCATCTTCCGCCACGGCTTCGTCGGACTCGCCCTTGTCGCTTTCGCCGCTCTCGTCGGAGTCATCGCCGGTGTCGGCTTGCTCCGTGTCGTCGGTCGACGCTTCAGGAACAACGTCCTCCTCGGCGGCTGCCGTTATTTCTTCGGCTGCCGGGGCTTGGGCTGTCTGGGCTTCGGCTGTGGGGGCTTCGGCTGTGGGGGCTTCGGCTGTGGGGGCTTCGGCTGCCGCGGCTTCGGCTTCTTCGGCGGGTGTTTCCTTCTCGGCGCTGACCTCAGCCGGTTTCCCGACTTCTTCGGTCATTGCGGCCACAGGCGCTTCAACGACTTCAGCCGGCGCTTCTTCGGGCTCGGCCTTTTTACTTTTGCCGGTTGTGGCTTTGGCGGGAGCGGTTTCTTCCGCAGCGGCCTGTTCCTCGGCTTCGGCAGCTTTGGTTTTACCGCGTTTGCGGCGACCGCGACCAATGTCCTGGTCCTTAATTTCGATGACGGTACCGACCTGTACGGTGGCATCATCGCTTTCAGCCTCGGCCTGGACCGGCGCCTCCTGGGCTTCAGCGGCGGGCTGGGCATCCGCATCGCTGTCGGCTTGTTTCGCCTGAACTTCCTCGACGGCCGGGCTGGTGGTTTCGGCCTCGGCGGCTTGTGGTTCAGGTGCGGCTTCGGGAGCCGCTTCCGCAGCCGGAGCTTCGGCTTCAACCTTTGTTTCAGCGGCGGGTTGAGCGCCGTCCACAGTTGTGGCGCCGGCGGTGCTTTCGGCAGCGGCTTCGGCGTCCAGTTCATCCTGCCGGACACGGCGGTGCGCTTCCATCTTGCTGTCGATGGTTGCCGCCAGTTCAGCTTCCTTGTGGAAGTTTTCCATCACGATGCCGACCATTTCCGGCGTCAACATCGCGGTTGGTTTGTTTTGTATCTCGTGGCCCTTTGCCGTCAGCAAAGTCACAATGCGGTCTTTACCGACATTGATCTGAGATGCAAGCTTAAAGAGTCTGACCCCTTTTTTCGCCATAGAGTCCAATCAACCAGATAAAATGTGCACCCGGCCGCAATGCTCGCATCGCAGTCGTCGAGTGTCCGCCGTACAATGTGATACAGCAGAAGAAGAACGCCGCATAGTGCAGCGCGTGTGAATCAATAACCAGGCTTTCCCGGCAGCACTACGCACGCGACGACACGCGTCGCGCGCTGTCGTCTACCGCTCTCATGCTTTTGTGGACTCCTCGCCGGAATCACCGGCCGCGCTGTTCGCGCCGGCTATGTCGGGAGTCGCTTCCGGTACCGCCGTCATGGCAGGATCGGGGAGGGACGGTTGCTCGCTGTCTTGTGCGGCGCCGCCGTCAGTGTTGTCGCTTGTATTGGGGCTGTCATCAGACGCGGCGCCGTCGGCAGCGGGAGCGGCCGCGTCTTTGTTCGTCGCACCGGGATCATAAGCGTTCTTGATGAGCTCAATGATTTCCGGCGAATCTTCCTCTTCAAATTCTTCCAGCATGATGCGGCGCAGCTCGATAATCTTGTCCTTGGACAGTCCCGGAACCTGCAGCAGATACTCGGGGTCGGCCTCAAGAAATTCGCGCGCCGTATCAATCTCAGCGTTGATGAAGTTCGAATACAGTTCGCGGCCGAGTTCCTCGCGGAATTCGATCAACTCAATGTCCTCGCCGCCTTCTTTCACCACTGAAATCGAATAACCCGTCAGCTTCGACGCCAGGCGCACGTTCTGGCCGTTTTTACCGATCGCCAGTGAGACCTGTTCGTCGGAGACCAGCACCGTGGCGCTGCGGGTTTCTTCTTCCACCTGAATTTCCTTGATGCGGGCCGGAGCCAGCGCGCGGGAAATGTACACGGCGGGTTCGTCCGAGAAGTTGATAACATCGATGTTCTCGTTGTTCAACTCGCGGACGATTGAGTGAATGCGAATCCCTTTCATCCCGACGCAGGCGCCGACCGGGTCGATGCGATCGTCGTAGGAAAACACCGCGACCTTGGCGCGTTCGCCCGGTTCGCGGGCAATGCCCTTGATTTCAATCAGGCCGTCGTAGATCTCGGGGATTTCAATCTCAAACAGTCGCGCCAGGAACTCGTTGTCCGCCCGCGAGACCACAATCTCGGGAGCGTTGCTCGGGCCGCCCTGACGGCGAATTTCTTTGATGATCGCGCGCAGCGGTTCGTTCTTGCGATAGCGCTCGCCGGGAATCTGCTCTTCGCGCGGCAGGCGCAGCTCAATGTGGTTGTGCAGCAAAAACACGTCGCTGCGGCGCACCTGGTAAATCTCGCCAATGATGATCTCATTGACTTTTTCGATGTACTCGTTGTACACGTTTTCTTTTTCGATGTCGCGGATGCGCTGGTTGAGCGCCTGCCCGGCCATATTGATCAGGCGGCGTCCAAAGTTGTCGGCAATGTTCTCCAGCGTGATTTCCTCCAGAAATTCATCGCCTTCTTCATACTCTTCCGCACCCAGGTTGGCATCGCTGACCAGAATCTGCGTGGCCGAGTCTTCGACTTCCGTCACCACGGTTTTGATCAGGTAAATCTCGATGTCGCCTTTTTCCATGTCCACGACGATCTCGAACTCAGCCTCGGGGCTGAATTTCTTGCGCACAAGCATGGACAGGGTCTCTTTAATGATACCCTGGAGAAGTTCGCGATCGATGTTGCGCGCCTTGGCCATATCGGCAAAGGCTTCCACGATCAGCTTCTTATCGAACTTTGGCTTGGTCCTGCGTGCCATAGATTACATTGCTCTTGCAAAAAGGGAACATCGTGTCGCGGAGCGGCCTGCGCTCCGCGGTCGTCGTCTTGCGTCGCTTACCAGGCGATCTCGACCACGGCCGATTGGAAATTTTCCTGCGCCAACTCCTGCGTTTCCTTCAGGTTGGCGACTTCTTTGTTTGTCGTCGATTTTTTCTTGCGTCCGGCGGCTTCCAGTTTCAGGCCGTCTTCCGTCACATCTGCAAGCACGGCGCGGATTTTTTCACCGTCCCCGAGCGTCACAATCAGCGTGCGCCCGATGTGTTTGCGCAGCTGCCAGAGGGCTTTCATCGGTCGGTCGACCCCCGGCGAGGACACGTTGAGTCTGTACTGCTCGGAAAAGCCTTCCACGGACGCCAGCAAGACATCGATCTTTGAACTGATCGTCCCGCATGTGGCCAGGTCAACGCCTTCTTCGCTGTCGACGTACACTTCGACGACCGGTCGGCGTTTGTCGCCGCGCATCGCAAGCTCAATCAGATGCGTGCCCGCCGCGGCGCAGATGGACTCGATTTCAGTCTGCAACTGGTGCAAGATCGACCACTCCTTTGGCCCTGAAATAGGCCACTGAAACGCCTCGTAATAAAAAATGGGCGCAATAGGCCCACTGCTTCACTACGAAGACTGCAAATATACGCAACTGATACGCCAAAACAAATGTCCGGTACAATATGGAACCTTTACCGCCCCGCTCGTGAAAAATGAACCCGCCGCGGAGCGCTCACAGAACCATTCGATTTGGGATCCTTTTACGACGACTACGATTTCCGTAAATTGCCGAACTCTAGTTTCTAAAACGCATAACTATTCCACCGTTGCGGCGTGTCCAATCCGGTCGGGGAGCTCGAAGCGATCATGGGATTTCAGGGTGTCGATTATTTCCAACTGGATGATTTACTGCACGAAGACGAACTGATCGTGCGCCAGACCGTGCGCGATTTTGTCGATAACGAAGTCGTGCCGGTTATCGAGGAACACTATCAGGCCGGAACATTTCCGATGGAACTGGCCGCCAAAATGGCGGAAATGGGGCTCTTCGGCGTGACGCTGCCCGAAGAATACGGCTGCGCCGGGGCCAACAACGTCGTCTACGGCCTGGCCATGCAGGAACTCGAACGCGGCGATTCCGCGGTCCGCTCCTTTGCCTCCGTGCAGTCATCACTCGTCATGTACCCGATCTACACCTATGGCTCGGAAGAACATCGCCGCAAGTGGTTGCCGCGCCTCGCTTCCGCCGATGCAATCGGCTGTTTTGGTCTGACCGAACCCGATTTCGGCTCCAACCCCACCGGCATGATCACCACCGCCGAACGCACGGACGGAGGTTTTATCCTCAACGGCGCCAAAATGTGGATTACCAACGGCTGCCTCTCGGATGTGGCCGTTGTCTGGGCCAAACTCGAAGGCAAGGTCCACGGCTTTCTGGTCGAAAAAGGCTTCAAAGGATTCAGCACGCAGACGATGAAAGGCAAACACTCGCTGCGCGCCTCCGTCACCTCCGAACTGATCTTTCAGGACTGTGAAGTGCCGGAGGAAAATCTCCTTCCGGGAGTGGCCGGTATGCGCGGCCCGCTGTCCTGTTTAACTCAGGCGCGCTACGGCATTTCCTGGGGCGCTATCGGTGCGGCAATGTCCGTCTACGAAAGCTCGGTTAACTACGCTAAAAGCCGCATCCAATTCGGCAAACCGATCGGCTCGTTCCAGCTCGTGCAGCAAAAACTGGTCGAAATGTTAAACGAAATCACAAAAGGGCAACTGCTGGTGCACCGCCTGGCGCAGTTAAAAGACGAAGGTAAACTGCGTCCGCAGCACGTCTCACTTGCTAAGCGCAATAACGTCGCCATGGCGCTGGATTGCGCCCGCGTTGCCCGCGATCTGCACGGCGCCAACGGCATCCTCTCGGAATACCCCGTCATGCGCCACATGGCCAACCTGGAAACTGTTAAAACCTACGAAGGCACGCACGATATTCACACCCTTATTCTGGGACAGGATATCACCGGCATTGCCGCGTTCGAATAACCGCGGAATTTGCTGTTAACACTGCGTCGTTTCCGACAAGACATTAACAGGCGGGCCTTTGATCTCCGGATTGAAGGCCCGTTTTTTATGTGTTTGCCTTGGTGCGCTGCTGCTTTGTCTTGACAAAGGCATTCTCTTGTTAGTCCCGTAGATAGAAACCACAAGTCGCGCAGTCCGCCTCTGTGTGTTTGTGTTTTCAACACCAGACCCTGTTTAAAACCGCCGGACTCAACAGCCTGGAGCTGCTGCAAATCTTTTGGTTTGAAACTCACTGACAACCAAAAGGGAAAAACAAGCCGCGTTCGCGGCGAAGTGATCGGAAATGCAGGCAAGGACAAACAGTCTGTGAAGTGTTCGCAGCTGTGTTTGCTGCCTCAGCGGATGATTAACAGTGGCGTGCTGTCGGCGCCGAAAGGCGTGTCCAGAACGATCAGATAACGACCGGTGCCCAGTTCCCGCAGCGGCAGATAAAAAGTCTCACCGCGGCGCGAGAAGTCGCTGAGCGCGCGGTCCAGCACGTGTGCGCCGAAAAGGTTGTAGATGATGACGCGCGCATCCCGCAGGTCCGTCCCCGGGGCGATTGTTAACTGCAATGGCTTGTCAAAAGCCAGCGGATTCGGCGAAATGTTAAACGACGTTGTATTGGTCGAAATTGCAGTTTTATTGTTGAATGCGCGCACAAAAAGCTTGCGCAGCTGGATGCCGTCGAACTGGTTGGCCGCGTCCGCCGCCATGCCGAAGCGGAGCTTTATGCGTTTGCCGGCGAACTGATCGAGAGCAATGTCAAGCCGACTCCAGTCGAGCCGCGCGCCCTGCAGATACCAACGGCCCGCGGTCTGCGCGCTTCCCGGCCAGGCCGTCGCCCGTTTCATCTCCGCACTCGCCAGTTCCTGCCATGATTCACCTCCATCGCTCGAAATCTCGATGAAACACCCGTCAAAATTGGATTCGATCTGCCAGCGCGCTTCAAACGAAAACACGGCGCGCGCCGCGGATGTTAAGTCGATGTCAATGCTTTGACTGGCTCTGAAGCGCGTGCGCGGGTAGTCGCCGCCGGGGCTGTCGCTTAACAGGGACTGTTGGGTGTTTGCATCTGTTTCGGTGCCCCAGCCGGATTCCGTGCTCCAGCTTTGCGGTGCAAGGTCGATCAACTGTGCCTCGCCGAATTGAAGACTTGCATTGTATGTCCGCTGAACGCCGTCGAAACTGATTTCAACCTGGATGTTTAGAGTCTTGCCGTCGGGACGTTCCGCCGCTTGTTTAACCGGGAGGGTAATGACGGCCGATTCGCCCGGCGCGAGCGCCTGTTCAACAGAAATGAAACCGGAAGGGAGTTCTATCTGACTGTCTCCGCTGCTCAGCGAAACAGACCAGCCGGCGGCGAGGATCTGCGTGCCCAGGTTGTTAAACTTCAGCTGCAAACTGTCGGCCGCGGCCCGGCCGTCGGGCATGTTAACCGAGGTCAGATGCGGGTTGGCGCCGGCGCTCCACCAGGCTTCCTCAATCAGCGTCAGGTTGTCGCGGCCGATCTGCGGTATGCGCCATGCGGGCGGCCAGAAACCGTCGTCGGCCGAACCGACTTCGGGTGTAAAGGCGCGAATTGGATTGTCCAGCCCGGGGCCGAGCGCCATCCAGTCATCGGATACGCCGCGCGCCGAATAGCGCACGGTTAACACATCGCGTCCGCCGGAATAGCCGTTGTCGCGACTTGCAAGTCTGAAGAGAGCGTCATAAGCCAGCGAATCGGAAGGAGCCGATTCAACATAGGAAAATGGGCGAATGTAGAGCTCGCCGAACGAGTGAAAGTTAACGGCAATCCGGATGTCGCGGCTTAAACAAAGATCGCGAATCGCGCGTGTCTCCGGTTCTGAAAACGCCGCCGGACCGCGGTACAACTCGCTTTCCGTCCTTTCGTGCGAGCCGCCGTTAGCCGCGTCCCAGGCTTCCTCGGGGCCGTAATTGCGATTGAGATCAACACCGGTTTCACCGTCTTCATTGACGCGCGTGTTTTTGCGCCAGAGCCCGCCGCCACGAGGTGAAAGCCGCAGGTTAAACGCATAACCGTCCGGATTGACGACCGGCACAACCACAAGTCCACGCGTGGCAAGCAGCTGTTGAATTTCGCGTTCGCCGTTTTTGTGTCGTTCCAGAATTTCCCAGAGTGCAAAAACAAGAGTAGTTAACGAAGCCGGTTCCCGCGCGTGGTGCAGAGCCGTCAAAAGGCACTCGCCCTGTTTAACTCCGTTTTGATCGCCGACGCGCCAGGCCAGAATCGGCCTGTTCTCATGTGTGAATCCAAGTGTATCGGCATGCGCAACCAGCTGTGGATAGGTTTGTCGCAGCCGTTCCATTTCGGCGTATGCTTCGTCCAGGCGATAAAAGCCACCGACGCTGCCGAGGCGCATTCCCGCAGGCAGGTCGAGCAGTTCGTCTCCGGTGTTTTTATGCGCTTTGATGCGAGCCGCGTAAAACGCAGCCATGTCGGTCTGCAAGATTTCGAACTGAAGGCCGGAGGTTCGCAGTTTATCGAGTGATTGCTGAGTCAGGTGCGTCTGCACCCAGCGTCCGGGCAATCCGTGAGCGTGATCAAACTCGAGATGGAGTGCGTGCAGCCTGACTTCGTCTTCGTGCGTTGGCAGCAGAATGCGCACGTCGTGCCACGTCTGTGCAAGCGTCTGTGCCGTCGCTTGTGCGCCGCCTGCCAGCAGGAATGAAATCACAAGTATGAAGTTTGAAATCCACATGCCGGATCGCATCCCGAGCTTTTGAACGCATCTACTTCCTGCGCTAGGCGAATAGCCGGCGGAATTCTTGTGTATTGCCGCCGGGGAATCAGCCTTAAGTGCTGCAACTATCAAGTGTGAATTTCCAGATAAATGAGCGGCCGACTGTTGCAGGACGCCGGATTGGAGGACGCGCCCGCGGCAGGGTGAGGAGTTTTTTGGTTTTAGTGGTCGGTGTAAGCCGCTGAACGGAAAGGACAGGGTAGAACTACGTATGAGCTGTGTGTCCCAGGCGCTCACGGCACATTTGTCTCCAACCGCTCAGTCGCCGCCGCAGCCACCGCATGACGAACAGGACGAGCACGAACTGCACGACGAACACCCCGATCCGTCCGCATCAAAGTCGCTGCTGTCGGAGGAGAAGCTGTCCAGCCAGCTGTCGCCGCCCGTGTCCGAAGGGATCGAGTCCTGATAGTCGTGGTCGCCCTGGTGGAAATCGATGTCGCCCTCGGCGGGAGCCTCAAATTCTTCCGCCGGATTGAGCGCGCTGCCGTCGCCCGCATTGAAGCCCTCCGCTCCGACATCCATGATTGCGCTGCCACCCTCGTCCACCACCGAGACATTGTGCACGTGAATGTGATTGCTGTGCAGCATGGAAGACCACATCCAGGCGTAGAAAAACGAATCGTCAAATCCGTGGTAGCCCGCATACACCGGCTGGCCGTCACGGCGGTGTTTAACCTGATTCCTGTTCTGCACCGGTTTTTTTGGTCGGATGATTTCGGTTGAGCAGGTCTTTGTAACGTCGTCCACGCGGATAAACTTGCGGATGCCGAGCTCGATGTTGTTGACAAACTCTTCAAACCGCGCACGACACTCGTTGACAAATACATCGTGCTGTTCCTGCGACGCCATGATCTGCTGCATGCGCGCCTGCAGTTCGGCCGGCGACTCGTTTTTGCGCAGCCGCAAACGCTCCGCCATGCCGTTAATATTGATTGCAATCGGATAGACGCCCGGCGCGTGTTTGCGGCTGATGTCAATCTCGATCAGATAAGAGAGGTGGTCATCCGCGTGTTCCAGTACCAGAAAAAGGTGGTTAAACAACTGCGATTCGATTTCATCGACCTTAATCATGTATTCGTTCAGCGCTTCTTTCAGGTCGTCGGTGCGACCTTCAACATCCAGATAAAAGTCGTGATCATCCTGTGCCAGTCGCACAATATTGTTGATGCCGGCCGAGCGCATGACCTGATTCAACTGCTGCAGGATTGACACCGCACTGAATGTCTCGTGCTCTTCCTTTTTTGACAGCTTGCCGGCGGTCAGCATGTAAAACAATTTGCCGAATGCCTTTGTCGGTTTTACCGTTTCTATTTTGGTAGCCTGTGAGGGATCTATCGTCAGCGTTCCGGTAAAATACATTTGTCAATCTCCGTCAGAAATGCCCGCCGGCGCAGGCAAAGATGTTGAAGTGTTGCTGTTTGTTGAATGTCCGGGAGGTCCGTTCTGTGCGGTCCCGCGCCGGTAAATCTGTTAGTCGGCATCGCATGCGCCGCAGTCGGCCTCGACTCCGCGTACGTCGGCAATGCCCCAGAATCGCGCGTCCGCTTTGCCGTAGCGCAGATTGTAGAGTTTAATTGTTTGCCGAAACTGATCGTGGTTGTCTTCGCGATCGCCGCCGGGGTGATGATGGATAAAACGCCCGAAATGCTGCCGACAAAAGTCCGCATATAAACGCGTGCACAGGATAAATTCGTGCCAGGCCAGATCGACACGCCGGCTTGGAGTCAGGCGCAGATTATAGCGGGCGATCAGCGAGAGAAAACGCAGGACTTCCCGCAGGGCGGCCGCCACGTCGCTGCGTTCAATATCACAGGCTGCCGTGATCTTGTCGTACAGGACGGGAGAGTCCGCCAGGATGCCCCGGACGGCGCCTGCAATGTCAAAATCGACCAGCGCATCGACTGTCTTGGTCGAGTTGTCGCCCGGGTTCATGTCGCTGGTGTCGCGTTGCATGCGCGAATATGCCAAAATTGACCGACTCAACAAGTGGTGCGCGGCGGAGAATCGGCCGCGGCCGGGCCGCGCGCAGTCAGGGGAGTCCGCATCACAACCCGGCTGTTGCGGTGCGCCAGAAGGTCGCCTGCGAGTTTGCGCGCTCTCGCGATCGCCTGGTCCATGTCGTAGTAGCGGTATTCGCCCAGGCGTCCGCAGATCAGAACTTTGCCGATGCGTTCAGCTCGTCTGCGGTAGTGTTTGTACAGTGCGGTATTGCCGGCGTCGGGAACGGGGTATTCAAGTGCCTCGTCGCCGCGCGCGGCCACCGGATATTCACGCGTTATAAGTGTGCCCTGTATCCGTTTGCGTTCCGCAGCCGGCAAGAGATGTTTCCATTCAATCGAGCGAATGGCGGCTTCGGCGGGGGAGGGGTAGTTTAACTGTGCGACGGACTGGCGCATTTCTTCATCCGGGAAGTACTCCGTCTCACGTCGTTGAGAGCGATAATCAAGGTAGCCGTTGTCGTAGTTGAAAAAGGCATCGATTCCGCCCGTGTAGATTAACATGCGTGCGGCGTGAAAACTGCGGCGGTGTTGCAGATAGTCGCAGGCCAGCAGGCGTGGAATGCCGTCGATCATGCGTTCCATCATCCGTGTATAGCCGCCCAATGGCAGGCCGTGATGTCTTTTTGCGCCTGCGAGATGTGGCCTGTCCGCCGAGACAATTTGAATGCGCGCCGCCAGGCCCGGAGCGAGTTCCGTCGGCTGAATGCCCCATTGTTTAATCGTGTAGTGTTTAATAAAATCTTCATAGACGGCGCGCGGCATCCGGCCGAGGCAGGCTTCCTCAAAATTGCGCGGCACGCCGTCAAAGACCGCCTGTGATTTGCTGCCGCAGCGCTGCGCGATGTATTCCCGCTGAATCGGCCACGCCTCGGGGCGTCCGTTAACAAGCGCCTGAATCTGCGCGCGATAAGGGTAGAACTCGGCAAACTGTCGCACGTAATTCCACAGTGCGTCGCTGCCGCAGCGAAAATAGTGCGGGCCGTTTCGGTGCATGCGAATGCCGGATTCGTGTAAAACATCGCTGGTATTGCCACCGATATAGGTGTTCCGCTCAACAATCAAAACCCTGCCGCCGGCCTTGTGCAGCTCGTGCGCCATGACGCAGCCCGTGAGTCCCGCGCCGACGACAATATATTCCTCCGTCATCTCAATGCCTCTTGCGATAATGTGTAAAAATCCAACCAGATGCAGTTCAGAAGGCGTTGTCGTCGCCCAGCAACAAGGGCAGTGTTTGCAGGAGGATTTGCAGGTCCAGTTTAAGACCGAAGCGGCGCAGGTATTCCAGGTCGTCGTCCATCATACTCAGGACACTCGTGCCCCTGGCGCGGTTGCGGATCTGCCACAGGCCGGAGATGCCGGGCCGCACAAGATGCCTGACTTCGTTAAAATCGGGGTACATTTCTATCAGGCCGGGTATCAATGGACGCGGTCCTATCAGACTCATGTCTCCGACGAGTACATTAAACAACTGCGGCAGCTCATCGAGACTGCAACGTCGCAGGATGCGCCCGATCGGCGTTACTCGTGAGTCGTGGCGTTGTTTGTTGAGTTTGCCGTTCTGAACCAGCGGTTCATCGGCGGGCCATTCGGCGGGCCAATCCTCGCGCCGCAGCATAGTGCGGAACTTGTACATCTTGAACACGCGGCCGTGCAGTCCAAAACGTTCCTGACGGAACAGGATCTTGCCGCGCGAGCTTAGTCTGACTGCGAGTGCAAGGATGAGCAGGATGGGCGAAAGGACCGCCAAAGCGGTCGCCGAGAGAATAAAGTCAATACAGCGTTTAACGTGAAGTTCAAATGATTTGGTCAGCAGCGCGCTTTGTATTTCTTGTGCGGGTATGGCATCGTTGCGGGCACTGAATCTGTGTTCCAAATCGTTTCGGGAGTTTGTGTACAGGATGTTAAGAAAGAACAGCGGTGCACTGGGCGCAGAATCGTGATTCCTTGTGCAACCGCGATGCCAAGATACTTGCGGACCTCGCCTGGTTCAATGCACAAAACCATCCATGCACGCAATTTGCCCCACGGAAATTTCCGTGCCGTCTCGGCGGTTGTAGACCTCGCTCTGCATGACAAACAAAAGTGGTTTTAAAGGCGGCTGTTTAAGAAGGATGAAGAGCGCCCTCCCAAAGTGCATGGGCCGGCTTTGTTCCTTGTTTGTCAACGCGCCCGACATGTCAATGCCTGCGGCGCCCGGTTCGGCCGACTTGTATCCAGGCTGGAAAAATCGCAAAGGGGTGGAAATCATCCGGGTTTGTCGGTTGGATCGGGCTCCGGCGCAGCAGGTAATACATTCAGTTAATTCAGGCCCGCGGCAGTTCAACAACAAACAAGGCTCCCTGACCGGGTTCACTTTCGCACCGGACGCGGCCGGACATGGCGCCGGCAATGCGATGCACAAATGCCAGACCGATGCCGTGGGACTTTTCGCCGCCGGTCGGCGCGGCGCTCAGGCGCTTGAACATCTGGAAGAGTTTGTTGCGATCGGACTCCGTCAGCCCCGGCCCGCTGTCCCGGACGGAAAGTCGAACCATTGAATCGCCCGGCATCTCCAGACTCACCGAAATGTTCCCGTCAAAAGGTGAGAATTTGACGGCGTTGGACAAAAGATTGTCAACTATCTGCCGGAAGTGAACCTGGTTTGCGCGAATGAGCACATCTTCGTTTAAATTGTCGCGGATGGAGATGCGCTTCTCATCAGCAGTTTTTTGCCAACGCGCGATGCAATTTCGTACAACGGCGGCGGCTTCCACGACTTCAAATTCTATGGTGAATTCTCCCAGCTCAATCAGGCTGGCGCTGAGCAGCGTATCCACCATCGTGTGGAGGTCTGCCGACTGGCGTTTGACGTTGCGGATATAGTCGAGCATCTGTGTGTTGGAAAAGCGATCAAAGCCATCGTCCAGTTCTTCGGCGTAGAATATCACGTGTTTAAGCGGGCTGAGCAGGTCGTGTTTAAGCGTGCGCATGAACAGCGACTTCTCCTGATTCATGGCGTTCAATTGTGAATTGCTCGACGCAAGGTCGTGGTTGACTTCTTCAAGCTGGTTGTTGAGGTTGACGAGTTCAACATTGCGCAGGCGCTGAATCTCGGCGTCGCGCAGGGCCTTTTCATTTTCAAAGCGCAGCCGCATTGAATTGGAAATGTTCTGTGTGTCCGCGTTAAGCAACTCGCGTTCCAGTTCGTGGAATCTGCGGAACGACGCCAGCGCCGCTGCCTGATCTCCCTGTTTTTCGTAAATCTCCGTGAACAGGCGGTGTGCCGCACAAACGAGTTTTTTGTACTTCGATTGCTCGGCGATCTCGTAGCAGCGCCGACAGTAGTTTGCGGCCTCGTCTAACCGGCCCTGCGCCAACTCCAGTTCCGTCAGATATTTCAAGGCGTCGCACTCGGTGTAGCGGTCGTTGATTTTCGCCGCCAGATCCAGTGCGCGTTGCAGGATGGGCGCGGCTTCCCGCAGCGCGCCGCGTTTTGTGTGCAGCGATCCCAGCAGATTCAGCGCCGGCGCCAGCTGATGCGCGGTCGTTTCCTCGTCCGTTTGTTTAACAACGCCGGAAAAAACCTCCACCGCTTTGTCCAGGTTTTCCGTTTGCACGTGCGCAATTCCGATGTTAATCGTCGCAGCATAGATGCCGGAGGTGAAGTCGAGCTCCTTAAACAGATCCAGCGCCATACGGCAATACTTGAGGCCGTCGACCTCGTTGTTGAGTACCAGATGGGCGCGGCCGATGCTCAGCAGTATTGTAGCGGGCAGTCGTTTGTCTTCATTGTTTTCGGCTGTCGGCAGAATCTCAAAAAACAACTCCAGCGCGTCGGTGAAGTTGCCGATCTGAAAACAGGACTCGGCCATCAGTTTCTTGGTGTTGATCAGCGCGCGGTCGTCGCCGCATTGTTCGGCCTGCGGCAACACCTCGTACAGGCGCTGCAAAGCCCGCTCGTATTCACCCTGGTAAACGTAGCTATGCGCTTCAACCAGCACGGCGTGAACGTAGTGTCGCTCACACCCGGCCCGCAGACAATCGTCCTGCAACTGCCGACTCTCGCCGATGCGGCGCTCGTAGTCGCGCGGTCCCATGGCGCGCAGCGTATCAAGGCGGTCGTCAAATTCGGTGCATTTTTTCATGTGGTGAATCTAAGAAAAATTGCAACATGATCGCGCTCCTGTTTAATTAAAACCCCTCTTGTTTGTCAGCGAGTGAGAGGTGTTGAGTCGCGGCGTCGTGCTCAGATTAACAATTCAAGGTGCACAATTTGTCGTCAGGTGCAACCCGCCCTGGGGACGCGACCGGCGGTGAACATTCACATGCACACGTTCGCCGGCCGGCCGCATCCCGGACGGTCTGCTCACTATGGATTACACAAACTGACAACGTGAACTATATGGTTGTCGCTTACTATCATTCTGCTCGCGTGGTCCTCATCACTTATGACAAAATCGTTCGTCCAGTTGGAAGGCGACGGCCCAGCCGAAAACTCAAAGTTGTAGTTATCGTCGACGCTTGTAAGATTTGAGTTGAACTCCATTTTCAGTGATCCGGGGCTCAACGATGTCAGCGGAAATTGTCCGCCAAAGGACGTGGAATAGGGATTGATCGGAGTTATGTCGCCTGGATCGGAAAGGCACCTGAAGTTCCATGCCTGCGGCAAGACCGATGAACCCATGCAATTGCCGCCCTCGCAATGCGTGATGACGCCCAGCACGGTAATGTGAACCGTCGAGGTGATCGGTCCTGAAATGCCAGGGCAGACAGCGCGGCAAATCTCGCGGATCTCGGGGTCATAGGTCTGGGCGCAGATGATGGCCGAGTCTCCGAGGCCTGCCAGATGAATCACCGACTCCAGTTCATCTGCGTAGAACTTCGCCTTTTGGAATACGCCCGAATCGTTTTGCCTGCCGCCGGGGCCGGCCGATCTGTTCACTCCCTCCGCGCCTATCCAGCGCAGTTCGATTTCAAGACTGGCCGTCGGGTTGCCGGCTCGTATAACGCCGGTGGTAGACTGGACCAGCCGCAGCCGACGATGCGGCCGGCGGTCGGCATCGAGCAGGACAAGTTTAAATCCAATGTCCGTGTCGGGTTTTACCAGGGTAGAGTCATCCTGTCCGAACAAACCAACGGTAATCGGAATCTTTTCACTGATCGGTAAATCCAGATCGCCGTGGTTTAAGCCGTCAATTCCCGATGTGCCGGCCGTGCTGAATCCAAGCGCCGAAGGCGTCAAGTCAGGCGGAGTCGGCGGGCAGGGCCGGAAGCAGTGAAACAGCAGGTAGCCGACAATACAAAGCAGAACAATAGCGCCCGCCAATAACCACGGTGACTTTTTGTGCGGCGGCGGACTCGGATTGCTGAACGATAATGTGCTCATGTTTAACTCCTGATGATGTAGTACTCGAGACTCCCGGATGATGTTCAGGTTGACTTGCTGTAGTCCGAAGCGGCATTACAGCATAGTCCGTGCTTGATGGAGCTTCGACCGGAAATGTGTTTGTCAGGTATTTGAGTGTTGCCTGGAGGCACGTGGTTTTGTTCGGATGTAGATTTTGATCGTGTATTTCATCGCTTGTCGCTCTACGCGGTAAGCGCGATGCTTAAGCGGTCCGGAATGTCATTCGTTGTGGTGTGATGAAACAATCGTGCCAAAAACGCTGCTTTTTGAATCTGCGGCTTCCCGCGCTCGCCGCCGATTCTGCACCGCAATAAATTAATTCTTATGGATACGTGATTTATGCAGATCAATAATATAAAAGCACTATTTTCATTGTTGTTCTCTTCAACAAACCATCGGACAGCGGACCATGACCAGGCAGACAATTCTCATAGCCGACGACGATGCCGCATTCCGGGCCGGTTTGCGGACGTTTCTGCACCGTTCCGGCTATCATGACTTCGATTTTCGCGAAGCGGGCGACGGTTCGCAGGCATTGAACATTTTCGAACAGTCGCGCCGCAACATTACATGCGTCATCCTCGACTTTGACATGCCCAATATGGACGGCATCGAATCGGCACGTCGAATGTGCGCCGTCGACCAGACCACGCCGATCATCATTTTCTCCAACAGTCGCAGGCAGCCGGACGGAGGCCTCGCCGCCGCCGCGGGCGCCGCGCGAATCTTCTACGTTGAAAAAATGCGCGATGCCATTTTGCAGGCGGTGGCCGAATGCGTGCGGCCGGAGCAGGAGGCGCACATTCCGGCGCACGCGCATCAATTGCTTAAACAGCGCGGTTTTGTGTTTAACAGCGGTTCTATGCGCCGCAGCATCGGTGAAATTGTTCGGATTGCGCAGACCGACGACACGGTGCTTTTCCTGGGGCCGAGCGGCAGCGGCAAAACGGCATGTGCGGCACTGCTGCACGAGCTCAGCCCGCGCGCCGGCGCGCCCTTCAAAGAGTTCGATTGTTCATACCACGCCGGCGATCAGCAGAATTTTGCCTCTTCGCTCTACGGCGTCGGCGGCAAGGCATTTTCAGGTGTGGACGCACGGCCGAGTTTTATCGAAGCGGCGAGCGGCGGCAGTCTTTTTCTCGATGAATGCACGGAGATTCCGATGCAGGCGCAGGCGGTTCTGCTGGGTGCGCTGGACAGCACAAACCCCATGTATCGGCGCTACGGCAGCCTGGATGATCTGCCGGTGCGCTGCCGCATTCTGCTGGCCAGCAATCGCGACATCGAAAACGAGGTGGCCGAAGGGCGATTTAAACACGACCTGTTGCACAGACTGACTGTCCGCATTTCCATTCCGGCGCTGCACCAGCGGCGGGAGGATATCGCCGATCTGTTAAGCGGCATCAATCGCCGCTACGAGCAGCGCTACGGACGCCGCTTTCGCTTCAGTCAGGAAGCGCTGGCATATCTGGAGCGCCAGGACTGGCCCGGCAACGTGCGCCAGCTGGAAAATGTCTTCCGCCGCGCCGCCGCCAATTCACTGTCGGACAGACTCAGCATCGCGGATTTTCAAAACGCCTTCCGCGCCTCCACGCCGCAGTTTGCAGCTCAGCGTGAGAAGTCGGTACACAGTCATTTCGCCTCGGGAGCAGAAGTCGCTGCGCCGCCCGAAGCCGCTGAATCGCCGTCAAAAACAGATGAGATGTTAAACAACAATTCCGGAGCGCCTGCGCCGGAAGGCAATGAGACAGGGCGCGACGCCGGTGCGCCGCCGGACATCGAGAGTCGCGTTGCCAACATCGTCGCTGAGTTGATGCGGCAGCTGCCGGAAGCCGGCAATATCAGGACGTTGCTCGACCTGTTTGAAGCCGGTTTTACACGTGCGTCGCTGCAGCGCACAGGCGGCAATGTCAGCAAGGCGGAGCGCACGCTCTGGGGTTTTGCGGGCAACGGACAACTCAAACGCCTGGCGCTTAAACACAATCTGGATCTGCGCGATTTTCAGGACGATGCCTGAAAACAGACTCATCTGCACGCCGCTGATAACCCGCCGACTAACAAGAGGAAAGAGCAAGCTGCAAAGCAGCGAAGCGCTCATGCCTGGTATTTTGCAGTGAAAAACAGGTCGGACAGGCTCCGGAAACCGGATCACAAAACCACGGAACAAGGGGAAAATCAACTGCTCAATTTGGGCGGTCGGTCAACGTGCGGCAAGCGGCGTCAGTAAAAAACATGAAACTAAGGGCATTAATCTGCAGGCCAAATCGTCATAGGCAGTCTGCGCAGAAATGTGGAATTTTCGCGTGGTGCAGATAGAGCCGGCAAGGGAACAGAGCGGCGCGGGTGTAGTGATGTTCGCAGGATTCTTTGTTCAGCCCGGAAAATTGAACATATCAAAGGTTTTTTGCAGAGTATGGCTACTACATTCCAGGACCTCGGTTTATCGCCGGTGGCGCTAGAGGCAATCGCCAAAAAAGGATTCACGGAACCCACAGAAATTCAGGTCAGGACAATTCCGTTGCTGCTGGAGTCAAAGCAGGACGTTATTGCGCAGGCGCAGACGGGTACGGGTAAAACCGCGACGTTTGGGCTGGTATTTACGGACAAACTGACGCCGGGCAAGTCGCGTTCACCGCAGGTGATCGTGCTGGCGCCCACGCGCGAACTCGCGATTCAGGTGGCCGAAGAGCTCGATACGCTCAAAGGCGACAAGGATTTTTCGATTGTGCCGATTTACGGCGGGCAGTCCTGGGGCGTACAGCTGCGCCACCTGCAGAAGGGCGTCGACATCGTCGTCGGCACGCCCGGGCGGATTATGGACCACCTGGACAAAGGGACGCTCAAACTGGATGCGATTGAATATTTCGTGCTGGATGAAGCCGATGAAATGCTCAATATGGGATTTATCGACGATGTCGAGAAAATTCTGAGCTATGTTGAGGGCGAGCGGCAGATGCTTCTTTTCTCCGCCACCATGCCCAAACGAATCGCCGACCTCGCCAAAAAATACATGCACGATCCCGTCAGCATCAGAACTGCGACGGACGAGATTGCCAACAACTCCGTTGAGCAGATTTTCTTTGAAGTGTCCGGCCGCGACAAATTCGATGCGCTCTGCCGCATCATCGACATGGAAGAGGAATTTTACGGCATTATTTTCTGCCGCACCAAGGTTGACAGCGATCAGGTGAGCCGCAATTTAAACAGGGCGGGCTACCGCTCCGAGGCCTGCCACGGCGATGTTTCACAGGATCGTCGCGAAACGATTCTGGAGAACTTCAGGCAGCGTCACACACAAATTCTTGTGGCGACGGACGTGGCGGCGCGCGGCATCGACGTAAAAGATCTGACGCACGTTGTTAACTACTCCCTGCCGCAAAACTCGGAAGTCTACGTGCACCGCATCGGCCGTACGGGCCGCGCGGGGCGCGAAGGCAAGGCGATCACGTTGATCAGCCCGGCGGAGTACCGCAAACTGCGCATGTACGGAGCGCATGCCAAAGCGACGATTAACAAACAGTTTATCCCCGACGGCTCCAAAATGGTCGAGCTGAAAAAACGCAAGATCACGCGCGACGTCGGAGAAGTGTTGGCGGACAGCGAGTCCCTGGCCAGGTTTAAAACGCTGGCGCAGGAAATGTTTGCCGAGCACGAGCCGGAAGACGTGATGGCGGCGCTGCTGCAGTTGAGTCACGCCGATACGCTGGACGAAAGCAAGTACACGTACATCCGCGGCACACGCGAGTACCGCAAAGGTGAAAACGGCGGTTCGCGTCCGCGCGAGCGCTATCGCAGCCGCATGGAGCAGACGCGCCTGCGCATGACGATTGGTTACAAGGACGGCGCCAACCCCGGCCGCATTCTGCAGATGATCGAAAACGACTACGGCGTCTCCGGCCGCTCGGTCGGCAAAATCGACATCATGGATACACATTCTTTTGTGTCGGTGCCGGACTCGGACGCCGAGACGATTCTTTCGGCATTTGACAAAAACGACAAACGCAGCCGCTCAAAACTGCGTATTGAACGCGCGGCGCTGGGCCACAGCCCCGAGCAGTTCGGTCTCGAGCGCGTTAAACGCAAGAAAATCCATCGCAAGAATCGCTCCTGAACAGGGCGGCCTTCAACAGGTCGTTCTTGAACAGGTCTTCGGGGCAGATTAAACAAACGGCCGAACCCAGCATTGTGGGTTCGGCCGTTGTAGTTTTAAACAAATGTGCCGTCTTAACTCTTGCGCAGCCACTTGCCGATGTAACAGTATTTCGGTGCGTGATCGTCGTCGTTGCCAGGCGTGGTCTGGCCCGTGCCGTCGTGATCGTGGCCAAAATCCATTGTCACGACGGAGTTGCCGAGGCTCTCGGCGCCGATGCCGTCGGCCGGAAATGCCATCGCCATAATCCAGTTGTCATTGTCGTAGCCGCTCACTTTACCGACGATCGAACCGGTGTCGATCTCCGCTCCGGTTGTCGAGCCGTAGGGCATCAGCTTGCCGCGTTCGTCGCGCGCCGGCTCGAGAAAACCTTCCGTTCCCACGCTGGGTTTGGTCGTACCCTGATCGGGAAACCAGAATTCCAGGCCGCCCGCAAAGCCGCCGTCCAGAATGTCGTCCAGCTGCTCCAGGCTTGACCAGCCGCCGCTTCCGGCAATATCGGCTTTGATTTTCATCGTTCCAAGCACGCGATTGCTCGCGGTTTCAACAAATTCATAAACAACGGCATTACTGTGAGTGGATGTCGCCATATATTCTCCGTGATAAAGTTGGCAGTGCGTTCAGGCTTGATTTGCCGCAAAGTACGCTGACGCGATTAAACAGGCAACATGTATGTATTGCACGTCCGCGGCCGATTGAAATGTCGCAGTGCTCGCTTTGAGCCGCGCGCTTTGCTTGCGTCTCAGGCTCCGGCGATTCTTTTGTTTGTCACAGTATGTTAAACATCACAGCGTCCAGGCGGTTTGAATCTGTTCCAGTTGTGTGTTTAAAGCGGCAAAAAAATACCCGTGCACCGCGGATTGGGCGGCGCACGGGTTATTCTGGAATTCTCACGGGGAGAGACAGAACTTACTTGGAGGAGACCATCGGACCGACCGACTGGTTTTTCATCGTCACAACGGCTTTGGAGAAGCTCGCTTTGTGTTCGCCGTCGGCGGAAACAAAGTCAACCGTGTTGGTCAGCGCATAATCGACTTCGTTTGCCGGCGGCCAGGAGTTGACCGGCTGCGTGGATTCGAGGATCATCGGTTCGGCGTTGGACAGCTGCGGCAGGCCGTGCAGGTCCATGTTTGCAAAGAACTCAATGCGCACGTTGGCCGGGAAGTTAAACGGGGCCTGGCCGTTGGCGCTCGTCAGTACAACGCGCGAGGGGATGGCGTCTTCGCTCTTGTCCATGTGGATTTCACCGAGGTCGGACAGACCGTCGCTGTCGCACAGCAGTGCAAAACAGCTCAGGTTGTCGACGCCCTGTTCCTGCAGCGCCGTCACGCAGATGTACTTTTCCCAGGTGGCGACGTATTCGACGCCGTTAATCACGATAACGCCGCCGCGGCAGATGCCGCCGCAGTTGATGTCCCAGTCGTCGTCGCTCTCCGGGCGGATGATTTCACCGTTGGCGTCGCGCGGCAGCGCGTCAAAGGCGTCCTGAATCGCCGTTTCCAGCTGAGCGCGCTGGGTGGTCGTGACCGCGCATGCCGGCTCGGTGGGCGTGGGGTTTTGTGCATTAAGCGTGAAAGCCAGTCCAAATACGGTCAACACGGCGCAGCCAGTGATCAGACCAAAAAGTTGAAAACGTTTCATGACGGATTCTCCGTTGAAATTGAGTGATAGAATGCGACGGCGCGGTTCTGCGCCGTCGCGGCGGCGTGGCGAGTCGATGTGCTGTTTGTGCGCCTGAAAAAAGCCGGGACCGGTCGTGTGCTGCCGTGGAAACGGTGCGGCGGAAAAGCGAGGGCCATACGCTTCATTCCCGCTGCATCCCGCTGCATCTCCCGCAGAGTGTGTTCCGTGCGGGAGCTTGCAGGTCCATTGAACAATCCGTTCTCCGTCGCGCATGAAACTGAGCGAATTCCAGCGGATACAACGGAATTACTACACGATTTGTCCGATCGCAGGTTTTTAAGGGCGTTGACAGTTCATCGCTTCGACACTCCTTGTTAACGGTTATGATTGATGTTGAGTTAACAGTGCGGCTCCGAAAAACCCGCAGACCGGGCGGGCCGGCGAGCGGGTTTTCTGGAAATCTCACTATGAGAAATTGATCTTATCGGGCGGAGACCAGCGGCCCGGCCGATTTGTTTTCCATTGTCACGGTTGCTTTGGCAAAGTTGGCCGTGTGCACGCCGTCGGCGGACACAAAATCGACTGCATTAACGAGTTTGTAGTCAACTTTGTGCTGCGGCGGCCACGAGTTCACCGGTTCGGTTGACTCGAGAATCATGGGGTCGGCATTGCTGAGCTGCGGCAGGCCGTGCAGGTCCATGTTCGCAAAGAACTCGATGCGCACATTGGCCGGGAAGTTAAACGGGGCCTGGCCGTTGGCGCTCGTCAGTACAACGCGCGAGGGGATGGCATCTTCGCTCTGATCCATGTGGATTTCGCCCAGGTCGGAAAAGCCGTCGCTGTCGCACAGCAGCGCGAAGCAGACCGGATCACCGAGGTCCTGATCCTGCAGCGCGGAGACGCAGATGAATTTTTGCCATGTGGCCTGGTAGACCACGCCGTTGATTCTGATATAGCCGTTTTTGCAGATGCCGCCGCAATTGATGTCCCAATCTTGCGGCGGAATGATTTCGCCGTTGTCGTCGCGTTCGAGCTGATCGAATGCGGCCTGAACGGCTTCGTTCAGCCGCGCCTGCTGGGCTTCAGTCAGGTTGCATTCACCTTCGTAGGTGGGGATGTCGTCCGGTATGGTATTGTCCTGCGCCGCAGTGTTTAAGGACAGGCCAAAAGCGGCCAGCAGGGCGCAGCCAAGTACAAAGAACGAGAGTTTTAAATGTCTCATCACGAAACTCCATTGTTTAAGTGTGTTGAATGTCGGCGGTTATTGTTGGTCCGCCGACCAGAGCCGGCAGGGCGTCGCCTGGCAGAGTGAACTGAATTGCTTCGGCAGCGCGAGCGCCGGCAATCGTTCGGGTTATGCGTTCTGCATGCACGACAAACCCTGGATGTGATTCGACTGTTAAAGTGAGTTCCGAAAAACCCGGACACCGGCGGGGCCGATGTGCGGGTTTTTCCGTGGTTTTGTTCGATTCAATGCGTGGCTATTTAGGCGCGACTATTTAGGCGCGACTATTTGGGCCTGATTATTTGGTGGCGGCCAAAGGACCGACCGATTTGTTTTTCATCGTCACAACGGCACGCGAGAAGGTGGCCACGTCTTTGCCGTCGGCGGAAACAAAATCGACCGAGTTAATCAGGGCGTAGTCGACTTCGTTTTTCGGCGGCCATGCGTTGATGGTACGCGTGGATTCGAGGATCATCGGTTCGGCATTGCTCAGTTGCGGCAGGCCGTGCAGGTCCATGTTCGCAAAGAATTCAATGCGCACTTTGGCGGGGAAGGAAAACGGCGCCTGTCCGTCGGCGCTCGTCAGAACCACGCGCGAGGGGATGGCGTCTTCGCTCTGGTCCATGTGGATCGAGCCCATGTCGGACGAGCCGTCGCTGCCGCAGAGCAGTGCAAAACAGCTCGGGTTCTCAACGCCTTGTTCCTGCAGCGCCGTGACGCAGATGGATTTTTTCCAGGTGGCGTAGTATTTAACGCCGTTGATTTCAATAACGCCGCCTTCGCAAATGCCGCCGCAGTTAACATCCCAGTCGTCCGGCGGGATGATGTTGCCGTTTTCGTCGCGCTCAAGTTGGTCAAAAGCTTCCTGGATGACGGTATTCATTTCTTCCTGCTGGTCAACAGTCATCGCGCACTCTTCGACGGGAACGGGATCCTGGGCGTTGATATTAAACGACAGACCCAGAGCGGCCAGCACGGCAAAACCGGCGGTTAAAATCGAAACGTGAAAGCGCTTCATAATACAAACTCCATGCATGAAATGTGTTGAATTCCGGCGACGCGCAATGCACGGCGCCTGTGTGGGGCGGCGATTCCCTCCGATTTCTGCCGACCGGAATTGTACACCGGCCTTGATCTGCAAATGCTGTACGTTCGACTTAAACACGCGGGCGCAGCCTCGATTTCAGCGCCGTCACATACCGCAGGCACGTACGGTTTTCAACCGGGTACTTTGCCGTCGGCAGGACTTGCGGCGGAGCACAAGCGCGGTGCAACAGACTGTGAACTGAGCGAATTCCAGTGCTGTCGACCGATATGCGCCGCTTGCGTTCGAAGGTACAACAGGGCAGGCAGAAGCTGCGAAGAGCGTCGACAACTCCCTGTTTATTTAAACCATTAATATGTATCGGGTAACGGGCAGTGCTCAGCCGGAGCCGGGTATAGACCTGGCTGCACCGATTTACATCGGCGGGAAATGCGGTTTGTTAAATGGTCGGGCCAATGGGGCGCATGCTCCGAGCAACAAACACGCGTTGTCTGAAAAAGGTTTGAATTAGAATTCGGCAGTAGTAAGTGCAAACAATGAAATTGCAGTGATAACGCATTTGCGGCAGCAGGTCACTGTTTGCATTCGCCGTTGAATGTACAACAATGATGTTCCATTGTCAAGTGGTGCAGGCGAAAAAACTTCAAGGGCTCGTTTTGTTGCGGAATGGGGAATGCCCCTGGCGCCGACGCGGATGGGCGCCCGGCACAGACTCCTTGCGGAATACTCGGGCCGCTGGTTTGGAAAAAACAATCCGGCGGTATAAATTTTCACCGCCGCAAAAATTTTACACCGCTTTACGGGAAACAGCCATGGCGTCTCACCTTATCGTTTTACTCGCCGCGGCGCTGTGTTGTACACTTTCCGCGCCGTGCAGCGCGCAGTGGAAGGGCGACGGCACTCAGCGTTGGGAGGCGAGCGTGCCATACGAACCGCTCGTCAGTTTACCCGAGTACCACACGGACATGCCGCTGGATTGCATGGTGGCCTACATTGTGTTGGATTCCGTGGCGCGCACGCTTGAAGACGGCGCCTACATTCGCAACTTTCCACAGAAGACGTCGCTGGACACGCTCAAGGTCCTGGCGCGCTTTTTCTATGCGCTGTACGACTACGATCCGATGCTGATAAAAAGGTACATATCGCATTCGTATGAAAAGATCAATGACTCTCTACACACGTTCAAAACGTACCCCGTGCACCTTCACACGGGATTTGTACAATCCGTTCTGGGTGTGCGCACGTTGGGGGCGGCGTTTACCATGCTGCTGCAATCGCACTTCATAGTCAAGGCAAAGGTGATCGATGTTCGCAAAGGGATGGATACATCTTACAATCAACGAGAATGGGTCAACGTGGCATGTCAGGTGCTGGATACCATTAAAGGTTCCAGGCTTCCCAACATGTGCAACAGCGAACACTCCACCCCAGGATCAGGCCGGAAAACCCAGGACGTGGCTCCCTGGGAATCCAGACATTGCATTGTTTACGGTCATAGTCAACGGCTTGCCACCGGAGGATTAAACAACAGCCCGGGTGCGATGCAGGGTGAAATTGTGATTCCTGAAATTGGCGATCAGGTCTATCTTTTTTTACTTGTTGGACACGAATTCGACTACCTGTCAATCAGCCCGCTAAACGAATACGATGTAAACGGTGGCATCTTTGTGATTGAAGAAGGCGAAGTACTGGACACAGGCAACTTCTGGGGGCTCGGCGTCACGCCCGAGGAAGCCGACTTCCGCGCCCTTCTCGATCAAAAAATAGCCGAAATCAAGAGCTGGTGGATACAGCCGTAATCTAATCACACTGCCCAGCAAATTACTTAACATCACATTGAAAATTCAGGAAGGTCATCGTGAAAACACTTCATGTATGGACGCTTGTGTTTGTTACTGCCACGAACGTCGTGTTTAACTTCAGCCGGCTGCATGCTGACAATCGCGTTAACTTTCAGATAGACCGGCTTGCTCAAAGCGATTTCAAAACCTACGTGGATTACATCTTGACAATCTGGGTCGCGACCGGCGACCACAACTGGGATGTCAGTTCTTTTAACATAGGCGTGGACTACAACGAAGCGATTCTGGAGGATGCCCGTCTGTGGCAGGTCAATGAGGCCATTTTCAACAGTTCCTATGATGTGACCATTACGCCGCAGCCCTTGCAAAATCCAACCTGGTTCCGCTTTAATGTGCTAAAATTCACCGGCCCGCTCTCACGCATCGGCGCGGGACAGTTGCACTGGCTGGCACGGATTGTGTTGTCTGTGAAAGGTGCGGACGTGGAAGAATTTGAACTGCGCGTCACGCAGGAGGACGACGTAACCATGGACACGGAAACCGGTCAGACCGTGATATTCAATGGGCAGGACATGCTCCGATTTAACACGCAGGACGAAAGCGGCTGGGGATTGAGCGACGCCAACGCCTCGCAGAAGGTTGCGGGTTGTAACAATGCATTCTACAAGTTTTCCTCGTGCCGCGACTTCACCGAAACCTTCACATCTGTTCCCCTGTTTAACAGTGTTGCGCACTGGTTTCCCGAACAGGGATCGAACGGCTACGCGCTGGTGCGTTACCAGTACGACTTTGACAACGACAATACGCCGGATGGACCGGGCCGCACCTACGATTTTGATGCGGCGGCACTGGAGGGCATCGGCGACGACTGTCGATGTGCCTGGCAGGCTCAGACCGAATCCAGGTTTAACTGGGCGGGTACGACCACGGGCGGCAGGATATATTTTGCCAAAGAACGATTTGAGTTCGGCGGCGAACTATCAGCGCGCATGCTGGCGGCTGAGACACATCTGGCGAGTGCCGATTCACCTGCAGGCGAGGCCCTGGTGCGCATCAAAGATTCCACGGTCTGTGGAGGTGAAGATGAAAAGGGGCAAAGTAGTCGGATTGTGTTTAACAATTCCGATGATTACTATCGGCAATTTCCCGACCTGCGATGGACGACCGGCGCACCGCATGGCGACGGGCCATTTGACTGCGGCGGCCGGCAATGCATGGACGTTCGCTCGGTCATACACCACGAACTGGGCCACTATCTGGGATTGGGACATTCAATGCATCCCGACGACCTGATGAACGGTTGGGGCAGCAGACTCAACGAGGTGCACGTCAGGTTTACACAGTGCGACGCCGATCGATTGCGCCGCCTGTACAGCCCCGAAATAGTCGGCGATCCGCCGGTTAACTTTTCGCCTGTTAAAGACCGCAACGGCCGCGATGTTGTTTTAATGTCGTCCTGCGATATTATCAACGACGTCAGGATCGATGAACGCTCCCTCAACGTCAATCGTCAGTCGACCGGATTGCACGTGCTTCCGAGTCCGATACAGTCCGGTCAGGAGTTTACCATTCATTTTACCCTCGACAGAGAAAGCGCTGTCCGCCTTGGTATCTACGATTTCTCAGGACGTGCAATTGCGACTGTCGCCGAGGGAGTCCGCGCGCGTGGATCGTACGCTGTGACGGTCGGCGACCTGGATATTCCCGCCGGGCTTGTCATATTGCGCTTAAAAACTGATTGCGATCTGGTGGATTTTAAAGCGATGGTTTTGCGGTGAGATCGCCGCGTGTTGCGCCGGCACACGCTCTTTTGACTGATCACTTCGCCGTCATGCTTCCGGCTTGTTTTTCCTTTTTGTTTGTCATGCAGTTTGAATGCGATTAAACGGCGTAAAAACTCATCGCTCGTGCTGCCAGCAGTAACCCGACGTGTTTTTTGTCATGCGTTTGCACTGTGGTCCTTTCTGAGTAAAAGCCCGACAACGCATCGAAATCCCTTCTGGATTTATCGGTCGGTTCGCTTCCCGTCGCAGACGCTCTTGTTCGGCGAGGCGCTGTTTGTAAGCTCGAACAGAGTCCTGCACATGTTTAATCGAGTCTTTGCGCGCCTGAACCATGGCTAGATGGTCAGCGACTGAGTCTTGAAAGTGCTGAATTGAATCTCGCTGATGAACTACCAACGCAGTGTCCAGAAACGTCGAGAACGTGTGCTGTGGATTCTCAAGACTGTCTCCGGAGTTTTGCAACCAGGCTCGCGCCTGATAGTGTTTAACGAAGTAGTATTGATCCGCAATTGCCTGGGCGGCCGAGTCCAGATAAAGGCGTTCTTTTTCCTCGGCGGCCTGTTTAATGGCGCGCAGTTCGGCTTGCAATTCTTTCTCTTTGTTTTGACTATAAGTTGCCAACGCGGCGAATGCAAACATCGCCAGCACAGACACCAGGCCCCTGACCCACTTGTCTTTGATAAATCGTCTCAACACACCGTGAACGGGCGGTAGAGCGATTAGTCCTATGACAAAAATCGCGGCCGTCGCCAGGAAAGGCTGCTCTCCAAGTGAATTGAAGGAAGAGATAAAGAACATGATTCCTACAAGCCAGAGGACAAACATCCCGAACGTAAATTTCTTCCTGATTTGCGGAGGCGTGGAGTCGGATTGAGGAGGAGTAATCTCGGACATCAGCAGTTCCCGATAAGTATATGCGAATGGACGCAATAAAATTACCGCTGCTTTCTACAAAATCAAAGTAGAATGTTCAGTATGTTACTCTGCTTATTATGTCAAAAGTAGTATTGAATTCTTCTTTTATCCTGAAAAATACAGTTCGTCACGTTCCTGAAGTATTTGTCCTCCGAGAATAGTTCACAATCTGGACAAAGAAGTCTTACTGAATCAAAAGCCAATTTGAAGTCCCGCAGCTCCAATCCCGCTGACAAACATGAGTAAAAAGCAAGCCGATGAGCTGCAAGCGAAGCGGCGAAGCGCTCAAAAGGCAAGCCGGCGAGCTGCAAGCGGAGCGGCGAAGCCCAGGTCCGTTCACAAGCTGCCGAGACAAGGCGCACAATCCACGGGCGCAAAAGCAGTCCACAAGCTGCGGCCCGTGCCCCGCACCGGCCAGGTCGGAAAATCATTCAACCAAAGGGTTGACAATCGGAATGTAAGTGTTATATTGAACCAAATGGTTGAACATTCGAACGAACAGCAACAGCAGCTTTCGGCAGTTCTGAAGGCGGTGAGCGACCCGACGCGCAGGTCGCTGCTGACGACGCTTGTGCAGGAGGGCGCCAGCCGGGTGACGGACCTGGCGGCGGCGTACGACATGAGCCTGAACGCGGTCTCCAAACACATCAAAGTGCTCGAAAAAGCGGGGCTGGCGGAGCGCCGTACCGTTGGACGCGAGCATTTGATTGAAGCCAGACTGGAACCGATAGCCGCAATTGTTGCCTGGTTGCAATCCTTGCGCTCCGTGTGGGATTTGCGACTGGAAAAACTCGAACATTTGTTAACACTTCAACAAAACGATCCAAAAGATCAACCCAGGGAGGATTCCGATGGCTGACCTCACATTAAACGTTTCGCGCACCATCAAAGCGCCGATTGAAGCCGTGTACAACGCCTGGCTGGACCCCGAAATGCTGGCGCAGTTTGTGATTCCCGGGCAGGGTATGACCGTGCCGAAAGCCGAAACCGATCCGCGCGTCGGCGGGAAATTTTCAATTGTCATGGCAGCGGGCGAACAGGAAATTCCGCATTGGGGCGTATATAAAACACTTAATCCGCACAGGCAGATCGAGTTTACCTGGCAGTCGCCCTTTTCCGTGGAAGACTCCACCGTAACGCTTAACTTCAGCTCCACGGAAGAAGGCACGCTGGTGGAATTGAAACATGTCAAGTTTTCCGATGAAACGTCACGCGACAACCACGCAGGCGGGTGGACGGCCATTCTCGACAGTCTGGCGGGACACATGAGTTAAGTACGGCAAACGTACGGGCGGAGTAAAATACTTAAACGCAAAGGAAGGCGATGCAGACAGCTTGTCGGTCCTTTGCGTTTGGTGTTTTATGTACAACTTAAACGACAGAACGGGCGTTGGCGGGAGCCGGAAACAACAAACATGCAGCGAATTTAAAGCGCTGCCGCGGGCGGTTTTGACATGGATACACAAATGTGCTAACTTGGAAGCGGCGCATGACACTCTGCTCATTCAGTATCTGATCTTTTCATCAACAGCACGGGATTATTGGAACATGACCACTGTCAATGTGTACCTGACCTATGAAGGCCAGTGCGGCGACGCCTTTGATTTTTACAAAAGCGCGTTCGGCGGCGAGTTTTCTTACAGATCAACATTTGGCGAGATGCCGCCGCAGGGCGATCAACCGCTGCCCGACGAACTTAAAAACCGCATCATGCACGTCAGCCTGCCGATCAGCAAAGAAACGATTCTGATGGGAAGCGACACCATGCCGGGCATGAGCCCGCCGATAACGGTGGGCAATAACTTCTCCGTATCTGTTTCTCCGTCGAGCAAGGAAGAGGCCGATCGACTGTTCGCGGCGCTGGGCGCGGGCGGAACGGTGACGATGCCGATGCAGGACCAGTTCTGGGGCGCGTACTTCGGTATGGTGACGGATAAGTTCGGCATCAACTGGATGTTTAACTACGAATATCCGCGACAATAACAACCGTCGTTTGCGGCAGCAAAATTGCCTCCGCAGTCAAGATCAAAAAAATGCCCTGACGATTTCGGTCGGCAGGGCATTGCTGTTTAATACAAACGGCGTCTGAAAACGGTCGTCAGGGCTGGAATTTGCGAATCCAGAAACCGTCGATTGTGATGTCAATCGCGGTTGTGCCGGAGATGCCGATGGACGGATTCTGATCACAGACGTCGTCGTAGGGGAAGCCGTAGGCCAGCGCGTTCTCGCTGAACTCGTGGAACTTCTGCGACCATTCGTTGGACGTGCCGCCGCTTGGATAAAACGAGGACGCATCGCCGGAACAGGTGGAGTCGTCCAGGCTGTTGGCGATCACGCCGCGGTTGAGTGCGGCGGCAATCATTTTACCGACGTTTTTCTGGGCGTCGCCGCCTGCGGCCAGCTTGCCTTCACACTGCCAGACCTCGTAGCTGTCGATGCGTCCGAGTACAAAGTCGGGCGCCTTGTTTTTCATGTCCGCCACGCTGCTGTATTGACCCTGGAAGAAAATCAACTCGCCGGCGTACCTGGAGTTGGAGTCTTTGTCCGTTCCGTCGCCTTTGTCCGCCGTCGGAACATAACCGGTATAGTAGCCGGTCGACTGGTCGTTAGTGACGAGCGGCGTTGTTTGCCAGGTCGTGTAGGAGCTGTTGATCACGCTGTCGTAGAAGCTGTTGAGACCGCCGGTGTAGTCGTTTTCACCTGTGAGTGTTTTGGGTGAAATCAGACGCAGGTAGTTAACAAATTCCGGATAGGCTTCGCGCGCGTCCTCGTTGATTGGGACTTGCAGCAGACCGTCGCCGATGGGCCCGCTTAGACCGGACCCGAAGGCGGCGGTGACTTCGGAGCGCGTTTTATTCAGCCTTCCCTGGATGCTGCCGCCGGGCGTTCCGTTTAAGGTCAGCGGGAATCCAAACTGATCGACCTGGGTGGTATTGCCGTTAAACGCCTGGTTGGAATCAAAGGAAAACTCGATCCAGTCGAACAGTGTCTGGTTGCCCGGCGGATTGACAAATACGGGGGCCGTGTAGCCGGTGGCCGGAGAACCGATCGGCGAGATCGGCAGTTTGGGAACGCCGACGGAAAAGTAGATGCGGCCGCTGAAAGCAGCCGTACCCGTGCCCAGACCGGGGCAATTGGTCGAGTTGATTTTGGCCAGATCGATTTTAGTCACTTCCGTCAGCGACACCGGGATGCTGTAGTCGGCCCACGCGAGCGGGTAGTTGGCTTTCAACGCATCGACGGCTTTTGTGGACAGGGAGCCGGACCCCGGAAAGGTAAACGCAGGCTCGGAGTTGTCGCTCGCCTGCATGACGTGCGGCATGCCGGTCGAATCCAGGCGGTAGAACGTATCCACGGCGGGCGTAGTTGGCGTTGCGGCAACACTGACAAGTCCGACCACATACATGTACACGGGCGTGCCTTCGGCAAGGCCGGATGATCTTGCATCGACCGAGAGATAAATACTTGACATGAACAATGACTCCGAAAAACTTGGGGTTGTGAAATTTGGTTGAGACCTCTCAAACGGGTGCACGCCGAGGTCCGAGAATTTAGCAAAAATGCGTCGAACAGCCTGCCGCTACTTTCTGCCGCACCACGCGAATTCAGCGCAGCCGGGAAGGCCGGCACAAACAACAAAAACAGTGCCGCAGCGTTGCGCCTGCAACGTGAATCTGCATTCCACTGCGGACATCTGGAATTTTCGACATTGATAACTCTTTGATTATCAAAGGCTTACGAGGTGCCTGCGCAATTATTCCGTAGCGAAAGGTTTGCGGCGGCTGCATATGTTCTCTCAATCCGGCGCTGCATCGGGCCTGCCGACCCTTCGAGATCGCAAATCAGCCAGGCGGTCGGCCACACAGCCCCTGCATTCGTTCTCATACTGCAATTAAGCGAGGTTGCATCACTGCCGAGATCAAGGCAAGCACCTGATCGCCGATCTATCCGAACCGGTAAGCGCCGAACATCGGTACGCTGATGAACCAGTGGATCGGACGATCTTGCGAGCCATAGCGATGCCGCATCCGGCGGCGCCGGAGCCACCTGTTTTCTTTCTTCAACTATTCTTTGGATGGTTACTATGCCAGGAGTTCAACTATTGCGCCCCGTGAAAACACGGGCGGGTTTATCTCTGTTTTTCATGGCTTTTTGTCTGTTATTTACTCACGCTGCGCTTAATGCGCAGGTCAACACCTGGGAGAATCTCTACGGCGGCGGCGGGCTGGACAACGGCGTCGCACTGGCGACGCTGAGTCAGCAGGACGGCGATGTGGTCGTCATCGGGTCGGTGCAGTACAGCACTGCACCGGACCGCTGGAAGTTGACGATTACGCGGCTGGACCAGAACGGCGCGATCGTCTGGGAAAACACCTATCCCTTTTTCGACAACGAATACGAGATCCATCCGGATGCTTTTGACATCATCGAGATGAGCACCGGGAACATCGCCTTTGTGGCCAACTACCGCAAACTGAATCAACCCAATGCGGACTGGGATGTGTTGATCGGCGTGTTAAACGCAAACGGCATGCTTGTGTCGCCGACTTTCTGGACAGTGGCGACGGGCGGCAAGGATGAAGTCGCCCGCGGTATCACTGAAGCAAATGACGGCGAAATCGTCGTTGTCGGCACGGTCTGGAACCAACTCAGTTCGACTTCCCAGAGCGATATCTTTGCAACGAAACTCAACATCATGACGGGGATTACGAGCTGGTCGTACTACTACGGAACGGAAGGGCGTGAAGAAGCCTGGGACGTCAAGGAATACGGTGCGGACAGCCGTTTGATGATCGCCGGATTTGCTGACGAAGCCGCATCGAGCACTTTTACCGATCCTCTGCTGATGACGGTGAGCCGCTGGACGGGCGTATTCCGATTTGCGACGCTTCAGGGCAAGGCAAACAGTGACGGGCTGTTCCACGAGCTGGTACTGACGGATCCCGACCGCATGTTTGTCTGCGGGCTGGATTGTCCCAACGGCACATCCGAAGTGATCATTTCTTCGGCGGTTATCGGTTTTGCGAATCACACGCCGGGGCCGACGTTTTACTACAACTACGCCGGCGTTACGAATGGGCACCACGGCGGATTCCACATCGACCACAGCCATACGCCGGACCATCTTGTCGTTACCGGTTTTGCCCAGACAAATACCGCCGGCGAGCAGGATCTGATGTTAATGGAATTTGATCGCTGGACTATGATTCCGACCTGGGTGCGCACGTCCCCGCGCGCGCCGACAAATACGATCGACCACGGACACGCCATTGCGCCGTTTACGAAAACCAGCACGGGTGAACAGGGCTACTGGGTTTCGGGCACAAGCGTGCACTCGGCGGGTTTTGGTTCGCGTGACTGGTACGTGCTGCGGACTTCGGGTTCCGGGCAGACCGGCTGCACGTTTACGCCGTCGCACGGCATGTACAGCATCGACGGTTTCGACCAGGTCTTTTACGACGAAGTGGACTTTACTCCCGTCAGTCCGATTGAAATGAACCACGGCTCCCTGCTCCTGACAACGACCATCTGTCCCATTTTCTCGACGTTCAAAAACAGCGACGAAGCTCGGCCTGGTGAGTCCGCCATTGCCGGCCTGCGGGCCGGTCCGATTCCGGTTGAGCCGGGGCAGAGTTTCGACCTGCGGCTCGAGAACAACTTCGGCGACGTCGACGGCGTGCTGCGCATCATCGACATCACGGGCCGGACGCGCTACGAGCAAAACATTCGCCTCCTGGCAGGCGAACAGACTTTTAAACTTCCGACTGCCAACCTGGAAGCGGGCGTTTACCTTGTACAGGTACGAACGGACGCCGCAGTACGCACCTTAAAATTCATGGTGCGTTAAACTCGCCTTGAACAAGCGGCAGTTTTTGTTTAAGTCGATCCCGGTTCGGAAGCTGAACGGCCGTCGCGCGCAAGCGCGGCGGCCGTTTTTTATACTGCTCCGTGAACGAAGGGCGGCGTACAAGTTCGTGCCATGAGATCGAACCGCCTCTGATTCGTGTCGTCGTAACGTGTTGGCTATCAACAGATTACGTGCGTCGTACTCACTAAATACCCCGTAGCTGAATTGCAATCCCGCCATATATTCAGGCTGTGAGGCGCAGCGCATGGACAGACGAGCGGCGAGAGATCGCAACAGCAATCGCCCCGGCTGCCGGACGATGATGTGAATCTTCGTGCGCCTGACCTCGCAAGCCTGAGCCCCCGCTTTGTCAGAGTTTTTTAACTTTTTATGGGAATGGCACTATGCACTCTTTTCAATCTGCTTCGACTGTTTTCCCTGGGCGGAAAATTCCGTGGTTGCTCGCGCTCCTGGTCTGTGTGTTTTTGCATGCGGAGGCGCATGCCCAGGTCAACACATGGGAAAAACTCTTCGGCAACAGCGGACTCGACAACGGCATTGCTCTGGCGAATCTGAAACGACAAAATGGCGATGTGATAGTCGTCGGCTCGACTCAATACAGTTCTGCGCCGGATCGCTGGAAGTTAACAGTCACGCGTCTCGACGCAGCAGGTACGATGGCCTGGGAAAACACCTACCCATTTTCCAATGACGAATACGAGATTCATCCCGACTTCTTTGACGTCGTTGAATTGCAGAACTACAACATTGCTTTTGTGGCCAATTACCGCAGGCTGGATCAGCCGAACGCAGATTGGGACATACTGATAGGAGTGCTGGACGGTGCCGGTTCTACCGTGACGCCGAGCTTCTGGACGATCGCGACGCCCGGCAAAGACGAATTTGCGCGTGGTATTTTCCAGACGAATCTTGGCCAGGTCATAATTACTGGAACGGTTTGGGACCAACTCAGTGCAAACTCTCAGAGTGATGTTTTTGCTGTCAACATGGATATTATGACGGGGGGAACCAACTGGGCCAAGGTGTATGGCACGGATGGCCGTGAGGAAGCGTGGGATGTGGACGAGTACGGACTGGACTACGGCCTGACAATATGCGGCTTTGCTGAAGAGGCGGGAGGCACCGGATACACCGATCCAATGCTGATGACTATCGATCGCGCAACCGGCAATTTCATTCACGCGACGCGTCAGGGTAAACCGAATGCCGACGGTCTTTTCCACGAACTCGAGCTGGGAGGAACCACGACGATGTATGCCTGCGGGCTGGACTGTCCCAATGGCACCTCCGAACTGATTATCACGCCGGTGTGGCGCGGCCTGAACGACCACACTCCCGGCCCGCTCTACTACTACAACTACGCAGGGATCACAGATGGACATCACGGCGGTTTTCACATTTGCTGGGGCCATACGCCCGATCATCTGGTGGTAACGGGTTTTGCCCAGACAACAGCCGCCGGCGAGCAGGATTTGTTAATGATGGAATTTGATCGCTTTACAATGATGCCGACCTGGGTGACGACATCGCCGGGACTACAGCCCGGGACGATCGACCACGGGTACGCGGTTGAGCGATTTATCTCGGCCACCAATGAGCGTGGTTACTGGGTCTGCGGTACAAGTGATCATCCAAGCGGTTTTGGTTCGCGCGACTGGTATATGCTGCGTACGTCCGGAACGGGGCAGACAGGATGCACGTCAGCGCAAACCTACAACATGTACAATATCGAAGGCTACGACGAGCTCGAATGCGACGTCGCCAATTATTCGCCCATCGACCCGATCGAGATGGCCCACGGGGCACTTCTGATGTCGACGACCATTTGTCCGATTTTCGCGACTTCCAAGGACGGCGGCCCGGCCTTGCCGGAAGCGCAGGCCGACAAACTTCAGGCAGGCCCTGTGCCGGTGGAACAGGGGCAGGCCCTCGACCTGCAACTTGTAAACGAGTCGGGCGACGTCGACGCGCTGCTGCGCATCAGCGATCTCAGCGGCCGCGTACGCTACGAACAGAACATTCAATTGAAAGCCGGCGAACAGGGCTTAAACATTTCAACTGCCGATCTGGAAGCGGGCGTCTACCTGGTTCAGGTCCGCACGGACGCCGCGGTACGCACACTGAAATTCATGGTGCGTTAATACCATATAAACGCGTTCCAGACGCTGTTTTGAGCTGCATCCGCTTTGCAGTCGCAACGGCCGTCGCATTTACGTGCGGCGGCCGTTTGTTTTATTGTCGGCGGGGGAGTTCAGTCGGGCACGCCGATCATGCTGAATTTGTTTCTGTACTCCGTCGGGGAGAGGCCGGCTTCCTTGCGGAAGAGATCGCGGAAGGCGCGCGGATCGCTGTAGCCGACGTCCTGCATTACTTCGTGCACCGATTTGTGCCCGGATTCCAGTTGTTGTTTGGCCGCCTCGATGCGCACGCGTTGAATGTATTCCACCACCGTGTTTGAGGTGTGTTTTTTGAAGCGGCGTTCAAAGGTGCGGCGTCCAATGCCGAAGCGCGAAGCCAGCTCACCGACGTGAATCCGGCCGCGGAAATGCGCCTCGATAAATTCCTGCGCCTGCAATACCTCCCGATCGCCGTGTTCCTTCTGACCTTTAAACATGACAAAGGGCGACTGGCTGTAGCGCGCGGTATCCAGCTCAAAAAACTTGGAGGCTATCAGCGCCATTTCCCGACTGGTGAACTTCTCGACCAGGTAGAGCAGCAAATTCCAGTAGGACTGCGCGCCGCCGCTGGTGTAAACGCCGTCCTGGTCCGTCACGACTTTATCGTGCGCCAGGTGTACCCTGGGGAACATCTCCCTGAACTGCGCGGCAAACAACCAATGCGTTGAACTTGTTTTGCCGTCGAGCAGTCCCGCCGCGCCGAGCAGAAATGAACCGATGCACAAACCGGCAACCTCCGCGCCGCGGCTGTGCAGCTCGCGCATCCACGGCAAAAAGTCTTTGTTTAATTCCAGTGCGCGGCGGACGTCGCCGCTGATTGCCGGAACGACGATCAGATCGGTCTGTTTAACCTCATCGATCAACAAATCCGGATGCACGCTGATCAGACCCTGTTCCAGTTCAACCGTCGGCCGCAATCCCACCAGTTTAATGTCGAAAAATGGGTCGTGGCCCGCTTCGCGAAAAAACTGATTCACGGCGCTGAACATGTAGCGCGGATCGACAATCGCCGCCGGCACCGCCGTTTCCGGCACGAGGATGCATATCTGTTTCATGGCGTAAATGTAGTAAAAAATCCTGTCGCAATTGCCACCCGACAATGTCGTATTTGCATGTTGCCGCCGCCGCCCGCGGGCCGTATATTTGTCGCATTACAACAAACAAATTCTGTTCAACAACTACGGTGGGAAAAACATGCCCAAACCCCGAATTACCGTCAGGACTACAATTGCCGCGGCGCGTGATCTGGTCTGGCGTCTGTGGACCGACCCGGCACACGTCGTGCAGTGGAACAATGCTTCGGACGACTGGCACACGCCCAAAGCCGAAAACGAGCTGCGCGAAGGCGGGCGTTTTACCTATACCATGGCGGCGCGCGACGGCAGCGTTTCGTTTGACTTCGGCGGCGAGTTCACAAAAATTGTACCGCAGGACGCACTGCATTTCAAGCTGGACGACGAGCGCACGGTGGAAGTGCTGTTTAAGGACAGCGGCGACGGCACGGAAGTTGTTGAAACGTTCGAAGCGGAAAACACGAATTCGCTGGAACTGCAACAGCAGGGCTGGCAGGCTATTCTCGACAATTTCCGCAAACACGTTGAATCGCAATCCTGAGGCAAGACGCCGCCGTGTTTTTTCCCTTCATGATACAGGCGATTTATACAGCCTGCAATCTCCGCATCTGCGCCGCCGGGCATCAATACGACAATGGCGGCAACAGCCCGGACTCTCCCGAATGTGAACGCGGCCGCAAAGCTCACAGCGGTTTAACATCCACATTGGCCGCTCCGGCGCGGCGCGCTCTGCAAGGTTTGGGAATCGACAGTCCGGACGCATTGGCGCAATACACGCGCGGTGAAATCGCCGGGCTGCACGGCGTGGGGCCCGCCGGTCTCCATCGACTGGAAGCGGCGCTCACTGACGCCGGACTTACTTTTAAACAGTGAATGTCAACTTAACGGAACTCACTTGAACATGGCTGAAATTTCTCAGACCACTATTACGCCCTGCCTGTGGTTCGACAAACAGGCGGAAGAAGCGGTGGCTTTTTACACCTCCGTTTTCAAGGACTCAAAAATTCACGCGACCACGCGATTCGGCAAAGCCGGATTTGAGCAGCACGGTCAGCCCGAAGGCCTTGTCATGACCATCGACTTTGAGGTGAACGGCATGCGTTTAACCGCACTCAACGGCGGTCCGCATTTTACCTTTAACGAGGCGGTGTCGTTTATTGTCCTGTGCAACGACCAGGCCGAAATCGACTACTACTGGGACGCACTCGGGGCGGACGGCGGCAGCCACGGCCCCTGCGGCTGGCTGAAAGACAAATACGGCCTTTCCTGGCAGGTCTGTCCGCGCGGCATGGATGACATGTTAAACAACGCCGGCGGCGAAGGCGCCATGGCCAGGATGATGCAGATGACAAAGATCATCATCGCCGATCTGACATCAGATTGATCGTTTTAGTGTTTGCGGATTGACAACTGACTGATCGCTTTGAGCGCCTTCACTCCGTTCGGCACTCAGGCTCTCCTGACTGTATTGTTTGTCGCCGGGTTTGAAGTCCGCGCACTCGCAGGCTGTGAGGCGTCTGCGGGTTTAACAATACAATGACTTCTCAACTGCAACTCGATGATGAACAAGAGGAAAAAGCAAGCGGCGGAACAGCAGTGAAGCGGCGAAGCGCTCAGGCCTTTGGTGAAGAAAACAAACCCGATCTCCCGGTAATGCCTGGGTACGAAATTGCAAACGGGAGATCGGGTATTCGCTTGTCCAAGGTCGTTTGACGCAAGCGTTAAAGTGCCGAATGTTCAATGTCAGGCGAGTGCTCAGGCGGGCAAATCGATCAATTTGTGCAAAAATAGCATTTAATGGAGTTGCTTCCGGAGGATTGTGGCAATACGTATGCGTTATGTATTGCGCAATCAGTTCAAGGACCATATATTGAAGAGCATATTTATTAAAGGATATTAAAATGAAAATGCGTACTATCATAACAACTGCCATTCTTCTGATCATATCTGCTGGACCACTTGTCTCAGAAAATGTACTTCAAGACAATCAAGAAACGCACAACGACTGTTGTGAAAAATCCTGGGTTGACAATCAGACGGGAATGCAATATTTGGAAAGGTGGCTGTGCTTTCTCTCCACAGTTCCATGTTCAAACCGCTGTGTTATTGAGTGCTCCTGTGGATTGGACGACATTTGTGGCGAAGTATCCAGTGAAGTGGTTTTATGTCTGAGAGCTTCAGCCCAGGGCCCTCAATGTTATCCGGATGCCATGCATCAAGACCGAGCTGATGTTTATACATTCGTAAACTCGGACTGCAAAACTGTAGCAAGAGCGCATGGTTGCGACTGTGTTGATGCTTGTCAATTGTTTGATTGCAATGAATTTTCACGAATTGATGATTGTTATCTCATTTGTAATGGCTTTTTGCCGCCCGACTAATATCAACGCTTTTTTTTCACCAATGCAGACCAACATGTTAAAATATACGTCCAAACAATCCTGGCTCCGGAACGCGGCACTATGCCTGATCCTGTGTCTTTTCCTACCTTGTCCTTCGTCAGCCCAACCGCCGGAAACAATTTTCAACATAACGCGCGACGACTGGAATTTCCTGCAGTATCTCGACTATCGCAATACTTTTTCGTATTCGGGCGTTGAAATGCGTTTTGGCGAGATTCGGGTCGTCAGTCCGACGGAGTCGAAGCGCGTGAACATCGTAGATTGGAACGTTGCGGATCTGACCATACAGGACAACAGCGGCCAGGTCGAGCAGCTGGATCTGGAGCCGAACAGCAGATCCGAGGATTTTCAGCTTCCGCAGGACGCGGCCGACATCCACTTTTATCGCCGCACCGGAATGTGGGCTCCGTCGAGCGCGTTTCCGCCAGATGCCGACGATCCGCCGGGCGGCGGGACCGGCAACACTCCCTGGGACGTCATGGACAAAACCGAATGGGAGATTCAACTGCGGGATGCGACAACGCACGAGATTCTGCAGGTGTTAAACACGGCCGGAATTGACGCGCATGACGATCCGTATTCAAATCCTTTTTATGGCGACAACCCGAGATTGGCCAATCACTAGGTTTCAGTATCGCAGGAGCATGCCGGCAAAACAGCCTACATTCAGGTCGTCACTCGTCGCTGGGGATCGACGCCTTACGGCGTGACGCTGATGAAAGAGCCAGGTTGCTATTTTAATGAATCGGCGATCATGGATGAAAAGGGCAACCGGCGCGACGATGCATATGTGGCGGCGTTAAACGATCAATGGTTTCAGGCTGTTCTGAATTACTGCAATGAAGTCCGCGCGGCGACCGGCTGGCTGCCGGAAGACACAAAACTCTGGTTCTTCTCACCGGAACAACACGAAATGTTCCGGTCGCGCTACTACGAACAGGAAGTAGTTGATGGGACAACTGTCTGGAAAGCTGTTAAGTATCCGGTCTCGGTCAAACCCTCCGCCGGTGTGACAAACGAACAAGCTGATTTTTATGTTCCCGTTTTCAGCATTCGTTCGGTCACGCCCAACCCGGTCAGTCCGGCCGAGCCCCTTAACATCTCACTCGTTGGTTTTGAAGAAATGCGACTTCAACTGGCCGTTTATACCACGAGCGGCGCGAGAGCAGGTATTGTTTGGAGCGGGACGCTGGCGCCCGGCAAACACCGCCTGGAGCTTGAATTGGGCGCGGTGCAGATAGCGGCCGGTGTGTATTCTCTGGTGCTGGAAGAACCCTCGACCGGCGAAGCGCTGAGCCGCATGGCGTTAACTGTGGTCCAATAGGCTTCACGACGACCGTGGACACCTGCTGCATTCCTGCAAAGGCCCTTTTGTTCGTCGTGCAGATTTCAACGCAAAGACTCCGAGCTGTGGTTCGGAGTCTTTGCGTTTGAAGATGTTCAGCCGGCTGCAAGTCTTCAGGCTTCCAACCCGAAGATTAACAAAAAAGTCATGAAACAAGCCGGAGCAAAGCGAGGGCGAAGTTCAAGCGGGTTCAAAAGCGCCCATAATATTTTGATCACAAAATCCAGGTGTTTCGGGCATGGCAATCGTGATGTTGCACTGCCGGTCAGGTGAAAAACTCGAGCTGCAATGTTGACCCGGGACGTGCGACCCTGACAAATATACCGATCCGACCGGCGTTCCCGCCAGGTTCTGAAGTGCGCCGCCGTCGATCCGCCGTCATTGAGTCATCGCGAGTGCAGGTCCGGGGTCTGAATTTTCCAGCGAAAATGCAGGAATACGTATACACTACGTATTTGTAAAAATCCGAGCAATATCTACCTTTGTCGTCATCTTATACCCACATCTGACCAGTGGGCATGGGATGCGGTATCTGTGACAAGCTGCCTGTGGCGTGCACCGCCCACGTGGCAGGTCGACGGTACTCGTGCCGTTATGCCCGGCAGACAAAAGAACAGACAGGATTCGTGGTTTGACAATCATTTAACAAAATTATGGGACAGAGTACCGTGAACCATCGCATTCGACTTAACCACGAAATCAGGCCTCGCCTTGAGAGGATGTTGGGCCTGCTGCTTGCCGCGGCGGCGGCGCTGGCGTTCACCGCCTGTGCAAACATGACCACGATTGAGTTAACGGCGGATCCGCCGGTGATCAAGCGCTATGATTCGACCACCATCTCCTGGACTGCCGGCGAGTACGCAGAATACGATCAGCTTGCCGTCAAGCTGGGTGAACGCGTCGAGCTGCTGGAAGGCAAAATCAAGTTCGCGCCGATGCAGGACACCACGATCGTTGCCGAGCTGGTCGATGCACTCGATCCCGAGCTGTCGGAATGGCTGGAGCCAATGAAGGTGGATGTTAAGGTCATGCCGCCGACCGTCTACAGTGCGGAAGAGGAAAAACGCCTGCTGGATATGCTCCGCACCTTAAACAGTGTGCACGAAATTCTCGACTTCATTCACGGCCACCAATCCAGCAAAGCCGCGGATGTGGCGCGCTGCAAAATGTGGAAGATTGAGTTTCTGACCGCCCGGAATGCCGGCGCGGAAGCGTTCAGAGAATTTGCCGAAAAATATTTCGACAACCCCTTTGCCGAAGATGCAAGACGCATGCTGGGCGAGGGGAGATTTGACGTGGAAAGCGGCTCGGGCGGTTATGGCGACTCGGGCGGTTATGGCAGTTCGGGCGGTTATGGCAGTTCGGGCGGTTATGGCAGTTCGGGCGGTTATGGCGGCCATGATGGTTATGGTAGTTCGGGCGGTTATGGCGGCTCAGGCGGTTATGGCGGCCATGATGGTTATGGCGGTTATGGCGGCTCAGACGGTTATGGCGGCTCAGGCGGTTATGGCGGCTATGATGGTCATGGCGGATACGACGGTTCACTTGGTCATCCGGGATACGGCGACTATCGCGCTTCGCCCGGCCCTGGCGGAGGCGGGTTGTACAACTACCCCGGCCCGCATGACAGGTGGAACGGCGAAATCCGGAAGGGCGATATTATGTTAAATCTGCGCGGTGCGGACTGCGCGGAGGGCCGGGTCGGAGAGCTGTATTTTGACATGCGGGATTCGCGCACAGGTCGTTTCTTGCGGCCGACATATATGCATCAGTTGGAACTCCTGGAAAATGGGCGGCCGGTTGAAATAATTTCCGTGGATAATATTTGCAGCCGAGTAAATACTCCCGTCGACTTTGTGTTTATCATCGACGGTACTCAAAGCATGCAGCCCTATATAAACGCTCTGAAGAATGATATTCACTTTTTTGCCAGACATTTGTCGTACTCCGGAGTTGATTATCGCCTCGGGCTGGTGGTATACGGCGACGAAGTGCGCAATTGCCTGGGAATGACGTCCGATGTGTTCCTTTTTTCGGAGTGGGTTTCAGCGGTCTATGCGCACGGCGGCGGGGATCCGAACGAAAATGCACTTGAGGCGATGGCCGCGGGCCTCGATTTGCCGTTGAGGCCCAATGCGTATAAAAACTTTGTGGTCTTAACGGATGCCGGATTTCACGACGCGCGGGACGCCGGGCCTTCGAGAGGGTGGACGCGATTCACGGCGGAGAGCATGGTCGATCTGTTGAGATTGGAAAATGTGACCGTCAGCGTCGTCGGTCCATCCAGTCAATTCAGCAGCAGTACGACGGTTCTTAACTACAGGGCGATTTTTGACTCCTGTCTGGAGGGCCGGGGAATCGAGTTCAGCGCGTTTACGTATACGGAATCATCGTCGTCTTCTTCTTCATATACCGCTTTAACAGAAAGAACGGGCGGTTATTTCTTTCCGATTCCATCCCGTGGCGAGCGCGTGGATTTGCGCGAGATCTTCAGCCAACTTCACGGCTACATGACACAGAACCTGTATCGGCTGTGTTATCGTCGGCATCGCGATTGTCACTCCTATTCGCCGACCGATCTTTTACTGAGAATATGCAGTCCTTACTCGGGGATATTGGCACAAGACAGGTGGTATTGCAATCGCAGAATGCCGTGCTCAAAAACGTACCCAACACCTTGCTGGAAGCGATATTCGCATCCCTGTGAGCATCCCTGCCCGAAATCGTACTCCGATCCCTGTCCGGGACCGCGCTACGATCCCTGTCCCTGCCCGCGGCCGCATTCCGGTTCTTGCCCGAAATCGCATTCAAAGCCGTTTCTTAAACCGTATTCGAAGCCGAGCTACGACCCCTGTCCGGAGCCGCATTCGCAGCGCTACACGGAGCCCTGTCCGGAGCCGCATTCGCAGCGCTACGCGGATCCCTGCCCGGAGCCGCATTCGCGGCGCTACGCGAAGCCTTGCTCCGAGCCGCATTCGCAGCGCTACGCAAAGCCTTGCTCCGAGCCGCATTCGCAGCGCTACGCAAAGCCGTGTTCGCAGAACTGCACTACTCCGTGCTCAAAGTCATGTTCAACGTCGTTCTCGAACATTTACTTTGCCGTTGGAAAATCCGGTCTGAGAGACGTGCTGAATCCGCAGGACATGCGGGATATCGCCTGTACTCTGCGCGAAAATCCGGATATGTGCATCGGCCTGGAGGGCTACACCAGCGATGTTAATTCGGCCGAGTACAATTTCAACCTGTCCTGGGAGCGTTTAACTACGGTTGAGCAGTACCTCAAGGGTTTTTGTCAACCCTCGCAGATATACGTTGCCACCGGCTTCGGCGAACACAAATACGTGGAGGACTTAAACCCCTATGCCGGCCAGAGCAGACGCGACCTCGTAAAAGACTGGTCGCGGCGCATGAATTGTTGCGTGCGCGTCGGAGTGATTGATGACCGTTACGACCCGGACGCCTATCCGCAGATCGACCGTCCCAAAGGGAAGTTCAGGTATACGATCAAACTGCTCAATCCCCGGTACGAGTGCGATGAACGCGGCATGCGGCTTCGTTTTGATTCATTCAAGAATCTGGAATCAACGTATGCCGGCAGACAATTTTATGACGACGGGGCGCCCTGTTACGGTGGTTTTTACCGCGCCTCCGACGCATACGGCTTTATCCGGAATGTCCTGCAGGGGCTCCACCGCGAGGAGTTTTGCCACAGCCACCTGATCGTCACCAGACTTGCGCCATAGGCAGGATGTTTAAGAGGCGCCTTCCACACCAGCCGATTCCAGCAACAGCCATCTTGTTTGTCACGCAGAGAGAAACACCGAGACTCCGAACAGCGTTCGGAGTTTATGAGTTTAAAGACTTTCAGCGGGCTTGAAACCCTTGAACTTCAAGCTCGAAGGTTAACAAAAAAGTCATAAAACAAGCCGGAGCGGAGCGAGGGCGAAGTTCATGCGGTATCTAACACACGATTGTAGGCCTTGTATGAACGGTTGCCGTTTTGCCGCCGTTAAAATCTGTTCAAAAAATAACATGTGCAAACCGTTAATACGTAGGCTGTACGTATTGACAGTGTCAATTAAATATGTTAGTCTGATGATTGATCAAGGGAAGCGCCGTGTGCGGGAAATGCCATGGCGATCTGTAAAGCACTGTGTACTGCTGATTTCAAGTTAGCTCGGCAAGACTACTGCCTGCCTGTAGTAACAATTTGAATTCAACAAATGCAAAGGACAGACCATGGCGGAAAATGATCCTCCTGTTGGAGATACGGAGCAGTCGGACCAGGCAGGAGAGGCAGCTTCATCCGGTGGGCGGAGCGACGAACCGACAGGTGTCGGCGGTCAATCATCCGAGCCCGCTCAGGGAGAAAGCCCGGCAGCTTCTTTACAGGATGGGCCTGAAGATGTGCATGCCGACTCACGTGTGAACGATGATCCTTTGACCCTGGAAAAAGTAAAAGAGCTGCTGCCCGGAATACTGATAGCACTGCCGGCGTTTGGCATTATACTCTCCAGAGTGGTTTCGGGGTTTGGTGAATTGCTGGGGCCATTGAGCGCATCCCTGGTGTTCAGAGTTTTCTGCCTTGTCTACTTCACTTTGCCCGCGTTGTTGATAGCTTTCCGAGGAACATCTTCGAGTTTATTTGCCAGCATACTATTTGTGATAGTTTATCCTATTGCTGCTTTGATTGCGATAATTGTGTTGGGCGAGAATGCAAGCCCCGTGATTTTTTTGGGACTGGCTTTGCTACATTCGATTGTTCTGATTGTTTGCAGCCGCAGTCCAAAGATAGCCGGTAAAGACAAACGGTATTTCCAACAGTTTAATTTGGCGATTTCCACTCCGTTTGTTGCCCTTTCCTTGATAGGAGGTTACTTCCTTTTAGCTCCATGGGAGGCGAAGCCGGGAATGAACGATTGGGTCAAAGTGGCCAGCCTTATATATTTTTCCGTCATTGTACTGGCATACTATTTTGACTACAGACTTGTTGAAAAGAATGCGGGAAGTACCGCGGCGAACGGCTCTTCTACAAATCACAATAGAAAGGCTGGGACACCTGATTCAGGCTTGTTGTTCGGGGCGTGGTTCCGCACTTTTTCCGTCCTTTCAACCTGTGTCATGTTACTGGGAGTAATTATTTTTTGCTCCCAAACAACCGAACAGATTACGAATGTTAAAGAGTCGGGTGCGCCCCCGACCATTTCAAGCATGGATTTGCTCAGTATAGTTGAGACTCAGGAGCGCTTTCTGTGCATCCCGCCGGAACCCACCGGAAGTCGCGAATCCAGCGTGATTGACACCGCCGACATTGTTAAGAAACTGAAAGGACTGTTAATGGAGTCGTTTGCAAGCGACACGGCATATCACGCGGCAGCGAATGTTATGTCCGAGACAGATAGCGCCAATCTGAAACTGGCTGATGCGATTCGCTACGAGAGGTGTTGTGCCGGGCAGTATCTGATTGCAAGAATGCTCTCAATTTCAGACTCGAATTCATTAAATGTTGCAAGAGAAAAATTGCAGGAGCGAGGAGGCAGTCAAGCAGCGGATCTTTGCGATTTGATCGAAATCCAGAAAGAAATTTTCAAGTCTGAACTGGAATTGGAAGGATTGATTGCAAGCATCGGCAACCGTGAGGTAAGAACGCAAGTCCAACAAGCCATCTTAAGTTATGAACACATTCAAAATAGTCCGGAAGCTGAAAATTCACGACACTATGTTCATGGAAGTTCGGAAGATCTGGAGAAGGCGTATCTGGAAAGTAGAATAGAAAGTGCCAGGCGCCTGGCTTTAAAAGTATCCTCTGTAGCTCTTACTGGTGTGTTGAGTAACATTTCCAACGAAGCATACACCCGCCTTGAGTTAATGGCTCGCAAGGGGCGTCTGCTCGCCGGAGTGCGCCAACAATACAAGGCCGCCACCGATTACCGTTTTTATTGGGAAAAACTCAGTAATCAGGCAACTGACATGGGCAAAGATAAAATGGCTAAAATTCTGAAAAACATGCAAAAGTATGGGATGCTCCTGTTTCTGTTGACTCTGTTTGGGTATTGTGTGGCAAGGCGATTGGTTTTAAAACAAACTCAAAACGTCAAGAACAAGTTTATCTGGATCGACACCTGGGGCGTTGTCGTTTTGTTGTTGTTTGTTCCCCTGGTAGCGCCAATTGACAGAGACGGTGTACAAGTCAAAGATCCCTACTGGGCATTGGATGCCCCTAACTGGTATTTGCCGAAGTATGGGGCGTCCCTTGTCGATGAAAAGCAACTGGATGCTAAACAGGAGTCTTATGGCGGCATTCACTCAGTTGATGCTGTTGACATTGCGCTTTCCAGCATGAATCACAAGTTGGATGCTTTGGTAAAACGCGTTGAGTTGATCTCAGACGAACAACTGGGAGAAGTAGGCAAGGGCGGAACTGTCATTGAGTTGTTGAGCTCATTGGGTGCTATAAACCAACTGAATGAAAGTCACAATGCAAGTGCGGCAAGGGACATAAGCAGGGTATCCAGCGACATGACGAACATCAATACAACATTCGGCGGTGCAATTGATGACGTTAAACAATATTTCAGAATTCCTTAAGCGGAGGGTAGTATGAAACTACTGCGTTACTCAGCGACCGGATTGTGTGTAATTGTCGCCGCATTTGGACTGTGTTCCTGCGATGACAATCCATTTGAAGACATGACGCCTGCTCAGTTACAATCGGTATGGGAAATAAAAAATGGCATCGAAGCGGCCGACAGTCTGCTGCAAGATTTGCGCCTTGACGTTCCGCATCAGATGTTTTACGACTGGGAAAGAGTTGATAGTGCACGTCTTGCACTGCGTCATACTATTTTGATTGAGTTCAGATCTAGAATTGTAAAAATGGATGCTGTTTCACCAATGTTGCACAATATTGCCACGCACATATCGAAGCTGAAACTGGGTGACCTGGACGATAAAACGTATATGGACTTCAGACTGGAGCAGGTGCATAAGGTCAGACAGATATATACTCTGACCGAAGAAATTGACCTGCATCGAAAATACTTTATGGAGTTCGACACGATTGTTTCACGGGTGTACGCGGACGAGCTTGATTATTGGAATTGGGATTTCATGGAAACAAGAATAAACACAATGACTGAGCATCGTGCAAGAGTTCGTGAGGCTATAGCCAATGTGCAATCGGTGTTTGCAGATGCGCGCAGCATATTTGACGCATATCCCATTCCCAAACCTGTCGCAGCGACTGGCAGCAGTGGAGAAATTCGAACGGGAAAATGAACAGTTGTGACGTCTCCCGGAACTATTAAACCTCAACCAACCTCAAACCCCTGAACTTCAAACTCGAAGATTAACAAAAAAGTCATAAAACAAGCCCGGAGCGGAGCGAGGGCGAAGTTCATGAGGCGGAGAGCACGTGTTAAGTCGGCCTCAATACGATGTGTAGCCGACGCCGATTGACAGCTGCCGGGTGGTTACCGACAGCCGCTCGTTAAATTCGTAGCTGCCAAGTGATGTGACATAACGCAGCGAGACAAACCAGGCATCGATGTCGTCGCGCAGGGGGCTCCAGTTGAGTTCAAAATATGCCGTCGGGAATTCAAGCCACTCTTCGTACTGCGAAGGGTACGTGAATGTTTTTCCAAAGCCCAGCGTCAAACCAAAGGGGTGCTCGAATTCGCCGTTTGTCGTGGCTCCGTAGTTAAACGTGACAAACAGCGGCAGAGCTAACGCGCCGGCTTCGTCGGGACTCTGCGGGCCGACCGGTTCCGGCCTTACACTGCCCTCCGGATCCGCGGCATATTCCAGCGCCGTCGGAATTCTGTCGCCGCCGCCGACGAGGTTAAACCCGAACCTGAGTCCAAGCGTGAAGTAGTCCAGCGCCCGGATTACAGGCAGGTTCAGGTCTGTCGAGCTGTTTAACGTTTTGGCCAGATGGCGGTATTCGATTCCCGGCGTCGTTTGTCCGTTGAAAGTATTCAATTCGAGGACGCGATACTCTTCATAACCCATGTGAGAGTTGACGACGCCCCAGCCGGGGAAAAAATCCAATGCGCTGACTGACTGCCGGGAGGCGGCCAGTGCCAGGAAGACAAAGAGGCAAAGTCTGAAACACTTCATGTTTAAGTCCCGATGAATCTGATGGCCGGTGAGATTTATTTATTGGGAGAAATGTTGAACACCATGACATCGTTGTCCGCATTGGCGATTGCCAACCTGTCGGCCTCGTCGTCGAAATTCATTTCCGTTACCGGAACGCGCGGCAGCCTGATTTCCGCTATGACCTCGCCGTTAAACACCCGATGCACGCGGACCGTGATGTAGTCGTTTTTACCGTCGTTTTCACTGCCATCGCCGGCGACGGCGAACAGACTGCCGTCCGGGGCCACAGCGATTGTTTTAACAAGGTCGTCGCTCGGACTGACAAAAGTACCGTTGTCCGCAAACGACGAGTAGTCTGTCAGGTGCAGGATGCCGACGGCGTCCGCAAAGAGAAGTTGGTCATCGCCAACGAACGCGGAACTGCTGAATTCCTGCGGCAGATTGCGCGCAAAAGGACTCGGCCGGAAAATGTTAACGACAAAACTCTCGTTGGCCATTAACAAGGTCGAGTTCGGCGACCAGTCAATATCGGAGCCGATCGGGTTGTCATTGAAGTCCGGCTCAAATTCGGAATGAAGTTCGAAGTCGGAAGTGTGGTAGATCTTGATGTCCCTGTTCGGAGCGGCAATTGCGACGTACCGCCCGTCGGGGCTGACGGCCAGACTGACGAGGCGGCCCGTCCGCCCAACAACAGTCCGCTGCAGTTGTGCGCCGTCCTGCGCATCCCACCTGGTCAGAATGTGAACCGCGTCGTTGGAACCCCGCTGATACCATCCGCGCGCTATGACGCTGCCGTCGCGATGAAATCGCGCGCGCAGGTGGTGTTCGTTGACGTCGGGATCCAGGTCTTCGAGACGCAGATCGCGCAGGTGCGCGCCGTTTGACGCACTCCACAATCGCGGTAAGCTGACGCCGGGTGATTTGAGCTTCTGGCCATTGTCGCCGGTCGTGAGCAGCATGGTCCCATCCGGACTGAACTGCGCGCGGTTGCCGGCGTCTTCGATGGTATACATCAATGGGGCTGAGTCGGGAACAACGTAGCTGACGGTCGACTCGACGCAGCCTGCAAACAAACAAAGCAGCAGGACTGCAAGCACTGCCGAAATTGATCTTGGCATGAAAAAAGTGCTCCAAATACGAGACTGTGAGATAAAATCAGGCCAGAAGATCTGGAATCTACGAAAATATTCTGTCTCGGGCGGACGAATTTTGATAGATTGTTGCTTTGTGAGCTTCGGCTCCGGTGGGGCCGGCTCAAATGGCGGTGCAGATCACCAGTATCGGTAAAAACTCTGGTTGCGGTCAAACACATGCGCGCACAAGAATTTGCGATCAAGTTTCGACACATCTTTCTGCCTTTTCTGCTGCTTTCGGCGGGATTGATGGTTGGCTACAGCCTGTTTCGTTGGGTGTTTGAGGTGCAGTTGGGGCTGTTGCCGCTACGGGACAAAGTTCTCGACTTCATGCTGCCTGTGCTGCTGGTGGTGGCCGGCATGTATCTGTTTGTGTTTCCGCGGCTGTCCCTGCTGGAACTCAGTGTGCGCGAGCCGTGGCTGATACGCAACAACTGGCGGAACTTCTATTTTTTCGCCATGTGCTTTGCAATGGGAATTCCTTTCATACTCTGTCAATTTTGGTTCAGCAAAGCGGCATACGGTCTCGTTCACGTCGGCGATGCCGCAGACGTTCGGCTGCATCCCAATGAAAAGTACTTTGCAATCGATGAATATCAGTTTGATAAACAAGCCAATCGCAAGTTATTGACCACGTACGTCAGTGGCAGACGGTATCGCGAATGGGTCGTAGAATACCGCATCGTGTCACCGTTTTCACGCGCAGATTCGATCTGGTTCGGTCTGCAGTACAAACGATCAACCAGGTACGGCGCAGACGCAGATTTCAAAGCCAACATCCGCAATCAGCTGGTGGAGAAGGCCCAACGGGAATTTGACACCATACAGGCTGCGGACATCCGCTATTTTGAGCGCTTGTTTAACTCTGAAATCAGGGAGGATTTGTTTAATACCGTCCGCAGGGGACAGCCATCGATCCAATTGGAAAATCAGATATTTCTGCTGCCGCATCGCAGCGCATTTGAGGCGCGGCTGGGCGACTCGAATCTGCATATGTGGTTTTCCTGGATAGCCGGCGCAATAGGCGTGTGGATGTTATGTGCAATTCCGAAGCTGCGCGACTCTGAAACGATTGCGCCGTCGTTCATACGGCACGACTTACTGGAACACCTGAAACTTGCGCTGAGTTTTGTCTTTCTCCACAAGCAGCTGCGCGCCACGGCGGTTCTCGCCTTGTTGCATATTGTTGTATTCGTTGGATTGTCGACAGCCGGGATGAGTCCGGCACTGCCGACGCAGGCCGATTTGTCGGCGCTTGGAGGAAACTTCAAACCGGCCATTGTTTACGGTCAATTCTGGCGACTTGCGACCTCCTTGTTTGTGCACGGCGGACTGCTGCATTTCTGTTTAAATCTGAGCACACTGATAGTAATCGGAGGATTTCTGGAGCGCATACTGGGCGCCGGCCGTGTGTTAATTATTTATCTTTTGGGCGGTCTGGCTGCCGGCGTGGCGGCTTTTTATACGGTGGAAAGCACGGCAACTGTCGGTGCGCCCGGCGCGATGTTCGCTCTGATCGGAGCGGCGTTGGTACTGGCGGCCTGGCGGATTCTGAGGGAACAGGTTGCAGAATTTGCGTTGGTGGCAAGCGCGCTTTTCGGGTTTACAGGTTTCGCGTTCTGCCCTGGCATTGACGCGATTGATTTCTTCACGCTGCTTTGCGGTTTGCTGGGCGGAGCGCTGGTCGCATCTGTGTTTGCCCTTGCGGACAGGCAAGTCCTGACACGTCGAGCTGCGCGTATTTTGTAGCGAGTTAACATTGGCCACCAGCCAAAGTGAAAGGTATATCTGCCATGAAAACCCTCTGGTGCTGGCGCTGCAAGATGGATATGCCCATGCTCGACAGAGAAGAAGCGGCGCGCGCTTCCGAACTCTATGGGAATGTGTTCCGTTTTCGGCGCAAATCGGGCGCAACAAGGGAGCAGGCCTTACAGGCTGTTGTCGACTATTACCGGGAGGTCACCGGGTATAAAGGCGAAATGATCGCCAATGCCGTGATGCATCACTTTATCCATCTTTACGGCCCGCCCTGCGAATCCTGCGGCAAACCCTACCGCACGCCCAAAGCGCGAATCTGCGCCTTCTGCGGCGGAAAACGGCCCGTCGACGCGAGTGCGCCAATAGACTGAAACACATCTACGCGCCCCACATACGCACGTTCATTTCCGCAACTGTTCACTTGTGTTTTGCCGACTTGTGCGGACTTCGTAGTTTTCCGGATTGGTTTTGTGTGCCGGACAAACCGCCGAATGACTGTACTTCTCAACTTATCCAGAGATTTTTCATGCGTGTTCTGACTGCTCTCCTGCTTGTTTGTATGTCTTTTGGTTTCTGGGCTTGCGACGACGATGACGACACATCCGACTCCAGACGCGAGATTACTGTAGGTGCGATCCTCTCTCTCTCCGGCTCTTTGTCCGACTTTGGCACGAGCGGAGAGGCGGCCATCGAACTGGCCTTGGCCGATGTGAACCAGCGCAGCGATCTGGATGTGCGCTTCAAATCCATCCGGATCGAGGACTCGCGCACCAATCCGGATTCCGCGCTGGCCATCATCAAACGCATGCACGACCAGGGCATTCGCGTTGTTATCGGGCCGCAGAGCAGCGCCGAGGTCGAGGCCGTCCGCACCTACGCCGACGCCAACGACATGATCGTGATCAGCCCTTCCAGCGTTTCGCGCACTTTGAGCATTGCCGACGACAACGTTTTTCGCTTTGCGCCGGACGACAGTTTCCAGGCCGAAGCCATGGCCAAACTGATGACCGAGGACGGCAGGAACAAGATCATTACCGTTTCGCGCCGCGACGTTTGGGGCAACGACCTGCTCGACCTGTTTGAGACCAAAATCGAGCCCCTGGGCGGCGAGCTTTTCGCAAGCCTCAAATACGATCCCGCTGCGACGGATTTTTCATCGACGCTCGGTCAGGTGGCGACGGCTGTGGAGCAGCTTGTTAACACCGTCGGCAGCGACAAAATCGGCGTGTACCTGCTGACCTTCGGCGAGGGCGCAACAATTCTGGAGCAGGCCGCGGCAAATTCAGCTCTGGCCGATGTTAACTGGTACGGCGCTTCGGCCGTGGCGCAGAGTTTCAGCCTGCTGGACAACAGCACGGCCGTCGGTTTTGCCGAAAGCACCGGTTATCCCTGTCCGGTCTATGGTCTCGACGCCGACGCCAAAACCAATTGGGAGCCCTTCCGCGCCCGCCTCAAAGCGCAGACACAACGCGACGCCGATATTTACGCACTTAACGCCTACGACATCGTGCAGGTGATTGCCGAGACATTTGATGAAACCGGCAACAACGACGCAGCCGAGTTTAAGTCCGCACTTGTTAACGTCGCGGCCGCCTACGACGGCGTGACGGGACCGGTGGTGTTAAACGCCGCCGGCGATCGCCAGCCGAAAAGCCTCGACTTCTGGGCCATTCAGGATGTTGACGGCGAGGCGACATGGGTGCGCGTGGCGGAGTACAACGCACTCAACGGCGAACTCAGCCGCTGACCCGATTCGGACCTGCTTTAAAATCCCGGAAAAGACCTTCTTGTTAGTCACGCAGACTCAAATGTTCAGATTCGCGCTGGTTGTCGTGCTGTTGATTGTCGGCGTCGTTGATCCGGTCCCGGCGCTGGAAGCCGACGGTCAGGAATCATGGGCGTTTGTTGAAGAAGGCGATATCCAGACTTCCAGAAAACCGATTGAGATTCCCGCGGTAGACCCGCTCTTTTTTATCGATGGGCAGCTCTGCCGGCACCTGCGCAGGATGCTGCAGGATCGCAGCGGGAATCTCTGGTTCGGCACGAACAACTACGACATCATGTGTTACAACGGCGACAGCCTGCGGTATTTCCCCGCCGCCGACGGCGTGGGCAAAGGGCGCGTCACCGGAATACTGGAGGATGAGGAGGGCAAGGTCTGGTTCGGCACCTACAGCGGCTTGACAATGTTCGATGGCCAGAACTTTACGACCCTGGCGGTTGACGACAAAGTTAACAACAACGAAATCTGGAGTTTAACGCGCAGCCGCGACGGAACATTCCGGATCGGCACGATGCAGGGCGTCAGCCGATTTGACGGCCGGACATTTACCTCGTTTGATGTTCCCAAAGCGGCGGTTGAAGACCCGACGATTATCCTGGCGCCTGATCGCGTGCCGGCCATCCTGGAAGACAGCAGGGGGAACGTGTGGTTTGCCTTTGATGGATTCGGCATCACAAAGTGGGACGGCGAATCCTTTACTTTTTTAACAACTGAAAGCGGTCTGCCGGACAACAACGTTTGCGATTTAATGGAAGATTCGCGCGGCGACATCTGGATCGGAACGATGTTCGGCGGTTTGTGTCGCTACGACGGCGAGACGTTCACCAACTTCACGGAAGAAGGGCTGATCGACGGGGTGGAAGTCGGCGGCCTGTACGAAGACAGCAGAGGCCGCGTCTGGTTTGCGGTGGAAAACCACGGCGTCTACTGTTGCGACGGCGATCACTTCAAACAGTACTACAAAGATCACGATCTGCCGACCAACGGCATACTGTGCATCATGGAAGACAATACAGGCCGCATGTGGTTCGGCGGCTGGGGTGGATTGTTCAGACTTATTGTCGACAAGTTTGTCAGCGTGACGCGTGAAGGGCCGTGGGAGTGAATGAGGGAATTCTCACGCGACCGAACACTGCGGTGCACATCACTTGTGGCCGGCGTACAGCCGGAATGTTCCAGACGCGGCGACAAACAGGATCATCAGGAAGCGAGCCCGACAAGGGCGCTGCAATCAGGCGGGAAGCCATCTGGAGCAACTCTGCGAGGTCGAACACAAGACCGCGTAGCCGGAGTTGAGGAGACAAGCGGTTGATGGTGAAAATTCGTCGGGATGACGAATTATCGTCATCAGCGGCGGGCGGGCATTCAATGTGTACGGAACAAATGCCGGACATGCGCGGCGCAAAAGTGGGTCCTGAGGTGTGAATTGGGCGCGTCGAGAATTCGTCGCGCAGCAGGTCGATTGAAATTGAACGTGGAGAGAGAGCATCGGGAGATTAACAAGGGCGCAGAACCTGTATGTTGCGCCAACAGCCTGATTTGCATAGAGTTATGGCGATTTTCACCAATGTCTGCGCCGGGCGAAACACCTGGTCAGAGGTTAAACCACTTTTTGGCATGGCGTTTGAATCACAAGTGGGGCAGCCGATCATACTGTACCTGCTCCAGGCGAGAAACGACGGGTGATCTGATTCACGTGATCCGCGCGATTGTCAGGACAATCAGCCTGTCCCCACAGTCAGGTTCGCTGCCGGAAAAAACGACTTAACATGTTTAACACTCTACCATGGACACGAGATCTATGCGCTTCATACGCACGACCCTGACCGCATTTGTACTGTTTCAATTAATAATTGCCGTTAACGCTTTTGGCCAGGCCAACGAGTGGGGCACAACCGGAATCAACACCTGGACCTGGGACAAGGTATCGATAGGCGGCAACAGTGATTTTGCCGTCCGCGATATTCACATTTACCGCGATCCGGCCAATGTGGGCGAAGGTGCGCCAACGACGGATGCCACGCCGGGGATTCGCTTTGAAGTTGAAGGCCTGCTGTCGAGCAATAATATCTGGGATGTGTACGCGCAGCAAAGTCACGGTTTCATGATTTCCGATGAGGGCGAAAATGGTTTAACAGGACTGCGACTGTGGAACGGCAGCAGCCACGAACAGGGCGCGGCGCAACGCGCGGGTTTGTGGACTTCACAGTCGCGCACGAACTTCCAGATAGGCGAGTACAGGCCGATCACCTTCAGTTCGACGGGCGGCAACAACGACGGTATTTTTGGCGCTTACATGGGATTCAACGCCTACCTGGGCCAGCCGGATGAAGCGGCGGCCACCGTCACAAAGATGGAAGGCAACCTGGGCGGTTCGGTGCTGGTGACGGATTACACCGGCAACGTCGAAATCCAGACGTTTAACAAGGGCGTCTCCACGGAGGTGCAGGACATTGTGTACGACCCGCAGTTTAACTTTACAAATAAGGGCGTGCTGGAGTTTAAAAGTTGGTCTGAAGCCTGGACCGACTCGCACTGGAATATCAGGCTCAAGTCGCCCGCCGCTTCCGCCTGGGTGAGCGCCACGCCGAACGACAACGGCGACTACATGGGCATCGGCATGACCAATTCGGGCTGGTATTTTATCCGCAGTAAAAACGCACCAGGAGAGACGGCGGATGTTGACGGCGCCTGCGGCAAGTACCCGTTTTACGTGACGGATGACGGCAAGACAGTGACGCGCGAAGTGGAAGTGACGCGGGCCGGCTGGTGCGACTACGTCTTTGACGAAAACTACGAACTGGCGGAGCTGGGAGAAGTTGAAACGTTTATTAAAACAAACAAACACCTGCCGGGCGTACCCAACGAAGAGGAGATCGTCAACAATGGATTGCGTCTGGGTGAGATGAGCGCAATTCACATGAAAAAGATCGAAGAGTTAACACTGTACGTAATCGAACTGCAAAAGAGCGTTGAAACTCTTCAGCGCGAAAACGCCGCTGTGAACGCCAGACTGGAAGCGCTGCAGAAATGATCGCCACACAAACACAAATAGTACAGATGTTAAACACTGAAACAGAGACAGATCAATGAAAAGACTGATATGGTTGTTAACCGCCTTGTTTGCGGCCGGACCCGCTCTGCTGCCGGCCCAAAGCGACGTCGGCGGGGCTCCCCTGTGCATCCTGGAGGGCGAAGTGGCCGCACAACTGGAGGTCGGGATTGAAGCGTACGAATTGCCGACGCTCGACAACGACGTGGAGCAGGAGCGCGCGCAGCAATACGCTTGTGAACTTTGCAATTATTCATACTACGGCAGCGGCATCGATGTCGACATCGATCTTAAACAGAACTCGACTCAAATGCAATTTGAGGACGGCAGCAAGTTGTGGCTGCTGAAACTGACGTCGCAGACGGCCTACGGCATGCAATTCTACTTCGATGAATTTCGGCTGCCTGAGGGTGCGAGATTGTTTGTGTACAGTCCGGAAACAGAGACTTTTCTGGGCGCGTATACATCGGCGAACAACAATGCCGACCAGAGTCTGGAGATTCAATTCGGGATCCGCTATATCGAGGGAAAGGAGATAATTCTCGAGTACTACGAGCCGGCCGATGTAAACTTTGGCGGGCAGATCAATCTGACGAATGTCGTACACATTTTCCAGAACGTCTTTACGGCCGGCGGTCCTCACGGGACGGCGTCCGATTGTCACACCGACGCATTTTGCTCGTTTGGCTGGGAGGAAGAGATTGCCTCGGTTGCACTCATCCTGGCATATGACGACTCCGCCAACATGGTAAATCGCTGTTCCGGCGCATTGATTAACAATACCGATGAAGACGGGCGGCCGCTTTTTTTAACGGCCAATCACTGTATAGACGGGGTGGGCAGCAAGTACGACTATTCAACCTGGCAGTTTCTGTTTCACCACGAACTGGACGACTGCAACGGGACGTACAACGCGCTGCGCGATGAGTCGGTCTACGGTTCGAAGAAGTTGGTGGCCGACTACGACGACGGCTCCGAGATGTCGGACTATTTGTTGCTGGAGTTAACAACTACTGCGGCCGAGCTGGCGCAGCAGGAAGTCTGTTATGCCGGCTGGACGCTCGATGAAAACCCCGATGGAACTTATACCAGTTTCCACCACCCGCGTGGAGACCTCAAAAAAATCTCGGAGGCAAGCAATATTGCAACGCGCTCAGGCAGCATTACACTGAACACCAAGAGCGGCTCGCGCACGTTCCCGGGAAATTCTCACTGGGAGCTCGACTGGGACTCAGACAACCAGACGACGGAGCCCGGCTCATCCGGAGGGCCGTTGTTCGACAACAAGCAACGCATCATTGGTCAGGGGACGTTTAATCGCGACTACGCTTTCACATATTGTTTTCCCAATCTGATTGCCGGATACGGGAAGTTCAACAAATCGTGGACCGACGGTGGACTGGACTGGTGGCTGGATCCGTACAACACCGGTCAGACGGCGATCGACACTTATTGTCCGCCGGATCCGATTGACAACAATCCACCGCCGACGGGCGGCGGGCCGGCGCCGTGCAAAGTCTGGCAGGGCAACGGCATGAAAATCAACGGTGATACGGATTTTGATTCGTTTCCCTGCGTCGGCGACGACATTGTGTTAAGTCCGTACAAAGACGGCGACTGCCAGACCTACTGGGCTCCGGGGGCAACGGAAAGTAAGTACAACTGCGGCAATATTCCCGGAAACCTGAATTCCGGCCTGTGCAAGAAACGGACTGTTGCATTCTGGCAATGCAGGTGTTACTACTTCAAGTATTTCCTGGAGGTCGCGGAGGTGGATCAGAGCAAGAATGTGATCGGCTCGGTGCACAACGCGTGGTTAAATCTGCAGGTCGAGGCTCATTCCGCCGATTGGGGACCGAACAAGGATTACTACTTTTTTGCGCAGGGCGTATTTCCATACATCTATTTGTACCGCATGCGAATTACTCCGGGTATTTTGTCGCAGATCGGCGTGACCTTGCAGCCCGGCCGCTTTTACAAAATCAAGTTTGCGACGGACTACGGCGGCTGGAGGGAGGACACGCGGTTTTTCCGCTACGCACCGCAGAATGTTAACCGCAGCGGCGTGATCAGCGGGGACCTTTATGCTGAAGATTTCATCACCTTGTCCGACGCGACGGTAACCCAGCCGATCGACGTGGTTGCGGGCCAGAAGATCAGCATCCTGGAGACGAGTTCGCTGCAGGCCGGCCACTACCGGATTGAGGACGGCACCTTGTGCGGCCTGCACAAATTCGGCGTGAGCGACAGAGAGGAAAGTCCGGGGCCGGGCTGGAATCCCGGTGTGAGCATTTATCCGAATCCCACAGGTGGTCGTGTTGAAGTCGACGTCTCGGAGTTCGACGGCGAAGTTGTTGTTGAACTCGTGGACAGGCTGGGGCGGTCAATCATGCAGATACACACGAAGGACAGGCGTGTGGAGCTGGATCTGTCGGGTCAGTCGAGCGGCATGTACTACCTGCGCATCAGCGACGGCGCGGCGACTGTGACGACGAAGGTAGTGAAGCTGTAGAGCGGAGTTCAGACTCTGGTTTATGAAAGCAAAGGCCGTATCTCACTGGGGGGATATGGCCTTTGTGGGGATGGGGGGGCGAGAAGCAGATTGAGCTGAAAAACCATGGTTTGCAGTTGGTGGCCAGGTTAATAAAACAGCATTCCATCAAAAAGCCATTCCCTGGACAATTACAGCAATAAGAGAGTTAACCACGTTGCAGATCAATGATTTGAATCTGACCCGTTTCTGTGATTCTGAAAGTAGTGGAGCATCCGGAACAGCGTATCGAAGCATCGGGATGTCCAGAATCAATTGTATGAGCTGTTGTGCATGTTGGACAGTGCACCTCATGTATGCCTAATGGAACACTGTTTATCTTAACAGCTTCTTTTTTGTGGGTAAAACTTGGTTCGACTACTGCATTTCCATTTTTACCAGTTATTTGTATCAGATGTTGACAGTTGTCACATGGAGTTTTGAATTTAACCTCGGCTCTGGTAGGATTAACCCAGATATCTTGAGTATGAGTGCACTGTGGACAGTCAATCGAGTTGTTGGTGACTCCAAGATCGCTTACGTTTACAATGTTGTTGTGAACAGTATACAGCATGTGTGTCGCACAATATGAGCACTGTTCAATGCTGTTATCCTTCCAAGACTCAATGTCATTCACATGCTTGCAGGATGGACAATAGAACTTTGAATATCCAGAGTATGCTCTTTTGAAGGCTTCACCAATTTTAAAGCTGCCATCGCCATTTCGATGGATTGCAAACCTTGTGTTGCAGCGGTCACATGTTATCCAGGACGTATCGCCTGCTTCACTTCCAAGGTTTGCATGCACCCTTTTATCGCACTTCGGGCAGTTAGTTTTAACTGGGAATGACATTCTCACTGGAAGTGGGGCTTTTGCCGTCTTTTCTTCAAGAGCATCATTTCGATCGCGTTCTATTTTATCACGTTCTTCGGGAGTGGTAGCTAGATTTAGTTCTTGTTCATATTTCTCATATATTTCAAAAGCCTCCCTCTCGAAACGTTTCTGTTCTGCCAATTCTTCACTAATTAGGTCGCGCCATCCCCACTTGGCCACGTTAATATCGTACATCCAATCTTCAAGATTGTCTGTAGTAACACTGTCTCTGCTTATTGCATTCCGGACTTTAGATTCTAATGAGTTGATATTTCTCCAGGCTTGTAAGCCATAACTCTTCAATGTCTTATCGTGGCTCTGTTTGGAGAATTGCCAAGAGGTAATAACACCTATAGCTGTGGTAATATACGTAATCAAAATTCCGAGAACAGCTGACGCTTCAAGGTTGTCTGAAAACAATAGAGGAATCCCAACTCCTAGCGCGCCAAATAATATTGCTAATAGGATTGTCGTTAAGATTAGCTTCCAGTTCCCGTTACTGCGCTTCTTGGCCGAAGCATTCGATGTAGTCATAGGGTTTCCTGTGCGACAGTTCTATCATGTCTGCAAGTGAAAATAGCAATGTGGTTTTACGTTGCTAAATTTCCTCGATGCAAACTGAATATTTTCTCACTCTGATTGATGTCGATTGCATCGCCAAACTCTTCTTGATATTACCATCGTAAAACAATATAATCAAGTGCAGACTAAAAAAAGGCTGCTGAACCTTCGGATAGTCCCAGTGTATTTGCATAAAACACTTCTCAACAATTCTACATGCAATTCTCGACTATCTAAAATGGATGCAAATATCTGAGCGATAACATAGTTGTGAGTTAAATACTCTGCTGTATTGTCCTCAGGTTCCCGCAGCAAGCCTGCACCCGCCTTCAGGCGGAAAGCAGGCGCGGCGGAGGCGGCACAGCCCGCAGGGCGCAGGCTGGTCAAACAGCATAGCAGTAAGGTCGATATCAAAATGTCATTGCAGCAAACTCTCACTAACACGTCGCACCTGAGACTTCAACAGCGGCATAATAAAAATTCTAGAAGCCAAACAACGCGAACCGCGACTGCCAAAAAAATACCAGACTCCAGCCACATGTGGTTCGACAACATTCCACCCAAAATCCCCAAAAACACAAAAACCCCCACGGAATTTACTTCCATGGGGGTTTTTTAACACTCAAGCTGTGGAGATGGCGGGAATCGAACCCGCGTCCGAGATTAAACCTGCGTTTCCAGTTTTGCGTCCTTAAATTATTACTCAGCAGGCATTTACGTCCAGTCTTGAATGAAAATTGGAAAGATCAGTAAAGAATGAGAAATTTATTCCGTACGGATAATGTACGGAAATAGTATCTTGTACAATGAAAGCCAAAAGACTGCGGAACATATTTGTGGTATCAGTAAGTGACTATAAATTTCTATCTCGACCGTAATAAGAAGCATGTCAATGATCTAAGTATTTTGGTCTTCGTGCGTGTTTCTGGACGACTGATCAAGATGCGTACTGGGCAGCGTATAGATTCGAAGTCTTGGGATAAAAAAAAGCAGGTGGCAAAACGATCCTACATTGGTAGCCCTGAGTTGAATACTTTGTTGAATTCTCTTCGAGAAAACATCAAGTCTCGCCACAGACTGTTGGCCGCTGAGAAAAGTGTCATAAACTTTGAAGATATCAAGAGTATTGTCTCTGACTGTATCGATGGAGCGAATGCGATTCCTACAACGGATACAAAAACTAACAAGAAAGCGGAATTGGATTCTCCCAAATCATTCTATGAAGTTTTTGAAATCTATCTCAATCTCAACGCCGATGACCTTGGTGAAGCAACCGTGAAAAAGTACAAGGCTCTCAGGAACTTAGTGCAAGCATTTGACAGTACGCAGCGGAAGCCCTCCCAGTCCAGAGGGTCAAAGCTTACTAGGGTGTCAAAACGATCTCCATTGAGGATCGATCAATTTGACCTTTTGACTTATGACAGGTTCAAAAAGTACCTGCTTACCGAGAAGGGGCATATCAACAACACCGTCTTCAAGTACACCGGACTTCTCAAAGCGTTTTTACGATGGTCTATGCGGAGAAAGTATCATCAAAATGATGACTTCTTGGAATTCAAATGCTCCAAGGATAAGACGGATTTTGTGTACCTGACAGAAGAAGAATTGTTTGCCCTGTATTCCTTCGACTTCAAATCGGTAGACTGGAAAGTTGATGAAGAGGATGTCCGCTTGCACACGAAATTTTCGAAGCAAAAGATTTCCAGTGCAGACGAAAAGCGAGCAGTCATAGAAAAAATTGTCGAACGAAAAGCCGGGAAGCTAAAAACGTATGAGGCGGTCAGGGATGCATTTTGCTTCACTTGCTTCTGCGGTCAACGCTTTTCTGACCTTTCGAATCTCCAACGATCTGACATTCGAGGTGATACGTGGTTCTTGCGGACGAAGAAAACCCGTGATCCGCTCCAAGTGCCGTTCAACCCATTTGCCTTGGAAATACTTGATAAATATGTCGAAGATGATCGGCCGATTCCAGTGATCTCAGCCCAAAAAACAAACAAGTACTTGAAAGAGATTTGGAAGATGGCTGGTATTGACGAGGCATTCACAAGGATACGCTACAAAGGTTCCAAGCGGATAGAAGAATCCGGGCCAAAATATGAGTTTGTTGGTACGCATACCGCAAGAAGGACGTTCATTATTTTGTCGCTCGAAAAGGGCATGCGTGTTGAGACGCTGATGGAAATCACCGGACACAAAGACTATCGATCGTTGGCACCATATGTGAAAATCGTTTCGAAGGTCAAACATCAAGAGATGAATCAGGTGTGGAGTCGGGAGAATTTTGACGCAAATTGAAATTCTAGTTTGTTGTCAAGGCCGATACCCATAGCGTTTCCGCATATTTTTCTGAATAGATATGACTCCAGAGAAGTTCTTTCGCATTCTTACAAGTTGCAAACTCGCCACATAATAATCAGCAATTTGCTGATCGGTCATTTGCCTATTCATAATAGCCCAAATAATTGCTTCATTTGGAATCTGAAGGCAGCCTCCGAGAAATGTAGCCTCTTCTTCCATTTCTGTATCGTGTTCTCTGAACCACGTGCCGCCAACTGGACGCAATTGCGAAGGGGTATGCTCGCAAATGATGTGGGCGATTTCATGCATTATATCGCTCTCACGTCTAACTTGCGGGTGAGTTTCATTGTGTATTATGAGGTTTTTTCGACCAAATTCTTCGCTTCGAATCGGGAAGGTCAGTGCCGACCATTGACTCTGCCCACTTCCTGCAAGAATCTCCAAGTTTTTGTCACTCATGCCAGGTATATCGGATGGAGTCACTATCCCAATGTCCAGATGTTCTGCAAGCCGTTTGGCACTCAATGGATCAACCGGGCGAAGTCCTAGTTCTTGGCGGAGTAGTACTGCTTTTTTATTTGCCTGAGACTTGAACCCTCGTTTCATACTCTGCACATATTTTTCTATTTCTTGAGCATTCCGTTTCGAGCTGCTTGTATAGCTAATTCTACCATCGTTTTAATAGCATTAATAGTGTCTTTGTCAATTACTTTTTCCGCACGTAACTGAACTTCTATGCTGTCTACCATCGAAGCCTCGATGTTCTCCACCTCCTCAGTCGTGTTAGCCTCTTTCTGAATCATGAACGTCTCAGTTGAGACTTGAAGCCAATTGCACAAATTCAAGAATGTGTCAAAGTCTGGTAGCTTACCCTGTTCGACTCTCGTGAGAGTCGGAGCACTTATATTTCCAATCTCCTTGGCAACGGCTCTGAGGCTTTTACCGCCTCGTTTTGACCGTATCATCGTAGCAAATTTTGCTGCATCAAATTCGCTTTTCATAGTGTCCCTCCGTTTTAACAACCGCAAAATACAACACCGGGAAAACCCATGCAACGCCTGTGTAAAATATACTTTACATGTTTCTCTTGGATTTCAATTTCGGAAAGTGCAAATTGCGTCTATCAGTTTCATTCATTTTGCACGGAGGGCGAATGTCCAAAGTTTACTTGGTTTCATATGATCTACATAAAAAGGGGCAGAACTATGCTGACCTCATCGCGGAGTTGAAAAACTCTTCTGGTTATGCGAAGCCCCTTGAATCTACATGGTTGATTTGTTCGGATGAATCTGCATCGAATGTCTCCACTCGATTGCGGAGGCACCTTGATGACAATGATTCAATATTGGTCATTGAAGTCGCAGCCAACTACGCTGGGTGGTTACCGAAGGAAATTTGGACTTGGATGAACAAACATATCAAGTCTAGAGCACTTTCATATTGATAACGGTATGCATTCCGGGCAATTTTGCCCAATCAATACTATCATCCAAAGGTGAATATTATGGCTAAATCTGGCTGTGGTAAGAAAAGTGGTGGCAAGAAGCCGGGACCAAAAACGGTACCAGTGAAGCCACACAAACGCAGCAAGCCGAGACCGAGTAAGAAATGATCGATTATCGTCGATTGGTTAAAAGGTCTCTCTTTTGAGAGGCCTTTTTTGCTTTCATGCACTATTGTTCTCCACGTGTGGCAAAATGAGCGATAAACACATCAAGCTTTGGTAAGTTTAATCACTGCAACTATTTCTACCAGCCATCGTCTCATACAATCGACCACGTACCTTGTAGAACATGTTAAGCAAGTTTGGATGTGCGCATGCACAGGACTTCGTCCTGGCATTTCACACCCCAACTTGCTCAAGAGGGACGTGGCGATGCACCACCGTTCCCCCTTAAGAATCCCCCGATTAAACCAAATCGATTACAAGGCGTGGAACTCCTATGACTCAAACACCTGTATCCAAATCCGACCGACGCGAATACTACAGAGAGTATCGAAACCGAAACAAGCATAAACGGAAACGAGTGACCGTCACCCTGACGATTGAAGAATTTGGGGTATTCGATCGACTGGCAAAGACTGAGCATAGAAGTTTACCTGAGCAAATAAAGGTATTGGCACTGGCTGAAATTTCGAAAACCCGACCAGCTCCGAGGGAGCTTGTGGAAACGGTCAATAATACTGTTCGAGAATTACGCCGGATCGGAAACAACGTGAACCAGCTGACCAAGAGAGTCCATGCGGAGAGTGGACTCTTCTTTCGCAAGCACCTACGTTATGCACCCGAGTTGTTACGTAAGACGATCGACGAGTTAAACCGGATCGAAAACACCGTTCGTGAATCGCTCAATATTTTCAACAAATGATTATTAAATCAATGTCCAGAAAGCTCCCGACATTCGAGCAGCTTCATGCCTATATTCGAGAAGGAAGTCGGGGCATTGAGGAAGACTTCTTTGGTCGAAATCTGAATGTGAGTGATCTAACAGATGTGACGCACGTCACGAACAGATTTGATCAGAACTATGATGTTCTGCGAAAGAAATCGCAGGGCAATGCTTTGTATCACGAGATCATTTCACTATCGAACCATTCAGAGATTGACCGAGACCGGCAGCGGGAAATGCTCCATGAAATTGGTGAGTTCTATCTGCAGCATCGAGGCGATGATTTGTTGGCATTTGCGGGCGTTCATTTTGAGACAGACAACGTCCACCTCCACATCATGATTTCCAGCAATAGGATTATGGAGACCAAACGTCATGTACTTTCGAAAGCTCAGTTCCGACAAGCTCAAATCAAGACCGAAAAGATGGTACAAGAACGGTTCCCGGAACTCAACGAACCAAGCCTCTATCAGCACAAACAACGTGTAAAATCAAAGGCAATGGCTGAGCAAGAGTATCAGCTCATTAAACGGACAAAACAACCGTCCAAAAAGCAGGTGCTGACTGAGAAATTATCGCTGATTTTTCGGGAATCCTACTCGATGGAGGACATGATGGATAGGCTTAAAGTTGAAGGCATTGAGTTGTACAAGCGAGGTAAGTCGGTTTCGGTCAATGTGAAAGGTGTGCGGTATCGGTTGAAGAAACTAGGACTGGAAGCTGAGTATTCGAAAACCGTGAACGGATTGGAAAGGTGCGAGTTACGGAGGCAAGAAATCGAGAAGATGGCTCTAAATCGTAGCCAACGCGACAGAAATGTCGAACGAAAGCGATAGAAGTGACAATGGATCTCTCGTCTTAATATTGATACTAGAATTATCAATGTGATATTTCTGAATTTGACTATTTTGGCTATCAATGCATAGTTTTCAGCACAAATATTGTGAAAAAACATTAATGAATACTTTGGAGAAAAATCAACTCAAGTCGAGCCAAGGACATTGATGGCTTTTGGAATTGAACTCTACTCTCGATACGGCTGGGCGTGTGAGCTTTGTGAGATGCTTAACTTTGCTGAGAAATTGGCGAAGGAAAATGTACATCATTTGGTTGAGTCCGTATTCTACGACTCAAAAGCCCAGGTCTGTTCGTTTAAATTTGCTCCATCCGTGACGAAAGGAGGTGATGTTGCCGAAATCATTGAAGCAGCGGCAGAGGCTACTATCAGGCAGTTTGAATTCTTCGGTGTGATTGGTCATGGAGAGCCAATGGAAGATTTTGACGAGTAGATTTGAAAATTGAGCAAAAAGTGTCAGGAAGCTGCTGAGGTTGATAAAAAGGAGACTGTTGTATGGCAGATGAAGAAAAGAAATACTCTCTTTCCCTTCCCGGTGAATGGGCAGTTCAGAAGCTTTTGGGACCTATGATTGACGAAATTGGAAAAGACCTTGGAAAATTATATTCCGTAGGAAGAGACCGCATCCTAAATGCCGCAGCCAGAAAAGTAGATGACTTAGAGGATGGAAAAGTAGCCAATTTACGAGTAGCAAAAGAGGTGCTTTGGAGTGGCTCGTTTTCAGATAGTGAAATCTGTGTTGAATATTTTGGTGGAATTTTAGCGTCGACAAGAAGCACCGATGGTACGGATGATAGTGCCATACAATTTCTCCAATTGATAAAATCGCTGTCCTCAAACCAATTGAAATTGCACTACGCATTATATGCAAAAATTAGAAAAGAATCGGCATCTTTTGTTGGCGTGAATGACGATCGTGATTTTATCAACCAATTAGAAAAAAAACTATTTACGGTTGACATTAAAGAACCAGCATTCAAGTTTTCGATTGAGCTGGAGACGGATCTCTTGATTCTGCATCAAATGAAACTACTTGACTTCAAATTGAATGTTGATTTGGGACCTGAAAAAGGAAACCGCCAAGCATTTGCTCTTACGGCAACCAAATTTGGAGTCATGCTTTTTTGTGCGGCACACAATAAGTTACGAATGTGGCGGACTTTTCAGAAAATTGAGTTTGAGATGCTTAGCTCAGTATCCCTACCCGGAAGTTTCGAGCTGCATTAGACTATACTAAGCAAGGAATTTCCACATTCAATCTTTGGTATCACCGAAGCTTGAGTGATTAGAAGCTCTTTTTTGGACGGCTATGTATTTAGTGAAGGAAGTGTCATCAGCTACACTCTCCGACTAATTTGGTAGTAGCCGTATCACTACTCTTTCCTGATGAACTATGGACATAAGTGTTGAAAATACTGCCGGTATTCTTGTGGTGTTGATTTCGTCAATTGCCGTAATTATCTGGAGAGTCTGGATCCCAAATGCTGTGAAGAATCAGTTTTCGAAAAAACTTGCCGAGTTTAAACGAAAGCAAGATGAACAACTAGCTGAATACAAGCGAAAGCAAGATGAGCAATTGGAGACCCACAAACGAAACTTGCTGGTCACGTCTGAGAGAATGAAAGCACTTGTCTTGGAGGAAGTTGAAGTGATTGGTAAAATTCGGTCACTAATAAAGCAAGTTCATAGATCAGTTGCTAGATTGTCAGTCATTAGTAATTCAGATTCCGAAATGATTGACATGTTAATCGAGATTAGCAACAACCCAGATAGCCACTACAGAAAAATTAGTGGGTTCTCAGAGTTAATAGACACTGTTTGGTCGGGTGCAGTTGCACACCTAGAATTTGAAGAGAATATCTCTTTTAGTGAGAAGCAGCACAAGATCATGTTGCTAATCGTAGGTGAAATTGAATCGCTGATTTTGATAATAATGGTTTATGTTGCAATTGAAGGGGGACCCTTTCTATCAGATCGAGTACGTCAGAAAATAGGCAATTACTTGAATCCTGTGAATGTAATACTTGCAGTAGTCCAACAAAGCGAACCCGGAAAACTTGACCCCGAATTTATTGCGAACCGGCTGGGAAGTCTCACTGATTTGTTAAAAGAACTTCAAGATGAACTCAAAGAGCAGATAAACTCAGACGTTTTATAATAGTCTACAATCGAATCCTCCGATCAAACGGAGCCTTTTTTCTCCGTTCATCCTGCAACCGCTCCACATCCCGCACCAAGAAAATCCGTCCACTCTCAGTCGCAAAGAATTGCAAACCACCCTTAGTGACCGGTCTGCGTGTTAATGATTCCAAATATTGATAAGAGACTCCCAGATATCGGCATGCTTCACCACTAGAGTAGAGAGATTTTGAGTATTCGTTTGATCGCTGACCATTCATGCATCCAAATTGTAAAACAAGCTGTGTTCACCGCATAGTTGAAACATTTCAGTTTTTAGAGTGAATCGCCTCCCTAGTATCACTTCAACGGCGTTCTTTTACACTACTATTCAACAAGATTTGGAGAGAGCGAAATGATTTCCAAAGCGGAATTAGCAACATCTCATACAATGGATGATTGTCGTCAAGTAGACATAAACTACCTTATGCAACGACTGAGCATTCAAGAATCACTGAAAGACGATTTGATAGCCAATAGTCGCAACATGTCGATGATCGAAGGGAAACTGCACTACAGAAACGGACATGACCGAAGCTACAAGGTAACAGAAGTCTTTAAGGATGATTTGTGCGAGAAACTTCAGATAAACAAGCGATTTTACCGAACACTTGAGCTGGAACAACCAGACATTCTGGACTACGTTGTCACGGAATTACTCCGGAGAAAAGACCGCCCATATATGTTGCGGACATTCCAAGCAATAGATGATCAAGGGTTAGGTGTCGCCCGATGTCTTCGGTCACCATCATTCAAACTCTACGACCATCAACCATGTCTCAAGATGACGCTCAAAATCATAGAGAATCTCAAGAAAACATTTGATGTTGACATCATGATGGCTGATTTGTCCGATCGAAATTTGTTCATACGCTTTGATTTTCCGGGACTCGTCCAGAAGGCAGACTCGATACTCAGAAGTTACCGGACACCGGAGGGTGGCATGGGGACTGAAATTGGTGTTGGCTTTGTATTTGTGAATTCAGAAGTTGGTCAAGGGTACTGGCAAGTACTCCCACAAGTACGTGTCAAAGTCTGCACAAATGGAATGATAGTCACCAAGCTTGCACCCGGATTTCGCAAAAGACATTCCGGTAAAAGAACTCTGGCTGGACGCCATACCATCAATAGAGTGTCGCAAATGGAATTGGTGAAAATGGGGTATCAGATCCATTCGAATCTCTTGGAGTTATCCAGGTCAAACGTACTGAGCAAAACTATCCAGCACATTGAAACTAAAGGACTGATTCCCGCTAAATACCCAGAAAACGTAGTACAAAGAGTTGCCCAAGAAATTGGCTTCACCCAAGACGACGCCGGTGAGTTACAAACAATATTTGAGGAAGGAAACGACCTGACATATTGGGGTGTTGTGCAAGCTCTGACGTACTACGCTCAAAGAGTTGATAATAGCAATCTACACTACAACGTTGAATTCCGTGCCTTAGAGTTGTTAGACACCATGAAAAAGTACGATGTGAAGTCCAAACCAACCCGTCGAGGAACTGTCTGAACGCCGAAGCCTACTTCACCAGTGAAGTGGGCTTTTTTCTAGTGCCTCCGATGGTGGAGGCGACGAGAGTCGAACTCGCATCTCGTGGGTGACGAGCCGACGTGTTTTGCCGTTAAACTACACCCCCTCCGATCTCCACCAGAGGCGTGTTTACTGTATCAAAAAGCCTCGCTTCCGCAAGGCTTATTGTCGTCACCCACGATATGTAGTTAAACTACACGCCGGTTGTACTTATAGTGTACTTCAACCGATTTAGAATGTCAACAAATTCCACCCACTTCTACGAGTCGAATCTGAAACATCGGACTCTTTGAGAAGCCTTCTGAATTGGTTGAAACTTTTCAATGTTCCCTCCTGCCTGCATTCACTAAGCTTGAGTCGCTCTTTAACTATTTAACACACCAAATTTTGGAGTGAGAAGATGTACCGTTGTACCAAACTTCATTTTTATTTCATGTATCTACGGAACGACACGGTGAAAAAAAGACCGAGGGCTTGTACATGAATTTCTTCCAGAATGTAAACTCGGAAGACGAGGCGAAACGGCTGTATCGAGAACTCTGCCTTCAACACCATCCTGACGTTGGCGGTGAAACCAAAACGATGCAGACGATTAATGCTCAGTATCGAGAAGTTCTCGAAAAACTGAAACGCAAGTCGGGAATGGTCGAAGACGAGGTGGTTGATGAAATGGAAATCGAGCAAGAAATTATCGATCAAATCGGAAAGATTGTAGCGATTGTTGGCATTACCATTGAAATCGCCGGACGATGGATATGGATTACTGGAAACACATTTGCTCATCGAAAACAGCTCAAAGAATCAGGATACTTTTTTGCACCTAAAAAGAAGTGCTGGTACTGGCGATCGAAAAATGAGAAGTCCCACAACCGAACTCCCAAGCCTCTCAACTGGATTCGAGAGAAGTACGGATCGGTGGAATTTCAAAAGGGCGAGGAACGAAAAACTCTAAAACGGTGAACGGTGACTGTTTTTGTTAATCACTTCTGTTTTATAGATGAAATTCTTGAGGAACAATTAGATATGATTATTTGTGAACTTCCAACGACTCCGATGCCCGGCGACGCTATTCGCTTCATAGATGAAACGTCGCCAAAGCCATTTTGCTACTCTGATATTGGAGTTCTCAATGGGACGATTGGTGTACCCCAAAAACAATACCGGGTTACCTTTCGAATGATTGCTACTTGGTGGGACAAACTCAGTTGTTTTGGAGATATCAAAAAAGTGAGGGTCTCTGGTGCCTTGACCGTTTCAAACATCTCTACCTCCGAGCTTTTCTTTACCGGTGTATCGTGTCCTGTTCCGTCTTGGTGGTGGCAAGGTATATTAAACCCACATGAAAATGATCGGTACAAAACCGCAGTTCCTGTTTGGAATTGGCACGGTCAAAGAAGTTGAAGAGTCCTGTGCTTGCATTCGATGCTCATTCAGAAGTTATACGAATGTCGCCGTCCAAAGTCTTAAGCCTTGTTCCATTGTTGAACAAGGCTTTTTCATGAATCATCACAAGGTCAATTTTGTAGTAATTCTCGTCCCTAATCCGAGACAATTACAAGAACGCACTCAAAACTGTTTCGTTCTACATTCCATGTCATGAGAACAAGAATGAAATAATGCAAAGACATTACCACACGCATCAAAAAGTCGATGTGCTACAAGTCTCCACATAGACTTTTTGATTTTGGCGTCTGGTACTTCCGAGACACATTATTTTTTATATCTCATGACATCATGACGACTACCACTCAACAGTATCTGTGCGAACTTCTCCATTGTAAACCACAAGATCTTCATTACTTGGATAAACTCGTAGACCGCTACCAAATTGACTTCTCGATTGCCGATGTTCTACAGTCACATAGACATGTGGTTGTCATCAACATCAATCACATCATCCATGAAGCCTATCGGTACATTGCCGAGTCATTTCTCTCAGCAAACGATGATACCATTCGGCAAATGACCGACATCTACCACATGTCTGAAATTGAGTATCAGGTCTATACGAATTATTGTGATAGTCGAATCTGGTTTTCCGATTCGGCGGTACATGCCTTGTATCAGCAGTGGAAGCCTAAAGCTCTGCGACGTGAGTACGTGTCTTTGCATTCATGAGATATGGATCTCAATTCCCAAGGATGCTGTTGAACTCATTCGTGGTAACTTCGTCTGAAATGCTTGGCACATTGTTATTTTTCGATGATTAAGCTTTGGAGCATTCATCTCATCGGATACTCACTTTCTTCGGAATATCCATCACCTCGCTTTTTTTGAAATACACATTTCCTTCAAGCCGGTAGAAAGGAAGAATGCCCTTCCGTTTCCACTTGTGAATCGTCGGACGACTCCGTTTTAAGAGCTGACAGACTTCATCTATCGTAATGAATTCATCTTCTGGAAGTGGAGCTGATTTTGCCTCATTCAATTGTGACAGAGCTTCATGAACCGTATTCGACACGAATTCTTTGAACTCTTCCAATGGAATAGGTATCAGCACGATTTCATCCATCGTTCATCGTTCCTTTCGTGCGGTACGCATTCGCTTGAGGAACGCTTTATTTTCATAGTAGCGAGTCGCCTTGAGCAAGAGCGGTTTGTGGTTGCTATAGAGGAAAAGCATTTGATCGTCTGCCATTCTGCGGACTTCGTCCGGAGTCATCAAAGGCCGTTGCTTTTCAGTTTCTCTGGCTGTATCGAGTTGAAAGCCAGTTTCCCGGTGATGAAGTGTCCTATTACCAAGCGTAAGAGAAATTTGCTGAGTGGTCTCGTAGTTCTGGATGCCTGGCAAATAGATTTTACTCGCACAATTTTCCAGTACGGTTTCTGCGTCTGCCGTCCCATACAGAGAAGACAGCTGTTTTAGTGACTGCACTCCAAGAGACAGACTCACATGAAACGACCGAGCGTAGGAAATGATATTCTGAAAGCCCGGCACCTTCGGAATGTTTGCAAACTCATCAAGCAAAAAATAGATAGGTTTATCTTCTTTCCGAGGCTGATGACCACAGCAGAAGTCAAACAAGAACTTGTAGAGCAACGTGAGAATGAAGCCGTAGTAATCCAAACGAAACGTTGGTATCGTTAAAAATAGAGCGATCGAATGCGACCGCATACTATGAATGTTTAATGAATCACGACCAGAAGTGACCGCCAAGAGATTGTCATCAAAGAACGCGTCAAGGACGATGCGAGCCGTACTTAACATTCCGTCACGGCTCTTTTCTGGTTCACCCGTCCAAGACTTGTAGATCCGAAAGCGATCATCATCAAGGTGCCGAATAATCAGTTGTTCCACTTTCTCTTGTTCGTCCGTCCGGAGCATGGCGAGAAACTGAGCCACCCTCCCCAAGTGCTGATGTTCCGGTTCCAAATGTTTTACCAGCCACAGGAGGACTCCGATCAATCGTTCCGCACCACTATTCCAGTAGATTTGGTCGCCCGTTGCTTTCGAATATTTCGCTTCGACCAAAATGTTTGCCAATTGACGCACTTCGGAATACGAGGTGACATAGTCCAGTGGATTAAACACATGTGAGTGACGTGGATCGCTCAGATTAAACCATCGAATGGTATAACCAAGAGACGTAAGCTGAGGAATGACCAAGTCAGCGATTTCACCTTTGGGATCGGTGCAGACAAACGATTGCCCCGACATATTACCGGCATTCACCATGAAAAAAGTACTTGATTTTCCTTTACCGCTTGGGCCAACGATCAACAGATGATTGAAGCTGCTTTGTTCGGAAATGCGTTCAATGCCATTGATAAACAAACCATCATTGCTTTTGGATAGAAGCTTTCGTTTTTCTTTGCCTAGAAGCCAGTTTGCCGAACCGTAAATCGTACTGGACTTGAACGAAAGGAGCTTTCCGGCTTTTTGAAAGAGCCAGCCGAACACCTTACGGATTGAGCGAAAAAGCCAACCAATGCATTTGAAGACCAACCGAAAGGCAGTCTCAAAATCGATTGGAACGGTAGGAGTCTTGGAAAACAATATCCATTTGACCAGACTATAGAGAATCCAGCAAGAAACGATAAGTCCCAAGAGCGACGCTATCGGATCAAGTAGCAAGGGTGCTATGGCGATGTATGGTTCTGGCATCACCATGACAACGTACGGCCAATTTCCTGATCTTTTGGAGCTTTGGATTGTTCCAATTGTTGTCGCCGGATTTCACGCTCTCCGATCTCGATCAAATAGCCCATTGCCGCCGCAAAACCGCGATACGATTCTTGTTGTTTCTTAAGAATGCCAACGGCATCCTGAAGGGTTTTGAGATCAACGTCTTGGTTGGGATCATTCATAGTGCAAATTCTTGTGTTAATAAATTGAGGCATTGAGAAACAATATCAATTGAATCATTTACCAACCTTAGCTTTACCGTCAGGGTGTTCTTGTCTGGCCTTAAAACCACACTGAGTACATAAAAGAACAGGATAGTTGTAGCCTGCAATCACGGTGTTTTTAACGAAGTGCATGTGGCCGACGATCCCAGTTTTTGGTTTCCGTTTAATGCAATAAGGACATTTACCACCCTCACGGAGTTGAGGTTCTTTGAAGAGTTTCATGTTTGACTCCAAGTTTTGTGTTAATAGATCTGTGGGCTATGGATACATTCAGCGAACAAATTCGTTGGACTCGGCTACCCATTCGGAGCCTTCGAAAATTTACCGTCAAGGCAGCCGGAGTGCCAACGATCCATTACTAAACAGTGAAAAGCACCACGTACACGGCCTTTCACGATTAGAATGGGGGGACTCTTTAGCGTTCCTTTTCCTGTTCTGGTTCGGAAATGAGTTTTGTTTGCTCCAAACCTTGCTCGCGTTCAATTTTCTTGATAATGGCGTACGCCTTTTTCAGGCTTTGATAGCCGTTACCAACGGCGTATCTGAGTTGTGTTAAGTCATCCACTTCCTTTTCAGGACTTTTCGGAGATTCTGATGGTTCTGCCATGCATGTTTCCTTTTTCAGGTGGAAATTGATTGGTCATGTATATTCAGACCTGTTTAATGTATCATTTGCTCTTTCAGCTGTAGATAATTCCTCTCTCTGCAGATTCAAAAGAAGTTCTCTCAATTCACCTCTGGCTCGTTTAACGGTCTTTACGTGTGCAATTGTACCGAAGAGAAAAATCAGGTATTGAGTGAAGCCAATGCTTAGAGCTAAGTATTCCAAGGAACTTGTGAAGGGTAAAACTGATTTTACAAGTGCGATACCTATTACGAGAAACACAACACCGCCAATAGTAAGAGAAAAGTAATTGAAACGGACAGCCGTAATCAATGCTCGATCAAGTGAATAAATGAGACTCCATATCGCTATCACTTGAATACATGGCAGGATGAGACTCGTAAGAATTTGAGAACTCGCATTTCCCGGCAGAGAGTTAAGGTCAGACAGTGAGATGAGAAAACTCAAACCGATCGTGACAAAACAACTGGCGTAGAGGCGTTTTGTTAATACATACTCTCTGTCGTTTCGAACCGTCTCTTGAATTGTATCCAAACTTAATATCGCTCTGTTCTTCCGGTGTTCGAGAAAGGAAGGCAGGGCAAATACGAGTAAAAAAATTGGAACGACAGCAAACACAATCATTTTATAATCCTCAATCCGTGGCGAGTGTTAATGTGTTTGTTTCTGTGTTGACACAAGCTACTTGGGACTCCTTGATCACTGGCAAGCTGACTCGCCGATTGCGATCAGTAAACCAATCAAGATTCTCACTGTCTCCGGAGCCACGGTAAATGTTACAGTTGAGGCATAAATCTGATTTGGCTTCTGGTTCCTTGGTCGTCAAAACTCGCTTTGGTGATTTGGACTTCTCATCTGAATCATCGTTCATTTGCAGAAGATCGACAAACACGTTCCAGCTGAACGGTTTGTATCCGGTGAATAGGTTCAACACTTCAAGAAGCACAAAGCTGGCAATACTCATATTCAGTGGGTAAACCGAAGGAGCCGGGCTTTCCTCGTCACCTTTTATATATCCTCGTGCTTTGAAGTTCTTCAGAGCCTCTTGGTCGAGAAACGCATGATGTACCTGTTGCCGGTCGTAGTAGTCAATGTGGCTACAATCCATACATCTCGTCACACCAGGTAATATGGTCGCCATTCGAATGTTCAAGGCGTTGACATTTCCCTCCGAGCCGTCAATTAGTGTGCCGGCGTCAAAGTACGGAATGAGGTATTGAAGCGACAAGCGGTTGAGGAAATAACGACTCTCATGGGTGTCAGTGCCTCCGATAATGACATCACATTGTTTCAGTGCATTCACAGCCTCTTTCGAGAAGAGTGAGGCTTGTAAAGCATGGATGGTGAGAGAAGGCAAGGTGGAGTTTAGACGCTGCTTGCATACTTTCACTTTTGGCTTTCCGATGTCACGCTTTCGGCCACCTTGCCACCGATTGAGGTTGTGTTCTTCGATTACGTCAGGATCAATCAGGGTAAGCGAACGAACGCCAAGCCGCACTAAGCCTTCAGCGACGATTGAACCAACACCACCCACACCGACGAGACATACGTGAGTGTTTGATAACACTCTCTGCCCGAGTTCACCAAAGGCTAAAACATGCCGAGTAAAAAGTTCACCTCGTCCATTATCATCCTCTGGCGGTTTACAGTCTCTATTCGTTGGGGTAATGTTTTGAACCGGTTCTCCAATAATAGATATTTGCTCCACCGCCTGAAAAGACTTGGCTTTGCAATCATATCTATGAGCTGCAATAGTTTCCTGTCCAAAAACCATTGATGCCGCTATAACGGTTGCGTCCCGATTCTTTGAGACTCGTTCTTTTGGAGCCTCGGTTTGTAAGTACGTATGCTCATGTCTGTCATCGTTTAAGTCAACCGAAGAGAACCAGACATTGCCTTTTTCGAACGGATGACTGTGACATTTGATGATTGCAGTATATTCACTATCTATAAATCTCTTGTGTACTTGTTGAACTAACTCTTTGGCAAGGTGAACATGCCCCTTGCTTCGTTCGAGCTTGCCTTTCTCATCCTGCATAGACAGAGCCTTGTGCGGCAATAGAATGCACGTGTTCTTGTACCGCACCGTATGCCCAAAAAGGTAACAGATTTGCTCCGTTTGGTCTTTGAGCAAGTGTTCTCGAATGGAGTTATAGAGTTCAGCAGTGAGTTTGATTTTCAGATGATGAATTGCGGATCCATTCATGTTTGCGTCCCCAGAAGTCCCGTTGAAAAAGATGTTTAGTGTTGATAGAGGGCTGGTTGTGATAAGGCTCTGAAAAGATGTTCAAAGTACCCAGCCAGACAGTCGCCTTGTGTAATATCGTGAGGGTTAAAATTCCATTTTTTGTGAACATGCTCGTCGTAGCGAAAGCACAACCATTTCCAGCCAGTATTCACAAGGTGTTGTGTGCTAAATTTCCGATCATATAGAGCCTTGTCATAAATATGTCCCAGAGCGTACTGAATTTTTTGAAAATTGGCGGAATTTTCCATTATGTGTATACCATTGGGGCCGTAGTTTGGATAATCTGCAATGACTACGGTAATGTTTTCATAGTCTGGGTTAAAGTAGACTTTTTCACCTGTCGGTAACAAACAGTAGTCCGGCAAGGGAAAGTTTATCAGTTGAATCCACTCTCCTTGATGTTCACCTCCAAGAAGAAACTCCCGAGTGACATGACTCGAACCGAAGGTTTCGTAAAATCCATCAATGAGGTAAATCTCTTGTTCCAAGAATCTTGCTTTAGAGGCAGCGAGTGAGACGGGGCGTTGGTACGTCTGAATTTGATCGTACTTAACGGCGTTTTCTGATTTCACCTGCTCCGCTGACAATATTGTCCATTGACCGTCAGACTCTCTTTGTACCTGTGCCGGTTTACCTCTCGTTAATGTTGATACCTTTGTAGATGAATCTACACTTTGCGGCAACAAGTTTACCCGCATATTCTTTATTGACTGTTGTGCCATTCGGCCCTCCTGTGCAAAGAGTTTAAGGAAAGAAAGTCATCAAAGTGACTCAATCACTGATCAATATCAGTTCGACGTTTCGCTGGTTCATTGATAAGTCCTGTCCAATCGATCAAACGTTTACCTTCATCATCGTGTTCAATGACTTGCTTAACTTCATGTGAAGTTGTAGGTAGTCTATCTGCAGGGACTTCAGTACTTTGTGTCCTGGCTCTGTCAACAATGTTTCTGAGCCCATCTTCCTTTTCGAAATTGGAACCATCTTGTTGAATTTTCTGTCGTGCCATGTGGTGTTGGTTAAAAACAACCACATAATATCACACAACCAATATTTTGTCAATTTGATTAGCAACGATGTTAATCTTAGTGTGCCTAAAATGCTATTCGGCTCTTCGGGCGGGTTCATTGTGCAAACCATCCCAGTTCAAGACGGTTTTTCCTTCATTGTCCTTCCGCTCGTGAATTGGTCTTCGTGCAATGATTCTTCTGGGACCTTCACCCTGAACGGCACCTTGACGTTGAATTGGGGTATTCGGAATCTCGTACGGTTCTTGTGGCACCCTGTATGCTTGGGTTGGAGTTCTATCTCGATTGAGACGCCTATCTGAAATGGCTTCTGAGCTGACTTCGAAGAGCCATACGACCGCTTTCCAGAGTCCAATTGTACTGTATTTCACAGCCAGGAAAATTCCGATCGCAATGTACTTTACTCCAAAAAAAATAACGGTTAGTACAAGCAGGATGAAGAGTATTAACAAAGTGATAGCAATAAAATCGCCCATAGTAAACGCTCTACTTTACGATTGTACGGACAAAGCTCTTCCGCAAAACCAATTTTGAAGTTTGGCTGCTAAAAGTTCTGGTTTGGATTTGTCCAAACAATTGGACACTAAACTACAGGGCCACGGGTGGTAATTTGTCTCTCTTCGGTAGAAGCTTTGAGGTTCTTTGCGTAGGCGATACGTTGCGAAGAAAACTGGTATAAATTCGGCACTGGTCGAGACAAGTTTGCACTTGACTCTCGGTGGAGGCTCAATAATGTATACACAGCAGTTTCGGAAGCTCGGAGGAGTAGTTGGTTCAAGAACTATCTCATCCACCTACGCTTGGGAAGGTTTTGGTTCCCACCGTTGGCCGAGATTGCGTAGCCCGGTACGTTTATTCGTCCGGGCTGTTTTTTTAACATCGTGCGAATTGGGCAACCAAACAAGTGGCCCACTCTTTGCATGGACCAAATAACAGAATCAGGTGTTTCTATTCAAATTGAAAAGTAGAGCAAAAGTGTATACAAGCGTGAAAATTGTACGCCGGTTTCACCTGAGATTAGAAATTTGCAATGAAAGTGTGAAGTCGTTCACCGGAGCGTAATCCTATCTTTTTTATCACTCTTCGTCTGTACGTTTGTACAGAACCAGTTCCTACATTCATCTTTTCGGCAATTTCTTTGTTCTTAATGGTAGGAAATAGCTTCAGGAGTGTACAAACGGTTAGCTCCGCTTCCGTAAGACGAGGAAAAGAAGTGGAAAATCGTTTTCGCCAGGTATCTGAAACTTGCAAGTGTATCGTGTCTCTGTCCCGAATTTTAGCAGTTAGTTGTTCATCAATATTCGATTTGATATTCTTTAACTTTGTGGTGTTTGATCTGTTTTCCTGCGAATCAGCTTTTGTTAATTTTTCTAGTTCTTTACTCATGGTACGTAACATCTGGCGATCTTCGTGACTTTGAGCAACTATTTCACTCAGTGATTCCGCTAAGAGCGAGAAGGCGTTTGAAATCATTGTCTTGGTTTTGTCAAATCCAATGTCAAGTCCTATCTCGTTGCCTTGAGCCAGATACTTCATTGCGTCTGGGATGTTGCCGACTCGTATATAGCACCGAGCAATATTTAAATTTACGACCACCTCATTTTCTTTCAGTCCAAACTGATGGTCAATTTCTAAGCTCCTTTTTAAGTACTCAAAAGCTTCTTTGTAGCGTCCAATTTCGAATAAACAGCCTCCCAGTTCATTATATACCGTTGACAAATCTCTTTTGTGTCCACTATCTTCAAAATACTGACGGCATGTTTCGAGCAGCTCGATAGCTTCATCATATCTCTGGTGTATCCGTAGGACAGTTCCTATTCGAGTCCGAGACTCATATATGAGAGCTTTAGCGTCAATGTTGTGAGCTAAGTCTTCTGATCTTTGAAAGTATGATAGTGCTTTTGTGTACTGTTTTTTGACAACAAAAGTGTCACCTAGATTTATTAAGCAACAAATGGCTCCTTGTTTTCCATTCATATTGTCCAACGACTGAAAAATAGTTAAGCTGTTTTCGTATGCTTCAACTGACTGTTCACTTTTTCCCGTAGCACCATACACATCGGCTAGATACATCAGGCAAACCGCGTTAAAACTAGAGTCGCTGACTCCATGATTTAGCTCAAGTCCCTTATTGAGTGAAGCTATCGCTTTATCAAAGTTTGACGTCGCTTTGTAGTACTGCCCCAAGACCTTGTAGCTATGTTTAATCCCGAACAAGTATTTATGCTTTTCTGATATCTGTAGTGCTCGGTTAACTAGCTCCCAGACCAAATTGGTATCTCTGGATATGAAGTCGAAGCAATACTTCAACATGATTTTTGCTTTTTCTTCCGGGGTCCTCAGTCGCTCGATTTTTTTCTCAAGACGAAGTTTCAGCTCTTGTGCAGTAGGCATAATTTTACCCAATTTGTGTTATTCTTTGCCATCGAAGTTGAGACAGGCTTTTGCCGTATGATGATTGGTAAAATCATCATGGTAAAGCACAAATCGTCTACATGCCAAGAGGTGTACGTGGAGAGGCATGGAGAAACGCTTTCGCCACACAAATATATAATTATATTCTCCTAAAGCACGCATCAGGATGCTTTTCTTTTCAATCGTGATCTAGTGAACTGAGGCGAAATTCCGTACAATTCCGTGACCCGGTATTTTTTGGGAGTTCGCATTCCGGGTGTCATAGAATGAGGCTTCAAGAACGTAAAATCGACGCAAAACCAAGCAAGAAACGAAAAAAATCAACCCATCGAGTCGTATGTGATACGTTTTTTTGTGACTTGAAAAAGAACCCGACTATGAAAAGAGAGTTGTCTAAAATTATGATTCCTATTAGATTCAACCAACAAACAACGGCCACCGTTATTGGCAAACGTCAATCACCAAGGCCAATTTGAAAACGAAACCATGCAGACAATTGACAGGTCTCTTCTATGGTCATCACCTGAGAGTGATTCGTTCCATACCTTAAGGTGGAGTCATTCTATGGTTATCAACGCTCATCACTGCCAAGCGTTGACCAGACCGGATTCTGATGACCTGAGTGTGTATCACTCATCATAGATGTCATATATGTCCAGGAATTCCAGCTGGGGGCTAAATTCTTGGACAATAGCCTGTTCTTGAGTTGGATTGCTGTGAATCTGGTTGATTGAAGGCTGATTGGCTACCGTCAATACGTCGATCTCTTGGTAGCTATATGATCCAGGACTAACAATAGCTCCCAGATACAAAAGTATGCAGAGTAGGGTTTCAAATACCATTGTACCACGTTCCTTTGTATATAGAGCGAATCTAAACCGAGGATACGAGAATAAAGTTTTTTGCAGCACAGGGCGAATTCAAATAAGGGCAGTTTGTGACCCGCCTAAAATTGGCATTGCGATTACCTACCCTTCGTTTTTCACTCAATATCGGCTATTTGGGGATGAATCATGATAGCAATACGTGAAATGTATGACTTGGTAAAACGACTGACAAGCCGTGGACACGTAGCCATTGAACACTTCCTTGATCCGGAGTATTCGAGTACCAAGCTCTTACGAGGAATCGAGGATGGTCGCTATCATGACGATGAATCTGCTACACAAGACATGTTTGGACAAGTCAAAAACGAGAAGAAACGGTCACAGTCGTTTCGAAAGACCAAGTACGACTTGATTCGCCGGCTAATCAATCTACATATGTTCCTCGTGATCCGATCAGAAACGCACCCGGAATACAAGGTAAACGCCTATGCGGCAAAGAAAGAACTTCTCGTAGCCGAGGTATGCCAGTGGTTCCAGTGTCATGAGGCTATGAAGCTCCTTGCTCGTAGAGTCTTGGTGAAGGCTCGACACTATCACCTAACCTATGAGCATATCCGAAGTGCCGAAATCCTCAGGAACTATCACACCTTGCGAGGGCCTGCGAAAGACTGTTTGGCATATGCTGAAGAAGCGGCGGCGGCGGGAAAAGTCTATCAAGCCGAATTAGAGGCTTCCAATATCCATGCCGTGATCAAATCTGAATTGACCTCCAAGCTGGCCTTGGACATGGAAAACTCAGAAATGTATGCAACCAAGTGCAAAGAGTTGAAGACCTTTGTTGATAAACATCAGAGCCGACAGCTTTGGCAGGTGTACAGTGACACGGCAGGTCTCGTATTTCGGCAAATGGGGAAAACGAAGAAAGCCCTCGAAGTATATGAAGCGTTCGCCCATTTTCTCGATGTTAATAAACATCTTGGATCAGCAAAACGACAGGCTCAAATTTGCTTTTACTTACTTCGTTGTCATTTGACTTCCCGAAATTATTTGCAAGCCCAAGAAGTAATTCAACACTCAGAACAGTACCTTGAATTTGGGACATTCAATTGGTATCGGCATAAGTTAATTCATTGCATCACCTATATGCATGACCAGAAATGGGAACTTGCAGCGGAGACGTTCATTTGGGTTATCCAGCAGCCAAACTTTCACAAAGAAAATATTCGGGTAGAGTTATGGAGTGTCATCGAAGGCTACTTGCGTTTCTTCTGTGATCAAAACAGTTTAATACCAGAAGACAAAACTGTTCATGGAAAAGTCTTCAACCTCCATCACTTGCTACAAGAAATTGAGTTTAGCCGGATTGATAAGGCTGGGATGAATGTGGCAGTCATGATTTTTCAGGGACTTACTTATTTGCAACAAAGACAGTTTGAGCTGTTAGACGGTCGTATTGATGCCATGCGGAACTACAGAGCAAAATTCCTGAAAAAAGACACGAGTGGACGTTTCAAGCGGACGCAGTTACTTTTTCAAATGTTTTCTTCGATGAAAACATATCACTATGATATCTCGAAGATACGGCGACACACCAACACGAAACTTAAACTGTTGAAAACTTACAGCAATCCAGAAATGAATCCCACAGCCCAAATCGAAGAGTTTGTTCCCTATGATTGTATATGGGACAGAGTTTTGACAGAGCTTGAACTTGTTCACGCTCAAGGGATTATTGTGAATGAGTATTCAAGCGGAGATGGTAGCAAAACACTTTTAATCGATGCCTGAGTTAAGGAAAATAAAAGTGAAATAGGTCTCGCTTTCACCGGATCATATTAGTCAATTTCACGGTTCCAAATTCGAAAGTTTCATCTGCATTGCAAATACATTGCACTGGCGGAATGAGAGTGGCTTGTCTATAGTAATTGATTGCTTCACAACAAGAGCAATCAAATTTGATCAATCGGGAAGGAAATGGGAATGTCAAAATTTGAGATTATAGACCCACAGCTCCGCCAAGCACTGGTGAGTAAGACCGGTCACGTGCGTCTAATTCATGAACATCAGTATGAAACGGCGTATGAAATCTTCAACTACATTAGCGATCACTTAGACGAACGAAGGACATGCGATCAGAGTCTACGACCCTTTCTTGTCCACATAGAATCATTTTTTGATTACTCCGGAACAGAATACGATGCAAAGTCTTCTACGTACTTAGATGGATTAGTTTTACACATGGCGACCATCCTAGATGCAGAAGACTTAAACAGACCGCAGAAAGCCAGATTATTCATTGCTTGTGGCAACCTCTTTGAGATGAATCGAATACTCATTGACATAGCCAACCAATTGCATAGAGAACATGTGAACAACTCTCCAGAGCGGTAATGCAGAGTTTAGACTACTTGTAAGAATGTTGGTGTCACTCATTATTAAATTTACTGTGAGCCTGATATGGAACTCTTGAATCCACAACTTCGGAGCATGGTCCAAAAACGATTCGGCCAAGAACTAAAGCCGATGGAAGTGTTACCGGCCTATGCAACCGTTCTTTTTAACTTTTTAAGAATAGACTGTCGTTCCTACTATGAAAACCGGTTGCCACAAGATTGTTTGATCATTTTGGAACACTTGGAAAAGTGGTTCGAATATGTGTCTCGCTACGGCAAGCTTGACGACTACGATGTATTTAATGACATCATGATTCTAGAGTTAGCAAAAACGTTCGCCGACGATCGGCTTTCGCCTGGCAACCGAATTCAAATCATCTATGCCTGTGGAAACTTGCCGTATATGGTTCAAGTACTGGAGGGGTTTGCGAATCATCCATTTCAGTCTGCCAATAAGTAAGCAACCCCAGCCTTTGATTTCGTTTACAAAAAGTGCAATGCAACAACCACAATTCAAGACTGAAACGGCACGAGAATTACATGCGGTGTTCCAAAAATTTGTTTTAGAGGGGCATTCTCTCGATACAGTGTTTGATGATTTTGTACAGCTCACAGTATACGGATTGTCACCGTCGCCAAATCCATTATTGGTCAATCAAGTAATCCAGAAATGGCCGCTACGGTCAGGAGAACTATTTGAAGACTCACTGCAAAGCCTATTCCTAAAAGCTATTGTCATGCTCGACCGAGGAATGGAACGGGAGCAGAGCGACATTCTGGGTGACTATTTCGAAACCGTTCGGATGGGCGAAAAGTCAAAGGGGCAAAATCTCACGGGCTATAGATTAGTAGACCTCTCAAACGGTTTAACATTACCTGAGTCCCGAGAGACAAAGTCCACCATTCTCGATCCATGTTGCGGATCAGGTCGGTTCCTTCTCTCTGCCGGTCGTTCACATCCTGCCTGCTTTTTGATCGGAGTAGATATTGACTTACGCATGGCAAATATGTGTGCCGTAAACCTCGCCATGCAGGAACTCCGAGGCGTGGTAATTTGTGCTGACCTCTTTGATGTCGATTTCGAAAACACGGAATCCACCACCTATAGTTGCCCCATCTCACGAAAATGACCGGCTAATCCCACTGAAGGTGACCGATAGTATTCTGTCAATGAGCGGTAGTTATATAAAGATAGAAAATTAGTTTAGACACATCACGATCGGTCATTTTCGTGA
>JAUIKM010000063.1 GCA_030430495.1 bacterium | reverse complement strand
AATGTGTTCAGCGGCTGACGATTGCAGCACTTCTCCATCCAATTCCCAGGTGTAGATCAGACCGCCTTCGCCGCCCCAGCCGCTGATACAGGCATCGAACTCGTTTTCACAGATGACGCCGACACAGTCGAGATCAAAGCCGATGCAATAGGTTCCCTCGTCCAGCTCGATCGCCACGGTGTCACAACATCCGTCCGCGTCGCAGACTTCAATGAAGTGGCCGCCGGGACAGTATCCGTGGACTTCGATCTCGGTCCCGGACGCATACACGTATTGCGGCTCTTTAAGATCGAGGTTTTCCCAGCCGGCAATGAACTTCCAACTGACGGGCAGCTTGTCCGCTGCGGCGTCGATACGCATGCGCGCACCGGCGTCCTTGTAGCAGTTTTCGACGGTGCTTGAGAAGACTTCCAGCACCGTCACCGTCGGCGGCGTGCAGGTTTGCGACGTGACGGTGATCGTGGTCGGCGGGCCGAGTAAAAGAATTGTCAGGATGAACAATGCACAGCGTTGCAAGGGCGTGGCGCCGCTGCGTTTTGAAATACTCGTCATTGGATTTACCTTGTGACTGTATTGTTGATACGGTGATCGGTCGTCCGTGGAATGAGTCGTCAAACAGATTCCGCGGCGGTCGTTTCACCTTTGATTGCGATATGTCAATCACAGTAGCCACAGTACAGCAGCGACACCGTCTGTGATTCTAAATGTGGGACGTTAAATCACTGGTCGGCACAGTGTTGGGAGTTCCCTGGTGGACGCCTGTTTTGAATTGGTACAGGCGGCCGGAAGGCCATGCTGGGGAGCAATCGCCGTCAAATTAGGTGAATCAGGAAAATTATCCAATATAAGATTTGATTTTGGGTGAGTTTTCCTGCAGGCGACATTCTATCCACCCGAGATCAGTCAGAATATCAGTCGAGTTGAGGCAAAACACAGGCATGACTTCGCTTCAACATCGATGTTGAAAACGCTTTGAAGTGATTCCCGGATGTTCGTGAAGAAAAGGCGGCGGGACATGCCCGTTTGTCTATTCGGTCCGGCTCCCTGTTTTCTCCCTTCCTGCGCGCATGCAACCGGAATCCGATGCGCCCGAATCAACTTCCCGACTTAACGCACCACCGCAAAACTACGCGTCCGCACCCGGTTCCCGAGATTCAAACGCACAACATACATGCCCGCCGCCAAATCATCGAGTCTCAAATTCAAAGTCTGTAAGCCGGCCGCAAGTCGTTTAACCCCAATCGACTGTACCACCGTGCCGCGCATGTCGAGTATGTCGCCGGTCACGAGTCCCTCAGCCTCAAGTTCGATGTCCAGCCGCAGGTCGCCGCGCGTCGGGTTCGGAGACAGTGACATGCCGCCGGAGTTGTCCGCCGGAGCTTTGACATCCGTCGTAACGTAAATCGATTCGCGCGACCGCAAGAGCCTTCCGTCGTTTACACCCGCGTAGAGAAAACCGTCCCCGTCCAGTGCTATCGCCCAGACAGATTCGTGGTCCACTTCGCCCGGCAACTGTACCCAGGTGTCGCCCAGGTCGGCAGTGTACCAGACGACGCGTCCGGCAACAAAAAATCGACGAAGCCTGTCGACGAGAATGGCCGACACAATCCCCTGCGGCGTCCCCGGTTTGCTCTTGCCGATCCAGACCTTTTTCCAGTTCGCGCCATTGTCGTCGGATGCCAGAATGCCGGCCGAAAACAGATGTGTACCCACCATCATGTCGCCGTCTTCATTTACCGCCATGGCCAGCGGTTCCCATATTTCCTTGTTGTTGGGCGTCAGAACATTGCGGCACCGCTGAATCTGGGGCGCGTATTCGTACAGTCCTTTCCCGAATCGCGAGCCCCAGTAAATGTTGCCGTTCGGATGTGCAAGGACGCAGCTGCTTTGCTCGCCGTTGATTTCGTCGTCGCAGACCACTTGCCACGATTCACCCTTGTCGCTCGACTTCCAGAGACCGTTGGGCGTTTTGACATTGTCCTGCCACGTGCCCGAGGCGGCGTACAGCGTGCCGTCGGAGTCTTCCACTAATTGTTCAAATCCAATGCGCGGCAGCCCGTTTTCCTCGTGATTAAACTCCTCCCAGGAATCGCCGCAGTCGCTGCTGCGGTAAATTCGCCACTGGCCGCCAATAATGATCGTGCCGTCCCGCAGCACCGTCCCGTTGTAATAGGAGTCCATCCCCGGAATCAGCTCCCAGCTCTCGCCCTTGTCCGAGCTTTGCCAGACCGATTCACCGACGCCCGTGGTCGTGGCAAATATTTTTCCGCAATCGTCCGCCACCAGAATGTGGGCGACGGCATCCATTTCCACGCCCGCCTCTTCCGTTGTATTCACCCAGAACACAGGATCAATTGCCTGTGCGGCCACAGTACTTAACAGCATTGTCATCAGTATGCTTAAGGTCTTCAAGGTTTTCATAAGCCATGTTCTCGCGTTGATAATCCGCAAATCAGGCGCGTGCAGCAGCAGTTCCGCCCTTTGACCGAGCAAAGCAAACAGAAGTTCAGCCGGATGCCGCCGACAACTTTGGGGGGGGATGTGCAAACATACACGTAATCATGCTGTTCTCAAAACATCAACACCGGTCCTGTATTCGGTTGCCACGTGATGCTGTAATTACCTCTCGACGTTCAAATCCGTGATGCTGCCATCGCCAATGTTCAACAAATGACATTCGTCATCCCGGCTGATGTTTTTACATGGTAACTTTGCGCTTCAAATACAGGACCGGCCAAACGGCGGCTTGTCTCTGATGCATGGGGAGACTTAAACACATGACTTCCGACTCAAAACCACAGCTCGCTACGTCGCAGGATGTAATACTCATGGTGGATACGTTTTACGCCAAAGTACAGGAAGATGATCTCCTGGCGCCGGTGTTTAACGATTTTGCCGGCGTCGACTGGGACAGCCATTTGCCGCGCATGTACGCTTTCTGGGATTCAGTCCTGTTCGCGCGCGGCGTGTTTAAAGGTCGCCCCTTTGCCAAACACATTCCCCTGCCTATCGGTGCGCAACATTTTGAGCGCTGGCTCGCCTTGTTCTGCAGCAATGTCGATGAACATTTCAGCGGCGCAACGGCGGAAGACGCCAAAGCGCGCGCCCGTTCCATCGCCTCCATGTTTCAATCAAAACTGCAATTCCTGCACGGAATTCCCGCCAAAGGATCGACGCCATGATTAAAACAGCTTCAATGTTCAGTGATGTTGAATTCGACGCCGACCGACCCAAAATTCAGGTGTTGTTTGAATCGGCGCTGACGCGCGAGATTCGCATTCTGATGCTGGCCGGTCAGGAAATGCGCGAACACCGCACGTTTTTCCCGATTGTACTCCAGGTGCTGGACGGCGCTATCGATTTCAGCGCCGAAGGTGAAGATTTTAACTTACACAAAGGCGATCTGATCGCGCTCGAAAGCAATGTTCCGCACAGCCTGAAAGCGCGCGCGGACAGCGTCGTGCGCCTCAGCCTCTCGCGCATGGACAAAGCGGAACGGGTTGAACGCGTCGTCGCAGAGTAAATGCCGCCGCGTCATTCCTGTCGTTTTGCCGCGGGAATCTCCATGCCGTTCTGAAACAGCGTCAGGCCTGAAACGCTGCCGTCGGCTTCAATCTTGAATTCGACGTCCGCGTCGATCACTTTGTAGAAAAAGCGCGTGCGGCTTTCGGGGTAAAGCTGGAATGGCGGCTGGCCCGTCGCCTCCGCCATCAGTTTGCCGCCTTCGAGGAAAATTCGCAGGATAAAGTTGGGGTGCAGCGGATAACTTCCAACGTACTTTTCCAGATCCGTTTTTGTCAGGTTGATCGAGCGGCGCAGCCGCGGCAATTCAACACCTTCGTCGAACCAGTTGAATGCCAGCGGATCGACGTTGGCCACGGAGTTGCACAGCACGACAATCGCCTTGTGGTCCGCCGGTGAAAAAGCCGCCACACTGTGGAATCCACCCGTCTGTCCATTGTGCCAGTAGGCCGTGCGTGTATTGCTGCTGTCGCCGATGCGCCGCGTATGCCATCCCAGGCCGATGCCCACGCCGTCTTCAACCGCAAAGGTCTCCTTCAGACATAGCTGCATCGCCTTGTGCATCGGGTCGTCGCGGTCCTGCATAAACGCAATCATATATGTTAACATATCGGTGGCGGTGGAACGCACGCCGCCCGCGCCGACCATGATGTCGAAATCCCAGTTTGACACTCGCTCGTCGGCTATATGACCGAACGCCTTGTTAAATCCGTCAACTTCCATCTCATCAATTACCGTGCGGTTCATTTTCAGCGGCGTGGTCAGGTATTCGCTTAACAGTTCGGCATACGTTTTGCCGCTGTGCGATTCCAGAATCAGCGTCAGAACGCCGAAGGCGTAGTTGGAGTATTCATTTGTCTCTCCCGGCCCGCTTTTCAACTTCAGGCTTTTAAACGAGTCCTCCAGTTTAACTTTGTCGTAGTCCGCATAGGGGTTCTGCGGGAAGGCCGGAGCAAAATTGGCGGGCATACGCGGAAAACCGCTCGTGTGATTTAACATATCCACCAGATCAATCGGCCGTTCGCCCACCTGATTCCACGCCACGCCGCCCGGCAGCAGTTCCCCCACGGGCAGCTCGTCATGCGTTATTCCCGGAAATTCACGCGCCACCAGATACGCCGTCATCGTCTTGGAAATCGAGCCGATCTCAAACAGCGTATTTTTGTCGACCTGTAGCTTTTTCCCCACGTCCGTATGCCCGAACGCGTAGTATTCCTTCTTGCCTTTGTCGTACACCGCCACAATCATCCCCGGCGCGTAGCCTGTCTCGACATGCTCGCGCACCGATTCGCGTATCGGCTCGGGTATCAGACGTTGCGCTTGCAACACGCCGGCAAACAAGAATAAGCAGGCCGTGAAAGTCAGGATCAACTGAGGTTTCATAATGCAATTCCAGTTCAGTGGACGTGGATTGTGTTTGTCGGGCTGCCGACGGACCGCGGAATTTACAAAAAAGGCGCGGACCGCAGACTGCCGCGCAGCTCTCCGTTCACGCCCGCAAAACGTCCCTTGAACCACGTTCTGCTTGACTTCACAGAAATTCCCGACCTGCCCGCCTGAGCTAAAGCCTATTTTGTTTGTCAATGGGAGCTCAGCAAAGGGCCGCCGCGTCCGGTCCACAATCCGCCGAAACAACGTGGTATGAGCCAGTATGCCGACGGCGGCATTCTCGGCAGTAAACCCTACGTCGCCTCGGCCGGCCACATCAAGAACATGAGCGAGTGTTGCAGGGGCCGCCGCTATGATCGCACGCAAATAACCGGCGAGTCGTCCTGTCCCTTCAACAGTCCGCACCGGGAATTCCGGGTGCGCCGTTGCGAATTGTCGGCCGCGATCGGCGGCCGGGAATGGCTTTCAAAGTCCGGGACCGCATGGACGCCGATCTGCCTTGCGCCGCCTGCTTGCGCGAACAGGTCGAGGACTTGTAAATTGCGCGGCAATATCCGCGCGAATCCGGAACAAACAATCGGAACATACGGACATGGATATCCTGGTTTTCATCCTCATCGCCGCCGGCATGTTTGCCGTGATGGAGTTTGTGGCCTGGTTTGCACACAAGTTTATCATGCACGGATTTCTGTGGACGCTGCACCGCGATCACCACCGCAAGGAACCCGGATTTTTTGAAAAAAACGACGCTTTTTTTCTCATTTTTGCATCGCCGGCGATCATCGCATTCTACGTCGGCGCCGCGTATTCGCAGCCGTGGCTCATTGCCGTGGCGGTCGGAATCACACTCTACGGCACGGCCTACTTTCTTGTGCACGACGTGTTTATTCACCAGCGTTTCAAATGGTTTCGCAAAGTCGACAACGAATATTTTCGCGCCGTCCGGCGCGCGCACTACGCACACCACAGCCATCTGGACAAGGAAGACGGCGAGTCTTTCGGCATGCTGATTGCTCCGCGCCGCTTTTTCACGACGGCGCGGCGATCCGGCGCTAAACACTGACGCGACGGCGCAGCCGACTACCGATACCACAACATAAATTACCCCTCCGGTTGAGACCCTGAAGTCGCGTAGCAGTCGATTAATCTTGTATGGCACGTGAAACGCGCGTCCGTTACAGTCTGTACCGGTCTTTGTATTCTATTGCCATTTTCGCGTTTTTTTGGAACTTGACGGTGCGGACATATCGACCCGAGGGCAAAAGCGGAGCCGTCGGGTCGGGAAATCACGCAAACATCGACCCGAGGGCAAAAGCGGAGCCGTCGGGTCGGGAAATCACGCGGACATCGACCCGAGGGCAAAAGCGGAGCCGTCGGGCCGGGAAATCACGCGGACATCGACCCGAGGGCAAAAGCGGAGCCGTCGGGCCGGGTTGTTAAACAATACGAGTACCCAAATGGACCAAGTCGTAAACTTACGTCCTCAGTATCCCCTGCTCTTTACTGTACTATTCCTTTTTTTATCCGCCTGCGGCTCCGGTAACAACAACGGAGTGCAGGATATGTCGGACGGTCCCTCATCCGATTCGACAAACCCCTCCCCCTCTGCTCAAACTCTCTTTACCCTTGTCGATCCGGAGCAATCCGGCCTCGATTTTGTCAATGTGCTCAAGGAAGATGAGCACCTGAATTACGTGGCCTGCACCAACTGCTACAGTGGCGGCGGTGTGGGCATCGGCGACGTCAACGGCGACAGACTGCCGGACGTCTTCATGGTTTCCAACCTGCAGCAAAACAAACTCTATCTCAATCACGGCGACATGCGGTTTGAGGACGTCACGGCACAGTGCGGCATCGACGACACGCTCGGCTGGTCCAACGGCGTTACCATGGCGGACGTTAACGGCGATGACCTGCTGGACATCTACGTGTGCCGCGGCCTGCAATTTGCGCCGCCGAACCTGCGCGCGAACAGGCTCTATCTGAATCTCGGCGATGGAACCTTCCGCGAAGCTGCGGCTGAGTTCGGCATCGCCGACGCCGGATTTTCGGTTCAGTCCACGTTTTTCGACTACGACCTGGACGGCGATCTGGACATGTATCTGATTAACAGGCCGGACGTCAAACTCATGGAAGAATACGATCCGGACAAACGCCGCAAGACGGCACAGGATCCCTACGTGCGGGATCAACTGTACCGAAATGAGAACGGCACGCACTTTACCAATGTCTCGGAATCGGCCGGAATTTTTAACTGCGCCTACGGGCTGAGCGCCACCGCCGCCGATGTTAACTCCGACGGCCTGCCCGATGTGTTCGTCGCCAACGATTTCATCGAGCACGACTTTCTGTACATCAACCAGGGCGACGGCACCTTCCGCGATGAGATACACGACCGGATGAAACACATCAGCAACTTTTCGATGGGAGCGGACGCCGGCGACATCAACAACGACGGCGAGCTGGATATCTACGTGGTCGACATGGTGGCGGAAGACCACTATCGCAACAAAGTCATGATGGGCGCGATGAGCACGGATTTGTTTAACTACTCCGTTCACATGGGGTACCATCGGCAGTACATGGCCAACATGTTGCATCTCAACAGTGGTGCGGGCGACTTCCAGGAAATCGCCCAGATGGCCGGCGTGAGCAAGACGGACTGGAGCTGGGCCGTGCTCATGGCCGACCTGGATCTGGACGGCTGGAAGGACTTTTTTGTCAGCAATGGCATCTGGCGCGACTCGCGGCACAACGACTTCGTGCGCCAGGCCAAGAGTCGCTACTTCGGCAACGGCCGCACGTCCGACATGAAAGAGCTGTTTAACCTTGTTAAACAAACGCCGCAGTCGCCGCTGTTGAACTACGCTTTCCGCAACCGCGGCGATCTGACCTTTGAGAAAACGCAGCACGAGTGGGGTTTTGAAACGCCCAGTTTTTCCAACGGCGCGGCTTATGCCGATCTGGACGGCGACGGCGACCTGGACCTGGTGGTCAACAACCTGAACGACACCGCGTTTGTGTATCGCAATAACGCGGTGGAATCGCATCGGAGCGCCTGGCTGCGCGTACGCCTGCATGGGCCGGAACTGAATACGCGCGGACTCGGCGCGCGCATCGTCCTGCAACAGGGCGGCGTTGAACAAACCTTTGAAATTACGCAGACGCGCGGTTATCTGTCTTCCGTCGAACCGGTCGCTACCTTCGGCGTTGACGGCCAGAGCAAGATCGATCACGTGATTGTTTTCTGGCCCGGCGGCGAAGCGCAGACGCTGGACAATGTCGATGTCAATCGGACGCTTAACATCAGTTACGCACCTGACGAGTCGGACGATCTCGTGGAATTTCGCCGCAAAGATCAGCCGCAGGCTCTTTTGCAGGAAGTTCCGGCCGCGGACATCGGGATCGATTTCGAGCAGCGCGAGTCGGAATTCGATGATTTTGAAGATGAAATCCTGTTGCCCCATCGCATGTCGCGCCACGGACCCGGCATCGCCGTGGCCGACGTCAACGACGACGGGCGCGAAGACATCTGGTTCGGCGGTGCGGCGGGACAACCTGGACGCCTCTATCTGCAGAACGGCGGAGGCAGGTTTTCAGCTTGCGCTGTACCCGATTTCGTGCGCGACGCCTCCTGCGAGGACATGGGCGCGCTCTTTTTTGACGCCGACAACGACGGCGACCTCGATCTCTACGTCGTCAGCGGCAGCAGCGAATTCGGCGAAGCTGCGCCGGAATTGCGCGACAGACTCTATCGCAACGACAACGGCGTTTTGAGGCGCGACGGGAAAGCGCTGCCCAAACGGCAGGAGTGCGGCTCCTGCGTCGTCGGCGGCGATTTTGACGGCGACGGGGATATTGACTTATTCGTCGGCGGTCGCAGCGTTCCCGGTCACTATCCCGAGCCGGCTCAAAGTTCGCTGCTGATCAACGAATCCGGCACGTTTACCGATGCGACCGACAAGCTGGCGCCCGAATTGCAGGAAGTCGGCATGGTCACGGCGGCGCTCTGGACGGACTTCAACAACGACGGTGCGCTCGATCTGATCGTCGTCGGCGAGTGGATGCCCATTCGCGTGTTCCGCAATTACGAGGGTAAACTGGTCGACTACAGCGCGCATCGACCGCTCAATAAGCAGGTCGGCTGGTGGAACAGCATCGCCGCGGGCGATTTTGACAATGACGGCGACATCGATTATGTGGTCGGCAACCTCGGTAAAAACGCCAAGTACAAAGCTTCGCCGGAAAAGCCGCTGCACGTGTACTACAGCGATTTTGACGACAACGGCAGCGGCGACATCGTGCTGGCCTACTACAATTCGGACCGGTGTTATCCCGTGCGCGGACGTCAGTGTTCATCCGAGCAGATGCCTTTTGTGGCCGAGAAGTTCACGTCCTATGACGCCTTTGCGCATGCCAACCTTGAGGAGGTCTACGGCCGCGAGGCGCTGGACAAGTCGCTGCACTACGCGGCGACCGAATTCCGATCCTGCCTGCTGCTCAATAACTATGGACGCGAAATGGAGCTCCATCCCCTGCCGATGGCTGCGCAGGTAGCCCCGATATTCGGCATTGCGGTTGAAGACGTCAACCTCGACGGCAATTCCGACATCATCCTGGCGGGCAATCTGTATTCACAGGAGACCGAGACCATCCGCTACGACGCTTCGCGCGGTCTGGTGCTGCTTGGCCGCGGCGACGCGACGTTCGACGTTCTTTCCGTCCGGGCGGGCGGTCTGCATCTGGACTGCGAGATCAAGAGTCTGGCGGTCATTCACGCCGCCGACGGCCGCAGTATGTTTGTGGCGGGCGTCAACTCAGGTCGTCCCCGCGTGTTCCGGACGCAGCAACAAGGTGGACGCCTGCTCAATCTGCGCCCGGATGAATACGCCGTGCAGATTGTCGTCAACGGCAAACACAAGCGCATCGAGTCTCACTACGGCAGCGGTTATCTCACGGCCGGGTCGCGCCGCATTCGTCTGCCGGACGAAGTGGAGGAAGTGCACATTTTCAGCCTGAGCGGCCCCGTGCGCACGCTGCATTTCCGCGACGACGACGACAGACCGGGCGCCTGATCGCGACGGGGCCGGGCTGCCAACGAGGACGGGAACCGCATTTTTACAGCGCGAATTGTTAGTTTTGCATCCGTCAGATGTTCAACCTTTCTGCGGATGTGCTTTTATGCTTTTTAATCCGAAGCGCTGCGGTCTTGCGATTCCCGTCCTGTGTTTTTCCATGTGGTGTTTAACAGCCTGTTCACAGGAAAAGGTTGAACCGGGCCAGACTCCCGGCAGTCACAGTTCTGAGTCGGCAGCCAACATGCCGTCGGGCGACATGGATCCGGACCTGTTTTTCCATGCTGAGCCGGACCCGGTCGAGGTCGCGCCGGACAACTTTCACGTCGTGACGGACGCCGGCTTTATTCGTCTGCTGCACGCGGAGTTTCCCGCAGGCGCTTCTGTCGGAATGCACAGTCATCCGCCGACGGCGATGTATGTGCCGGGCGACTGTGAGATTGTCTACTCGGAGGAAAACGGCGCCGAGCGCCATCTCAATCTTCACGCGGGGCTGTGTTTCCTGACCGATCCGATTCCCGATCGCCTGCTCTCAAATCCTTCCGACCGCCCATCCGAGCTGATCATCTTTGAATTGCGCGATACGGTTCGCGCTCACTTTGACGGCCCCGATCCGCTCGTTTATGACTTAACGCGTTTTCAACGACTCGGCGGCAACAAAATAATGCGCGTCCTGTCGCTCAAGTTGCCCGTTGGCGATACCACCGAGGCGGTCGCACTGCAACCATTTGTCGCCTGGTTCAAGAACGGCGAGTCCGTTACCATACTTGACAAACAGGGCGCCGGCGCAGCAAGCCATGAGGCCGCCGATTCACCTGCTTTTGCCGGTACGAGCCCTGAGCCCATCCGTTTTGTTAACAGCGGCGGCAACCCCGTGCAACTTATTATTGCGGAAAACAAATGAGCGCATCTTCCAATCGCATTCTGGACGGACACAACGACTGCATTTTGTCCATGTATCTGCAGCAGGAGCCGTGCGAGGCATTTTACGAGGGCCGCGGCAAGGGGCATATCGATCTGCCGCGTGCGCGCCAATCGGGGTTTAACGGCGGCTTTTTTGCGATGTTTACTCCCCCGCCCTTTCAGCAGCAGCCGCGCAGTGGAGAAGATGCCGCCAAAAACATGATCGGACGCAACGATCCGCGTCGTTATGAGACGCCTTCCCATGCCAATGCGCGCGAATTCAGCCTCAGGTTGTTTAACATGCTGGACGAGCTGATTGAAATGGGCGACGGCGAACTTAAACAATGTCGTTCGGTGCAGGATATAGATAGTTGCCTGGGCAACAATTTATTTGGCGTCATTCCACATTTTGAAGGCGCGGAGGCAATTGCAGTGGACTTAAACGATCTGGACGAATGGTACGATCGCGGTCTGCGTTCGCTCGGCCCGGTCTGGAGTCGTTCCAACGACTTTGCGCACGGCGTTCCTTTTGCGTTTCCGCACTCACCCGATACCGGACCGGGTTTAACGGATGCGGGCAAACACCTTGTGCGGGCTTGCAATCACAAAGGCATCATGGTCGATCTGGCGCACATGAATGAGCGCGGGTTCTGGGACGTTGAGGCCATCTGCGACGCACCACTTGTAGTTACGCACAGCTGCGCCCACGCTTTGACGCCGTCCACGCGCAACTTAACCGATAAACAACTCGACGCGATTAAATCCAACCGCGGAATTGTCGGCTGCAATTTTAACACGCCGGACGTGCGCGCCGACGGGCAACGCCTCTCCGACACGCCGCTCGCCCGCGTTGTTGAACACATCGACTACATGGTGAATCGCATCGGTATCGAACACGTCGCTTTTGGCTCCGACTTCGACGGTGCGCAGATGCCGGACGAACTGGGCGACGTCGCCGGCATGTCCCGTTTGATCGACCTGCTGCACGACGCCGGTTACGACGACGATTCGATAGCCCGGCTCAGCCACAAAAACTGGCAGCGCATCCTGCGCGAGACCTGGAAATAGTTGTTTAAGTCGCGGGCCGTTTCTCGCCGGAAATTGACTTTCATGATCGCCTTGAGCCGCTTTCGCGTCTCGGCTTGCTTGACTTCTTTGTTTGTCAGCGGGTTTGAAACAAGGATTCACCGATTTGCTTCCAAACCGGGATCCGTACTGTCGCAAGCAGAGTTCCAGAAATTGAATTGTTGGAGCTACCGGTCAAAGCACGTGCAAAACAGGCCTTCCGGAACCCGCCTCCGGCCCCTGGTGGCGGTCCGGCAGAAAAGTCGGCAGGCTTCACGCTCAGGCAGAATTATCACGTGGCGCAGTGAGAGCGGCAGTCCGCCAAAGTTGATGGACTCATACATGCGAGAGCATCCGTTCACCGGTCAAAACCGGACGTTCAACCACGTTTTGCGCACCGCGCGTTTTCTTGCGCATTAATGATTCACCGATACACGCAAGCACGTCCGTTCACCGGTCAAATCTGGACGTTCAACCACGTTGTGCGCACCGCTTGGTTTTTTGTGCATGGAAAATATGGGGCAAGCAGTTAAACTGGTGTCGACGGCGCGCAGCATGCGGCGCGTTGCATCCGCGACCGACTACGACTCAAAAAAATCTGCACACAATGCAGGGTGGGAGGAGTGTGTTTGTACGTGGAGGCAACGTCCCGAGGTGGTGGCGGGGTGGCCCCCTGGATCAAGCGGAAAGTACGCCCAAACGCGTCTCAGCTGCAACCGCAGCATCCATAAGTCGTTGCATACCAATAAGATACGCGCCCTCTCCTTTGCCCGACTCTTCCCTTCTGATCCGATTCAACCGAACATTTTCCCGCACCGGCTCAACGCATCCTGATGCTGCGCAAACGGTCCGCCAACTCGGCTAAAGGAGTCGACTTTGCCACTGAGCGTCTGAACCCGCGGACATCGTACTCAGAGTTTTCTCGTTCCAGTCGAAACATATCTGGCCGTTTGCCGCCGGAAGTTGATGCACCTGAGACCAGCTCGGTGTTTCTGGACTCCGGGCGGACTTGTGGTTTTGAGACTTCAATCTGCGAGGCTGAAAGCTTGATGACTTCCGACTCGATGGTTTCCGGCTGCGGGGTTAACAAGATGGATTTTTCTGCAGAAAAGAGAATCGGCGCGCCCCCGCAAAGGAACGCGCCGATTGTTTAATCTGGCATCGCAACCAACGCCGGACGTGTTTTAACGCACAACGCGTAAAGTCGCCTGGCGACGCTCCAGCGCACCCGTCTGCAGCCTGCGTTCCACCACCAGCGTATAAGCGCCTGCGGGAGTAAGATCGCGATGTGAGTCCCAGACCAGGCGCAGCTGATCGGCGCGGTTGAAGCCCCGGAATAAATCAGCGATGCGGCGGCCGTGAAGGTCCACGAGGTAGACGTCCAGTTCGCTGTCGGCGACGTCATGCAGGTCGATGTTGGCTGTGGCGCTGACCGGGTTGGGCTGAATGTTAATGCCCTGCTCCGGCCGCGGCGTTAATTCGATACTCTGTTTGGACAGCGTGACATCAACACAAACCGTGGCCGTCGAGCTGCCGCCCATACCGTCTTCGATCGTGTAGGTGAACGAATCTGCGCCGGTCGTTGCGCCCGCCGTATAGGTCACCGCGCTGCCGCCGCCCGTGATGGCCACCGTGCCAAGCGATCCGTCCGTTTTAGCCGTGATGGTCAGCGACTCGCCGTCGTCTTTTTCAACGTCGTTGTTTAATACGTTGATGGACGCGCTCATGTTTTTCACCACCGATATGCCGACGTCCTTTTTGGCGCGCGGCACGCGATTGCGGTACACAACCGCCACCGATTTTTCATTAAAACCGGCACTGTAGGCGTGGCGTCCGTCGAGGCTGATCGAAATGCCAATTGAACCGTTAAGTCCCTCCGCCCCGTCGACGTTGTCGCGCAGCGCTTCCATATAGGTCAGTTCGCCCGTGTCGGGATCGCGTTCCAGTACGGCGACGGCATCGTCAAGTACGGCGGCTGTGTACACGTGAATGCCGTTGGGTGCGCAAATCAATCCGTGAACGCCGTCCAGCAGGCCGCCCGAAATGCGGTCAATGTAATGTAAACTGCCGTCTACCGCGCGGTCGAACACTGCCACGGCCTCGTCGCCGTAACCGGCGGCGTACACATTGTTGCCGTCGGGACTGACGCAGACATCAGCCGCATCCGCAAGACCGTCCACGCCGGCATAGCCGTCCCTGACGCGGTTGTTATACGTTAACTCGCCCGTCGTGACGTCGCGATCAAACACGGCAATTGCATTGTCGCCCGAGCCGGCCACGTAGACGTTTTTCCCGTCGGAACTTACCGCCAGACCAATCGGGTAGCGCAGTCCGTCCACGCCGCCGCTGCCGTCCTTGTGGCGTTCAACAAACTGAACCAGGCCCGTGTTAATATCGCGTCGGAAGACAACAATGGAATTGTCGCTGTATCCCGTCAGGTACAGCGATTTTCCGTCGCTGCTGATGGCAATGTCGATCGGGCGCGACATTCCGACAATCTTCTTGCCGGCGTCGAGTTTGCCGTTGCGCTTGCGTTCCAGATAGCTCAGCTCGCCGGTCGCGCTGTTGCGCGTAAACGACACCAGCGCCCCGCTGCCGTACGCCGCCACATAGACGTGTTTGCCGTCGGGCGATACAACCAGGCCCGTCGGGTACTTCATCGACAGCACCCCGTTGTTGTTGTGGCGCGCCCGGCCTTCATAGCTCAGCGTTCCATCGGCCGAATTGCGCGTAAACCAGGGAATTGAACTGTCGAACTGACCGGCGACATAAACGTGTTTGCCGTCCGGACTGACCGCCGTGGCCCGCGCCCCGTTCAACCCGCGCACTCCGCCCGAACGATCTTTGATTCGCTCAACAAAGTGCAGGTTAACCAGGTCCACCTGATCCGTCACAACCACCTGCACGGAAGCGCCCGTTTCAATGCAGCCTTCCGCGTCGCGAATTGTGTAGTTGAAGCTGTCGAAGCCCTCAAAACCGAGGTCCGGCGTGTACGTAACCTGGCCGTTGGCCGAGGTTGTCAGTAAGCCGTTGGCCGGATCGCTTGCGCCGATCAGCTCAATTGCATCGCCGATGTCGTTTGTTAACACGTTAAACGTAACACTTGCTCCGGTGCCGGTCAGGCTGTAGTCGGGATTGGCCGCCACGTTGATTGAGCTGACCACCAGAATCGACGAAAAGGTGCAGCCCGCCGGCGTCACGACCGAAGCGTGAATGTTTCCCGTTGTTCCCGATTCCCAGTTAACCGATGCTACCGTCGTACCCTGTCCGCCCACCAGGATGCCGTTGGTCACCTCCCACGAATACGTTGCGCCGACAAAGACCGGCATGCTGTATTCCACCGTAGTGCGCGGACAGGCAAGCGTCAGCCCCGCCACCGTGAAGGACGGCGCCGGCGTAACCAGCAGCTCAAACGTGGCTGTTGAAGTTAATGGCGCGCCCGTGGGATCGAGAACGGTGACCGTCACATCCACCGGCCCGGTAGAACCGCAGTTGGGCGTCATCGTCAAGGTCATCGAAGCCGACGTGGCGCTGAAACTGAAAGATCCGCTGGTCAGCAATGCCGGGTTGGACGAGGTTGCCGAGACCTGCAGACTGCCGATCGGCGTGTCGACATCCGCTATCGACATTGTAATGGTCGTTGCACCGCTTTCCTGCACACTCAGGTCTGCAATTGGCGCTATCGTCGGCGCATCGTTGACCGGCGTGATACAGATGAAAAATGTCTGCGTCGCACTGGTGTTAACATTGCCGCCGGTGCTCGGGCCATCGTCGCTTAAACTCACCAGAACGGCCGTAGTGCCGAAGGCATTTGTCGCCGGAGTGAAGTGCAGAACGCCCGTTGTTGAAATTGTCGGTCGGCTGCTGAACAGACTTGCATTGGTCGCCACAACGTGGAACGTCAGGCTTTGCGTCGTCGTGGCATTGCCGTCGTCAATTCCCGTGGCAAATGCCGCTCCGTACGGTCCGGAATCCTCGGCGACCATTACCCTGGCTCCGGTGCTGAACACGGGCGCCTGGTTGAAATTGTTAATTTCAACGTAGATCGTCTGCGTCGCGCTTGTATCCACCCCGCCGTCGGCCGTGCCGCCGTTGTCGGACAGCGAAAGCGAGATTGCCACGCGCGCGGAGGTATTGGATGTCACGATAAAGTTGATTATCCCGCTGGCTATGCTGACCGTCGGAAAGCTGGAAAACACGCTGACGTTGCTGGTCGTGATGTGGAACGTCAGTGTCTGTGTCGTTTCCGGATCGCCGTCGTCAATACCACCGGCAATCACGGCTGCGGCCGTACTTCCCGCGTCGACCACCAGATTTGACGTCGTGGTAAACACAGGCGCGTCGTTGACCGGCGTGACGTTTATCCGGAAAGATTGCGTTGCGCTCGTGTTAACGCCGCCATTTGCCGTGCCACCGTCGTCGCGCAGATAAATGTCAACCGTCGTTGTGCCGTTGGAATTGTTCGCAGGCGTGAAAGTCAATACTCCCACGCTGTTCACCGTCGGCTGCACCGCAAACAGAGCCGCATTGGCCGTGGTCACAACAAAGGATACCGTCTGGTTAGTCCCGGTGTCGCCATCGTCGATGCCCGTCGCGAAAGCGGCGCTGTACGCGCCCGAGTCTTCAAGTACGGCAACATTTGCGCCGGTGTTAAACGACGGCGCGTCGTTGACCGGTGTCACCGTAATGTCGAAAGTCTGTGTGGCGCTCGTATTCTGCCCGCCGTTGGCCGTGCCGCCGTCGTCGCGCAGGTACAGCGTCACGCGCGCCGTGCCGCTGGAATTGCCCACCGGCGTGAAATTCACCACGCCGACCGAGTTCACCGTCGGCTGCACCGCGAAGAGCGCCGCGTTCGAATTGGTCACGACAAACGCGAGTGTCTGTGTGGTTTCCTGGTCGCCGTCGGTAATGTTGTTGGCCACCGTCGCGGTCGTTGCGCCCGCGTCTTCATTGACCGTCACATTGGCGATGGTCGTGAAACTCGGCGCGTCGTTCACCGGCGTGATCGCAATGTTAAAGGTCTGCGTGGCTGAAGTGTTAACTCCGCCGTTGGCCGTGCCGCCGTCGTCGCGCAGATAAATGTCAACCGTCGTTGTGCCGTTGGAGTTGTTCGAAGGCGTGAAAGTTAACACTCCCACGCTGTTCACCGTCGGCTGCACCGCAAACAGAGCCGCATTGGCCGTGGTCACAACAAAGGATACCGTCTGGTTAGTCCCGGTGTCGCCATCGTAGATGC
>JAUIKM010000062.1 GCA_030430495.1 bacterium | reverse complement strand
ACTTGATTTTCAACCGGGATTACTGCATGTTGTGACATATCGATTTCCGATCCGTTTCGTTAAGAAGGTATTTATTCTTCTCCTTAGCATCGGCCGGAAATCGATTTTTTTAAACATACAGTCTGCCGCGGGTCGATTGTTTTACGCTCAGACACACTCCTCCCACCCTGCATCGTGTGCAGAAAATTTTTGAGTGACTCTCTCGCGTATCCACGCGCCGCATGCTGCGCGTCCAATCTCCCACAAGCATACCTCATTCCGACTCAGATTCCTACCGCAAAAAAATGAACGTAGCAACAGCACTGCTGAGCGGTACTCAAAACTGTCCAGGCGGTCAATTTGGGGTCGGCCTCTCGCGGCCGCACGCCAACCTCAATCGGTGAATGCTTCGTCGAGAACCCGTCTTGCGCTCGGCGCGTGTGTCGCGGCGCTGCGGACTCTGTTTAACAACCTTGAACTCCGCGCCTGCAATACCGCCTGACTACCTGACCCTTCCGGCCCGCTGACGAACAAAAGGAAAAAGCAAGCCGCATGCCAATGTGGCGAAGCGCTCAAGGTGAGTTGACAAATCGCGCGACTACGCGGGACGCCCGTCTGCCCGCGCCCCTTTAAACCACAACAGGGAGCCGGCTCGTGGAAACCTGCTCCCTGTTGATCCGCTTTGAGTTTGACGTTTTTACTCCAACCTCGCGTCCCCTTTGGACGTTGCCCTCAGGGCGCGGTTGGCGTCGATTATTGCGGCGTAATCGTGACCGTGATCATGTCCGTGACGGCCGGATAACTGAAGCCGTCGTTGACCGGACGCACGTTGCCGTTCTCGTCCATGCCGGTATTGGGGCCGCTTTGGCGCGGAGCCTGGTTCGAGCCGATGCCCGGCGCTTCGTTGACTTCCGTGCCGGCGTCCCACAGGCTGATCTGCGCCGTGATGTTGCCGCTGAGCGCCGTGCCGTTGTTGAACAGTGCGATGCCGTTCTGACCCGGTGCAAAAAACAGGTCGTTGGTCTGTACAAGCATCGTGGCAAATTGCAGCAGTTCGCCCTCCGAAGCTTCAAACGTGAATTCATAAGAGCCGCCCGGCAGCAGCGGGCCGGGGCTGCCTGCGCCGACGGGCGTGTTGAAGGCGCCGGACTCTTGCACATTGCCCTTGGCTGCCAGCGCGGTCGCGAGCGCGGCCGGATCGCCGTCTTCCGCTACCGCCTCCAGACCGTCGCCGAAGTCGGCCTGACCGCTCGTGAAGAGCGGGTTGTTGCCGGTGTACACTGCAAAAGCGCCGGGAGCCAGCGGGCTGGAAAGCATCGTGTTTGCCTCCAGTGCCGCACCCAGATCGGCCGCGGCGCCGTCTTCCGCCACGCCTTCAAGTCCTTCGCCGCGGTCGGCCTGGCCGACGGTGAACAGCGGCTCAGCGCCCATGCCGTGCACCACAAATACACCGGGCGCCAGAGGAACAGGTACCGAACCGTTGTCCATCGTCATCAGCGTCATGGCGTTGGAGACATTCTCCAGCGTCACTGTAAACTCGTAGGGCGGGTTGTGTGTGATCGTCACGCGAATCACGTCGCTGACGGCCGGCAGATTGTTGAAGTTGTCCGCGGCCAGGCGCACCGTGTTGTCCGCATCTGCTGCGCCGGTATTCGGACCGGACTGGCGCGGCGCCTGGTCGGCTCCGCTGCCCGGCTCCTGATCGACTTCCGTGCCGGCGTCCCACAGCATGATGCTGGATGTGACGTCGCCCGTCACCGCATTGCCGCCGGCATCGTACAGCGCCATACCGCCCGCGGCAGGTGCATAGAAAAAGTCGTTGGACTGCACCATCATGGTTGCAAAAGAGAGATAAGAGCCAGGTCCCGCGTGGAAGCTGAACTGATAACTGTCGCCGGGCAGCGCCGGTCCGGGCGCGCCCGCCGTCGTCGGCGTGTTGAAAACACCGCTGGCCAGATAAGCGCCCGCAGTCATGTCGTTGGTGACGGTTACCGTAAACGTGCGGGTCATCGGGTCGGTCGTTGTGTCGTCATCGTCGTCACAGGCGGTGAACAACACACCCGCGGACAGGAGGATAACTAACAGTCTAAAGCGCATAATTGGGGTTCCTGTTAAAGTGCCATGTAATTGTGCATTTACTCAACAGGGCCAAAATCGCCAGAATGTATCACAGGAATCTCACGGAACGATAAAGCTTCGATACGAACTTGTCACGGAAGAATACACTGTATAAACAACACAGGCGCCGCAACCCCGCGCCGTGGAACCACGGTCCGAAGTGAATGCGACGCCTGAAGATTGCGTCAAAGGCCCGGGTTGATCAGCGCCAGGCGGCGATAATGACGCCCATAATCACCAGAAAAATGATCTGATAACCCGCGTCGATAAACCACAGTTTGAGCGGCTTGCGCTGGTACAGCATGTTGATGGCCATCGACGTGCCGACGAACATCACACCGATGAGCAAGCCGTAGTGGACTCCCGTCATAATGTCGACTTCACCCGGCGCCGCGCCGATCAGCAGCGCCATGCCGAGCGACATCACGAGCATCATGACAAAGGACGAGCCGAAGATCAGCCCCATGTTGGCTTCCGCTATGTGTTCATCCGTCAGCCCAAGAAGCTTTTGCCAGATTGTACCGAACAACACCGGCGAATACCACAGCGCGCCGAGTGCAAATGCGGCGACAGCCGCGACGCCCACGGCCAGAAAATTGACGTGTTCAAAGCCCATAATGACAGACCTTTTTGGAGAGTGGAAAAAATGGTGTCGGGTAGACGCGACCGCAGGCGTCTGGTTCCCCCGGTCGCGTCGTACCGTGCCCAACTGACTTGATCTGATAAATGAAGATGGCGCACGGAGTGCGCCCTGTCGCTCCGGACTACGATGCCGAGTGCAAACCCAGCAAGTTGCCTTCGCTGTCCTGGAAGGAAGCAATATATCCAAAATCGCCGATCCCGGTTTTGGGCATCAGAACGGTGCCGCCGGCCGCCGCAATGCGTTCCAGCACCGCGTCCATCCGCCCATCGACGTTAAAAAAAATCTGTGCGCCTTGTTTGCCGGGATGCAGCTGTGGTCCCGTGCTGAGCGCGCCTGCGTACATGCCCGAATCCGGGTCCGTAAAAAAAGCCGTGTCGCTGCCGTCCGGTCCCTGCGTCCGGATCAGTTCGGTGGCCAGGATTGTGTTGTAGAATTCATTCGCGCGGTTCAGGTCCGCCACGGGCAGGCTGAACCAGTTGATAAGAGATGCCATGTAAGGGCCTTTCCTTTAGCTGTGAAGAAGGACAAAACCCTTTGACTGTGCGGCGCGCAAAAACGGACGGAAAAAATGCAGCTTCTTTCCCGACTGCAAACCCATCTTGTTTGTCAGCGAATGAGAAGCGTCAAATCCCGCAGTCAGTCTCCAGCCCCGGAGTCCCGGCCGCCTGCGGCGGCCTCTCTGTGCGAAGGCAGTTTGCACAGCATGTAGTGATGCAGATCAAAGCCCTCCGCGTCGAGCGGGTCCACGCCGCGTATGAGCTCCAGCCGCAGGTCCAGCAGGCGCTCAGCCTCGGCGGAATCCGCCTCGCGCGCCATGCGCAGCTTCTGGATCTCCTCCGCCGCGCGGCTGCGCGGATTGAAAATGCCGCTCAGCTCGGAGCACTGGTGGCAGACGCCCGACTTCTCGATCAGCGAACAGCGGCCCTCGTAAATGCGCGTCAGGCTGCGCCGCCCGCCCGCCAGCGCGTGTTTAACCTTGCCCTCGCTCAGTCCCGTGATGTGTGTGATTTCGTCAACCTTAAACTGGTACACTTCCTTCAGAATCACGCACAACTGCTCCTCGATCCGCAGCGTCTTGGCCATGCAGGTAAAACAGTAGTCGATGTGTTCGGTTAAGTCGAAGCGACCCTGCGGCGAGTTGGCCGAAATGTGCGCCATTTCAGCCTGCAAGCGCTCCGAAGCATAGGTGGCCGTGCGGCAGTTGTCCTGGTAGTCCACGCCCCAACGCCGTTTGTGTTTAAGTGCGTCGCGCGCAATGTTTACCGCAATGCCGAACACCCAGGTCTTGAACGCCGCCTCACCGCGGAAGGTCGCCAGATTGCGAAAAGTGCGTTCATAGGCGTCCTGAACGATATCCTCCGCATCCGCTTCCGCGGCGACGAACCTGTAGATGAAGGATGTTAACTGCGAGCGGAACCCGATAAACTCGGATTGATAATCTTCCACCGTCGACATGAGCGGGCCAAACAAAAAGGGTTTTAAAAGGCTCTGAAGAATCTCCTGCGCCGCGGAGACACTGCGTTTTGTCCAAGTTACAACAGCGCCCGAGACAGGCAAACTGCGCATCCGCAAAAGGTCGCGACCGCCGGGTATGTGAGTTCGTTTGACTTAAGTTACTTCAGCGTGATACATTTATGATATTTTGCGGCTACATTGGCGCCGGCGCGTGAATGCCCGCGCGGCACATAAAAAGGATGAGATTATGCAGAATACCGTGCTGATAGTCGAGGACGATCCGGATATTGCCGATCTGGTGGAATTGCACCTGCACGACCTGGGGTTTAAGCTGGAGCGCGCCGCCAACGGCGCCGAGGGGCTGGAGCGCGCGTTGAACTCCGACTATATCCTGATTATCCTGGACCTGAATCTGCCCGGGCTGGGCGGGATGGAAGTGTGCCGGCGCATACGCGAAAAAGACCGCATCACGCCGATTCTGATGCTGACCGCCAAGAGCGATGAGGTCGACAAGGTGCTGGGCCTGGAAATCGGCGCGGACGACTACATGACCAAACCGTTTTCCGTGCGTGAGTTTTCGGCCCGTGTTAAAGCGCTGCTGCGCCGCGTGGAACTGCGCCGGAACGCGCCCGCCGCAGCCGAACAGTTAACTTTTGGCGAGCTGACCGTGTATCCAGGGCGGCGCAAAGTCACGCTGCGCGACACCGGCATCGAACTCACGGCCAAGGAATTTGAACTGCTGCTGCTCTTTGCGGGCAACCCCGGCCGCGCCTATTCGCGCCAGGAACTGCTGGATACCATCTGGGGCTACCAGTTCCAGGGCTACGAACACACTGTTAACTCACACATCAACCGGCTGCGCAACAAAATAGAGTTAAACCCTTCGGAGCCTCGTTTTATTAAAACGGTCTGGGGCGTGGGATACCGCTTTGCCGAAGAGGAGGAGTTGTGATGAAGCGCTATTTTAACAGTCTCTACGGTCGTGTCTCGCTCGTCTTCCTCGGTCTGCTGCTGGTGATGGGCGGCGTGTTGCTCGTCGTTTCGCTTCAGCTTAACACCGCTTTTGTGCAGGAGACCGAGCAGAAGCTGAATGTCAAGCTGGCCGCCAATATGGGCATGAGTTTCAGCAAGTATTTGAAGGACTCTATCGACGCGGCCGGCATTCACGCCAGTTTTGAAACCATGATGATGATGAACCCGCGCGTTGAGTACTATCTGCTGGAGGCCGACGGGCGCATCATCAACCACGCCGCGCCGCCGGGGCGCGTGCAGCTCACATCCGTGAACGTCGATGATATTAAACAATTTCTTGCGCCGGACGCCGGTTTTCCCTTGCTTGGCGACGACCCGCGCAATCCCGGTCGTTTAAAGCCCTTTTCCGCTGCGCCGCTGGATCTGCCCGGCGGCCGCAAGGGCTACCTCTACGTTATACTGGGCGGCGAAAATTACGACCAGGCTTCGGACCTGGCGGCCGGCTCGTTTATCGCGCGGCAGTCTACCACCGCCATCGTTTTGGCCGTGGCGATTACCGCACTGCTCGGTCTTTTTCTCTTTCGTCGCCTCTCCCGTCCCTTTGCGCGGCTGCGGCGGGGCGTGCAGAGTTTTGAGCAAGGCGAGTATTCACACCGCATCGAGGTTAAACACAACGATGAAATCGGCGAGCTGGCCCTGGCGTTTAACAATATGGCCGCGACGATTGAATCCAATATTGAGAAGCTGGAGGAGACCGACCGCATTCGCCGCGACCTCATCGCCAATGTTTCACATGATCTGCGGACGCCGCTGGCGTCTATCCAGGGTTATATCGAGACAATTTTGTTAAAAGATGAAACGCTGACGCCGGACGAACGCGTGCGTTTTCTTTCGACGGTGTTTGCCAATGTCTCGACTCTGGGCAATCTGGTCGAGGAGCTGTTTGAGCTCTCGCGCCTGGACGCCAAACAAAAACAACCCGAGCGCGAAGCCTTTTCGATTTCGGAGCTGGCGCAGGACATCGTCCTTAAACTGCAACCGGCGGCGGAAGCGCGCCAGGTGTCGTTGCGGGCGCGCATGGATCAGGACCTGCCCTTTGTTTTTGCGGATATCGGCATGATTGACCGCGCCATCAGCAACCTGATTGAAAATGCGGTGCGCTACACCAACAGCGGCGGCGAAGTTGTTTTGGCCGTGCGCAAGGTCGGACCCAGTGTTAACATCAGCGTGCAGGATACGGGCGTGGGGATAGACCCCGAGGAGCTGCCGCACATTTTTGAGCGCTTTTATCGCGTGGACAAAAGTCGCTCGCGCGCGTCGGGCGGCGCGGGCCTGGGGCTGGCCATCACGAAAAAAATCATTGAGGCGCACGACAGCCAGATTGCGGTGGAAAGCCGCCCCGATGAGGGTTCGACGTTCTATTTCACCCTGCAGAGCAAACCTGTTTAAGTGCCTGAACGCTCTCGGGGGACGCGGCGGATATCGTCCGCGTTGCGGCCTCTTTAAACCGTTTTTGTTAACCGATGGGACAGAAGCCGGCAAGCGGCAGGCAGTTGGGGAGTTGAACAGGCGGGAGCCGGACGCCTGCGGCCGGGGCGGACGTTGTGCATCGGGAAATGCATGCCCGCCCCGCAAGCGTGCGTGAGTGTGCAGTGAACGCCGCTCAAACCTGTTCCAGCGTGCTCAGGGTCTGCTGGTATTTTTGCTGCCAGTCGGACAGCGATTCTTCCGACAGGTCGCCGACCATCTCTGAGATGTCGCGCACGGAGGATTTGATTTCTTCCACCGCCTCTTCCTTGACGGCATTGCGCACGTCGGGATCGTAGAGGCTCAGGACAATCGTGTTGAGTTTGTTGTACGCCACGTCCTTAAGCATCAGGCGGATTTCGCGGATGGCGTTTTCGCGCAGTCTGCGCTGGCGCGAACGCACCGTCCAGAAGATGAGGCCGTGCAGCACGCCGACGGCCAATGCGGTCACCGCGGTGGCGCGCCACAGGTTGTCCGGATCAAAATCAAGCAGGGGCGGCACCGCCCAGATGACAACAAGGCCCGCCGCGCTGAGCCACAGCTCGATGTTCTTGATGAATTTCAACAACATCAGGTTGATTTGCAGTTTCATGCCAAAACTTTCTGATAGATGAGTACAATCTTACAAGTTAACCGATACGACCTGGCGGCTTCGCTCCATTCCCGGCTTTGTCTGTGTTGTCCCCGCCGGAGCTTCCTTCAGCTCTGCAAAGCGGCACGCATTAATTGATGCGTTTCTCCCTTGTATCTGTGCCGGCAGAAAACAACCGCCGCGGAACGTCGCGATGCCAACATCCCTTTCTCGACTATAGCGAAGAGCAAAACTACGGGCTGTCATCATTGCAGGCCACAAAAAACGAGACGAAACGATCGGTGAATCGGTCGCGTCGCGCGGTGGGATTCGGAAATTGTAACGTAGCTGAAATTGATTTTAGTAAAAAAGCAAGTGAAAAGTCGCCGCGCGTATAAAATACTCAGTCTTTTTCCGCATATCGTAACGGATCCAATGCGCCGGCTTGTTGAAAACCGCGCAGGCGGAGGGCGCATGAATCACAACGGCCGCAGGCGATCTCCTCGTTTTGGTAGCAACTCCAGGTGTGTTGCAGCGGTGCGTTCAGCGCCAAACCGCGCTGCACAATCTGCGCCTTGCTCAGCTCGATCAGGGGTGTGTGAATCCGGATATTCGTGTCGGGTTTGGTGCCGACGTCAATCGTTCGCTGAAAGGCCTCAAAAAACTCGCGTCGGCAGTCGGGATAACCCGATGAATCTTCTTCCACCGCGCCGATGTAGAGCGCGCGCGCCTTCAGAACCTCGGCCCAGGAAACGCCGATCGCCAGAATATTGGCATTGCGGAAAGGCACGTAAGAGCTGGGAATCTCGGCGGACGTCAGGTCGGCGTCGCTGACGTCAATAGCGCTGTCGGTCAGGCTGCTGCCGCCGATTTGTTTAAAGTGTTCAGTCGAAACCACCAGTCTTCGGCTGATGCCGAGCGCGTCGCAGACGGCGTGGAACGCCCGCAGCTCGCGCGCGGCGGTGCGCTGTTCGTAGCGCAGATGCAGGCCGGCGGGAATAAAGCCGTCGGCCCGGGACTGTGCGGCGCAGACGGTGGAGTCCATGCCGCCGCTCATCAGGACAACGGCGATGTTCTGTGCCTGCGACATCACTGAACTTTCCCGGCATTTAAATGATCGTCGCTCAGCAGCTCGGGGCGGCGTTCGCGTGTTTTGCGCAGGGCCTGCTGGTCGCGCCAGCGCTCAATGGCGGCGTGGTCGCCGCTCTGAAGTACGTCGGGAACGTGGTGGCCGCGGAACTCGGCCGGCTTGGTGTAGTGCGGGCAGTCGAGCAGGTCGCTCTGAAAAGAGTCCGTCAGCGCGCTTTCGGCGTCGCCCAGCGCGCCCGGCAGCAGCCGCACAATGGCGTCGGCCAGCACAAGCGCGGGCAGTTCGCCGCCGGTCAGCACGTAATTGCCGATGGAAATTTCTCTTGTCACCAGGATGTCGCGAATGCGCTGGTCGATGCCTTTATAGTGTCCCGCCAGAATGATGAGGTTGCGGCGCATCGAGAGGGTGTTGCAGAGCGGCTGGTCGAGCAGCTCGCCGTCGGGCGTCATAAAGATAATGTCGTCATAGCTGCGTTCGGCCTGCAGCGCTTCGACGCAGGCAAAGACCGGCTCGCAGCGCAGGATCATACCGGCGCCGCCGCCGAAGGGCGTGTCGTCTATCTGACGGTACTTTTTCAGGCCGTAGTCGCGCAGGTTGTGGACTTCCATCTCAACAATGCCGCCGCGTCCGGCGCGGCCGACGATGCTGCTCTCCAGCACGGGCCGGATGGAGTCGGGCACGGCGGAAATGATGTCGATGCGCATCCACGGCTGTTGTGGATCGCGTTCCGCGCCGTTCGGCGCTTTCTGATCTGTGTTTTGACGGTCGGGCATGTTATTGGGCCAGGTCCAGCAATCCCGGAATGAGGTTGACATCCACACGGCGAGCGGCCAGATCGACCTTTTTGATCACATCGTCGATGACGGGGAGGGGCAGCTCGCGGCCGTCCATATCGACGGCCCAGACGTTGTTGGCGGGCATGTGCCACACATCGACGATGGGGCCCAGCTCGCGGCCGTCGGCCAGGTCGAACACGCGGCAGCCGATGATTTCATCGTCGAACACCGCTCTTTTTTCGTCGGGATGCACAAAGTCGTCTTCCTCGGCAAACACGCCTTTTTCGCTGAAAGCCGCGACGGCTTCGGGAGTGTCGATGCCGCGGAGCTTCATGACGGCGCGTTTGCCGCTGCGTTTACTGTGGACGAGTTCGTACGCATCGCCGAACTCGGCCGAGTAGCCGACTTTCACCGTCGCGCCGGCGCGCAGCGCATGGAAGTTGTCAATGAGGTCGTCGAGCAGGAAATCGCCTTTCAGGCCGCGTGCGCGCTGCACCCGGCCGACGTATCTGAGAGCCATGGTCGCCTGTGCGGGACGGGCGGAACGCCGCAGCGCGGCGCCGCCGCTATTGTTCAAAAAAGGGCGCGAGGGCTTTGTACACCTTTGCGACAGTTTCCAGCGCCTCGTCGTACTTTTTGTACACGTTTTTGGCCTGGTACTCCTGGTTTTGGATCTTGGTTTTGACGTCGTAGATGTAGGCGTTGACGAAGATTTTCTTGTATTTGACGTTGTAGGTGCCGGTTATCACCTTGTCGGCCTGCAACATTTCAACGGCGCGCCACATGTCCGACTCGTACTGCGGATTGGACGGGTCCAGGTTGAGTCCGGCGAGCGCGAACTCGACCGAGTCGATCGGCACGAGCTGGATTTTGCCGGATTCATTGAGCGGCCGCAGCATGGAGTGCAGCGAATCGGCCAGCGTGTAGCTGGGCGCGGCGTAGTCCAGGCTGCCGTTGTAGTTGCGGAACGGCAGGATTGCGACGCGTTCGGCGGCCAGGACCTGGGCGACGCCGGAAAAAGCGAATACAAGCAGAGCCAGGCCGGAGACGAGCAGGCGAGTGCGGCGCGTGGACGCACTCCGGGGGTAGAGATTCATGTTCATATCTGATGAGTACCGATGTGTCCGTGGACGGGGCGTTTCAGGATTGCGTAGCCAGGAAATCGCGCGCCTGCTCAAAAGCCGACTTGATGTTCTCAATCTGCGAACGGGCGTCGCCCCAACGTTCTTCGTTCGCCATCGCCATCAACTCAATCCCCAATTCCGCAATGTGATTGAGTTCAAACTGGAAACACGAGCCCTTCAGCGTGTGGCCAAGGCGGTACAGGTCCGTACCATTGCGCTGTGTCAGCGTGCCTGCAAACTGCGTGTCCAGCTGCTGCAGCCAGTCGTCGATAAATTCCGGAAGCAGCTCGCGTATGACGGGGTCTTGGGGTAAATGCATATCCACTGGACGTTTGTGTATTAAAGCCGGTCGACAAAATATTAATATTGGCGTCGGCCCGAAAGAAAAATTGTCCAATGCCGAATTTGCAGCCTTGCCGTTGGAAATGTGCGCGCTAAAACGTAATTTAGCCGTCTTTTCCTGAGCATTAGCATGCACTAAATCTCTATGTTCGAGAATCTCAGTTCCAAATTGGAAGCCGCGATCAAGCAGATCCGCGGCCAGGCCAAAATCACCGAAGAAAACGTCGCCGACGGTTTGCGCGAGGTACGCCGCGCGCTGCTTGATGCCGACGTCAACTACCACGTTGCCAAAAAATTCATCTACGACGTCAAAGAAAAGGCGGTCGGTCAGGAAGTCAAAGGCAAGATTACGCCTGGACAGCTGATCGTCAAAATCATCCACGACGAACTCGTGGAGTTGATGGGGTCGTCGAAAACGGACATCGCGCGCGCCTCCCAGCCGCCGACCGTGATTATGGTAGCGGGTCTGCAGGGCTCCGGTAAAACGACGTTCTGCGCCAAACTGGCCAAATACCTGAAAAACAAAGGTCGCCAGCCGATGCTGGTGGCGGCCGATATCTATCGTCCCGCCGCTATTCAGCAGTTGAAGCTGCTGGCGGAGCAGATCAACATCCCGGTGCACTCGGTCGAGAATGAAAAGCCCGTCGCGCTGGCGCAGGGCGCCGTCGACTACGCGCGCCGTTTTGCGCGCGACACGGTGATTATCGATACCGCCGGCCGTTTGACGATCGACGAAGAGATGATGACCGAGGTGGCCAACATCAAGGAATCCGTCAAACCGCACGAGATTCTGTTTGTCTGCGACGCCATGACCGGTCAGGATGCGGTCAACACCGCCAAGGCCTTCAACGAGCGCCTGAGTTTTGACGGCGTCGTGCTGACCAAACTGGACGGCGATACGCGCGGCGGCGCGGCCCTCTCGATTCGCTCCGTCGTCGAAAAGCCGATCAAGTTCATCGGGACGGGCGAGAAGATCGATAATCTGGAGCAGTTCTACCCCGACCGGATCGCCTCGCGTATCCTCGGCATGGGCGACGTGCTGACGCTGGTCGAAAAGGCGCAGCAGCAGTTCGACGAGAAAGAAGCGCTCCAGCTCGAGCAGAAGATTCGCAAGAACGAGTTTACGCTGCAGGACTTCCTGGAGCAGATTCGCCAGATCAAGAAAATGGGTTCGCTGCGCGACCTGCTGGGCATGCTTCCCGGTATGGACCGCGCCCTGCGCAATGTCAACGTCGACGAAAAAGCGCTGGTGCGCGTCGAGGCGATGATCCAGTCGATGACGCCGAAGGAGCGTTCCAATGTGCGGCTCATCAACGGTTCGCGCCGCCGCCGCATTGCGCGCGGGAGCGGCACGACAGTGCAGGACGTCAACCGCCTGTTGAAGCAGTTTGACGACATGCAGAAGATGATGAAGCGAATGACCAAGGGCAAAGGCGGCAAACTCGGCATGATGCGCGAGATGCAGCGCAACGCCTCGCAGCAGCGCGGCAAACGCCGCCGTTGATGCGCCGGGCCCGGTGTTCACAGAAAACGTAACAATACATTATACAGACTGAATCAGTTCAAACTTCAAGGATAGTCAAATGGTTAAGTTAAGGCTGCGCCGCCGTGGGCGTAAAAAAGCACCTATTTACGATATCGTAGCAGCGGATAGCCGCAAATCGCGCGACGGCGCCTTCCTGGAAAAACTCGGTCAGTACAATCCGATGACCTCGCCGTCCACGATCTCCGTCGACGACGAACGCGCCATCCACTGGCTGCAAACGGGTGCGCAACCCACCGACACGGTGCGCAAGCTGCTGAGCTACAAAGGCGTACTGTTGAAGAAATATCTGATGGAAAAAGGCAAGTCCGGCGCGGAAGTGTCCGAAGAGCTGGCCAAACACGAAGCTGCCGTTGCGGCGCGCCTGGAACGCAAAGCCCAGAAAAAAGCGGCCAAAGCAACTGAAGCTCCGGCCGAAGAAGAAGTGGCTGAAGAGCCCACGGCCGAAGAAGCTGCGGCCGACGCCGACGCCGATGGCGGCGAGGAAGCCAAAGCCGAAGGCTGAGCGCCGTCAGGCCGCGAGCCGGCCGTGTGAACACCGCCCGACCGCGCTGCGGCAGGTTTGCGGTTTCACACCCGAAAACAAGCAAAAAGAGGCTGTTTCCCAATGCGGGAAGCGGCCTCTTCGATTATGCGCCATCCCATGTTCCCGGCGCAATCTGCGCCGCGCCTGTCATTTTCTTTTGTTGAAGCGGGCGTAAATACGTAAAATCGTGGCGTGAAAGATCTGCACATCAAAAAGCTGTACTATTCGATTAGCGAGGTCAGCCGACTGGTCGGCGAGGAGCACTATGTGCTGCGCTATTGGGAAACCGAGTTCGACCAATTGAAGCCACAGAAGAATCGCGCCGGGAATCGAATATACACACAAAAAGATATCACGGTTATCAAGGCGATCAAACGCCTGCTGCGCGACAACCGCTACACAATCGACGGCGCCAAGGACATCATGAAAAAACACTTCGACCCGGCCAGCGGCGAGCTGGTGGGCCTCGAAGATGAGACACTGCGAACTGCTCCGGTGGAAGATGCGGTCCTGGCGGATGAGTCGTCGAACAAGGAGAAAGTCGAGTTGACGCGCGGCGAACTACTGGCAATTCGCTCTGATTTGCTGGAAGTTCTGGAAGAGCTGGCCTAGCTTCTCCAACTTCGCGACCGTGGTTTGGTAATAACGTGAAATCATTGCAATTTTAGGGTTTGCGCCGCGCCCGCGGCACGGATTCGGCAATGGCCCAACCTTCATTTATACATCAGCGGAGCATGTCTATGAGGAAATCGCGAGCGATCCTGCCTGCCCTGCTCGTTTTGTGTCTTGTTGCTGCGTCGGTAACGGCCAACGCTCAAAAACGCAGCTACAAAATCGAAACGGTCGGCAGTCATGACGACGAAGTCCTGGGAGTGTTCGTCAACGACGGCGACACGCAGTTTGCAACGTGCAGCCTGGACGAAACCATCAAAATCTGGTCATTGCCTGACGGAAACCTGCTGCACACGCTTACAGGCCATCTGGCCCAGGTCAATCACATCTCCTTTTCCGGCAACGATGAAATGATTGCCAGCGTCAGCAGCGACAGGACCGTACGCGTCTGGAATGTCGCCAACGGCTCGCAGATGTTTACCATGCGCGGCCATACCGCCGAAGTGATGGGCGTGTATTTCAGCCAGGACGAAGAGAGCGCTTTTATCGCCAGCGGCAGCTTTGACGGTACCGTCAAACTGTGGGACCGCGAATTTCAGTCTGAAGTCAAAACGCTGCGCGGCCACCTGCTGGGCGTCAACAGCGTGGCGTACAGCTACGACGGCAATTACATTGCCAGCGGCAGCGACGACCACACGGTTCGCATCTGGTCGACCGATTTCGACACAAAAGAAGCGCTCATGACGCTGCGCGGCCACAACGCCCCGGTGCTTGCAGTGCTCTACAGCTTTGACTCCAAACTGCTCGCTTCCGCCGATCAGGACGGCGTGATCAAAATCTGGAGCATGCCCACCGGCGAACTGATGCGCAGCATCAACGCCCACGTGGAACTCGTGCAGGACGTGGCGTTCGCCGCCGACAACCGCACGCTGGCCAGCGGCAGCCTGGATAAAAATGTCAAACTCTGGGACGTTGTCTCCGGAGAAAACCTGATGACCAAAGACGTCGGCGTTGAACTCTGGTCCGTCGACCTCGTCAGCAATGGAAATATCATCGTCATGGCCTGCGCCGACGGCAGCGTTCGCATGATGACGGAAGAAGCCAGCACCGGTGGTCGCTGAGTTCAATCATTCCGCTTTAACATTCACATTACAGGGAAAACTGAGAATGAAACGAAACATGCTTTTCGCTCTCGCCCTTCTTTTGACGGCGGTAATGGTTGAAGTTGCGGCAGCGCAATCCACCGTTGTCTCAGTGACGGGCCTCGTGTACGACGAGCTTACACGCGAACCGGTCGACGGCGCGGAAGTGATATTCACCAGCGCCAACGGCGGCAATCCGAACATCTCGGTGTCCAATCGCGGCGGTAACTATCTGGTGACTTCACTGAAGCCGGGACAGACCTACAAGATTCGGATTGAAAAACCGAACTACTTTCAGACTGAATTCTCGTTCACCGCGCCGAATACCACGCGCTACGCCGAGATTTCACGTGACTTCCTGATCAAGCCGATGCGCGAGGGCGCGCGTCTGCCGCTGCCCGTATCGCCTTTTGACCTCAAAAAGTCAAAGCTGAAAGTCGGCGCGGACGAGATGCTGAACGATCTGGTCAACGTGCTGCTCATCAACCCCAATGTCAAGATTGAGGTGCGCTGCTATCCGGACGAAAGCAAGGACGCCGCCGCCAATCGCGATCTGACGACGAAGCGCTGCGAGGCGATTCGCGATTACCTGACGAGCAAGGGCATCCAGGCCGGCCGCATCAAGATTGCCGCCAACGACAAGATCGATCCGCTCAACCCGCAGCCGGTGCGCAAACGCGCCAAAGGCAAGCGCTACATCGGAATGACCTATATCGTGGTCAACTCGATCTGATCCTGCTCTGCTTCGCTTTAACAAACTCAACAGCCGGGTGTTCAACGCCCGGCTGTTTGTGTTTTCAGGACGGGCGGACGGCGTGAGAATGCGCCGCGCGACACGTTTTTGCGGGTTTGTGCGTTCATGGTCTGGCCCCTCCCGGCATTGAACTTTTCCACTGATCTATTTCGGACTGACATGGTTGTTTCTCACTGGACCGGACGCTCTTTGACGTTTGCCTTGTTTGTCTGCGCGTTGACGGCCGGCTCGTTTGTTTCCGCCGCCGCGACGGAAGCCGACGACGTATACGCCGCTTTTCGCAGTAAATACATCGACGGCGGCAATGCCGTGCTGCAATTCCAGGACGTCACAATGACGGCGCTTTCCGGCGAACTGACGCTGGGCGGCGGCGATCGTTTTCGGCTGGACCTCGGCGCGCGCGCGGTCATCTGCGACGGCAAAACGGTGTGGAACTACGACTCGCTCGGCAGCAAGGTCGTGATTAACACCTACAAGGGCGGCCGCGGCGTGTTAACACCGGCGGCGATGTTCACCTTTTTTGCGCAGAAAGGCGAGCTGGCTTTGACGCGTTCGGCATCTTCCACGGGCGCGCGCATGTACGTTCTGGAGTGGAACGCGCAGGATCCGGACGACAGCTACGCCTCGCTGCAAAAAATCGTGCTGCACCTGGACGAATCGACGTTGCAGCCGCTGGAAGTGAACGCCTCCGACGGCATCACGCAGTTCCACTGGCGCATCTCGGGCATCCGCAAGCTGGAGCGCGCCGACGACTCACTGTTCAGTTTTACTCCGGACGAGGGCACGCGCGTTATTGACCTGCGCTGAGGCGTTTGTTTAATGTCCCGGCCGGGACTCGGCACCTGGACTCAGAGCCGCGAACTGCATGGTTTGCGGCTTTTCTGTTTTAAACCGGCTTTAAACTTCTGCTTCCGGCTTGACTGATCCCGCCTTAACCAAATCCATCTTGTTAGTCCCGCAGTGTGAATGCCGCGCGTCTCTGCGCGTCGAGCTTTTTTGTCCCTGAGTTGTCGCATGTGAATCTCCGGATGCGGCGACAGGTTGATTTGTTGTTACCGCCAGGATTTAACGACGTCGCCCGCGGACGCCGGACTTCAAACCCGGTGATAAACAAAAGCGGTTTTAAAAAGCGAGCCGAGGCAACAAATGCCGCGGCGCTGCAATGCGGAAGTTAACATTGCGGTTGCCGGTTTATTGAAGCGTGTTGTGGTGCGGTCGCCCCGGATCGTGTTTTGTTGAATTTGTTGGGTGAGCAGAGGAAGCGAACTTAATCACGATCGGATTGCAGTAGTTAAGCCGATTTTGTGCGGTCATTGATAACAAATTATGCGTGGCATAATGCCGTTTTATTTGTGTGTCGGCTGCGGCGAAATAATCCAGGCGGAGCGTCGAAAAATAGAGCGTTAAAAGCGTGAAAACGGCGATTTTCAGCTGATTCAGGCGGGTTGTTCTTACATGCCGTCAGTTATCTGCAATTCGAGGCGTAGTCGTGGCGGAAGCGCCGTTTTTGCGTCTGAATCCCGATCCGTCGTTCTAAGTGAATTAATATCAATATGTTATAGGTTCTGCTGCCCGAGCTGGATCTGCACAGAGAAAAGTACGTAGCAGTCGCGAACCGGTTCACTGCCGTTGAACCTTGCCGGAGTACCGATTGCCGAGTCACACTCGGTTCAGTCTCCGCCTGTATGGTTCAACAATTCCGACTATAATCACGATCGCCTGGCGATTCTCCGCACCAATCTGCAGATCACGGATTGGCGGGGCAGGGATTGCCGTGCGCTTGTGCCACAAATGTTTAATGACTGTATGGAGTTAAATCAATGACTATTCGAAGGATGATTTCATCCTCAACTTTGTTGTTGGCGACCTTTGCTCTCATGTACGCACCGATGCTCGCCGACAATCCGCATCAGACCGACCGGACCGACAAAGCAGGAGATCAGACCACAGCACAGCAGGTACTTTCACAGCGCAACTATGGTTTTGTGGAAAATACCGGACAGATCAAGGATGCCGACGGCCATGCCCGCCCGGATGTGGCTTTTATGACGGGTTCGCAGAACGCCCAGCTGTACTTTACGCCGGGCGGTATCATGTACACCTTTGTTGAACGGGTCGACCTCGACGATCGCGAAACGATGGAGCAGCGCAAAGGCTACCGGATGGACATGACGTTCGAGGGCGCCAATCCCTTCCCGACGATTTCGGGCGGCGGGGCGAGTCCTCAGACCATTCGCTACTACGGCGCGGCCGGCTCGGAGCCGATAGCGACGCGCCAGTACGAGCGCGTTGACTACAGCGACATCTACGACAATATCGACGTCAGCTATTACGGCATGCAATCGGGCATGAAATACGATGTCGTCGTGCATCCCGGCGGCGATGTGGCGGATGTGCAACTGCGCTACGAGGGCGCTGAGAGCATGTCCGTGCGCGCCGACGGCAGCCTGCTGGTGACCACGCCGCTGGGCCGGATCGAGGAAGCCCGTCCATACACCTACCAGTTGGACGACGAGGGCAACGAGATTGAAATCGAAGCGGCATTTGTGGTCAACGACGGCGTGGTCGGTTTTGAGGTCGGTGAATACGATCCTTCGCGCCCGCTCGTGGTCGACCCGCGCGTGGTGTGGACGACCTATTTTGGCGGCACGGGTCCGCCGATGCCCTCGCCGCCGGGACCGGACCACAACGACTACGCTACGAGCCTGACGATCAACAGCAACGGCGAAATCATCATTTGCGGCTGGACGCAGAGCCAGTGGCTGCCGACGACCTGCTGTTACGGCAACCATCAGATTGTCAACAACGGCGCGATCGACTGTTTTGTGGCCTGTTTTTCGTCATCGGGCGGCTGGGTCTGGTCGACGTACTACGGCGGCACGGGTAACGATGTCTACAACGATGTGGAGATGTCGAACTACCTGAACCGCTTTCACTGCGTCGGCTGGACGAACAGTCCGACTCTGTTCGCCGGCGTGAATGCGCAGCAGGGCGCCACGGACGTACTGATGTCCTGGTTCGCCAACGACGGCCAGATTGTCAACAGTTTCTACTACGGCGGTTCGGCCAACGATGAAGGCAACGACCTGCACGTATTTGCGAGCGGAGCGGTGTACGCGACGGGCTGGACGGAAAGCTCGAACTTCCTGAATCAGAATCCGGCCGGCACGGTGCCGCAGGGCGTATACGGCGGCAATCGCGA
>JAUIKM010000017.1 GCA_030430495.1 bacterium | reverse complement strand
CGCAGGTCCCCAACGTCAATCCACAGGCATAAAGCGCGCAGGTCCCCAACGTCAATCCGCAGGCATAAAGCGCGCAGGTCCCCAACGTCAATCCACAGGCATAAAGCGCGCAGGTCCCCAACGTCAATCCGCAGGCATACAACGCGCAGGTCCCCAACGTCAATCCGCAGGCATAAAACGCGCAGGTCCCCAACGTCAATCCACAGGCATAAAACGCGCAGGTCCCCAACGTCAATCCGCAGGCATACAACGCGCAGGTCCCCAACGTCAGGCCGGCCGGCGAACGCCAAATGTTAAACCCGTCCTCACCACAAGAGCTTTAAACCGCCGAAAAAACTGCGCGGACGCGTCGGGCCGTATACGTAGCCCGCGTCGCGCTCCGGGCCCGTTTCAAAGTCGTCCTGAAAACTGTTCAAGACGTTCTGTACGCCCAGCGCCAGCTCCAGAGTCAGGTCCGTGCTGAAGCGAAATCTCCGCGCCGCGCGTATGTTGAGCTCCATGAACGCGGGTGTGCGTACCAGTTCTGCCAGGCGCTCGTTCGGCGTCCACATCGGCCCCGTGAAAACGCCCGTTACCGCCACGTCCTGCCGCGCGTCGGGCGACCACATGATCGACAGAAATCCGTAAACCTGCGGCGTGCGCAGTATGTCGCCGCTCGTGATCTCGCGAATTAACACTCCATCGTCGTCGCGCTCCTCCAGTACGACCTCGCCGCCCGCCGCATCGTATGCGGCTGTCTGCACCGTGCCGCCGATCTGCGCCGCGAGCGAAGTGTTAAACGCGTGTTCGAGGTCGAAGTTGAAACCGGCCACCGTCGCACCCGCGCCGTTGCGTTTGGCCGTCACCGTCGCGCCGCTCCGCGGCAGCGTGCGGCCGGTAAATTCATTGACAAAAGGATCGTGCAGGAAGGTCGCGAATCCTTCGAGTGTGGCGTTCCACTCCGTCAGCGACAGGTCGTCGCGCCGGAAGGTGAACGAGGCCGTGAAGCTGTCCGAACGCTCGGGCCGCAGGTCGTCGCCGAACATGACAACCTGCGCCGTGCCGCCGACCGTCTCGATGTGCAGGTCCTCGTCAAAAGCCTGCGGCACGCGGAAACCGCGCGCGTAACCGGCGCGCACGCTCCATTCCTCGCCCAGGCGCTGCAGAATGTTAACGCGCGGCGACCAGACATTAAACACTCGCTCCGTGTTGAAAGGCAGGTCCTCGCCGAAGAGATATGCGCCCTGCAGGTCGATGCGGTCGTGGCGCAGCCCCGTTTGCAGCGTGGTCTGCTGTGAAAACTGCCACTCCAGTTGTGTGTAGGCCGCCAGCGTGGCGACGTCCTGTTTAATTAAACGCTCGTATCCCGGCATGCGATCTTCCACCGCGGCGAACTGCCACTCGACCCCGAACGCCAGGTTGACGCTCCGGCCGAACCACTGCATGCCGCGTCCGGCCTGTGCGCCGCCCACGACGCTCAGGTCGTCCGTATTGCCGTAGAAATTGGCCGCCCGTGCGCGCTCGGCCGGGTCGTCGCTGTTGCCGCCGCCGCCGTAGTAACTCTCGCGATGTGTCGATTGCAGCGAAACATACGCCGCCAGCAGCAGGTCGTCGGCCGCATACGTCTCCGCGTTTAATGAAGCGCCGAAGCTGCGGTGGTCCAGCTGCTCGGCAATGTCCGTCTGGTGCGCCGGGCGCTCGAGCAGATTGCCGCCGCGCCGGAATTCCTCGATGCTGTGAAACTCCAGGTCAACGCGCGAAAAGTCCGACGGCTTGTAGAAGGAACGCAGCCCGAAGGAACTGCCTGAAAGCCGCGTGATTTCCGTAAAGCCGTCGCCGTTGGCGTCCCAGTCGTCGCGCTCGCGTTTAAATCCAAACACGTGCACGCCCACCGGCATGATGTCGCTGCTCAAAGCTGCGTTAACGCTCAGCGTGTTGTCGAGCGCTTCGCCGTTGAGCAGGGCGGTGTTTGTCGCTATCTGCGCCGTGTTTTCCACCGGGTCGCGCGTGATAATGTTAATCGTTCCGGCGATGGCATTTGCGCCCTGCGCCGCCGAGCCGCCGCCGCGGATCACGTCGATGCGCTCGATCATCGCCGGCGGAATCTGCTCCAGACCGTAGACGCCGTTGAGCGCGCTGAATACGGGACGCGAGTCGATCAGAATCTGTGAATACGCGCCGTCCAGTCCGTTTAAACGCACCTGCGAAAAACCGCAGTTCTGACAGTTGTTCTCGAGCCGCAAGCCTGGTTGATAAGCCAGGCCTTCCGCCAGACTGGCCGCCTGGATCGATTCAAACAGGCGATAATCCGTCTCGCCCACGAGCACCGGATTTTCCTCCCGCGGGCGTTTGCGTCTGCGGCCCACCACCTGAATCTCGGGCGTCTGCACGTCCGCGCGTGTTAACAGAATTTTTCGTTTGACAATCTGGCCTTCCGCCAGGCGCGCCGGCAGCTCCAGCGTGAATTCCAGCGTGTTAAAGCCGATGTGCGTGGCCCGCACCTCAACCGCGCCCGCGTTCATATCGTGCAGGTCCACGCGCGCGCGTCCGTCCCTGTCGCTCACCGCGCCTTCGCCTTCCGCCGGCAGACTTATTGTCGCGCCGACAACTGCCGATTTGTCGTCTTCGGCTTTTACCTCGAATTCGAGCGTCACGTGCGCCGCCGCGCCCGCGGGAAAAAGCGCGAGCAGGCAGATCAGCCGCGTGCAACGTTGTATTGTCGTCAACAGGCGGAATCGGATGGACTGGTTCATTGTGCGTTTCCCGTTCTGCGCCGCGCAGCGGCAGGACGAACAAAAAGGCCTCCCCGCGGCAGCGGAATGCCCCGATTGTACGAGTAATTGGACTTGTATGGTTTGCGGCGCATTCGCGGTATGCGCCGAATCAAAGGCGAGCGCAAACTAGCAAAATTTAGACATGTCTAAAAAATAAATTCGACGAGTCTAAATATAAAATTCGGCATGTCTAAGATTGCCGGGTGCTTTACATCCGGCCAGGACAAACGCAACAGGGCGCTCCGCGCGTCGCCCGGCCGCGAGATGCACAAGGCGGCGTAATTGCACCAAAAAACGGCCGAAACGGCGTAAAAACTGGGGTATTCGTCAGTCGGCGGTTTGTGTCAGCTCGTGGTACCAGGGCAGGTCGCCGATAAATTCCACGGCATTGCGGTCAAAATCCACGCGGCAGCAGTAGTGCTCGCGTCCGTTGCTGACCAGCAGGAACTCCGTGCGCAGCGCGACATTATAGACGGCGATCTGGTCAAAGGTGGACTGGTCGATCTTCACGTCGGGCGCCTTGCACTCGATGATCATGCGCGGCCGCAGGTCGCGGTCGTAAATAACGGCGTCGCAACGGCGGGGGCGGCCGTGGGCGCGGATGCTGTGTTCAATTTTTATCAGCCCGCGCGGAAAATCGCGGAACTCGATCAGGGCCTGAATCAGGTGCAGGCGTACCCACTCTTCCGGCGTGGCGGCCACGTATTTTTGGCGCAGCGGATCGTACACACAGGGCGTCCCGTCCACCACGCGCGTGCGGAAATCATAGGCGGGCAGGTTGAGCGCGGGTGCTTGTATTTCCATGATGTACTTGCAGTTGCGGTTGCCGGAGCGCCGTTCGGACGCAGCCGCTTGCCCTTCGTCCCTGCGGGCGCGGCCTTTGACATGATTTTTTTGTTCGCCAACGCGTGAGCGGTCACAAGCCCCCGGGCGGCGTCGCGTCGATAAGTTGTCGCGCAACCTGTGCGGGCCGCCGCCGTAGTAGAGCGCCGTTTCCGGATTCGAACGACGGGATGAAATTCCCGGCTCCGGCCCGGCCGGACCGCGTCTACAATCGCAGCGCCGAGTCGTACGTTTGTACGCGGGTTCGCGCTGAACGTCCGGAACGGAATTGACGAGATTGTACAACAAAGCAGCGGGATCAATAGAGACAGCTATGAAACTTCCATCGATTACACCGCACTGGACACACGGCGTTTGCGCCGCGTTCATATTGTGTTTTTTTACATTTGCTACCACGGCCTGCCAATCGCAGCAGGACGACCGCGAAATCGGATCGCCGCAGGCGCTCTCCGCCGGTGAATTAAACAACGGCCATATGGCTTCCGATTCCGACGCGCAGCCCGGCGCGACAACTGACGAGCAGTGGGCGCTGAACGCACCGCCGACGCCCGAACCGATGCCCGAAAACGATATAACCGTGTCGCGTCGCAACGCCATCACGCGCGCAGTCGAGACCTGTAGCCCGGCCGTCGTTGGCATCAATGTCACGGAGGTGCGCCGCTATTCCGTGCGCGATCCCTGGATGGAATTGTTTATGGGCCGCCGCGGCGATCGCGTGTATGAGGAAGAAATCAAAGGCGTCGGGTCGGGGTTCATTATTTCCTCCGACGGATATGTGTTAACGAATGAACACGTGGCCGGCGGCGCCAGCGAGATCATCATCTCCATGACCAACGGAGAACAATACAGCGCCAAACTGATCGGCGCGGACGCCGTCAGCGACGTGGCTCTGTTGAAAATTCAGCGCAGCGATATCCGCTTTCCCTATCTGGAACTGGCCAACTCCGATAAAACAATTATCGGCGAGTGGGCGATTTCCTTCGGCAATCCCTTCGGTCTCTTTGCCATCAACGCCAAACCGACGGTGACCGTCGGCGTGATCTCCAATACGGGACTTAACTTCACGCAGGACGACAAAGTCTACCGCGGCATGTTGCAGACCGATGCTTCGATCAGCTCCGGCAACTCCGGCGGTCCGCTGGTTAACGGCGACGGCAAAGTGATCGGCATGAATGCCACGATCTTTTCGACGGCGCAGACCTCGCGCGGCGCGGGCAGTATCGGCATCGGATTTGCCATTCCGATCAATCGCGTCATGAACGTGGTTGACAGACTTAAACGCGACGGCAATATTGACCGCAACTACAGCGTGGGACTTAACGTCGGCGCCGTCGATAAAAAGCTGGCGCGCGCCCTCAAGCTGGAGCGCGAGCGCGGCGTGTTTATCTCCGAGATTTATCGTCGTTCGCCGGCGGAAGCCGCCGGGCTCGAGCCGGGCGATATTATTGTCGAGATTGACGACGAGCGCATTCTGCGTCCCGAAGACGTCCAGGTGATCCTGAACGACGGCGTTGCGGGAGAAGAAATGCGCCTGACAATTCTGCGCGACGGCAAGGAATTGAACAAAAAGCTCGAACTGCGTCCGGTGCGCCGCCGCTGAGCCGCACGCACAATCGGAAACACTCCCGGCCTGTTTAGCCGTTGGTTAATACCGGCGGCGGAAATGCACAACAAACCAAAGAGCCCGCTATGTCAAGCCCGGAACACATCGTAGATCAGGTAGCGGCGCAGCCCGAAGTTGCGCCGCTTTCCATCGAGTCGCCCAACACCATCCGCGCCGAAGGGCTGGTCAAGATCTACAAAAAACGCCGCGTTGTTAAAAACGTCTCGCTGGAAGTTTCCGAGGGTGAAATCGTCGGTCTGCTCGGTCCCAACGGCGCCGGTAAAACCACCTCGTTTTACATGATCGTCGGAATGATCCGGCCCGACGGCGGACGAGTGTATTACAACGACCGCGACATCACGCGCCTGGCGATGTACAAACGCGCGCGTCTCGGCCTGGGGTATCTGCCGCAGGAGGCGTCGGTTTTCCGCAAGATGACGGTGGAAGACAACATCATGGCGGTGCTGCAATTGCGTCGCATGAGCAACAAGGCGCGCCGCGAGCGCCTGGAAGAATTGTTAACGGAATTCGGCATCGCGCACATCCGCAAGAGCCGCGGTTATGTGCTGTCGGGCGGTGAGCGCCGCCGTACGGAGATCGCCCGTGCACTGGCCACCGAACCCAAATTTGTTTTACTCGACGAACCCTTCGCCGGCATCGACCCGATTGCGGTGGAGGAAATCATGCGCATCGTGCGCAGCCTGCGCGCGCGCGGCCTGGGTATCCTGATCACGGACCACAACGTCCACGAAACGCTGAGCATCACCGACCGCGCTTACATTCTCATCGACGGCGACGTGTATTACTCCGGAACGGCGGAAGCCATCGCAGCGAATCCCGAGGTGCGCAAGCGCTACCTGGGCGAGCATTTTACGCTGGAGCGTTATCGGGATTGATCGGTCGCCGCGGCCGCCTCAAACCATGCTCGTCGGGACGAAAACGCTTCCACAAAATCCGCGGTGTTCTGCCTCAGCTGCTGAACGGGTGGTGTTTCAGGCCGTGCGGGAAGTGGGAAAGCCAAATTACATCAACCTACGGAGGATCTGTGTGCCCTCAGGGCGCACAGATCTTGTTGTTTCGGGATCGAAGTACTCAGGACTGAAATCCGGCCTGAATCCCGTCAATCAAAAGGTCGCTCGAAGACCTTGAACGCCAGGTGTTGCAGGCTGAGAATTCGACTGGGGCAAACAAGAAAAAACGCCGTGTGCGGGCGTCGGTATGCCGGGCAGTGAGAGTGCGCCGGCGCAGAACAGTTCAAGGACACAAGGTGGGGAGCGCCGCGCATTGGCAAATGCTGGAAAAACGACGACAGCCCGCCTGTTAACAAAGCGGGCTGTCGTACAGTTGAAAATCAAAGCGTTGAGGACTAGTCCAGGTAAACGCTGGCCGTGATTTCGGCGCTGGTTCTGATGACGGTCTCGCCGCCGCTGCTAAAGCGATTGGAGGCTTCGTCGGGCAACAGGGCTTTCAATTGGCCTTCAACGGAAATGCTGAACTGGCGGTCGTTAAAAAAGTACTCTCCGCCAAAACCCGCGCCGGCGGCAAGGTCCGTCACGCCGTCGCCTTCATTCGGGGTCAACATAAACATTTCGAGCATCGGCTCAATATAGAAAAAGGCTGCGTCACTCTTGTCCGGCGCGGTGGGGAAAATGCGCAGGCCTATTCCGATGTTAAGATCGGTCGGCCCTTCAGAGACCATCTGGAATCCAAGCGACGGGTCCAGAACCAAAGCGTCGCCCAGCCAGATCGGCACGCCGACGGCCATTTGTTGACTTTGCAGCGAAGCCGAAAAGCCGATGCCGCCATCACCTGCCATTGTCCGGCCCGGTGCGGCGATAAACACCAGGGCTGCGACGGCTACGGTCAAAACTGCAAAAGGTCGATAAAAGCGCTTCATGAAAACTCCGTTAAGTATGTGGAAAGACCTTGACACGCGGTCATTGACCGATGTCAATAACACCGGGCGGCGCGCAGCCGCTATGTTAAGTTAATCCTGTGTGCAAGAATGGAGGTCTTTTTCTGATCTGTTTGACTCCTGAATTAGTACAGGTACAACAGTTCAAAAGCGAAAGTGGACCGGGAGCCGGTCATGTGAATGCATGACTTAACAACCCGAGTGTGAATCAGGTCGGTGCGGCGCAACAGAGGGCTATTCCGCGCTGCCGCAGAGTAAACATTGTAATGTCTTGTTATAAAACCCCGGCCAATGTAGGCAAATTCGTGGTGCGCGTCAAGTATTCCCGCGAAAAATTCGCAGTGGCGGCCTGTGCCCTGTATGTACGGCTGTGTAGATCCGCCGCGGCGGGGCGTTTGTACCTGGGCCGGCCGGGAAGGTCAGGCTCCGCTGTTGAATCGCCTGCGCGTGAATTCATCGCGTTCCTTGCCGCGCAGTTCCTGTTTGCCGGCCAGACCGCGAACATAAAACGCATCGGAATTGCCGACGTAGACGGGCTCCGGGCCGGGAGCGACTCTTATTACGGCGACTTCATGCGTGTGGATGGTCTGAATCTCAACTTTGACGTAGTCGTCGGGTTGCGCCAGACTTAAGCTGTCCTTCATGCTGTTGCTGAGGCTCAGCATCAAACCGTCGGCGTTGTTTTTCTGTGGATTGGCGGCACGGTATTCTTCCTGCAAACCGGTGACCGTTCCGTCGTCGGCCACGCCCAGCAGAATCGTGCCGCCGCCATAACTGTTTAAAAACGACGCTATCGCTTCCAGCAGGCCGCCGGCTTTGGGGGACTGTCCTTTGCGCGCAGGGGCGGCCCAGGCCATTTGTTTAAATTCGAGGTCCGGCCCTTCGCCGCGATCCGTTAACAGCAGCACTTCGGGATTGGCCGCCAGCGCTTCGAAGGCCGCCAGCGCGTCGTCTTTGATCTGCTGGTCGACGATCGGGAAGGTCGTCAGGATATACCTGAATTCCTCGCTGTTCAGGTTGTAGAGATGTGCAACGATGCCGTCCAGACGGGCGCGGATGGCGGCCCGTTCCGCCGGATCGTGCGCGCCATGTGTGTGATCGCCCAGCCCGACTTCGGCCGCCAGTTCGTCGTACTCGGGGCTGGTGCAGATCAGCCGCGCCGCGCCTTCCACCAGCGGACGAAAAGCCCAGTGGTTCTTGTCGATGCGCGGGACGGGGAGTTGGTAGATGTAGAACATGTTGCAGTGGGCATTGACTTTGAGGCGGATTACATAGTCCAGCGCAAATGAGTTTAATATCGCAGTCAGGTAGAGTTGGCCGAACGACTCCAGACTTTGGGATACGTTCAAGGTGTTCCCTGCCAGTGTTCCCTTTGGTATTATTGTCACGATCAGCGTTCGACTATCGGTATTCCGCGCCACATCTCTGATAGCAATTCTGAACTGTTCAAATGGATAAGAATTGTTATCCAGAAAGCGTTTGGAAAACTTTGTCTTAGCTTTATCAGTTGGTATCCAGTATCTCTGCTCTGATGTTGTGAAGCTAAATTGATGGATCATTTTTCCTTCCACCAACGGCAGATGGTCAATTGATTCTTTGATCTCAAATATTGTGCTATCATTCGTCATGTGAATTTCAGAGGTTAGAACGAAGCGGTTGTTAACAACCTTCTCATTATCCAGCCTCGGGTGATCGTGCATTTTTATTAAAATGGGTGGAGCTGAATTAGTGTCTATTTCAGGAAATGAGTAAGTGCCACGAGAGAACATTTCAACAAATTGAGGCGATAGCTTCGGAAATGAGCTGGAATCGCTAGCCTCCAACTCCTTCACATCATGCCGCATGAAAGCCGCCGGAAAGTCTTTGGTCTCTCCGCCTTTTTGCAGTGTTAACACGATGAACTTGAAGCTGCGGTGCACACCTTCGAATATGCCCTTGCGGTTCTCAAATCCAAACAGTCCCTTAATGCGCGTCCGATGCAGCAGCAGGCGGCGCAGCCCGGTAGCTCCCAGGTCGGAGTAAATGCCGCCGGGCAGCACGAGACCGGCGTGGCCGTCTTCGCGCAGCAGATTGTAACAGCGTTCGACAAAAAGTTTGTAGAGGTTGATATCGCTGCCGGTTTTGCGGCCGTTGACTTCAACGCTCTGGTGTTGATAGTCGTGCGCGCTGCGGAAGTACTTGCTCATGAACGGGAACTGGCTCATGTAGTCTTCGTAGGCGGTGCGGATGGCGTCGTCTTTTAACAGGTCTTTTTTGCGCTTGAGGAAATCCTCGATGCGCATGGTTTTTTTACCCTGTTTAACGAGTTCGGAGTGCGCGGCAAAAAACTCCTTGTCCTGCGGTTTAAACGCCTCCCAGGGCGGGTTGGCCAGAATGACGTCAAAACCCTCTTCCTTGCGGCAGGCCGCCAGACGCCGCTGTTTTCTTTCGGCGCGAATCTTCTCGCGCTCCTCGACTGTGGGCAATTGTCTTAAGTCGGAGTTGTCGCTTTCCGGCTGCGAGCACTCCATGATTTTCTGGAAGTCGATGCCCCAGTGCAGCGGGCGCAGGTTGTCCAGATCGGCCACATTGACCGGGCGTTTAAGTCGTTTGCCGGCTTTGTTTTTGTGTGTGTCCCACTGTTCCCGTTCGTAGGAAATTTTGAGGTCGGCGAATTCCCGCAGCATGCCGCCGTTGAGCAGTTCCATGGCGGTGCGGCGATATTCGTGGGCTTTGTTGCGCAATTCGACCAGCGGAAACTCATCTTCCAGCGATTGTTTGTACTGATCGCGCAGGCGGTGGTACTCTCGCAGTGGTTCCTCCAGGTTGGCCAGTTCCGCATTTCCGGAGCTGTTCCTTTCCTGAATTTTTTCGGGCTGTATGTTTAACAGGCCAATCAGTGAGTTGCCGGCAAGAATGTTAAAGTCGACGTTCGGCAGGGCTTCGATCGCAGTGCCGGGAGCGGCCACGGCAATCAGATCGAGAAACAAACGCAGGCGCGCGATCTCAATGGCTTCGTCCATGATGTCGACGCCGTAGAGATTGTCGATGATGATGCGTTTTTTTATCAGGTAGTCGCTGTTGATGTTTTCAACCACCGCATCTTCCGGCAGGCTGCCTTTCACTTTTAACTCGATGAGTAAATCTTTCAGGAAGTTGACGGCTTTGTGTGCCAGCGGATCATTGCTTTTACCGCTTCCCGCGGCATAGATGGTTCGCCAGGCGGCGCGGTAAACGCCTTCCAGCGTTTTCATTGCGGCAATGAGGAAAGCGCCGGAGCCGCAGGCCGGATCGAGCACGGATAGATTCGGCAGGACCTTTTTGTCCAGCAGCAGGGCCGTCTCGACGTTCATGTGCATGAGCGTCTCAGGCAGTGTGGATTTGATGCTCAGTTGATCGAGATTGATGCGCTCCCCGTCGCAATCCTTGAGGTCGAGTGCGCGCAGCTTGTCCATCACGGCGGCGTGGATGCACTGTTCACATAAATAGGTGGTTATTTCCGGCCGCGTGTAGTATGCGCCGAACTGTTTCTGGTTGATGTATTTTTCAAAGATGTAACCCAGGATGGCCGGGCTGATGGTGCGGCCGTCGGAGCCCGCGTCATCGTTCAGCGTCCACTCGTAGGTGTCCAGAATTTTAAACAACTCTTCGAAGAGGCTGTCGGCCACGTTGATCTTGTCGCCGTAGCGTTCCTCGATTTCGTGTTGCAGGAACAGGCCGCCGTTGAGATAGGGGACCTGTCCAAAGACCGCGCCGTCGAGCTGTTTGTAGCCCTGTTTAAGCGCCAGTCCGATGAAAAACAGGGGACGCAGAAATGTTTTATAGAATGACTGTTGTTTATCCTTGTTGCGCGAATGTTGTACAAAGCGCTGCCGCAGATAGTCGGGTTCGTCATTGCCCATAAAATGGCGGCGCTGCAGAAAGTAGATGAACATGATGCGGTTGAGCAGGACCGAAGCGTACCAGCGCCGGTCGTGTTCATTGTCGATGCCTTCGATGTTGTCGACAAATGCATCGTGGATCATCTTGAATTTGTCGTAGAACTCGCGCGTGACTTTTTCGACGTCGAACGCGTCGCTCAGTTTCCTGAGTCGATGCACAAAGGCGGATTTGCTGGACTCGGGTCTGTCCCAGGCGTCGAGTTCCTTATACGACACAAACAGCCTGGAAAGTTTGTTCAGCAGTTCGTGACCGCTCTGGTAGCTGTAGAAACTGTGACGTCGGAAGACCTCTCCGTTTCCTTCCGAGTGTTTAACCCACAGCCAGATGGAGCCGCGCGTGTGGCGCGACTCGTCATTGGTGAATATCAACAGGAGTTCGATCTTGGAGAAGTTGATGTGTTTGTACACCTCGCGTATGTCGCTGTCCGACTGCGGAAGATTGCCGTTTGCACTGCGAATTTCAAAGGCGGGAATTTCACCGAGTGCGGCGATTTCGCGGTAAAGGTATGTGTTGCCGCTCTCGCCGCTCTCGCCGCACTGGTACTCTTTCTGTTGAGAATCGTGCGGGTTTTCCCAACCCAGATACTCGATGAAGAGTTTGTCGAGCTGAAAACTCTGTAGCGCTTTGCCCGCGCCCTGAAAGTCAAACACATCACTCATGGCACATTCCGGTATAGTATGATCGCGGATAACACGTGGAACCGGCATCCAGAATGCCGGGGAGGCAGTTGTTGCGCAGGCGGCGGATCAATGCGCGGTCAAACATTGTTCAACCCCAGTGAACAAATGATGCGGCCCGCTATCTGCCGTCGCGGAGCGGCGTCGCGCACCAGGCGGCCGTTATCGTGCAACTCGATTAACATGTCCGCCAGCGTCGTTTCGTCGATTTTAGCGCGCAGCTGCCGGGCGATGCTCTGGCGGGCCTGTTCGCGCAGCGGGGCGCGGTAGAGCGCCTGCAACACTGCTTCGAGGGCGCTGCGGCGGTCGTCGGTCCGAACGGCGTCGTTTGCCTGTCGGCCGTCGATCATGTATTTAACTTTTTCGTAGATGCGCCGTCTGATGGCGCGCGGCGGCCCGAGCTGTCCTTCGCGAAAACCCTGTTTGTTTGTCAATAAATTTTCGGCGATTGAGACGAGGTCGAAGTGGTTAACGGCGCGTTCCACCGCGGGTTCGTCGGGTAGGCATTCGGCGGCGCGCAGCACGTCGGCATAAGCTTCGGTGATAATATTGCCGCCGGCGTCCAGGCGAACGAGACCGTAGCTGGAAGAGCCGATCTGGATATAAGCCAGCAGTCCGGCGGGAGGATCCTGCGGCTGGACGGCTTTGGCCGAAAAGACTTTGTCCGGCAGACGCTCAATGGTCTGTTTAAGTTTTGGATTGTCTTTGACGGCGGCATCCCAGACGCCCAGGGCCTGGGAAACAAGGTCATTGTCATCGTCGTCCTCTTCGTCCAGAATGCCGGTGGACTCATTGTACAGGTCGTGCAGCGGCTGTGCGTGTTTCTGATCGTCGAAAAAGAGTTCGTCCGCGCCGACCACCTGCGCATTCTGATCGAGACGTGCGCTCAGTCGGCTGCGCAAGCTGATAATTTTTTCGATTCCGTCCGCCGGCCAGAAGGTATAACAGAGGATATTGGACGCTTCCTGGCCGATGCGGTCCACGCGTCCGGCGCGCTGGATCAACCTGATGATGGCCCATGGCAGGTCGTAGTTAACGACGATGTGCGCATCCTGCAGGTTTTGTCCTTCGCTTAACATATCGGTGGCGAGCAGAACGCGCAGTTCGCTCGGTTTTTCACTGTTTTGATCGTCGTTGTTGACCGGCTGTTGACTGTCGTTCTCGTCGCTGTTTTGTTTGTTCTTGTGTTTGGTGCTGTTGGACTTCGGGCTGAAGCGCCGCGCCAGTGAACCGGGATCGCCTTTGCGTCCGCTAACGGCCTGCATTTCGTCTTCCGGGAGATCGCTGCGCAGCTCCTGTTCCAGGTATTCGATCGTATCGGCGAACTGCGAAAACACGAGGACTTTTTGATCGGCATGCCGCTCCAGCAGAAGGCTGCGCAGGGCGTGCAATTTATTGTCGTGCCGCGCCTGCCAGGGCGAGTGCGCCATCAGGATCTCTTCAAGCGCTTCGCAGTCTCTGCGCAGGTGCAGCGCCAGTTCGGGGGTAAACACGTCGGCGCGCAACCAGCGAAACTTGTGCGCGATGACGGAGCGGTAAAATTCGTAGGTACGCGCGGCTCTCGACCGCGGATCGTCCTGTTGCTCAGACTTGTCTCTGTCCTTGTTCCTGTGTTGCCGCGTCGAATCGCCTGTGTCTTGATTGTCCGGTGTTTGTTTAAGGTCTCCCGTCTCCGAAATCTCTTCATCGTACAGAACCGTGGCGTCCGGGCTGTAGTCTTCGGCATTCGGGTCCGCATCTTCGATGCGTGTGTCGTAAAGCATGGACGCGTCCTGCGGGCCGACAGGCAGGGGCAGATCATTTTCCAGGGCGTGGAGAAAGACGCGATTGCGTGCGACGTGCCGCTCGATGGAAAGCAGGAAGGCTGTTCCGGAGCTTTCAAGGCGTTTAAAAAGGTTGGTGCGGCTGAATCCTATCAGTCGCCGTCCGCCTGTCGTCAGGTCTTTAACTATTGTCTGTTCTTCCCTGTTTAACAAAGCACCGTCGTCATCGACGTAGTTGCCGAGTCCGTAGCGCGGCAGATGCAGGTCGGTAATGACGTCCACGACGGATTCGCTGTAGAGTCGGGCATACCTGTCGTCGGGGTCGTCGGCATTGCTGTTGAAGTTCACGCGCAGCGCCCGGCGATTGGGAAAGCGCGCCCGTCCTCCATTGCTGAATTCAAGGAAGAAGTCGCCGTTCGGGTCGCGTTTGGCGTAGTTTTTTTTGATAAAACTGCGCGTACGGCGAACCATAAAGAGGCTGATCAATTGTCGCCAGTCGGCCGAGTGTTCGCTGTGTTCAAAGGCTTCGAGCGTGCGCGGATCTTTTTGATTTTCCAGGGCGAACCTCTCGCCGCCGCCATCATACTCACGCAGGAATTCCTCCGGGCGGATTCCCAGATCGGCTTTTTCGTCGACGAACAATCGCAGTTGATTCGAAAGATCGCGGTAGGTTTTGTTGTAGGGAGTGGCGGAAATCAGGATGCAGCGGCTGTCGTTCTGGTTTATAAAGTCGCGGATAGCAGCATAACGTTTGCCGTCGCGATTGCGCAAATTGTGACTTTCGTCGATGAGAACTACCTGATACAAACCGGGGAGTTCGTGCAATTCGTTCTGGACGCGGGAAATCGACATGACCCTAGCGCCGAGGTCGTAGCGTGACTCGTACTCGCGCCACATGTCGGTCAGGTTGGGCGGGCAAATAATCAGGGCGCGGAAGTTGCAGTCGTCGCGCATGATTTTAACGAGCGCGGAGGCCATGAGCGTTTTGCCGAGGCCGACGACGTCGCCTATCAGCACGCCGCGGCGTTCGTGCAGATACTGAGCGGCGATTTGCACGGCTTTCTGCTGGAATTCAAGCAACACCTCGCGAAAAACCTGCGGGATGGAAAAGGAGTTGATGCCTTCGCGCGCCTGACGCGAGATGTGATGCACCATTTTCAGGTAAATGTGATAGGGCGGGATCGTGTCGGCGGTGGCCCAGCTGCGGTCGATGAGCCCGATAAGTTCTTCAGTAATATCAATGCAGAACTGGTCGTTCCAGCGGTCTTCAAACCACTGGTGCAGGGTCTCCGTGGCATCGTGATCCAGCACATCGATATTGAGTTCGCCGCTGCCGCGCAAGCCGCTCAACGTCAGGTTCGAGCTGCCCAGAAAGGCCGTGCGCGGGTTGTCCGGATCGTGCCGGTGCAGGATGTACAGTTTGGCGTGCAGCGCGCCGCGGGCGTGCATTTTAATCCTGACCTTGCCTTCGCGCATGTGCCTGCGCAGGAGGCGCAGGGAGCGCAGTTGTTGTTCGCTCTGGCCGCCGACGATCAACTGTTGGTGGTAACTTTCGAGCAGCGCATTGCGCTCGAGAATGGTGGTGCGCCGGTCCACGGCGGGTTCCGAAGCCGCTTCGTATTCCCAGCGCACTTCGTCGGCCGGCGTGATGTTGCGCCCCACCAACAAACGACATTGCAGGCTTTCTCCACCGACGAAGCGATCGACCAGATCTGACAGAACATCCCAGCCTCTCAAATTGAAATAACCCACGCAGATATCGGCGCTGTAGGCTTGTGCAAACGACGCGCGCAAGGCGTCGCCGAGGTCGAGTTTGATATTGTCGAAAATGCGGGGCATGGGCAGGCGCAACCGGAGCGGAACAATACATCAGAGCGCGGCCACGGAGTTCGGCTGAATACGCGTGCGGCCGGAAACGCGCAGGCGCAATATACACGAAAGTGGCCGCAGAATGAATTTCGGCAAGTGACGGAAGAGGGCAAATCATGGGAAAATACGTATTGCCTACGTAATGCATTGTATTGCATCATGAATTATATTGCAGTTGGCAAGTATGGCAACATTGAATATCTGATGCTGTTAAACCGGCTTGCCGAATTCTGAGCGGTACAATCCGCAATAACCGCCAAAACTTGTGCACCTGAACCCGGATATAGCGCTATGGCGTTTTCTGCTTTGATTTCCAGGAATTGTCTGTTGGCAGTTCTCATGATAATCTCGTGTTCCACGCTGTCCGCACAGACGCCCGAGCCTGTAGGCGAGGAAGAAAGCCCGAATTACGGCGGCGCGACGCGATGCGACTGGAGTGAAATCTTTGGACTGGATGAAAAGTATTTTGACGTCAAACTTGTGGACGGACGCTACTTCCGCAATTGCATCTCGATCGTGCGTTTGTCCGCCGACGAACGGCGGCCGGGTGATCCGCAGTTTCTGCGTTTCAGTTTTGTTAACGACAGTCAGATTCGCGACACGGTTGTTGAAATAAGGGACAGCCTGCAGATGCGCATCGGCAGGATCGGAATGGGGCCGCCCATTCTCATGACTATTTACCCGGCGATGGAATTTCAGCGGACTGCGGAGTTGGATATACCACAGCACTTTTTTGAACTGCTGGGCGGACTCGGGTATGGCGGCGCGGATGAGTCGCAGCAGGCGATCGGCTTCGACAATATGTACTTCAGCGCCGAGGCGCTGCTTGGGCGCTATTTCACTTCCAACCTGGCGTTTGCCGCCGGCGGGGGAATCATGCTGGAAGGCGGGCGCGATCGCTATGAAGCGATGGGACACCTGCGCTGGCGGTTCACCTCGGAAGAAGCCCGGCAACAGGTTCGCTTTGAGCCGGGGCCCTGCCAGTTTGAAGGCGTCGACGACCTGACGCCGTTGGCGCGACCGGGTGAGGGATGGCGCTACAGCAATTCGTATCGCCGTCTGGATTCAACCGTGCACATGTTGCACGACTCAACGATGGCGGGGGCAAGTCCGGAGATTTTCCTCTTCGCCGAAGGCGGGCTGATATTTGACGGCAATTTTGAAGGCTGCGGCGACAGGCCCGCAATCAATCCCGAAGACTACAATGAGTGGTTTGCCGGCGGCGGAATAGGATTCATTTTTGATTGGTTCACCGTGAATCTCTCGTATCGCCGCAGCCGCATCAACCTGCGCACGCCATGTGAAAACTGCGATAATGAGTTCATTGTTAACACAAACAATGTCAATGCGGCTTTGTTGCGGCTTGGCTGGCATCTGGACTGGTAGATCCGGCCGAACAGGTTCATTAACATTTCATCACTAGAGCAATATACAATGATGCATTCCAAATCACGCTCAGTTCGTCCGGTCTTGTTCGCCGGCGGTGTAATTCTGGCCTGTTTGCTGATGGTTCAGTGTCAGGAGGCCGAAGAGCCGTTGCATCTGACGCTGCCGACGGACGTCCTGTTCCAGATTCGCGATTCGAACAACACGCCTTTGCCCGGTGTGGAATTCCAGGCAAGGCCAATTAACGAATCCAATCTTCCGGCTATTCCTTTCCCCGGCGGTCCGACGAACGAACTTGGCGAGCACATCGTGCGCGACTTGCCGGTTCCCGTCAGCGGTCCCAGTTTTTATGAGCTGTCTTACAGGCTTAACAACAACAGCGGCATCCAGCCAGACAACGATACTGTTTTTGTGCCCTGCCGCGATACAACTTTTACCCTGCGCATTGACGTGCCGCGCAGGTTTCCGTGCAGCGGCATTAAACAGGACACCATTCTGCTGGAGGAATGCCTCGACGATGTCAACTCCGCCGTCATTGAACGCTGCGGCAATTCGCTCTTTACGGATTGCGGCGCCGGCGTCACTTTGACACTGGACCGAAGCGGGCTGGCCGCTCCGGGCCTGGGTATCCGCATCGTAGACCCCGCCACAAGAGCGCCCCTCAACAGCGTGGCGCCGCGTCAGCCATTTTGCATCCTGTACAGCTACGACGTGGCCGACGGCCCGCTCGTGGCGGAGGGAAGCATTGTGTTAAGAGCCTCGGGCGCGGGCGGCCAGGTGTCGGGCGAGTGCCACATTTTTATCAGAGTCGAGTACGACAACTGCGTCGACTGCGAATGCCCCGATGATTTGCCGGCCGTCGTGATACGGCAGGTTCCGGACTCGATTTGTGTGACAGATGAGCTCGAGGTGGAATTTGATTTGGGCAATGTGCGCCACAACAGCGATCAGGAATGTGTGCTGCAGTTTAACCAGATCAAGGCGTTCAGCAATCAGAGTGTAATTCAGGTGCTCAGCGCGCCGCAGATCGTCGCCGGCGGGAACTTCATTCCGTCGGTCATCATCAACTTCAGCCCGAATCAGCCGGGGCCGTTCAGCGACACAACGGTGTTCAGCGTGACGCGCCGCAACAGCGCCACGGGAGAAGAAGTGGAATGTGAACCGCTGACGGTTATTTATTCGGGTTTTGCGCTGCAACCGGAATGTGAACTGGCAGTTGTTGCTCCGCGCAATACGTCCTTTGTCAACACCGACAGTACATTCCAGATATGCCTCAATTCGGTGCAAACCAAGTTCCTGCGCATACGCAATACCGGAGAGTGCGAGGTTGAAATCAACAGTGAGATGCTGTTTAACCGCGGGCAGTTTAACGTGAATCCCGAGCGACAAACCATCCAGCCGAACGACTCCGCGGATTTTGACATCGTCTTTGCCGCCGGCGACCGCGATGTCTGGCCGGATGGACGCGGCGGCGTTCCCGGCCTGACGAGGTTCGGCGATATTGTACGACTTAGCGGCGGCGGCTGCGACACGACGTTCAATCTGATCGGCGATGTCGACACGACCTGCCAGTCGATTCTCTACGTGTGCATTCACGAACTGGGAATCACCGGTTCCTACTTTGAGAGTATCCGGATCAACGAGAACAATACCATTGAATATGTCAACGATCCGATCAACCGGGAGACTTTCGACATTATCGCCGCGAGCATATCGGACGGGCCGGGGCAGGTTACGCTCAGCGCTGCGGCCGGCCGCAATGTTGAGTTCAGACTGATTGCGCGGAACCACAACGTGCCCTCATCATCCGACATATGTGAAACCTTGCCGCAGCCTCCAAATCTGGTTGACGGAGACACACAAACTGAGTGTGCGGATATAAGTGCGGGCGGTGTGCCGACCCTGCCGGGCCTCAGCGTGAACGACGTTGTAATGTTCTTCAAGGATGGAGAATGCGGCCTGATCTACATCCAGAATATCGGACCGGACAGGACCGATGCCGACAACCTGTTGCAGGTGTGTATTCAAATCTGTTATCCTCTGGTTTTTTAAGACATAACTATCTTCACGAATTCACAACCGCTTCGGGCGGATATTACACAGCAGATTATGAAGCGATTAACACTCAAGCCAGATGTCCGGCTGTTTGCGGCGGCCTTGATTGTCGGCCTGTGCGCCGCGTTGCAGGTGCATGCGCAGGGAGTTTCGGAATTAACATCGTGCAACAGCAATGCGGACGAATACGCTCCGGCCTTGTTGGCCACCGCCGGGGCCACGGAATTGTGGTTCACACGCGGCGTCGGCGAACGCAATCGGGAGCTGGTCAAAGTGCGGGTGAACAAGGACGGTTCGTTCGGTACTATCATCACATCCGGCGGGTCGTTTAAACATGCGCCGACCGCATATTCGAGCCTGTATGAGACGGTGGCGCTTAACGGCTGTCCTTCATTCGGCGTATGTCTGGATTCGGCTCTATTTGGCGGGCAGACTGCTTATGGCGTTTATGTTTCGGACCGGGAACACATGGGCAAGTTTTACGAAAATGATCTGTATGAGTGTTATCCGGGAAGGTCGGGCTGGCTGTCCACGCGCCTGGACGACCTTTGTTCGCCTTACTGGGACGACACGCCTTTTCTCAGCACGGATGGAACATATCTGCTGTTCAGCTCGGATCGCGCCCGCCCGTACTCCGGCACGGCCGACATTTACATTTCCCATCGGCGGGCGGGGAAATGGAGTCCGCCGCAGCCGCTGGACGGCATTAACAGTGTGAGCAGCAGTCAGGAATCTCCCTTTGTCGGTCCCGACGGTTATCTATATTTCACGTCCAACGACGGCGGGACTTTTGATATTTGGCGCGTGCAGTTCGATGCCGACAAAGGTGAAATTGTGCCGGGGTCGAAGCCGAAGGAGTGGTCGTTTGACGATGTAAACAAAAGTGATTCCGACGAAAGGCATCCGGTCTTTTCAACTGATGGCCGGATATGTCTGTTCTCGTCAAACAGAAACGGCTCCTATGATCTGTTTCAGGTTGTGCTTGATGACGAACGCCCAGATCTGACAGTCAGTTGTTATGAAATGGGCTGCAATACAATTGTTAAAAATGAGCGTGCGGTCGGCGTGGACGACTACAAACTTCCCTGGTCAGGCAACATAGAAATAGAGGACGTGGACCGCGGCACGACAAAAACCTTTGCCGTACCTGCCGGCGGCGTAATTGAAATTTCCTACGAGGATATCGTCGGCAAACCAACGCTGTTTGCTTCTCCTCCGCGTCATTTCCGAGTGCAGGCTGTGCCCGCCGCTCCCGACTTTGTTTCATCGCGGGTGGATCTGACCGTTGACGACCGGTGCTCCTATCACGATTCAATCGAAGTCGCCGTTGTTAAACCGGACACATGTGAATACTACAGCTGCGCGTTAAGTTATGTTCTGGCCGACACGCGAATGTACGTAAATGCCTACTGGTGCGCCACCACCAGGATGTACGGCGACTACCTGGGGCCCTGTATTTCCGTTTTCGACGACGAGGCGTTCAAGAACCAGGAAGACCATGAACACAATACGGACTGTATTGACTTTATCGACGCAGAAAAAAATGCGGGCAAATACGCGGCGGATGTGGATCGCCAAATACCGGCTCTGGTTGAGGACATACGCAAGGCCTTCATGGAGCCCTGTGTTCAGCGCGCGCTCAGAGACAAGAAAACTATCGACATTTCCGTAATCGGCTACACGGATAGAGCCGGCTATGAATCTCACTGCAAGTATGTCGGCCCCCCGATTGTGTTCAGCGGTAATTCCGTATCAATAGGCGGATCAACCTATCACGTGCGGTTTAAGGAGAATCCCGGAAGACCGTATAACGGGATTATCAGAGAGGGCGAAGCGTTTGTGGATCACGCGAACGGCAATCAACTGTTAAGTGACCTGCGCGGTATTCATTTTGCGATTCTGCTGGACTCACTGTTAAAGGACAGCATAGACTTGTATCGCATTCACCGCCAGGGCGAGAAGCCGTTGATTCGGTTGTTGGCGGAGGGGGATGCATACCGGCCAACCAAAGAAAGTCCGCCGCCTATCAGAAACGCCCGACACAGATCAGTTCGGGTCGATATTACGGTGAGGGAGTCTCTGGTCAGGAACGGCGTGCCGGTGCCCGAGCCGGTTTCGCTCGGAAGTACATGTCCCTGCAAACTTGCCGACGTTCCGCACATAGAGTAGCGTATGAAAAATACAGTTGTAACATAGAAATCCCGGCGGTGGAATCAAGGGTAATGTTCCGCAGCCGGGATTCCTGTTTTGTGTTGCTGCCTGAATTCTCTGCGTGTTAAACTGTTGAGTTTTCTGCCGCAGGGTAGTCTTGTGTATTAAACACCCCGCCCGCTGAAGTGATAAACAGTTTCGAATTGCGCTCCGTTTGAGGTGCTGAATTTCAGTCGCAGCGTTGCTGTGTGTGCACCGGTCGTTTTCGGTCGATACTCGACGCGTCCCTCAAAATCGGACAGTGCCGGCAGTTTATGAGGGCTTGCGGGAAGCACTACATGGAAAGCATCGTCGGGGTTGTCAAATTCGTACGACTCAAAAGTCCACAGACCGCGGCAATGCTGGCAGAATCCGAGGTTGTAATAGGCTCTATCTGAAACTTCCACATCGCCAAAGTCGTGCCGGAACTCACCCTCACCCGAACGGGCCGACAGTTCCGTCAGGTCGAGCTCTGTTTTCTTGCTGTATTTGTCATTGACGACCACTACCAGCCCGATCTTTGTTAAGTCGGACGCGGGTGTGCCTTCCGGAATTTCCACGACCGCGCTGAACGTGACAGGGAAAAGCAACTTCTCGTCATTTCCTGTGCCCATGAACACCGGGTACGAATCGATTTGCCCCAGAATGCGGACGTTAAACCTTTCGTGGAAAACGCGAATGTCAACCTGGTCGGGGTCGTCAATGTCGTCGTGAACAACAAACACCATCATGGCAATGTCTCTTGTTCCGGGGCACCTGTGCAGTGCTGCCGCCTTAACGTGAAAGTCTTCGTCATTCTGGATGTTCTCAATCACGTGATGCCGGTTGGCTTCTATATCCGTTGGGGAGTCGCAGGCCACCGCCATGAAAGCGGTGAGCAATGTTAACATGGCCAGTTTGTGCATGTTTGTCGGTTCCTGTTTAAGTGTTGCTGCCGTCTCGCGACTTCATGTGCGATCACGGCGTGAGGACGATCAATCAGAAATATCATGATCGCTTTGAGTGCCTTCACCTTGTTCGGCCCTCAGGCTTTTCTGATTGTCCTGTTTGTCGCAGAGATTAACGTGGACGGTAGTTGAGCAGATTTCGGGGTGTTAAAGTTGATGTTAAATGTCGACATTTAAACCAAAACGCATGCCGACTTTTTGGGTGCTGTTCCACAGGCTTGCCGCCTTGTACATGCTCATTGACAGGTCCACGCCTGCTCCAAAGCTCAGGGTGGAATTTACCTGCCAGTTGAGGCCGCCGCTCAGGCGCATCAATGGGCCGGTGTTATTACCGCCGATTGCAACGCGGAAAAAGTGCTGCACTTCCGTCATCGATTCCCAGGGATCGGACAAGTTTTCATATACAAGCGCATAGTACCATCCGGTCCAGTTTTGCTCATAGCGAACAATTGTTCGGCCGAATTTCACCTCGAATTCCTGCGGGTAGTTTTCGCTGCCGACCTCGATTCCGACCGAATGTTTGTTGTCCAGTTTGTACTGCGCACTCACTGCGAACATGTTTAAGTCCGTCGTGGAATATGGTTCGATGTCCGGCGAGGGAAAAGACAGGCTCGGGATGCCGTGTATTGCCAGTCTGATTAGCTTGCGTTCTTCGGGAACGAGTTGTTCCTGCGCGTCGCCGGGCAGAGGCGTTGTTGCCATGGCGTTCACCCACGCACAGCAAAACAGAAACAAGGTTGGCAAAACGGCCTGGCAGACAGAGGCATTCGGTATTCTCAACGTTAACATGAGCGAACTCCGAAAGATTGAACGAACAATGGGACGGGAGAATTCGGCTGCGCCATCCGGACGCATTCCGAAAAAAATGGGAATGCGGGGAATGCTGCCTGTGAGAACACAACTAAACTGTTTAACAGCAGCTGTCGCGGTACGGGTATACTGGACAATTTGCCGCAACTGGGTTGTTCCGGATCACTGCGGCCGGGGGACGGTCGGCCGCGTTCCGTCGAGCTGCGAGCACCAGGTGCGTCTGCTCGACGAGCACGAGGTGCATGTGTATGATCTTTGTTAACCCAGGCGCGGGCACGCCTGAGTTGCGCATGAGGGTAGAAGAGAAGAGTCGCACCTGCTGCTCAGGTTGCATTCGAAGGGGAAAATATTTGAGTTTGGCGGATCGTGAGGGAGCAAAACAGTTCAGCGGCGGTCGGTGGCCGGGGCAAAAGGAACAAATACGCGAGTCTTGTCTGGGCCCCCATCCACAAGATCGCGAAGTCCGGAGTCCAGGTCAACAGCAAAAAGTTAAACGGCACATGTACTGGAGCAAACGCCTTGTTATGCGGTTTGAACGTCGGTGAGAAAGAGGGTGCGGATCAAGTCTTCAAGTCCAGGGTCTCACACGGGCCCCCATCCCAAAGGTGTGAAGCCAAATAGTCAGTGTCAATCCAAAAAGATTAAACGGAGTCGGAGTGTGTGTTAACGCGCAGTTTCGACACTTAAACGCTCTCTACTTCACTCCCGCGCGCGCTTTCGCCAGCCCGTCTTCCACCAACTTGCGGTCCACCTCGATCTCAAACGCCGTCTGCCGCACGCCGCCGCCGCCGTCCATCCGCCGCAACGTCTCCTCAAAAGCCGCCGCCGCCTCCGCGTGGCGCTCCAGATACAGCAGCGCATAGGCCCGCAGGTGATACGCAAATACCTGCTCCGGCAGTGCCGCGATACTCCGATCCGCAAACTCCAGCGCGGCCCCGAATGCGCGCCGCTGACCGCTGAAGTGCGACAGCGAAGCCAGGCTCGAAGCCTTCAGGTGCGCCGGCAGCGTGCCGATCTTCAGCGCCATCTGGAAGGCCTGTTCCGCCTGGTCGGAGAGCCCCATCAGGTTGAGCGTCTGCCCCATCTGAAACCAGCAGTAGGCGTTCTCCGGTTCGTCGCGCAATTGCTGCAGCAGCAGCTTGTAGTTGCGCTCCATTTTGCCTTTGATGACGTCCGCCTCCGCGTCGTAGCCCGAATGAAAAATGCGGATGGGCGAAGGTGCGATCTCCTTGCCCAGCGCCTTGATCGAAGGTGAAATCTGCTCGTGAATGCGGTGCACAAACTGGATCGTCGGATAACCGTAGTTGCGGAACAGACGCGGATACCCCGCCGTGTGCATCTTGCGCCCGCCGTCCAGTTGAGTGTGTGGGCTGAACAGCGTGCACTCAAACGCGCCGATATTCTCCGGCGCCGCATTGACCATTTCGCGCAGCGTTTTCCGCTGCCCCGCCTCCAGTTGTTCGTCGGCGTCCAGGTAGAGAATCCAGCGTCCGCGTGCGTGTTTCAGCGCTTCATTGCGCGCCGCAGCAAAGTCGTTGTTCCACGTGCCGCGTATCACGCGCGCGCCGGCGGCTTCCGCGACGGCAATCGTCTGGTCCGTCGAACCCGTGTCGTAGATCACGATTTCGTCCACGACGCCGCGTACGCTGTTCAGGCAGCTCGGCAGCCGTTTTTCCTCGTTTTTCACGATCATGCTGAGCGTCAGCAGGGGCGCTTCAATCGCAGCCAGTCCCGCCTTGCTGCCTTTTTCCTCTGGGTTGATCGCCAGTGCGTGTCGAAATTCCGCCGCGGCTTCGTCCCTTTGGTTCAGCGCCAGGAACTCGCGGCCCAGGCGGAAGTGAATCTGCTCCGGCGGCAGCTGAAAATCGCCGGCCAGCCTGCTTGCCGCGTCCGGATTCTCGCCTATCATCTGCATGGCCCGGAAGTGATCCAGCGCCGTGCGGTGATCGCCCTTCTTCGCTGCCGTTTCGCCCAGCACAAAATGCGCAAAGGTCTGCCCCGGCGCCAGTTCCAGCGACTCCGCCGTCAGCTCGCGCGCATCTTCCAGCCGCCCGTCTTCCAGATACATCAGCGCCGTCTGGTTCAGCAGCTGTACGCGGATTGTGCTGGCCTCTTTCTGCTCCAGCGCTTTCTCAAAATCGCGCAGCGCCTCGTCCCGCCGCCCCAGTCCCAGCAGGGTTTTGCCCCTCTGAAAATACAGGAAGGCCGCTTTAAAGGCATTCTCTTGTTCGTCGCGCAGGTCGAGGTCTATCAGCCTCAGGTTGCGTTCAATCTTCGTGTTCATCGCCGCCGCGTCCAGGTCGTAGCCCAGGTGCTGCAGGACGACGCCGGAGTCGGCAATCTTCAGCTCCGCCGCGGCCACCGACTCGAAAATCTGCTCGTGGATGCGGCCCGACCAGCGAATGCGCTTGTCGTTGCGATACAGGCGCGGCAGGCTGTTTACCACGCGGTCGCGCCGGCCCTCCTTGTTGCTGCGCTCCGAAATCACGCGAACCAGCAGCGCGCCCACGTCGTTGCCGGCCTGATGCACCGCCTGTAGCAGCAGTTCCGGCGTCTGCAGGCGTTCGTCGGCGTCGATGCTCAGAATCCAGCGTCCGCGCGCCGCTTCCAGTGCGGCGTTGCGCGCAGCCGAGAAGTCATCCGCCCAGCCGCGCCGCAGTACGTGCGCACCGAATTTTTCAGCAATGGCGATTGTGTTGTCCGTCGATCCGGTGTCGACCACCACAATCTCATCCACCGTGCGGCGGATCGACTCCAGGCAGTCGGGCAACAGTTGTTCTTCGTTTTTAACGATCAGGCAGGCGCTGAGCAGGAGAGAAGTCGCCGAGTTCGCTTTTGTGTTCATAGTCGTCCCCGGAACAAGTCGGGCCGCCGGCTTGCGGGCGTCCCGTCCTTGTACTGTGCGTGAGTTTCAGTTGATAGTGTCTCGCCGGTTTCAGGTCCCGCGGCACAGGTTGAGCAGTTGCCGGCGCCGCGCCTGGTCGACGAGGGAAGAGCTGCCGGCTGCGGGTGTTTCCAGCAGAGGCAGCGCCTCGGCGTGCCGGTTCAGCAGCGCATAGGCCAGCCCGCGCATAAACATACGAAATCCTTCCAGATGCAGTTCGTCGCCGGGCTCCTCCGTCAGCCGCAGCACCTCGTCATAGCTGTTGGCCGCCAGCGCGATCTGCGCCAGGCGCATTCGTGCAAACGATCGCTGCTCGTCCGACAGCTCCCCGCCGGCAAGCGCCCGTTCAAAATGCATCGCAGCTCTATCGTTGTTGCCGTCCGCAAACTCCGTCTGCCCCAGGTGATAGCGCAGCCAGGCGTCGTCCGGTCGCCGCTGTAGCTCGCGCTCCAGCATTTCGCGGTTGCGCGCCGCTTTGTGCTCGTTGTGCACCGCATAACCACAATGGCGGATCAATACTTCGCAGTCCGCAATGCGCAGACCGAGTTGCTCGATCGCGTCGCCTATCTGTTCGTGTACCGCGCCGCGGTAGCGAATCTGCGGATGCCGCCGGAACAAACGAGGATAACGGTGCTCGTGGTACTGCTCCGCCTCCTTTAACTGACTGCGGATCCTGACGCGCAGTGCTCCGATCGACTCATCTCTGAACAGTGCATCCAGATCCTGCCGCGGCAGCTCTTCCAATCGTTCGTCGGCGTCCAGCGCAAGTACCCAGGGACGGCGCACAAACTGCAGCGCGTAATTGCGCGCCGCTGCAAAATCGCCGGTCCATTCGCGGAAATGCAGCTCGACGCCGCGCCGCGCGCAGATCTGCGCCGTGGCGTCCGACGAACCCGTGTCGACAACGACTATCTGCGCTGTAAGGCCGTCCAGCGAGTCCAGCGCAGCGCCGATGTTCGTCGCTTCGTCCTTGCAGATGAGCAGCGCACAGAGTGGGGAAGCCGGGTCGTATGTAAGTGTGGTTGGGGTCACAAGCACAAAAAGGCGACTTTGCTGCAAAGTCGCCTTTTTTAATTTTCGATCTGTTGACCGGATCGCGCCGGTCGCGCCGAATTCTACTGCTGTTCCATCGACAGACGATGCTGGCGGCGCGCTGCTTTCAGACGGGCCAGACGTCGTTGGATCGACGGTTTGGTGAAGTTACGGCGTTTTTTGAATTCTTTGAGCACGCCGCTGCGCTCGTACTTCTTCTTGAAGCGACGCAGTGCGCGGTCGATCGATTCGTTATCGTGTACGTTTACTCCGATCACGTGGAAACAAGCCTCAATTTTGTATGACGGATTGTGTATTGACCAAAATCTGAACGATAAAACGCCGCTTAGATCGCGGATGCGCCGATGCGCTCGATCAGGCGTTTCATCTTGTTTTTCTCAAAGTCGACAACGATGGCAAAACCGCCGCCGCTTGTAATTTCCTTGCCTTTCACCAGTCCGACGTCGTCCCAGGTCTCGTGGAACACAACGTCGCCGATGTTGTATTCTTTCTTCGGATCGTATTTGATGGCATCCTCGCGGGAAATGTTCACCTTCGTTTCGTCCGATTCCTTGGACTCCAGAGCGTCCAGATTCACCAACTGTGAGTGGTGACTCTTGGTACACCGCGCCCACTGGTGTTTGCCGTTTTCCGTTTCGAGCGGCTCGCCGATCAACTCGTGTTTCGTTTCCTGCATCAGGAAGGGCGAATACAGCGTGATATACTTATTCTTGCGCGAACGACGACGTCTTTTGGCCATATGAGGTACGCCTCATTTGATGAAAAATGCGCTGCCACCCATGTAAAGGGAAAGCCCGAAATATACTACTAGATACGGCCTTTTCCAAATGATAAACCACTGTGGATAAAAGCCGCATCGCCTGCGCCCAGCTCGGGACGGGTGTTTGTTTCCGCCGCCGGCGGCAAAGTGCCCACTGGCGGAATCAACCGGAACCAATTTTGACGTGTAAGCACGCGCGATATTTCGTAGTCAAATTCATTCTGGCGTGTCTTGTTTTGCATAAGAGCGGCCCGGGCGCTAGATTTGGGGCCGATTATGTTCCGGCGTTGTTCCAACGCCTCTATCCGGACATGCGATTACGGTCCGCGGAATGCGCTCCGCACCGCGAAACCAGAGGGCGGAAGCGGCTTCAAATCATGCTAGATCAACAAGAACAGTCATCCGAAACACAGCAAGCGACGCCCGCCGTGTCGCTCGTGATTCCCTTGCTGAACGAAGCGGAGTCCCTGCCGGAACTCATTCGCCGTCTGCAGAAACAACTGACCGAGTTGTTCGACGGCTCCTATGAACTCATCTTTATCGACGACGGCTCCAACGACGGCTCATTCGATGTTCTGTGCAGTCACCAGCAGCAGGATCCGCGCATTCGCATCGTCCGCTTCCGCCGCAACTACGGCAAATCGGCGGCGCTCTCCGTTGGATTTGAGCGCGTCCGCGCGCCTATCGTGGTGACGATGGACGCCGATCTGCAGGACGACCCGGATGAAATTCCGCGCATGCTGGAAAAACTGGAGGAAGGCTACGACCTCGTTTCAGGCTGGAAAAAGAAACGGCACGACCCCTGGCACAAAACAATGCCGTCGCGCCTGTTCAACGCCGTGACCTCGGCCGCCAGCGGCATTCGCCTGCACGACTTTAACTGCGGTTTTAAAATGTACCGCCGTGAAGTCGTGAAAGAACTCAAGGTCTACGGAGAAATGCATCGCTACCTGCCGGCCCTTGCGCATTGGCAGGGTTTCCGCGTGACCGAAATGCCCGTGCGGCATCATCCGCGCCGTTTCGGTGTCTCAAAATTCGGGCTCAGCCGCCTTGTAAAAGGTTATCTGGATCTGATGACCGTGTTGGTGACAACGCGCTATCTTAAGCGTCCGTTACATCTGTTTGGCACGGTTGGGTCTATCTTCGGGCTCGCCGGCTTCGGCATCAACCTCTATCTTTCAATCGAATGGTATCTGGGCAATACGTACTTCAGCAATCGACCGCTCGCCCTGCTCGGCGTGCTGCTCATCATTGTTGGTATCCAGCTCGTTTCCATGGGGTTGATCAGCGAACTCATGGTTCGCAACTCGATCAACAACGATCAATATTCCATCAGGGATGAATCCTGAGCCGCGCACATCGTTCCCCGACCTGCGCCAAAACATCAAGGATCTGTCAGATGACGAGATTGTTTACCAGGCGGCCTGAATTTCGCGTATCGGTTTCCGGACTGGCGCGAACCACGGCCCTTCTTGCACTGGCTTTTTTCTTTTGTTTACCGGCGGGTGCGGATGCGCAGCTGGACATCGACACGAAAGTGGGGCTGGGGCTGTCAACGTTCTGGGTGAACGGAGCCGGTCCCACGCGCGAAGACGTCTCGCAGCTGGGCGCCGGATTCGACGGTCAGCAGCCCGGTATCGGCGGTCGTGCGCGATTTGCCCTGGGGGAAAACCACGAGCATATCGCCGTCGTCAACATGGATTATTACTTTTTGCGCGGCCGCGAACGCATTCCCTTTCCCAGCGCAAACCTGCTCGTCAACCACGAGCGCGACATTTTTGCCGCGGCGCTCGGCTATCAATATGAATTCATTGATTTTAATCGCATTGCGCGCGCCTATGCCGGCGTGGAATTCCGCGCCTCTACTCTGATCAACGAAGACTATCGTTTTGCGCTCGTCAGCGCCACCGACCGCGATACCCTGACAGGCGGCGGATCAAAAGGCAAGGGCGACGTCTGGCGCATGGGACCGGCCCTGCGCTTGGGGGTTATCGGGCAGTTTGAGGATGAATTTTACGTCGATGTGAGCCTGGCTTATTCCGGCATCAACATGTTCGGCCTGGAGGAATCGCGCGGTCCGCTCTTTACGCACGAAGATTTTACGGCAGGCGCCAAAGAAACGGTCGTCGGTACGATCCTGTTCTCGATTACCGTGATGTACCAGCTCTGAGGCCGTGTTTCAACCGACATTTTAGCGACCGGTTGTTGTATTATTGCTTCGGCCTTGATAGATTGTCGGCCTGCACAAACAACGGGCGAGTCGCCGCAAGGCCGGGCAAGCGCAACTCCGATCATCTGAAGTTTTGTCCATAGTGGGGACAAATTTGTATATTGCTTGCTTTCTTTAGGCGTAGTATACTCCGCCTGCACGTCGAATCAACCTTCTAACTGCGTACAACTCACGGGAACCCGCTTACGACACTTGCTACATTTCTACAAGTCTGGCAATCTTACATCAACGCGGGATAACTGTATGAAAAACAAGGCTACACATTGCGATGTGTTCTGGTGTGCGGATTTTGCCGAACGGCAACTCTCCGTCCTGCACACCTGACGCACGCGTTTTTTGCCTTGTTCATTCAATTTAAGGGTTGACTACATCTCTATGCGGAATAACTCGTTTGTCGTGCATCCGGACTGCGCGCATTTTCGTGGAGACGTTCCCTGCGTCCCTCACAAAAAACACGGCGCGCACTGCCGGGATTGCTCCTTCTACAGCCCGCAGACTCGTAAAATCCTGATCGTCAAACTCGGCGCCATCGGCGATGTCATTCGGACAACGCCCCTCGTGCGGCGCATTCGCAAACAATTCCCGCAAGCCGCCATCTGGTGGCTGACACGCTATCCCGAAGTCCTGCCCGCGGCCGTTCATCGTCCGCTGCCGTTTACCCTCGAATCCACCCTGCTGGCACAGGCGACCGACTTCGACATGCTCATCAATCTCGACAAAGACGCCGAAGCGTGCGCCATCGCATCGCTCGTGCGCTCCCGTGAAAAACGCGGATTTATCCTGAAGGACGGCAAGCCCGCTCCCGTGGATGAAAATGCGCGTCACAAGTTTATCACCGGCCTGTTCGACGACGTCAACCAGAATAACACCAAGTCCTATCCGCGCGAGATCTTTGAGATCTGCGGCTGGAACTTCCGCGGTGAAGAGTATATTCTGGACGTCGACTCCTCCTTCAATTGGCACATTCCCTCCAACGGCAAACCCATCGTCGGTTTGAACACCGGCTGCGGCGGGCGTTGGATCTCGCGCCTCTGGTCGGAAAAACGCTGGGAAAAACTGATCGATCGCCTGCAGGATGACGGTGTGTTTCCGCTCCTTCTCGGCGGTGAACAGGAGCACGAGAAAAACACGCGTCTGGCCGAACGCACCGGGGCCTGGTATCCCGGGCACTATTCGCTCAAGGAATTCATCTCGCTCGTCGATCAATGCGACGCCGTTGTGACGGGCGTCACCATGGCCATGCACGTGGCTATCGGCCTGAAGAAACCGCTCGTCCTGTTTGTCAACATCTTTAATCCGCACGAATTTGAGCTCTACAACCGCGGCGAAATCCTGATGCCGCGTCAGAAGTGCCAGTGTTTTTTCCAGCCCTCCTGTTCAAATACGGAGTACAGCTGCATGGAACACCTGGATGTTGACGACGTTCATTCCGCCGTGGCCCGACTGTTGAAAGCGCCGGTTGAGAAGTAATCGTGCGCCCGCCGCATCTGTATGAAGTACGTCCTCGTCATTGCATATTACTTTCCGCCCTCCGGCGGGCCGGGAGTGCAACGCGTCCTCAAACACATCCAGTACCTGCGTGAGTTTGGCTGGATGCCGGTTGTACTGACGGTGAGCAATGGCGACTTTCCCGCTCGCGACGAATCGTTGTTGAACAAAATACCCTCCGACGTTCACGTTGAACGCGTGCAGATTTTTGAGCCCTATGCGGCCTACCGCCGTTTTATGGGGCGCGACGCTTCCACGCCCATCGACGTTAACGTTATCAAGAAAGAAGATCAGCGCCGCTCCTGGAAGGAGCGCATCGCTGAATGGGTGCGCGCCACCTTTTTTATACCCGATGCCCGTGTAGCCTGGTTGCGGACGGCAGTGCCCGCCGGCCGCAAACTGATTAAACAGTTTAACATTCAGGCCGTGTACAGCTCCTCTCCGCCCTACACCGCTTCTCTTATTGGCCGCAGACTGCACCGCGCGGCCCGCCTGCCCTGGGTCGCCGGTTTGCGCGATCCCTGGACCGACTTTCTGACGACTCCCGAACGCTGGTGGTTGCCCGCAAGAATCGACCGCATGATGGAACATCGCGTGCTGCGCGATGCCGACTTCGTTGAATGCGCCTGGGAGGGAATTAAACAGGACGCCCTGCGCAAATACCCGCATCTGCCCGCCGACAAGTTTATTCACGTGCCCAACGGCTATGACTCGTCCGACTTTCCCGACGCAGCCTACGTCCGCTCGGAGCGTTTTGTCCTGACCTACACCGGGTCGATGTACGGCCGCCGCAATCCGCGCAGTCTCTTTGATGCTCTGCAGGAATTGATCGACGAAGGCAAAGTCGATCCGAACGACCTGCATCTGCGTTTTGTCGGCCGCTTCGGCGATGAAGTAAAAGAGATGTTTAACAGCGCGTCCTTCAGCGAGCGCATCGAGCAGATAGGTTATGTGCCGCACGCCGAAAGTATCGCATTCCTGATGCGGAGTGACGCGCTCCTGCTCGTTGTTGATGAAGCCAAAGAGAGCGAAGCCATCGTGCCGGGCAAAGTCTATGAGTACATCGGCGTTCGCCGCCCCGTGCTCGCCGTCGCGCCCGACAACAGCGCGATCGCCCGGTTGTTAAACGAAACCCGCGCGGGCCGCTCCGCCCACCAGAGCGATAATGCCGGTATTAAACACATGTTCCTGGAGTTGTACACGCAGTGGCAAACCGGAGAGAACATGTACAACGGCGTCGAGTCGGAAATAACGCGCTATGAACGCCGCGAATCCGCGCGCCAGTTGGCCGGCCTCCTGGACCGCGCTCAGGTCGCCGCGTCAAAATCCTGAAGTATCCCGTCAATGACATTGTTGATGTCGCCGAACGTCGAGCGCTCCATCCAGTCTTCGATGTTTTTCTCAACCGGCTGCTGATCCAGTAAGGTAAACATGTCCAGCGCGCCCTGTGCCAGCGCCGCCGGTTCGTTCGGCGGAACCACAAGTCCCGTCCTGCCGCTCTCTACAAACTCGGCGAGTCCGCCCACGTCGGTAACCAGAACCGGCCTTTTAAAAGAGTAAGCCACCGTCAGGATGCCGCTCTGTGTTGCGCTCTTGTAAGGCAGCGCCACAAAGTCGCTCAGCGCGTAGAAACGCCCCACGTCCTCGTTCGGGATAAACTTGTTGTACACCTGCACCGCGTTGTTTAAGTCCAGCTCGGAGATCAGATTGCGGTACATCGATTCTTTCTGATAGAACTCACCGGCAACCAGCAGTTTGACATTCGGATCATCCTGCAGGATCGCCGGCATGGCGCGCAGTAAAACATCCAGCCCTTTGTATTCGCGCACGTAGCCGAAAAAGAGGATAACCTTGTCGTCGGCCCTGTAGCCCAGCCGCCGCCGCTCGTCATCTTTGTTAAACTGTTTGGCGGCGAATAAATCAAAGATCGGGAGCTCCGAGCGGTAAACCCCGCGCCCGCCCGCAAAGCGCGCCAGCTCCTGCGCCACCTTGTCCGCCAGCGCAATGAAGGCGTCCGCATGCCGCAGTCCCACGCGTGTTAACAGTGCATCCACCAGCCGCGCTTCGTGGGAAATGACATTCTCGGTGATAAACACAATCCGCGCGTTTGAACTCCGTTTAACGCGGCGCGTGATGTCGTAAAGACAGGGGCCGAAAAAGGGGTTGTACCAGTCCACAATTACCAGGTCCGGCTTGAAATCCAGAACCTCCTTTGCGGCACGCGCCCAGCTCAGCGGACTGATCGAGTCGATCACGCGTTCGCTCGGCGTGTGTTTTTTGAGATCGCGACTTTCGTCGTACTGCGTCGTGCCCGGAAAAAGAAAATCCGGATACAGCCGCGAAAAGTTAACAACCTTCACGTCGTAGTCGCGCGACAGCGATTCGTAGAGATATCCGACGTAGGTCGGCGGGCCGCCGCGATAGGGCCATGCCGGGCCGACGATAACGAGTCTTTTGCGCATGTTTGAGGTCGTATTTCCAGTAAAAAGCGCGGCGAATGCCGTGTATTAAAAACTCTGTCACCACAGTCAATGCGTCGAAATACCTGCGAGCTGTGAGTCCTCAGGACTCACAGCTCGCAGGTATTTCGACGTAGTCCGCCGGTCTCCAGCCTCAACCCGGCCTTCAACCCCAACACCAAACTTAGCGATTTTAACGCATTTTGGCCGCCTGCGCGCCCGCGCCACGCCGCTCCGCATCTGCCTTCAGCCGCAAATCCACGCGCCCCGCCCCGCAGGCCCTACGCGAAAGCCCCGCGCCGTTCGTCAACAGCGCGTATGGAAAACGCAGAATTACTCAGTATGATTGAAGCGCGCCGCGGCGACGGACCCGTCGAGTTCAGCGACGCCGAGATTGCGGCCATCAGCGCCGAACAGGCTGAGATGCTGGCCCAACAACTGGGCGCATCGACCTTCTACCGCCTGCCGCCGGCCGACATCGCCTTTTTTGAATGGTTGCGCGAGGTCGATCCCGAAGTCTGGCAGGACCTCTGGGGCCCGGAAGAAGACGAAAACACGCCGAATCTGGAGCCATATGTGGTGGGCATGGCCATGCTTCGCGATCAGGTCGTGACCGACCGCGGCTTCCCGATCTGCGACCTGGAGACGCAGCCCAACTTCTATTTTACGCACAAACACATCCTGCACGAAGAAGCCAAACCGTACATCGACGCGCTCAACCAGAAGCTCGACGACGGCAAACAGATTTCCTTCGCCGAGGCGTTTGTGCTGGAACTGCGCCGCGCGCCCATCGATATCTGGCGTTTTGCCTACGGCTACAACCTGACGCCCGGTCAGGTCAAACGCGTCATCTACGAATTGGTCGAGGGCGGCATCATGCAGTACTCCGCCACCCGCGACGAACTCTCCGAATTCCTGGAACCCGAAAAATGATCGTGATGAAGTTCGGCGGCACAAGCGTCGCCGACGGCGCGGCAATGCGCAGAGTTATCGACATTGTCCTGGGTCACGCCGACCTCAAACCGCTGGTCGTCTGCTCGGCCTGCGCCGGCGTTACCAACAAACTCATTGAAGTCGCCGATGCCGCGCTGCAAGCCGACGAGGCGACGGTTGGACAACTGACCGAGTCGCTGCGGGCGCGTCACCTGGAAGCCGCCGCCGAGTTGCTGCTCAACGCCGCCGAACCGCTGCGCCGCGAAACCGCCGCACAGATCGAAGAACTCAGCGCCGAGTTGAAACGACTGGCCGAAGGCGTCGTGCTCCTTCGCGAGTGCACCCCGCGTTCGCGCGCCGCCATTCTCTCTTTCGGCGAGCGCCTCTCGACGCTCATCGTTGCCGCCGGTTTCCGCGCGGCCGGTCGCGACTGCCGACTGCTCGACGCGCGCGAGCTGATGCTGACCGACAGCGTCTATCTCAACGCCGCGGCGGACTTGGCCGAAACGCGCAAACGCTGCAAAAAAGCGATTCAGCCGCTGCTCGAAAGCGGTTGCCTGGTCGTCACCCAGGGATTTATCGGCGCGGACGCCAGAAACGTCACGACCACCAACGGACGCGGCGGCGGCGATCTTTCGGCCGCCATTTTCGGCGCGGCCCTCGGCGTCGCGGAAATCCAGATCTGGACGGACGTCAGCGGCGTCTACACAACGGACCCGCGTCTGGCGCCGAATGCGCGGACCATTGCGCGCATCACCTTTGACGAGGTGGGGGAGCTGGCCTACTTCGGCGCGCGTGTCCTGCACCCGGATACCATCCGTCCGGCCGTGGCCGACGCCATTCCCGTGCGCGTGCGCAACACCTTTGACGCCGAACACGAGGGGACGCTGCTGGTACCCGATGCGCTGCCGGACGTCGACGGCATTCGCGCGGTTGCCATCCGTAAACGCGTGATTTTATTGAGCTTTGCGATGCGCTCGGCCAATCGCACCTCGCGGTTCCTGGCGGGTGTCTACAATTCACTGGTCAACCTCGGAATCGAAGCGCTGGCGGCGCAGGGCAGCGAGCACCACTACGTTCTCTGCCTGGAGGACGCCGACGCTGCTGCGAGCCTGGCGCGCGAATTCCGCGAATTTGCCGATGTCGACATCTCCGAAGCAGCCGTGCTCTGTGCCGTTGGTCCGCGTGTGGCGGGGGCGGACGGAGCCGCGGTGGTGGCGCGTCTGGCGCAGGTTCTCCAGCCCTTCGAGGCGCTTTTTGTGCAGCATCACGTCGGAAATATTTCCATATTGGCCGCGGTGCCGGCCGAGCGCGGGGACGAGGCCCTGCGCGCCGCCCACGATCTGATTTCCTGAAAAACTGCCTGGTTACCGCATGTATCTTCCGAACCTCCGCTTCGGCGCAATTTTCCTTGGCTTGATTTTTTTGTTTTCGACGGCTGCCGCAGCCGATGAATGGACGATCTACAATTCCGCCAACTCGGAGTTCCCCGGCAGCCTGGCGCGAGAAGTGTCAATCGATGCAGACGGCGTCGCCTGGATCGCAAGCGATGCCGGTCTTGTGTCCTTTGCCGCCGGGCAGTGGCGCGTATGGAATACGGACAACAGCGACATTCCCTCCAACGACGTGCGCGACCTGCACGCCTCATTTGGCGTGGTCTGGGCCGCCACCTCCAAAGGATTGTTTGCGATACAGCTGGGCAATGACGACCAGCAGGTCTGGACAACCGCCAATTCCGACTTGCCGCACAATTTTGTGCGCTCGCTGGCGCAGGCGCACGACGGCGGCGTCTGGATGGCCACCTCGGCCGGCCTGGCGCGTCTGGGGCCCGAGGGCTGGGCCGTGTTTAACACCGCCAATTCCGATCTGCCTTCGGACAACGTGCAGACCGTCGAACGGGTTTCCGACAATGTCGTCTGGTGCGGCACCGAAGGCGGCGGCGTGGCGCGCTACAACAATGGCGAATGGCTGGTTTTAAACGAGGCCAATTCGTCGTTGCCGTCCAACATTGTTTTTGCGCTGCATCCCGTTTCGGCCAACGAAGTGTACATCGGCGCCTGGGGCGCGGGGCTGGCGCACTACGACAACGGCGCCTGGGCTCTGTTTAACTCGGAAAACTCCGGTCTGGCTCACAACTGGATTAACGACATCACACTTAACGGCTGCGGCGGCTTGTGGCTGGCCACGCGCGCCGCCGGAATCTCGATGTTGTACGACGAAGAATGGGAGACGCTCGCCCCGCAGGCGGAGGGACTCCCGGACGGCCAGGTCTTCGGCCTGAGGCTTGACGCTCAGCGGCGGGTCTGGGTTGCGTTTAACGGCGGCGTGGCGCTGCTCGATCCCGACGAGCGCGTGCTGCTCGGTCGGCCGGAGCGTTTTGACTTCTGCGCCGGCGGGGAGTTTACCTTGCCGCTCGGCACGCGCGGTGAATTTGATCCGCAGAACAGTTTTTTTGTCCAGCTCTCCGACCCGTCGGGCGACTTTGCAAATCTGACGCAGTTAAACAGTTTTGCCGGCAGTTGCGCCAAAGATGTGCTTGTGCAGTTGCCGGAAGGACTCGCGCCGTCGAATCTCTACAAACTGCGCGTTGTCAGCTCGCTGCCGGTGTCGATCAACGAGCTGCCGGAGTCGATCACCATTAAACGTGAGCCGCAGTTTTCCATCGACGGCGGCACGCTGTTGTGTTTGGGCGAGACCTTGACCTTAAGCGTCGACGGCGAATTCAGCAGCTACCTGTGGAACACCGGAGAAAACACCGCTTTTATCGAAATTGACGCCGCAGGCGAATACAGTGTCAGCGTCACGGAAAACAACGGTTGCAGCGGCACGCGCAGCGTAGTGGTGACGGAAGCTCAGCCGCCGCAGTTAACAATGCCGAACGACACGGTGCTGTGTCGCGACGGCGAGCTGGAGCTGACGGCCCAGGCGGGCGAAGCGCAGGTTGTCTGGTCGCCGACGGCGGCATTTGAAAACCCCATCGGCGCACAGGTCCGCGTGGCATTGACCGAAAGTGGAATGTTGTACGCCACGGCCACGAGTTCCGAAGGTTGCAGCGTGCGCGACAGCGTTTTTGTGCAGGTGGTTGATCCGCCGGAGCAGCCGCGCATCGAAGTGCGCAACGACAGTTTGATCGGAATACGCGAGTCAGACGTCGCTATAGCGCTCTGGCTGTTAAACGATGAACTGTATGCCGATGCCCGCCAGACCCCGAACATTAAGCCGGACGAAAACGGCGAGTACGTGTTAACCATCGCCGACGAATTTGGTTGTTCTTCAAGCTCGGAGCCTTTCACCTGGCCGCCGGTGATTGATGATGTGAAACTGGAGGATGTATTCCCCTCGTTGACGTTTGGACCCAACCCGTTTAACTCGTCGCTGCGCTTTAACATCCCGGGCGGCCCGCTGCGGACTCTGGACGTGGAACTGCGCGACCTGCCCGGACGCATTGTTGCGCGCGCACAGTGGCGCGCCGGAGCTCCGGATTTTGAACTGGGCACGGCGCGACTGGCGGCGGGCGTTTACGTACTGACACTTCGCGGGCAGGGCGCGCCGGCTTCGCGCCTGGTGATTAAACACTGAGCGGCCGGCTTGTGACTCGGCGGTTTGTGGCTCGGCGGCAAAAAGACTTGTGGTTTGGTGGTTTGAGACTTCAAACCCGAAGGTTAACAAAAGCGGATTGAAAGAAGAGACCGTCAGGGCTCTGATCAGATCGGCGCGAACATTTGCCCTTCCCGGCATCGAAGTTATGTCAATCAGGAAGATGAGATGAGAGAAAACTGGAGAAGTATGGCTCGCAGTGCGGTCCTGCTGTTGCTGTTAAGTACGGCGGCGTGTGCAACAACGGAGCCTTTCAGTGTCGTAGCCGTGACTGAAGGCGATTCCACCGAGGCGGAGAGTTTTTATCGTTTTCCTTCGTTGCGCGGCGGAGATCCGGAGGTCGCCAGGTTTGTTAACTCACAGCTCGCCGAAGCGGTCTTGTCCGTCAAGCCGGATGAAGTTGAGGAGAGTCTGTTTGAAAAAGTGCGTGCCACCGAGGATTTTCCCGTCCCCACCCTGGCCAATGTTAATTATCGAATTGAGCGCTTTGACCAGTTCGGTCTGTCCGTAACGATTGAAGCTGAAGGTTGCGGTGCGTATTGTGAGTATTGGGAACGGACGTTTAACTTTCTGCTTGAGACCGGCGAATGGCTGCCGGCGCCGGCCTTCCTGAAGTCCGATGGAAGTTTCAGGCTGCTTAGAGTGGTGGAGGCCGAAGTTCAACAAAGGATACAGCAGGAATTGAACCGGTTGGAAATGCTCAGCTCCGAACAACGGACAGACGAGTTTGAGACTCAGGAAAACTACGAGCTCGCCCTTGAGATGTACGAGGAATGTTTGAGAGCGGCTGAATACGTTAACTACGCCGGAATGCAGTTTGCGGTGTTGTCGGACTCGTTCCGCATAACGGTGCCGCGCTGTTCGAACCACGCCATGCGCGCGCTGGATGCACTCGGCGATGTGGCTGTTGAGGTGTCGATCAGTGATTGGGATGAATTGTTAAGTGATTACGGGCGAAGTTTCTTATATGGGGAAGAAAACGGCGGCTATGTGAAAAACTGACAAAAAGCTTGCTGCTGCTGTAAGTTTGCCTGTCCGGATGTAGTTGAAAACTTGACCGAATTCCTCTATTGACTATATTATGGGTTTGAATCTGTACACAAACCCGTACCGAGATACAGGAGTTGTTATGCGAATTTCGCTTCTTTGTGTTGTTTTAAGCGCTTTTGCGATTTCACTGCAAGCCCAGGAAGTTACGTTGCAGCGCCACAACGGGCAGTATGGCGGACACCACTCGCGCGCGCAGATCGAGGAGTCCGTGGTGTTTGAGCCCAACGGACCCTGCCGCGTGCTGGAGTTGCGAATGTTTATGGACGGCAATCAAGCCGGGCTCGATACGGTCTGGATTGTCGGCGATCCTTCCGAGGGCGCAATACCGCCGACCTTGTTTGTGCATTCCTACAATTCGCTTGTCGGACCCTTTTTAATCGACTACCAGGGCACGCCGGCGACCTACGTGATTGACCTGCGCGAGTTTAATCTACATCTGGACGGATACGAGCGTTTTATTGCGCAACACTATGTTAAACAAAACGGTCCGTGGTTCGGCGTTGATAATAATCAGGTGGCCGGACCGCGTGCGGGATCCTTCGTTTACGATCCAACGACAAATAACAATCTCGGATTTCCCGGCGTGTACGCACTCGCCGCGGGCGATTACATCGTTGAGTTGGTCGTTGAGTACGACAATCCCGAGGGCCAGGGCTCGGCCGATCCGCCTGCTTCAACATTGACGGATGTCGCACGCGAAGCGGGTTTGGTCCTTCCCGACGACGCGGACCTGCGCTCGGCGCGCGTAAGCGTGGCCGACTTTAACAACGACGGCTGGGACGACCTGACGTTTGGATCGCGTATTTTCCGCAACAACCAGGACGGCACTTTTGCCAATGTGAGCGACGAGTTAAACATCACGGCGAGCGCGGTTGTTTGGGCTGATTACGACAACGACGGCGATCTGGACGCTTACGGTGCGCGCGGGGGACAGAACGAAGACTTTTTGTATCGCAATGACGGCGGCGTGTTTACGGATGTGTTAAGTGCAAGCGGCATCAGCAATGAAGCGCCGACGGTCACGCCGATTTTCTTCGACATGGACAACGACGGCGACCTGGATCTGTACATCGCCAACGGCCGCCGCACGAACGAGAACAATCAGGAAGTGTATTATCAGGATCGTCTGTGGCGCAACGAGGGTGACGGCACATTTGTCAATGTGACAGAGTCGGCCGGCATTGCATCGGGCGAGCCCAGCGGCGTGGACTGCTGGGGCGCCACCGCCTGCGACTTCAACAACGATGGCTGGACGGACATTTTTGTTGCGAACTATCGTCTGGAGCCCGACTTCCTCTACCGCAACAATGCCGACGGTACATTTACGGAAGTGGCGCGCGAATATGGTTTGCACGGTCTGCCGACGGCGGACTCGCGCTACTTTGGTCACGGCATCGGATGTGAATGGGCGGACTACAACAACGACGGCGCGGTTGATTTGTTTGTCGGCAACCTGGGGCATCCGGATTGGCGCGGCCAGGTGTCGAACCCTTCGCTGCTGTACCGCAGCAGTGGCGGCCCGAACCCGACGTTTGAGGAAGTGCATCAGGAGGCCGGCATCAAGTTTTTTGAATTAAACGCGGGCGTGCTGACGCTGGACCTCGACCTGGACGGCAACCAGGATCTGTTTCACTGTCAACTGGCCTATGTCAACTCCGGCGAGGGCGGCGAGCCGATGCGTTACTCGCGCATGTACTTAAACAGCGGCGCACCGGACTATACGTTTGACGATCAGACCTGGGAACTGGGCTGTCTGGTGCACGGCGCATGGACGGCCGCGCGCATCGACTACGACAACGACGGGGATATGGATATCATCGCGGCTTCGGCGCGCAATGACGGCGTTAAACTGTTCCGCAATGACGTGGAAAAACACGGCAACTGGCTCAAACTGCGCCTGCAGGGCAGCCCGGAGAACGCGGTTAACAGCGGCGCATATGGAACACGTGTGGTCGTTCGGTCGGGCGATAAACAGTGGTATCGCGATCTGCAGGGCGCGGGCACGGGCGCCACGGCCACGCAGAACTCCAGTGACATTCACTTTGGTCTGGGCGAGACGGAGTTTATCGATGGAGTTGAGATTACCTATTCAAACGGCGCACGGCGCACGCTTGACAACGTGGACGTCAACAGCAGTATCGTTGTACCCTATGACGAAACATCTGTCAGCGTGGCGGACATTGCGGCCGCGAATGCGGAGTGGGACATCACGGGCTTGCGTCGGAACGGCAATGAAATAACATTCCGTTTAAACAGCGATGCAATGCTGCCGAGGTTGACGGTGGAATGTGTCGACATGAGCGGGCGTCCGATTCTGCGGCGCGAGTTAAACAACGCACTGGCGGGTGAGCACAGTCTGGTGCTGAGCGAGCGGCCGGCGCGCGGTGTGTATTTCCTGCGTTTCAGCACGGCGACGGGGACGCAGTCGGCGCGCTTGATTATCGAGTAGAACGTCAAGGCCTGGCGGCCGAATTGAAACTGAACGGCGGTGCTGTCCATGCGACGGCATCGCCGTTGTTGTTTTAGTTGGGCGGATTGAAGCAAAAGAAGACTGCAAAATCCGATCGCCTGATGTATAAATCTCAATGACGAACAAGAGGAAAGAGCAAGCCGCCGAATGGAGTGAGGAGGCGAAGCGGTCTGGCATTGGCTTTTGTTAAAAGCCGAGCAGGTCTTTGACAAATTCAAATTTGGAGCCTTTGACGAGCAGCGCAAAAGAGACGTAGAGGCCCACGCCCAGCAGCCACTGAAAGGTCACCCAGTAATTGAATTTGTCGTTGTCGACGGAGAGCCAGTCGCGGCTGAACTTAACGCCGAGGAGGACGGAGGTGCTGAAGAACAGCACATGCCAGATGCGCGCCAGTGTTGGTACGGCAGCGCGAACGACGGTGTCCGGCATCTGCCAGACAGTATTTGTTAAGCGGGACTTACGCCTGGTTGTGTCGGGGATGTTAATATCGCCCGCTATGAGGTCGTTAAAGTTTTCGAGTACTTTCGGGCCGATTTCGCGATAGTAGGCGCTGTACCAGAAGATGCTGGAGAGCATGATGATCGGCAGCACAACGTAGAGCAGGAAACGCCAGGGCTGGTAGCCGTAGCCAAAAAATGCGCCGTAGAGTGTTAACCAAAAGCCGCCGAGCAGATCGTTTTGGCGAAGCGCCAATTCGTACATGACGTCGTCCGCGGCACTCTTGCCGTCGTCCTGCGCGAGGAAGTTGTTGCGAATGCCGAGGTAGATATTCTGCAGCCGGTCGAATTTGTCGCGGCTGTCGGGGCCGAGTTCGTTGTAAACGGAATCCTCGCGAACATGGATTCTGAACCTGCCGTCGCGCCGGCCGAGTTGATCCCATTCAACGAGCAGTTTGCCGGTTTCGATGTCGAAGGCTTCGAGGTAGATTGTATCAACATATTGAAAGTCGGCGAGGCGCAGGTCCAGCTCCTGTTTAAACTCGACGTGCTCAAAGTCGACGACGGGCGGCAGGGTTGTCCAGTCGAAGTTGGGTTTATCATGAAACACGGCGTGGTTAAAGGCTGCGGAGACATCAAATTGAGCGGCTTCGAAGTCGGCGACGTCGTGGAACTCGGCATCGACGCAGTTGAGCGGCCCTTTAAACCAGGCATAACGGAAGTCGGCGCGTTGTTCAAATACCACTTTGTTAAACCTAGCGCTGTCTTTAAACACGGCGCCTGCGAACTCGGCGAGGGACGCAAAGTGCAGGGAGTCGAATGTGGCGGTTTTGTCGAAGTTGAGCGGCCTGCGTTTCATCCAATTGCGTTTGCGCTCGGACTGTGGCATTCCGTTGTAGGGCCAGGTGTTTTGGGGCGTTGAGGGAGGGTTGAAGATGTTGTCGCTGCGGGTGCCGACGGTGTGAATGCAGAAGGGGCCGGGGCCAACGCTGTCCGGATGTTCAGGCAGTGGGCGCAGAGTTTCCGGAAGTGAATTGTTGGTGCCTCCAGCCTGGGAAGTTGAGTCGCCGGACGAATCGCAGGCGGAAGGCAGAAGGGCGGTTACAAGGCAGAGCGTGATCAGCAGCGCGCGCATGAGAGTTCCCCGGGAGAGTGATGGGGGAATATACGGAAAGAACCTCACCCCACCCTCTCCCCAATCGCCTCACTAAATCCCGTGCGCTCTTTGACATACTTCTCCGCCACTGCTCCCTGGTGTGCGCGCTTCTCACTGTTCAACAACATCTCACTGAGCCACTCGGCCAGACTTGACGCCGACTCGACGACTTGCAGTCCGCCCGCCGCCTGCAGCTCCTGGGCGGCGCGCGCGCGATCGATGTCCGGGCCGCAGCAGATGGGCAGGGCGTGGCCCGCCGGTTCCGTGACGCTGTGGACGCCCGCGCCGAAACCGCCGCCGACAAAGGCCAGCGCGGCCTGCGCGTACACGCGCAGCAGCAAACCGACCGCGTCGATTATGATGACAGGGACGTGCGATTGTTCCGGTGCATCCGACGCTGAGTTCCGGGCTGTGGCACTGTTTAACTCGCTGTAGAGTCGCGCCTGCGGATACTGCTCCCGCAATACCCTGACGTGCTCAGGCGTGGGTTCGTGCGGGACGATGATCAGACCAATCGTTTGTTTAACTTCAGCATCCAACAACTTAATGGCATCTGCGAGAAGTTGCTCTTCCACCGGCCACGATGACCCCAGAGCGAGATAGAGCCGATCGGCATCCAACACTTCAGCCGGCAGCGCCGGATTGCTGCGCGACTGCTCAACCGCCGCGACGATGCGGTCCATGCGCGTGTCGCCACTGACGACGACGTCCTGACCGAGATGCAGTTTGTTAAATAGATCGGCTTCGTTTTGGTCGAGCGCAAAGACCGTCGTAAAACAGTCGTAGGCGGCGCGGGTAAAGGGGATAAACGGCGCGCGGTAGAGCCAGGAATGCTGGTTCACCGTGGCGCAGATTAAATACGCGGGGATGTTGCGCGTGCGCAGTTCGTTCAGATGGTTAAACCAGATGTCGTAACGCACAAAAACGGCGGCGTCGGCTTGTATGCAATCCACAAAGCGGCGGGCTTCGCTACGCGTGTCGATCGGGATGTAGACTTTCCAGTGCGCACCCTCGTAGTTTTTCTGGTTCTCGTAGCCCGATACGCTGAAAAAGGAGGCCAGGATTTCGACGTCGGGCCGCGTGCGGCGAATGTATTCGATGACAGGTTTGGCTTGCTCGAATTCACCCATGGAAGCGGCGTGAAACCACAGGCGTTTGCCGCGTTTGGGCGGCAGGTTTTGCAGCGTATTGCGCGATTGTTTAGCGCCTTCAGCGCGCAGCGCGAATTTTTTGTTCAGCAGTGCGCCAATAAAAAACGCCGCACTCATCAATGGTTTAAGTACGGCGTTGTAAAGGATTCCGGTAATGCGTGCGGCTGTGTTCAATTGCGCCTCAACTGCGGGAAAAATTCGCTTTGCGCTTTTCGAGGAAGGCCGCGGTGCCTTCGCGGAAGTTGTCGCTTGTGCACGTCTGGCCGAACAGCTCGGCTTCTTTCGCCAAACCACTCTCGGCTGTAGCATCGGCGGCAAACAAGATGGCCTTTAAAGAAGCCGAAACGGCTTCCTGGCCTTTGGAAGACACTGTGTCGACAAATTCCTCGGCGCGCTCCTGCAGGTGGTTGAAGTCGACAACGTCGTTAACCAATCCCATCTGTTCGGCGTCGCGTGCGCCGACCATTGCGCCGGTCAGAATCAGTTCGACGGCGCGTCCACGCCCCACAATATGCGTCAAACGCTGCGTGCCGCCATAGCCGGGAATGATGCCGAGGTTAACTTCCGGTTGCCCGAATTTTGCGTTGTCCGAAGCAAAGCGCAGGTGGCAGGCGAGGGCGAGCTCACAGCCGCCGCCAAGTGCAAAACCATTAACGGCGGCAATCACCGGCTTGCCGAAGTCTTCAATTTTGTTAAACACGCTCTGGCCGAATTCGGCGAAGCTACGGCCCGCTTGTGCATCGTCCGGATTGAAACAAGCCTGTAATTCGGAGATGTCGGCGCCGGCGGCAAAAGCCTTTTCACCGCTGCCCGTGATAATCAATGCGGCGATGGATGTTTCCTGCGCCAGTGCGTCGAGGGCGTGATCCAGTTCCGTCAGCAGTTGACGATTCAATGCGTTTAACTTGTCCGGGCGGTTGAGCGTAATGCGAGCGAAATTGTCGGCGCGTTCAACAAGAATTGTCGAGTATTCCATGGAAATCATTCATTCTGATTGTGCAAAAAGTCGAGCTGTAATTCGGGGGAGAACGCTCCACGCGGCAAAATACGAAAAAATCGCCGAACGGCCTGCCGCTTTGGAAGCCGACGCGGTCCTGCTCACGAAAGCGGCGTGCCGTACGTCCGGAATTTTGTGCGTAATTTTGCGCGTTCCAGGGACAAATCCGGAAACCATGCAGATATCCAGTTTTATGACACGTTTTTTCCAGGTTGCGGCGCTGACAGTCGCGCTGCTGTGCAGTTTTGTGCTCCCGGCGTCGGCCTACGTGATTGAGGGCCAGGTGCGCGGCGCGGACGGCCTGCCTCCGGCATTTGCGCATGTTTACCTGTCGAGGGGAGCCCTGCAGGACGCCGCAATACGCGAGCGGGTCGCGTCCGACGGCCATTTTGCGCTGCACTCGGAAAAGCCCGGTTTTGTGACGCTCTTTGTCGGTGCGGCCGGTTATCGCATGCTCGACGCACGTCTGCCGCTGGGTGCGGCCGGAATCGGCGATACGATCAGGCTCGACATCAATCTGGCGCGCATCGATGTGCCGGGCGATCTCGAGTCTTTCCTGGTGCGCCGGCGCGGCCCCGACGGCAATTTTCTGCGTGCCGAGGAAATCAAGCCGAACAAGGACGGCACATTCAGGACCCGTCTGGCGGCCGATTCGGGGGCGAGCACGATTGTCTACCGCATGAGTGCGGTGTACAGCGAAGCGGGCGGTGCGCGCGGCGTGGCGCCCTGGGCAGATCCGACCGCCGACCGGCAGGAGCCCAACGAGAACGGTTTGTACAGCGCCGAACGGGACCTGGCCGAAGCGGGCGATACAATCACGATTGAATGGGAAGCGCCCGAGCGCCACAATGATCGCGCCACGCTCGAATTTGACGACCGTTTAACAGGATTGTTAACACATATTTTGCAGGGCGTTGCCGACGGAAAACCGTTTGATTCACTGGCGACGCGGCGTTCCAATCAGGCGCGCTCGGCGATTCTGGCAGAGCGGCGTGCACCTCTCAGACGGGCTCTTTTACTTGCCTATCTTGCTTGTCATCGAGATGGAAATTTACCGTTTGACGAGTTGTTAACCCGCATGGCCTACAGCGAAATTGACGCGCAATCGATTATGTGGAGCATTCGGCCGGAGTTGTTGATCGACGAGTGGTATGCTCGCGAGGATTCGGCCGCGGCTGCGACATTGATTGACCGCGCGTACGCCGGGCACCCCGATCCCGATGTACGGGCTTTTGTTTTATATGCGCGTTTAAAGGCCGCCGAAAGCGAAGAAGCGCGGCGCAACTGGCTCGACTCACTCACGACGAATTTTCCGACATCCGCCTGGGTGGAGCTGGCCCGCATGGAAGCTCCGTCGGCCGGTCCGCTGGCCGTCGGCAGAAAAATCCCGTCTTTTGCTTTGCAGGATCTGGACTCGCTCGAACGGGTGTTAACGCCTGAAAGCCTGAGCGGAAGTGTTTACGTGATCGATTTCTGGTCGACGTGGTGCCGCGAATGCGTGGCGGGGCTGGACAGTTTAAGCGCCGCCTGGCAGCGCTATCGCAACGACGGGCTGGAAGTTATCAGCGTGGCGTTTGAGCCGAGCGAAGGCAACGTGCGCAAGTTCCAGCGTCAGGTAATTGCAATGCCCTGGATAAATGTGCTGGAGAACCAGGGGCCGCAAAGTGAGATAGCCAAACAATTTGACGTGCGCGGTCTGCCGCTGACCATTCTGGTTGACGAGGAAGGGCGAATTATTGCCGCGGGACGGGATCTGCGCGGCGCTCGGCTTATGGACGCGTTACAGGAAACATTTGCGCAAAGAAAATGAATAAAACAATGCAACAGAAAGTGAACGATGCCGGCGGCAGGCGTTTAACATATGTGATCGGCGACATCCACGGCTGTTATGACGAGCTGATGTTGCTTGAGGAAAAAATCAGGGCGCATGCGGCGCAAAACGACGCCGAAGCCTTTGTTGTTTCCGTCGGCGATCTGATCGACCGCGGTCCCAATCCGCTGGAAGTTGTTAAACATTTTTACGCCTCTGTGAAAGCCGGAACGCATGTGGTGGTTGCCGGCAATCACGAGCAGTGCTACCTTCAGTCCCTGTTGGGCGAAGCCGCGGTTGAATTCCAGGCGCGCGCACTGCCGCAGCCGAAATGCGTACGGCGGGAATACCTGCCGGATTATACGGGCGAGGCGCTGCGCGAAAACGAAATTCGCACCAACCGCATTATCTGGCACGACTACGGCGGCGTTACGGTAATGAAGCAGCTCGGTGCGGATCGGGTGCCGAGTGCGGACTGGTTCATGGACCAGCATCTGATGCAATTTCTGTGTGAGTTGCCGCTGGTCTGGTTTAACGACTCGGTGCTTGTGACGCACGCGCTGGTCGACCGGTATCACGCTGAGATACTGAGACGCGATGCTGCTTTACTGGGGGACTCGTTTACTTCTGACGAATACTTTGAACTTCTGCGTTACAGTCTCTGGTCGCGCGATCTGCCGGAAATTCCGGCCGACGAACAGCGTGTCAGTGTGTCCGGCCACACACCGATGAAGTCAATCCAGCGCGAATCGGATCTGAACCTATTGCGCATCGACACCGGCTGCGTCTACGGCGATCTGTTGACGGCCTGGTGCGCTGAGACGGATGAATTTCTGCAGCAGCCGGCCAAAAAGGCATACTGGGGGTGAAGCCGCTGTGAGCATGAAGGGCACAGAGCTCATCCGTATTTCTACGTAGTCCGGCCCTCAGCCGTCAATCTCCAATCCTCACAACCACGCTCCGATTCCGAATCCTTCCGTAGGGCGAGCTGTTGTCAAAACGCCCATCTTCAAGCAGCTCAATTTTGACCTCATCCGCCTGCATCCCCAGCAGCGTCAGGGCGCTGTCTGCGCGGCGCCGCGCCAATCGACGGTTGTAGTCCTCGCTGCCGAGCGCGTCGGCCATGCCCGTGATCGTGATGGTTTTGCCTGCTTTGGCGGCGCGTTGAATGCGTTCAACGGCATTGTCGTTGACTTCGGCAAAGTTGTCTCCGTCGAAGTTGAAGTAACCGAGCACCCATTCTTCGTCCGTCGATTTGTTCAAGCGGTTGACGTATTCCGTCACTGTTGTGCGGGGTGTTGCGATCACATTGCTGCTTGCCGCGCGCTGCTGACCGACGCCGTCCTGTAGCGTGTAGGCGGCCGTTATCTTTGCCGGGAGCGCCTCGCCCCGGCCGTTGCGCGGCAGCGCGTCGCCTTCAAGTGTGAAGTTGACCGGTCCGTCTTTCAGGATCGACAACTGCCGCCCGGCGAGTGTTAACTCTCCGACCAGCACATAGGGACGCTGCTCGACGGTCATGGCCGGCGCCGCGACCAGCTCGACCGCGCCGAATTCGCGGTTTTCAGTGGTGTCGCGCAGGATTAACAGATTGTCCGTACCGCCGAAGTCAAAACGCAGCATGCGCTGTTCCTCCAGCAAGGCCGGATGGCGAACATTTTTGTCCTCACTGCGGACAATTGAGACTTCCAGTTGTTTAACATCGACGCCGCGAACCAGCAATTCACCGCGGAAGAATTCCGCACGGGCGCGCGCGAGCGCTTCGTCTTCATCGGCGGCGGCCTGAGCCGTAATTCTGATGCTCTTTGCATGCCTGGCACTGAGCGCCAGCGCGTTTAACATTTCCTCGCGGTCAATCGCGTTGTCCGCCAGCAGGTCGTCTGAACCCGCTCTGAAATAGAATTGCGCGCGCTGTACACGCGATTGAATGTTGCGTGTAAGGTTGACAGGAATGTCGATGCTTTCGCCTTCGCTGAGTTTTTTCGTTCCGACGAACATCTCCGCTGCCAGCGTCAGAACCGGTGGTTCCGGCGGCGGTGGGGGAGGCGGCGGCGGTGGCGGGGGCGGCGGCGGCGGAGGAGGAGGAGGAGGTTCCGTTGCCGCAGGCGGCCGCCAGGCAAGCCGCAGGCCGGTCTGGACGCTGCTGTGTTTCCACTCAACGCCACTGACAAGGTCGTTAAACGCCATTCTGTACGCGGCTTCCGCGCCCAGCGTAAAGTCGTCGAACTGCAGGAAGTCGTAGCCGAGTCCCAAACGCAGCCCCACATGCAAAGTCGTCGCGTCCGAAATCGCGCCGGAGTACTCGTTGCGGCTGGGACGCAGAGTCTCCAGGTCGTAACCCGCCGGCTGCAGTAAGTCTTCGGACTGATCGGCCGAAGAACTCAGTGCAAATCCCAGCGTCGGGCCCACCTGAAGCGAAAACTCCGGCATGTCGCCCACCGGCAGCAGCGCGATTGACGGCTCCAGCGAAAGCAACAGGATCGATGCGTCAAGCGTGTGGCGCGAGATCGCCTCGATTGCCTCGTCGCCGTCGATGGCCCAGGCAAAAAATTCATCTTCTTCCAGGGTGGCGCCGACGGAGCTGACGCCGAGCGTCACGTTCCAGCGCCAGGGCATGCCGAAGAGCTCCGACTGCGGGTCGTAGTCAAAACCGCCGTAGAGGTAAGGGCCCAGGCCAAATCCGTCGCTGTATTCCGCGCAGCAATTGGGGATGCCCGGCAGCTCTACGAATCCGGCCGAATGCATGTTTGCATTCAGCCCCAGACCCGCCGTCCAGCGCAGCGGACGGAAAGCGGTCGTGTCCTCACCCGTTGCCTGGGCGTTGGCAACGGGCGCGCCGCTGCTCACTGCAAGACAAACAAGAGAATAACAGGCCAAAACGGAGAAAAACCACGTTCTGCGGAGACTGTGCATGCCAGATTCCATCATGCTTCAAAAGAGAAACGCGACGGAAACGCCGCCGCGTTCATTGTTCTTTGCCCGGACCGCCCTTTGCAGGCGCTGCCGATCGGAACAAACCGAATTTTATCGACCCGTCAGCGCGAAATGAGTAGCGGTGAAGACGCGATGTCGGAGGCTGCCTGCAAGACAATGCGATAAGCGCCCACGGGAACGGCATTGACGTCGATGAGGTGACGGGAGCTGCCCTCGGGCACGTCGATCGGCGGCAGTTCGGCCACGCGGTTGCCGAGCATGTCGACAATGACCAACTGTACGGCTGCGGCTTCGCTGCTCTTGACTTCCACCGTCGTAGCGCCGGAAGCGGGATTCGGGTATACGCCCGTGACCGTCATCAGAGCCGTGCGTTTGATCAGCCTGCGCGAAGGATCTTCGGGCGTGATAATCAGCTCGCCGGCGCTGCCAAGCGTCGTTACCGCGCTGCTCCAGTAGAGCGATTCCTCGACAAATTCAATCGGCGTCGTCAGCGTTTCCGCCAGACCCGGCAGGCCGTGGATGTTGACCACTACGCCTTCCGCGCCAAAATTGCCCGTCACGCGGATGCCGATGATGCGCCAGTCGCCCTCGACCTCGTTGCGCCAGATTTCAGCTTCGCCGAATTCACTTTCCACCGATTGCGGCAGGAAGAGACGCTGGTTGAGGCGGATCTGTGCTTCGAAGCTGCGCGGGCCGTCGTAGGCCACATTTTCGCTGTTGTTGAATGTGATCGGGATGGTCGTGGGTTCGGTCGGATCCGCCTCTACCGTCGGAATTTCGACCATGCTCGTGGCGCGGTATGCGCCGAGCACGACGGAACGCGTGCCCGAGCAGGGTTCCGAGCTGATGCGCAGCTCGCTGTTGGCGATAGGCGCATCCGGTCCCAGATACTCCACCTTGACTTCCGCGCTTTCGCCCGGACCGATAGTCGCCGGGAAGGACGACGTCACTCTGTACACGCCGGGATCGGCCGACTGCACGTCGTTGATCTGCACCGGGTTGGCCGAATTGTTCGTGATGCGCACCGTGCGCGTCCGTATTTCCGGAATAAACGTCAAAGTTTCGTGCGAGTAGTCGAGTTCCGCGCCCACGCCGACGCCGCGGAAGTCAAACTCGGCAAAGACCTGGCGCTGGTCCGAGTGCTCCACCGTCACGATCCGATCTTCAAAGCCAAGATCGAGCGGCGAAAAACGAATGCGGGCGCGCAGCGTCTCGCCCGGCTGCAACAGCGTGTCGCTGATCACCTCGGCAAAGACAAAGGGCGAAGTCGCGATGTCCTCGATAAAAATCGAGTTGACCAACAGCGGACGGTTGTCGTCATTGCGGATCAGATCGATTTCCACCGTGCGCTCTTCGCCCACGCACAGCTCGCCGAAGTCGTAGTCCGCCGCCAGCAGAGCGATGTTGCGGTTTTGCGAACGCGCCTCCAGCGGAATCACGAACTCGCGCTCGCAGGACTGGAAGACCAGCAGGTCGCGGATGGAACCCGTATCGCTGGGATTAAAGATCAACTCAACGTCGCGGCACTCGCCGGGTTCCAGCGTGTCGCGCACAAAATCGTTCACCAGTCGGAACATCAGGCCGGTGGCCAGGAAAAGATTGTCCAGATCCAGCGCCGTCTCGCCGTCGTTGCAGATGGCCGTGCTGATCGTCACCGGTTCGCTTGCACCTATCAGCGCATCCGGCAGAACCGGGGTCGCCAGGCGTACGGTCGGCGGCACAATGCGGATAAACGTATCGTTGGAGTCGCGTTCCGGGAAGGCAAACGTGCGCAGTTTGAGGTTCTGGATCGTGGTCAGCGCCGACGAGGCGATCGAAAATCCGTCCGACGCAAACTCGATATCCGTCAAAGCGCCGGGGTGGCTGATGATGCTGCCCTCGTCGCGGTCGCTCGGCAGGTTGTAGATGCGCGTTTGCGGCGCGCCCTCAAAACCGATCGCCAGGAAGCGCGCTGTGGACGAAAAGGTAAATCCGACGGCATCCGTGCTGCTGCGCCGGAACGAACGGATCGTCTGCCCCGAGGCCACGTCAATAATGTGCACCGCCGCTCTGCCGCCGCCCTGTTGTGTCACGCGCGGAGCCTTCGTGGCAACCGCGATAAAACGCCCGTCTGCCGAAAGTTCAAGCTGATTGATCGTCTGGAAATGCGCCAGGTCTATCGTGCCCGTCCGCGTAAATCCAGGCAGGTCAAACAGATGCAGCTGACCATCCAATCCCGATACAACAGCCTTTTCCTGTTTGCCACTGAGTGTTATGCCCGTAACCGGCGCGTCGAAGCGCACAATCCGCTGGCTGAGATCCGGCAGGTTCACCACCACCATCTCGGCGGAACGGTCCGAACCAAAAGCCACAAAACGGCCCTGAACGTCGATGTCGACCGAACTGACCGGGAATGTCGACGGCAGACCAAACTGCGCGACGGGATCGGCCTGGCCCACGGTAAAAATGTACATCGAGTCGCGCAGGGCGATAATATTCTTGAAAACCGCCGCAAACTGCGTGTCGGAGATGTAGTTCACCGCCAGCGCTTCGTAGGGCTGGGTGTTCGGCCGCGCGCCGGGCAGCGCGTAGACAAAGCCCGCTGCGGCGCTCGCCACGTCCCAGGTGCGGATCACTCCGGACTGGTCGGCCGAAAGCAGCGCTTTGCTGTCATTGCTGAAGCCGATGTTGCCGATCGGCTCTCCCTGTTCCTGCAGCGTTTTTGTCTCGGAAGCCTGAAGCGGCTGCGTCACGCGGAAACGCACCTGCTCGCTGCCCTCCGCCGGCATGCGCCACGAAAGCGAACTTTCCACGGTCTCGCCGATTTTCTGCCAGTTGCGTCCGGCGTCCGGCGAAAACTCCACCGTGACGGGCAGGTTGGGCGTAGCGCCTTCCCACTCGATTTCGATGTCTTCGCAGGGCGCAAAAATTGCTCCGCCTTCCGGTGAAATCATCTGCAGCGGCGAGACGTCCGGCACCTCAAACAGGTTGCCGATCAGGTAGGCGCTGCGCGTCGCGCCGCCGTCGTAGTAGACCGTCAGCGTGTCGTAGACGTAGTTGCTGCTCGTCGGGCTGAAAGTCACTTCGATGCGATAGCGGAAGGGCGAAACGATAGTGATCGGAAACTGATCGTTGCGGTCGATCGCCGCGCCCATCCATTTCCAGCTGAACTGGTCGCCGGAAATCGAGACGGAGTCCACGGTAATCGGCAGTTCGCGATCGTTGACGCGCTCGGCGGACTGCAACTGAACGTACACGGACACAACCGAATCCTGTCCCGGCGCTACCGTCCCGAAGTGTACATCGGGCAATACGTCCGTCAGTTCGGGTTCCAGCGCCAGAAAACGCACCAGCGGCGGGTCGTAGCGGCGTTGCAGCGCCTGCTCGCGCGACACCTGACCGTCGACGATCACATAGATCGTGGCGGGATTGAAGCCGACCGGATTTTCGTTCGTCGACGAAGGATCGCGCTGCACGCCGCGCAGGGTCGAGAGCCATTCAATGGTCTGGAATCCCGCGCCGTTGGGCGCGCTGACGCTTTGCGGCCGCGTGGTCCGATTATCTTCCTGAATCAGAATTTCATTGGTAGACAGCGCGTATGCGCTGCCGTTGTAGTTGGCGCGAATCCGCGCGCTCACGTGTGGAAAGTTCGTGGCGTCGATGGTGATATCCGGCAGTGACTGCACCTCCAGCTGTGTGATCAGCTGGGCATTCAGCGGCAGCAGGCCGCCGAAGGTCAGACAGAGAATACACGCCAAAAAACTGCGCCGTAGATACGGCAGGGGAGAATCTTTCATAGTGAGCGATTTGCGCAGAGTGAGTCCGGCGGCCGGATTCACGCGTGGAAAGAGAGTTTGGATGTGCTCCCGCGGACCTCGGCACGACTGCATTTGGACCGCGGTCCGGTGTGGAAGACGTATGAGCGGCGTTTCTGGTTACACATGTCAAAAGATCCGCAAATTACGGTCTTTCCGGCTCATCTGAAAGGCCAAAAATCGGCGCACCGCATGCCCGAGGTTCAGCCCTGTCCGCGCAAAACAATGCCTCCGGTCAATAATCGTTTCACGGCTTTTGGATTTTTTTGCGCGGCGGCCGCGTTGACGGCCCTGCGGGATCGAAGGATCGGGATCAAGTAATGGCGGAGCCCAAACTCAGAAAACTGAAAAAGATGTACCAGCACCGCGACCGCGTGGCGCGCGGGCTGACCGAAGACGGACATTTTCGCATCGGCGTCGTGCGTTCCAGCAGTCTGGCGTCGCACGCCCAGCAGCGCCACGGCCTTGCCCCCCTGGCGGCCGTGATTCTCGGTCGGGCCATGTCCGGTGCGGCGCTGCTCGCGTCTTTTCTCAAAGGCGAAGAGCGCATCATCATAGAAATCAAAGGCAGCGGCCCCCTGGGCCTGGTCTATGCCGAGGCGATGCAGGTCGGTGAAATCCGCGGTTTTGTGGGCAATTCCGCCGCGACCATCGACATGAAAGCCGAAAACGCTCAGTTGGGCGACGGTCTGGGCCTCGGCCTTATGCAGGTCAGCAAAATTCTCTACGACCGCGGCGAGCCGGTTACCGGTATCACGGATCTGGCCAAAGGCGACATCAGCGCCGATCTGGAACAGTACCTCTTGCAGTCGGAGCAGATCCGTTCGAGCGTCGTGCTGGATGAGCGCATCGACGACGAGGGCAATATCAGACAGGCCGGCGGCATTCTGGTGCAGGCCATGCCGGACGCGGACCCCGAGCAGATCGATACGATCGTGGCGAACATCACCGAGCTGCGCCGCCGCAATTCGTCCTGGATGACGGACTACCGTCCCGACGAGGTGATTCAGATGATCGCCGGCGAAAACGTGAAAATCGTGGCCAATACGCCGATCGATTTTTACTGTCGCTGTTCGATCGAACGATTCAAGAACGGTCTTATGACTTTGGGCCGCGCGGAAATTGAAGACATGTGGCGCAAAAAACAGCGCGAGCTGGTCTGCAACTACTGCGGCGAGCGCTACGAACTGAGCGACGACGACTTCAGCGGCCTGATCGACGAGATCGACGCCCAGAGCGCCGGCACGTCGGGCGGCGCGTCGTAATACCGGCTGTTAACATTTAACCAATGCGCGACGCTTCCGAACGGGGAGGCGTCGCGTTTGTGGTTTAAATGGTTCTGATGTTCGCCTGCTGTTGCGTCCCGTTTAACTCGAAAATACGCCACGCTTGTCGGTGAAAACATGCCGTTCGCGTTTTTCCGCTTGATATGATTGCTGTTTGGCCGCATGTTGCGCAGGTACAACAAATCAAGGCCGACGAGCGATTGAGCCGCCGCCTGTTTTCATAGATTGATTCCGGTTTTGCTGACCATCAGGAGGAGCAAAAGATGCCGCTTGAAAATGCCCCCAGAGCCCTTGCTTGCGCTGCGGTCTCCGGTTCCTGACTCTCTTGTTCGTCGCGCAGACAAAAGCCGGAGAGTTTAACACCTGCCGATGAGTTGTTGAAGGCCAGGCCCACAAACCGCCGTGGAACGCAGAGCCAGAAACCGCGTCGCCGCGCTGTGCGTTTGCAGCTCTTGTTCCGATCCTTGATGTTCGAGTCCGGTCGACTTGACGTCTTCCGCCGACTGAACTACTTCGCGCCGGATACGCGCCGACAAACAAAAGCAAAAAGCAAGCCGCCCGCTTGAGGAAGCGGAGGCGAAGCGCTCAGAGTGGATTGGTAGTGCTATGCTGTGCGGCCATCGGGACGGCTCCCCGCCGCAGACAGATGTTGAAAGCCGACTTAAACAGATCTTATGAGTCCGTGCTCCGGGGCAGGCTCTTCTTTTTGTCGCCGAAGTAGTCGGGATAATCGCGTTTAAGCGCGCGATATTTTTCCAGAATGGCCACAAAAATTCCCAGGATGGTCAGCATCATCAGAGCCGTGCCGGCGACAAACAAACTGCGCATCGGACGGGCGGGGCGATCGGGCGGCAGGGCTTCGTCCAGGATGTACATTGAGGGCATATTGCGCTGCTCGTCCAGAATAGTCTGCTCGTACATCGGAATCATAATGGCTTTCATCCGGCCGTACGCTTCGGCGTCGGCGCGGTGCGTCAGGTACCGCAGCATCACGTCCGCACCCTTGTCCAGGCTGAAGTTGCCAACAAAACCGGGCTCGGACTGTGCATTGGCGACCTGGTTTCGAAGGTTTTCAACAAGCACTTCCTGCGTGCGCACGGCGGGATCGTTATCGCCCAGGTACTGGCGCATGAGTTCAAGCGCGGTCTGCTGCCTGAATTGCTCCGTGCGCAGTTGGGCCAGTCCTTCGATGGCGGCCGCTGCCTGTACCTCCGGTTCAATCAACTGGTATTTGTTGGCGTACCACCTGATGGAGTCCATGGCAATCTGGAGGTTAAGCTGGTTCTGGCGCATCTGTTTTTCCATCTGCCCGCGCTGCACGCTCGCCTCGGTGCGGAATAACTCCGACGCAAGGTTGTCCCCGATCTTGACGGCGTGGTTGGCCATGCGCGCCGCCGTCTCCGGATCCTTGTCGTAGATGGTCAGAGCGTAGTTGCCGAGTTTTTCAAATGTCACGTCGAAGTTGTTGTCGAGCGCCTTGCGCACGTCGCCGGGTGTGGCGTCCTGCAGTTCGTAGGCCGAATCCAGGTTGTAGTACTCAATCAGCGAATCCTTGAGCATGCGGCTGCGCAGGATAACTCCATGTGTGTAGCCGGCGCCGCCGCCTCCGCCGACCTTGCTCAGGCCAAAGTCCTGCAGCGCGGAAGTGATGCCGCCCAGCATGCCGCCCAGTCCCGTGCTTTTCATCTGGGGCGGTACAAAGGTCACCGTCGCGGCATACCAGTTCGGCTGGTAGTTGTACATGTAGTAACCCATGGCCGCCGTGGGAATCAGCGTTCCCAGTAACAGGAACAGCCAGTGACGCCGCATCAACAGGATGTAGTACATGGCGTCGCTGATTTTGCGCGGTTGTTCGGGAGTTGATTCGGGCGCTGGGGAAGAAGTATTCATATGAAAAATCGCAAGGCTGTTGGAAACAAACAGGAGGCGGGCCGGGAGACGGTCGCCGATCGAACGATGTCGATACCTGTTTACACGTTGCAGGGCGGATCGGTTGAATTGCCGTCGCCGCTGATTTTCAACAAAAACGGCGCAAGTGTATGCGCCGCGGAGAAATTCCCGTCGCCAATTTACAACAAAGGCGTCAAAGACCGGGCCGCCGCGGCAGGGCAATTATCCGTCGCCGGCCCTTCAATTCATGCTTTTGTGCTGCACCGGCCCATCGGGGGCGGATTGCTCGGCGCTCGGCGAACGGCGGAAGGCCGCCAGACGCATCGCGAACAGATCCTGCAGGTTGCGCGCCAACGAGGTGGGTGCGGTGGCGTGATTGACGATGACCGCAAAGGCCAGCGCCTCGCCGTCGCCGCTGTAGACGTAACCCGCCAGAGCGCTCGTATTGTTCATCGTGCCGGTCTTGGCAAACACGCGTGTCTCCGCACTGCTGCCTTTCATCCGGTTTTCCATTGTGCCGTCCGTCCCCGGCGTCGCCAGCGAAGCCACAAAAACGTCGCGATGCGGCGAGTTGTACATGTCGGACAGAACGGAAATGATGTGCTGTGGCGCGACGGAGTTGAGCCGCGAGAGACCCGAGCCGTCGACGATAAACACACTTTCGGGCGCTACCTCATGGCGCGCGCCGAAGCTGCGCAGAACTTCCGCACCGGCTTCAAAACTTCCCACGCCCGTGCTTTCCTTGGCCAGCGTCTTGAACAGCATCTCGGCGGCCAGATTGTGGCTGTGGCGGTTGATCACGCCCACGATACTGCCGAGCGCCGGTGAACTGTGCTGGTAAACCGGGCGGATATCCGTGTAGTCGATGAAGTCGCCCCAGGATTCGGAGTCGAAACTGCGGCCGCGGAAGCGGATACCGCGCTCCTCCAGAGCCCGCACAAACAGGTGCAGTGTGTAGCGCGTTGGATTGATGACGGCGATTTCGTGCGTTTCAAAACTGCGATGTGCCACCGAGTCGTAGGGCAGGCGTCCGTGAATGTGGACAACATTTGCGTTGGCGTCGCGCTGTACCTGGATCGAAGAACTTGAATCCGCCGCTCCGGTCAGGGCGTGCACGCGCAGATCCACATATTCGTTGCGCGGTCGCATTTCCACGTGCACCGGCGCGTCGACCGAGTCGCCGGGTTCGACGACGACAATCACCTTGTTGTCGAAAAACGAGAGCGCCGACACTTCCGCCGAATAGGCGTATCCGGCATCGTCCCAGGCCCAGCCCGGCCCGAGCGCCATGTGGTCAAAATAGGAGTCGTCGCCGACGAGGTTGCCGCGGATGGACGAGATGCCGTGCAGCTCAAACTGGTCGACCCACTCGTCCAGAATGGCCTCGGGCACGTCGCCGAAAGCGGCGCTCATGGTCGGGTCGCCCGCACCGCGAATGATGACGTTACCGACAAATTCGCCGTTGCTTTTGATTACGCCGTCCAGGTAGAGCGAGGTGCTGTAGACAAAGTCCGGACCGAGCTGCTCCAGCGCGGCCGCGGTGGTAAAGAGTTTGACGCAGGAGGCGGGCAGCATCGCTTTGTTGCGGCGGTGCTCAAACAGCCATGCGCCGCGCGTGGGCGAATATACGCCCGCTCCGATCGACGCGCTGCTGAAGCGTTCGTCCGACAGCAGATTCTCCAGGTCGGCCTGCAACTCTCTGACGGAGTCATAGGACTCCACCGGGCGTGGCGAAGCCGCCGGTTTTTCACCCGGCTTGGCCTGCGTGCTGTCGCCCGCGGCCAGACATTGTGTGTGCATCAGGCCGGTACAACAGGCCAGGGCGCTCAGAAAAAGCAGGATATGTGCTTTGTTGTTCATGTGCTGCGGCGTAGAATCCGATCCAATATTTCGTGATGTCGGCGGCGCGCTTCGGCGTCCTCCGCGTCGGCCAGGTCTATGACCGCTCGGCAGCTTGCGGCGTCGACGCCGACGTTGAGCGCTCCACGCAGATGGGAAAACAACTGTCGTTCCCAGTTGCCGACGCACAGTACGGCCACAATGAGCAATTCGCGAATCCCGATGTCCAGTTGCGGGCGCGCCAGCGTCTTGCCGTAACCTTCGACGATCATCCACTGATCGAGGTCCGGCGCCGCCGCGGCCAGCCGCTCGCGCATTTTGTCGTAGGCGCTTGTATATATGCGGCGGCACAACTCTTCGCCTCGTGCTGCAAATGCGACCGGGTCGTAGGCCTCGGGACGCAAGGGCGCGTCGGCCGGCATCGTTTGCGCGACGTTATGCAGACACAGCAGCCCTTCCAGGGCTGCGGGGAAACCACAAAAAAGATAAAGTTGCGTCAGCGCTTCGTAGACCTCGCCGTGCGAACAGGATGTGTTCAGTGCGGCTCGTATCCGCTGCTCCAGCGCCTCGTGCCGCTGCCTGGCCGCCAGAATGACAATGCGGCACAAATGTTCGATGCGTTCGCCCCCAGCGGGGAAAGCGCCATGTGCGGAGAGAGTATCGGACGAATCGGGATTCACGCCGCAAATATACAAATTCCGCCTGCCATCGCTCAGCGTTGCGGCCGGCTGATTTCTTCCATCGCCCGTACCAGATCGTTCGTCGGCATGCGCTCGGCCCGCAGCGTTTCCAGTTTGTGCGCCATTTGCCGCAGGGCCCTTCCGCGATGACTGATCGCATTTTTTTCCGCCGCGGGCATTTCCGCAAAACTGCGCGTTTCACCTTCGGGCATAAACACGGGATCGTAGCCGAATCCGCCGTCGCCGCGTTCCTCGTTCAGGATCCGTCCGGGGCAGACTCCCTCGGCAAAAATCGGCCGAAAACCGTCGTAAAAACAGATCACCGTCCGGAACTGCGCTTCGCGTTGTTCGGCTCCCCGCAGCTCCCGCAGCAGCAGCCTGCGATTATCCGCATCGGTGGCGTTCTCCCCGGCAAAACGCGCGGAAAACACGCCGGGACGACCGTTCAGCGCGGCAACCTCCAGACCGGTGTCGTCGGCGATACATGGCCGGGCCGTGGCTTCGTACATCTCCAGCGCCTTGATCATCGCATTGGCCTCCAGCGTATCGCCGCACTCGTCAATATCCGTCGGAAACGAAGGCAGGTCGCGCGGAAGCAGAACTTCCAGCTCCTCGCTGAAAATCGTCCGCAGGATTGCGCTGATTTCGCCCACTTTGTGCTGGTTGTTGCTGCCGATCAGTATCCGCATGAATTTCCCCGTTTGTCCTTGTCCTGTCGCACTGTCTTGCGAGCGGATGTTGGATGCCGCGCATGGACGTTCCTGGCGCCCGACAAAACCCTGCTTGATTTTTTTGTTTGTCAGCGGGAGCGGAACCGCGAGCTGTCGATGGAGAAACGCGGCTTGACTCCGACAGGGTCGGGAGTCCACCCGTGTCAGGTGCAATAGGCGCGCTGCGCCGCGCTCAGCCCCGCGCCCGGTTCAATGCTGTGGCCGCTGCGCAGCAGAGCGACTTCAATTGCGCCGACAACCGCCAGCACATCGCCCTGGTCCTGCCAGCCCAGGTGGCCGACACGGAAAATTCTGTCGGCCAGATCGTCCTGCCCGCCGGCCGTCGTTACGCGCGCCTCGTCCCTGAGCACTTGTTTGAATCGCGCCGCATGCGCCGGAAACTCAACCGCCGTCACGGCGTGCGAAGGCGGCGCGCCGAATGTTGTGAGTCCGAGAGCCGCGGCCGCGCCGCGTACCGCGCGAGAATGTGCGGCGTGGCGCGCAATCGAATGTTCGATGCCGTCCCGCAGAATCAGGTTCAGCGCGGCATCCAGACCGACCACGGCGCTGACGGCGGGCGTGAACACCGTTTTGCTGTTGAGCCAGGATTGCCGCGCTTTGTGCAGGTCAAAGTAGACCGATCGGGAATCCACGCGCTCGGCCTTGCGCCAGGCGCGCTCGCTGAGCGCTATCGGCGCCAGTCCCGGCGGCGACATCAATCCCTTTTGTGAAGCGCCGAAGACGAGGTCCAGATCCCAGCCGTCCATGTCGAGCTCGTGCGCCAGCAGGCCGCTGACCGCGTCGACGAGAACGAGAGTATCGGCTCTGTACGCCCGCACGGCCGCCGCAATTTCGCGGACGTCGGTCCAGACGCTCGTTGAAGTCTCGCTCTGGGTGAGCCAGACCGCGCTCGCATCGGGGTGACGCTCCAGCATTTCGATGACTTCGGCGGTCTGCGGCGCACGTCCTTCCTCTACCGTCAAAGCCACGGCGTTGACGCCCTGGCGCCGCAGCATCTCGCCCCAGCGGCGCGAAAACTTGCCGTGCGCGGCGTAGATGACCGTCTCGCCGACTTTGAACAGATTGGCGGCGACCGCTTCACCCGCGCCGCTGCCGGAAGAGGTCAGCAGCAGGACGGGCTGCCGCGTATTGAAAACTGTCTGCAAACCCGCATGCACGCGCGCCAGGATCGCGCCGAATTCCGGCGAGCGATGATGGATCATCGGGCGCGCTACCGCCGCAAGAACCGCCGGCGGCAGCGGCGTTGTGCCCGGCGTCGCCAGGCGCGGTGTCAGAAACATCGGCTGTCTCCGGCTGCGTTGTTTCGTGTGAACATGCCCTGCCTCATGTGTACTGCGAAAAGTGGTACAGGCTGACGGCCGAAGCCGCCGCAACGTTAAGCGATTCGAGCATTCCCGCGCCCGGAATCTCGTAACTCTCGTCCAGCAGCGCGCGCACAGCCGCGGAAATTCCCTGCGCTTCGTTCCCCATGACGATCGACATCGGCGGCGTGGCTTCAATGTCCGCCAGGCGTCGCTTCGCCCCCAGCACCGCGCCGCAGCGCCGCTGACCGCCAAAGTGCGCCGCAAATGCGCTCGGAATATCGTCAGTGCCGATCGTCGCCGTCTGAAAAGTGGCGCCCATGCCGGCCCGCAGCGCCTTCGGCCCCCAGGGGTCGGCGCTGCCCGGCCCCAGCAGGATCTGCCTGAAACCAAACCACAGCGCCGTGCGGATAATTGTGCCGACATTGCCGGGATCGGCGACGCCGTCCAGAACAATCACCGACGCGGCGGCGTCGGCCTGCATTCGCGGTCGCGGCATCACCGCCAGTATTCCCTGTGGCGTGCTGGTGTCGCTTATTCGCGCAAAGACATTGGGCGCGGCTGTAAACACGTCGACCGATGCAGCCGACAGCGCTCGTCGGATGTCGGCGTCTTCGCGGGCCGCCGGGCCTGACTGATCAACGACGGCGAATTCGAGCGGCATCGACCGGCGCAGCGCTTCCTCGCAGAGCGTCGGCCCTTCGATAAAACAGAGATTGTGTTCGTCGCGCCGCCGTTTGCGATGCAGGCTGCGTACAAGTTTTTGTTGAGAGGCCGAAAGTTCGCGCATGTGCCGCGTTCTATTGTTGACAGTATGTCTCTGATTCCGACATCGCCGGGGCCGCCAGAGCTTTCCGGGCATCGAACTTACGACGCAGGCGACTTTCCGGCAATTGTCCTGCCGCTCACCGTTCACAATTATCCCGCTCTTGCCCCCGGTCATTTGACCGCCCCGAAAGAATCTGTATTTTGCCGTTTCATGCCAGAACCCGCACACGTATCAATCGGGATCGAAACTGTCGACGGAAGCGCGCCGACACAGAATCCCGGAAATTCGCCGGCGCAGGGCTTTGATATTGAAGCCCGATGCACTACCCCGACTGTGCGCAGTAATTCCCATACAGAACACAATGCGAGATTCAGGTTATGCGAGCTACCCCTGTGTTTTTCTCTTTTGTATTGTCTTTGATGTTGCTGTCATGCGACATCGAGCGTGAGCCGGTCGCAGAAATAATTCAGGGTGTTCCGGATGAATTCAGCGCTGTGTGGCTGAACGACGCTTACCTGGCGGAACTCCGCGCAACACGCTCGCCGATGGCCGCGCTGAATGCCGCCGACAATGACAAAGTCGCCATCACTCTGCGTCGTGACGGCGACGTCTTTATCCGCTCAATTCTCTATCGCTTCAACGACCGCCGCGTCGACACTTTTAACATCGCCGACCTGAGTGTCATGCGCGGTCCGGTATACGGTGACGGCACGCTGGATCAGGCAGCCATGCAGCTTATGGGCGAGGCCGAACCTCAAGTGAAGGGCGATGAAGTACAGCTCGATTTGCTGGATGTTAACAACGGCCAGTTTCTGCTGTTAAGTAATGAAGAAGGCGAGCGCAAACTAATCTGGCGTCAGGTTGGCGATACCAGCGTGGTCGAAGCAGCCGCCTACAGTCAAATTCAGGGCGGCACCAACGAGAACGACTACACAATCGACAATTTTGTCAGCGGCTTGATTCTGGAAGGAACTTTTGCCGACGAAAGCGGCAGCCAGACGATCTTCACCGCCGAGGGCGACGTCGCCTGGGACGGTCAGGGGCGTTATTACGCCATGCTGCTGGGGGATATGATGACAGACTGCGATGTCTTGATTCTCTCCGACGACCCCTCCGGTGCCGCGCCGCACGAATTCTACGGCTTTAAACGCAATGAAAATTCGCTCGATCTGTACGTCGCAATGCTCGACTCGAACAACCGCATTGTCTGTACGCAGGACTTTGTTAAAACGCTGACCTTGCAGCAGTGATGGTCGGTCGGATTGTAGTTGCCGCTTTCAGCGCTGATTTTTCTGTTTAATTGATTGGAATCATGCGTTTAAGACTGTACGCCCTGACTCTGGCCACGCCTCTGCTTCTGTTCGCCTGCGACAATCGCTCGTATTCCGAGCGCACGGCGATGCAGTTCCATTTTGCTTCATACGAAACCATGCCGCTACAGGTTTTCCTGGGCGATTACCGCGACGTGTTGCAGTCGCATACGTCGCTGCTTGACGACTCATCCTGCCTCAAAGGCTGGAAGCTGGAATTCGGTGAACGCGAAGTCGCAGTCAAAGTGCTGTTTAACCCCTCCGCCGGCGAGGTACAACTGTGCGACAGCACGCGCAGCTGGCGGCTGGACGACGTGCGCAGACTTCCGGTTGCGGGGTTTGAAGTGCTGGACATTAAACACGACCGGATTCTCTTCCTGACCGGCGCGGATTGATCTTTCTGACTGCCAAAAATGCTCCAATAAACAAACGCCGCCCGTTTCCGGGCGGCGTTTGCATTTCTCACTGTATTTGCGCTGCGCGTCTGACTGATGTGTTTAGCTGCCGCGCGCCATGTTGATCGACTGCATGAATTCCGGCTTGCTGCGCATGCCGATGATCTGGTCGACAATTTTGCCGTCTTTGTTAATCACGATGGTCGTCGGGAAGGACTTGCCCGCGCCGTACGCGCCCGCCAGTTGCATCAACAAACCGCGGCTACCCGTGACGTTAACATAGGGGACGTTGGACTTGGTCGTGAACTTGGCGACTGTCGCCAGCGGGTCGGGGACTTTTTCAAAAGCGACGCCCACGACGTAGACGTCGGGATTTTCGTTGGCAATTTCCACGATGTCCGGGATTTCCCGGCGGCAGGGCGGACACCACGTGCCCCAGAAATTGATGAAGACAATCTTGCCTTCCGCTTCCTGCGTGAGCCAGGTTTCGCGGCCGTCCTGCGACCAGGCGAAGTCCAGAATACTGCCGGCGCCGTCGCGCGAATCCGCTACCGCCGAAAGCTCATACACCTGTGGGCCGGACATCGCTCCGACCGTTGCCAGCGCCGCGCCGGACTGAGCGTCCGCATCCGCGTGACTTCCGTCCGTACTGCAGGACGTCACGCCTGCCGCTGCAAGACCAGCAAAAAGAAAAGCGCACACGTAGTGTGCAAGATCAAGGCGGATTTTATGTGCAAATGTCATTTTCAAGTACTCCTGTTGCTGTGGGCCGGATGAGATCGCTCCGGGCCGTGGGTCCGCTTATTCAAATATCGGTGTGGACAGCGACGCAACGACGGCCGAGATAGTTTTTCCGTTGTCGCGCATTGCGACGCGCAGCGAATTGTCGACCTCGGATTCAAAATGGCCGCGCGCGTCCAGATCGCGCCGCACCTTCTCGTCCAGCTTGAGGCATTTGCGCTCAAACAGCGTCACCGGCACCTGGCACAGACATAGAAGTTCGTTGTTTTCGTCGCGGTAAACGACGTGACCGATGGATTCGCCTTCCATGGTCGTGACGTATGCGCCGACGACGCGCACCTGCGGCCGCGTCTGCCACGAGGAGAAATCTACGCCATTGCTGTGGAAAAAATCGCGCAATTCTTCATCGGACTTCGGCGAAAACGCGGCGTGTTTCGTTTCAACGTCGCCGTTGGACGTTTTGTGGAAGTTTCTGATCACGTCGGCCATGAAGTCGACGGGCTCGGCCATTGCCTCGGCAACCGGCGCATCCTGCAGTGAGCCGTCGGGACCGGGCATGAAAAAGTAGACCACGGCAACCGCCAGCACCAGCGCTCCGGCCGTTGCCAGGCGATGCCGGCCGAAAAGCAATTCAATAAAGGACGAGAAAACACTGGTCTGCGGGCTTGAATTGACCGCAGCCGCGCGCGCTTCGTTGCGAATGGATTCGAGAATGGCGATGCGCGTCTCGCGCGGAGCTTGTACGCGCAGACTGCCGGCGCGCTCCTGAATCGCCTGTTTGGTCGAGCGCATGGCAGCCATTTCGAGGCGGAGCCTGTCGTTTGTATCCAGCGCTTCCCTGACCGCCCGTTCGTCGTCGGGGGACAGAGCCTCGCCGTCGAGATACGACTGGGCAAGCTCCAACAATTTGTTGTAATCCACGATGTTACCTGTATATCGAAATTCGACAACATCCAGCGTCGGCGCACGCTCAAAGCGTGTGTATATGGAGTCCTGCGCGCCTGCCGCTGAATCTGCGATTCATCCTGTCATTTACCGGGCACAATGCCGCGTTTGCGGGCGTATTCCATCAGTTGATCGCGCATGGCCCGTCGCGCCCTGTGCAGTCGCGACCGAACCGTACCGATGGGAATGTCGAGGATGCTGGCTATCTCCTCGTAAGTAAAATTCTCCAGATCGTTCAAAATCAAAACCGCCCGGAAGTTGGGCGGAAGCGCCGCCATGGCTGCACTCATCTCGTCGTCGAGCACGTTGTCAAACAGTTCCCGCTCCAGGTCGTTGAGGCTGACGTCATCGGACCGAATGGTCTCGTAAAAATCTTCGACGTCGTTATAACTGACCTTCGTCGGTTCCCGCGTGAGTTTGCGATAGCGGTTGATAAACGAATTTTTCAGGATCTGGAACAGCCATGCTTTGCAATTGGTTCCTCGCTTGAAGGAATCAAAAAAGCGGAAGGCTTTTAAATAGGTTTCCTGCAGCAAATCCTGGGCGTCTTCGCTTTTTTGCGTCAGGTGCATCGCAAAGTTGTACAGGGCGTCCATATGCGGAATCGCCTCGCGCTCAAAATCTTCACGCCGTTGCTGCAGGTCTGCTTCCATTGTTCTCCAATCGCACAAATCCAGTGGGGTCGCGCTGTCTTAGCCGTGGCGCGACGAGGAAATTACATCCTGCCCCCTGATTTACCAAGCCGCTTTTGTTTTGCCCGGCGCGTTATTGATACAGCAGGTAGGGCTCGCGCATCAGAGCGAATTCGTCCGCGCCTTTGCGCGTCAACTGCCGAATCTCCAGGTCGGTCGCGCGGTTGTAGAGTTTTTCAAACAGGACTTCGCTGCCGGTCACCTTGGCGAACATCGCCTGTCTGTCCTCCGCAATCGCTTCTGCATCAAACAGTTCCGGGTGAGTCTTGCGCAGCGCCAGCACCAGTTCCACGCCGCTGGTATAGGGCTTGAAGTTGATGTCGTTGTAAAACCGCAGCAGGTAACCGCGGCAGTCCTCGCGTGCGTACTTGCCGTAGAACGGCCGGAACTCAGTCGGCACCAGTTCAATGCCCGGAAACTTCTTTGTGCGGATCAGCTCGTTGTAAAAATCGTGGTTGAAGTTCGGCATGCCGAACATCTGGAACGGCAAGGTATAACCCACGCCGATGTTCAGCAGGCTGAGTTCGCCGAAAATTCCGAGCATGGCCATGCCGCGGATGGCGTCGACGCTCGGCACGTGCGGCGAGGTCGGAATCCAGCGGAAGTCCGTGTCTTCCCACAGCATCCAGCGTTCCCAGTTGGCCATGCCGACGACTTGCAGTTCACAGCGGCGCGCGGTCGAGTCGCCTTCGGGCGTCGGCAGCCAACCCTCGCCGTTGATCATTTGCGCCAGCTCGCCAAAAGTCATGCCGTGGATATAGGGCACCGGCACGATGCCCACAAAGGAGCGGATCGTTGAATCCAGCACATTGCCGTCGATAGTTTCGCCGCCGAGCGGGTTGGGGCGGTCCAGCACCATGAGCGGTACGCCGTATTCCGCGCAGGCGTCCATCACGTGGTACAGCGTGCCGAGATAGGTGTAGGAACGCACGCCGACATCCTGAATGTCGAACACTACCATGTCACAGCTGTCGAGCATGTATTCCGCCGGTCGGCGCGACCCCGCGTAGAGCGAGTAGGCCGGTACGTCGCGGATCGTCGGCATGACCGAGTCCTGGACTTCTTCGCCTGCGCGCGCCACGCCGTAGTAGCCGTGTTCCGGCGTCATGACCGCGGTGAGCGTCACCTGTTTGTGGTCGGCGATTATGTCCAGCGTCGACTGTAGCGTGCGCGTGCGTCCCGTCTGGTTGCTGACCAGAGCGACGCGTTTGCCGTGCATCGGCGCAAGGTCCTGATCCAGCAGGACGTCGATGCCGTTTTTGACGTCGTAGGTGTAGCGCCACTGCGCCTGCAGATCAGTGCCTGCGCACAGTCCGACAAGCAGAAAAACAACGGAAAAACCTGCAAGAGAAGCAAAACGTACGTGCATCGTGGAATTCATCATCGGGAGTGAGCAAGTTCCGGAAAATAGATTGAGGTCGTCAAACGCATAGCCGACGGGCCTGTAGCAGTTGCATTGCGCCCGCCGCGCCGGCAATGTCGGCTTTCGGCTCTCAGGCGCGCGGATGAAAACTTCTGTGCACCTCGCGAATGTATTCGCGGTCGATGTGCGTGTAGATCTGCGTCGTCGCGATGTCCGAATGGCCGAGCATTTCCTGAACCGCGCGCAGGTCCGCGCCGCCCTCCAGCAGGTGCGTTGCAAACGAATGACGAAACATGTGCGGATGTACGTGCACCGCAATGCCCGCCTCCGTCGCTGCCTGTTTGACAAATTTCCACAGGGCCATGCGCGAAAGGCCGCCGCCGCGCTGATTCAGGAAGAGGATGTCGTCCGTGGTTGTGCCCGTGCGCAGGAAGGTCGGCCGCACCTCGTTCTGGTAGCGTTCTATCCAACCCAGCGCGCCGCTGCCTATAGGAACCACGCGCTCTTTGGAACCTTTGCCCGTCACGCGGATGATTTCCAGGTCGGACAAAACGTCTCTGCGGCGCAGTCCCAGCAATTCCGAGGCGCGCAGTCCGCAGGCGTAGAGCGTCTCCAACATGGCGCGATTGCGGACGCCCGCCGGTTTCGACACGTCGGGCGATTCGATGATGCGCAGCATCTGTTCAATTGTCAGCGTTGGCGGCAGGACGCGCCGCACCTTCGGCAGGTCGACGTGTTCGGTGCAGTCGGCCTTTACGGCGCCGCTGCCTGCCAGAAACTGGTAGAAACCGCGCAGAGCGTAGAGTTTGCGCGCACGCGAACTGACGGCCAGCCCCATTTCCTCCAGCTTGCGCAAAAAGTCCACGACGATGTTTTCATTGGCCGCCGTGAAATCGTCCAGACCGATCGAAACCAGGTATTCGGCGAAGTTGCGCAGGTCGACGGCATAGGATTCGGCGGTTTTTCCCGCCAGTCCCTTTTCCACGGCGATGTGCTGCAGGTAGCGTTTGACGCTGCGCTGCATCACGGGCGGCAGGGGCCGTGATGAATCATTGCGCGCCTGCGCCATTTTCGTCAGGCTCCGGTTTGCGGTGCGGACGTGGACGGCTTGCCGCCTTCGGCGGATTTGCCGGCGGCGGTCGCCGGAGGCGCATCGTCGTCTTCTTCGCCCGGCAGCGTTTTGTATTTGATGCGCTGGTGGGACATGCCGACCAGATTGCGCACAAAACTGTCCTTGATTTTGTTCAGGTCGCGCAGCGACAGGTCGCTCTTGTCGAGCTGGCCGTCCAGCAGGCGTTCCTTGATGATTTTATCGATGGCGCGCGACAGCTCTTCGCGGCTGCCGTCGAGCGTGCGCGAGAGCGCTTCGACCGTGTCGGCCAGCATGACGATGCCGGTTTCTTTGCTGTTGGGCAGCGGACCGGGATAGCGGAAATTTTCCTCGTTGACGGTTTGCCCTTTGGCCTGGGCTTCTTCCACCGCCTTGGCGTAGAAGTGTTTGATCAGCATGGTGCCGTGGTGCATCGGGATAAATTCAAGGATGCGGCGCGGCAGCCGGTGTTCGCGCGCCATTTCCATTCCGGCCTTGACGTGATCCTTGATGATATTGGCCGATTTCTGCGGCGTCAGGCGGTCGTGTTTGTTGTTGATGCCGATCTGATTTTCCACAAAGTACTCGGACTTGGCCAGTTTGCCGATGTCGTGGAAATAGGTGCCGACGCGGGCCAGGATCGGATTTGCATCCACGGCGCGGGCCGCGCTTTCGGCCAGATGGGCCACCGTACGCGTGTGCTGGTAGGTGCCCGGCGCCCGATCCGCCAGCTGCACCAGCAGCGGGTGGTTCTGGTTGTCGAATTCGAGCAGGCGCAGATCCGAGGCAATATTGAAAATGCGCTCGATGACAAACAGCAGGCCCAGCGTTAAAACCGGTGAGAAAATGGCGTTGATCGTCGCATATGCCATTTTTTCGAGGATCAGGCTGAGCGGCGTGGAGTGCTGCATGCCGATGGCGGTAATCGCCAGGCCGTAGCCGATAAAAATCGACGCCATGGCTTTGAACACCTGCGTGCGGCTGCGCAGATCGCGCACGGTATAGGCGGCATAGGTGCTGCCGATAAGCACCACCAGGGCCGTCTCGTAGTCGTTGCCGCGCGTGCCGGCCAGCAGCAGCGTCATGGTAATGGTCGTATAGAACGCCGTCCTTGAATCGTAGAGAATTGCCACGAGCATGGAGCAGGCCGGTACGACGATCAGGAACTCCGCCGGCACCTGTGAGAATTCCACCACGCTGATGCGCGCCAGTACCGAGATCAGGATCAGACAACAACACAGTCCAAGGAACTGGTAGTTGTCGGAAAAAATGCGCGGGCGGATGCGGTTCAAAAACAGCAGCAGCATCGAGAAAATGAGCAGCACGTGCACCAGATTGCCCAGCAGGATCTGCCAGTAGCTGCGTTCGCCCTCGCGCGCCGTCATCGCCGTCAGCCGCGCCAGAATATCGTGCGTGACAACCTGACCGGGCGCCACAATGACTTCGCCGGCGTCGACAATGCCGGTGGATTTGAGCACCGATTGTTCGGCGAAGTAGCGATTCTGACGCGTGATTTCCGGGGAGTAGATCAGGTTGGGGCGCATCAGCTGCGGCGTCAGGTCGTTGGCCACCATCTGTTCGATGGGCGAGAGCTCGCTGTTGAGTTTTTCCATGCGCCGGCCGTACTCCGTAAAGTCGATCAGCGATGAAGTAAACTCCAGTTTTTCCGTGACGGCATTCACCTGGATCGCAATCTGGCGCGTGGCAATCTCGCCGGTTTCGCGGTCGATCAGGCCGGAGTCGTAAATGCGGTTGTGGAACTCGTTCAGCTTGCGCGCTACGCGATTGAGAACGTCGCGCCGCTCCGCAAGCGTCAGCTCCATAAGGCGGTCGATCGCCGACCGCGAAAGGACTGAAATCTGCTCGAGCGTGTCGGCTGACAACTCGGGGGTAAACAAAAAAGGCTGTTGGAAAGCATCAAGGAAGCGGTGCGCCCGTTCAGGAACGTCTTCGCGAATGGTAAAAACCGGGCGGGTGCTGTCGCGGGCCTGCTGCAGTTCGGCCTGGTACTGATCCTCGGGTTTGAAGATTGTGAAGGCGCGTTCGGCCTTGATGGTGTCACGCGACCATTCGGATCCGACGGCGACCGAAAATTTGTATTCGGTCACGAGTGGAAAGCTGAGCATGCAAACCAGAACGGTGGCGGCAATAATTACCAGCCGCAGCCAGGGAGCATGGCGAATTCCGCCTTGGACGCGTTCGCTTCTCAGCTCGGATTCGCGCAGTTTTTGAAACAGGGTAGGTTTGGAGTCCGCCATGGATACCGTCCGGCTGCCTTCCTCAGGAGTTCAGAACCTTGAGTTTGCGTCCAATTTTTACGAACGCGTCAATGGCGCGGTCCAGGTGCTCGCGTGTGTGCGCCGCGGAAATCTGGACGCGGATGCGGGCCTGCCCCTTGGGCACCACCGGATAGAAAAAGCCGATGACGTAGATGTTTTCGTTCAGCAGTTCATCGGCAAAACGCTGGGCCAGCGGGGCGTCGTAGAGCATGATAGGCACGATGGGATGGGAGCCGTCCTTGATGTCAAAACCCGCGCCCGACATTTTCTCGCGGAAATATTTTGTGTTGTCTTCCAGGCGGTCGCGCAGTTCCGTCGTGCTGGAGAGCAGGTCGAAAATGGCGATTGACGCGCCGACGACCATCGGCGGCAGCGTGTTGCTGAAGAGATAAGGGCGCGAGCGCTGGCGCAGCATGTCGATGATTTCCTTGCGACCGGTCGTAAATCCGCCGATTCCGCCGCCGAGGGCTTTGCCCAGCGTGCCGGTGATGATGTCCACGCGGCCGAGGACGTCGCAGTGTTCAATGACGCCGCGACCGTTTTTACCCATGAAACCCATCGAGTGGCATTCGTCGACCATGACGAGCGCCTTGTATTTGTCGGCCAGGTCACAGATGCGATCCAGCGGTGCGATTGTGCCGTCCATGGAGAACACCGCATCGGTGGCGATGATTTTCTGTTTGGCGCCGTCGGCGTCGGCCTGTTGAAGGCACTGCTCCAGTTCGGCCATATCGGTCGAGGTGTAGCGGTAGCGTTTGGCTTTGCAGAGGCGCACGCCGTCGATGATCGAAGCGTGGTTCAGCTGGTCGGAAATAATGGCGTCGTCCGGTCCCAGCAGCGGTTCAAACACGCCGCCGTTGGCGTCGAAACACGCCGCGTACAGGATCGTATCGTCCGTGCCGCAGAAAGCGGCAATTTTTTGTTCGAGTTCGCGGTGGATGTCCTGCGTGCCGCAGATGAAACGCACGCTGGAAAGGCCGAAGCCGTGTGAGTCGAGCGCCGCCTTGGCGGCATCGATGACGCGCCGGTCGGAGGAAAGACCGAGGTAGTTGTTGGCGCAGAAGTTCAGGACCGGGTGTTCGCGTCCTGCCACGCTGATTTCCGGGCCCTGCGGGCTGGTGATAATGCGTTCGGACTTGAAAAGGCCGGCTTCGCGGATGTTGTTCAGTTCTTCGGCCAGAACGGGCTGCATGGTTTCAAACATATGATTCGGTCCTTTCCTGTCGATATTCGGACGTGAACGTCGGCTATAACGGCTTTTTCAGGCCCGAAAGATACGAAGATCTGCCGAACTTTCCGGAAGCATGGCGGTAACACTAGGCGCGCCTGCAACGAGTCTTTAGCACGGACCGCTTTCCAACATACTCGATCGAATTGAACTGTCGAATTGAACTGTCGCCCGACACGACCATATCTACCGCCGGGCTGAAACGGACGAAAAAGTCAAAGCTGGAAAAATGGATCAGAATCTCCTTCAGACAATTGTGGTTTTTCTTGTGTTTGTCACGGTGCTGGGGGGCAGCGACGCCTATGTTGTGCGGCGCTGGTCGCAGCACAGTCGCAACAACAACTGGCCAGGCTGGACGCGCCTGACGCCCGTGATCATCGCCTGGGTTATGCTGCCTCTCACGATGACGCTCATGTACTTCCGCCGCACGGATGGCCAGGTGAGTTTCTGGATGAACGTGGGGCTGATTTTCTCCTCCGTCTGGTACGTTTCCAAGTTCCCGATTCTGCTGGTTTTACTGATTCGCGACGTGCTGAGAGTGCTGCGCTGGACCGGCCGCCAGGCGGTGAAACTGGTGCGGCGGGTGCTGCCGGCGCAGGAACGGAGCGCGGCAGTCGCCGCACCGGACCTGACGCGCCGCAAGTTTGTCGGCAACACCGGCTGGGCGCTGGCGGGCGCGCCGTTTCTGCTGACGGGCTACGGCGTTTTGCGCACCGTGCACAACTTTCAGGTGATGCGCCACGACGTGGCGATCAAAAACCTGCCGCGCCAGCTGGAGGGATTGACCATCGGTCAGCTGTCGGACATTCACGCCGGAGCCTTTCCCACGAGCGGCCCGGTGCACGAAATCGTCGAACTCGTGATGGAGCAGAAAGCCGACCTGTTGCTCGTCACCGGCGACTGGGTCAACTTCGACCCGCGCGAGCTGAAAAACATTTTCCCGGCATTTGAGAAATTGCAGGCGGACCTGGGCGTGTACGGCAGCCTGGGCAACCACGACCACTACATGTCGGACGCCGACCACCGCGCGCTGAAGCGCGGCATTCGCGCCGGCGGCGTGGACCTGCTGGTGAACGAAAACCGCGTGTTGAACATCGACGGCGGGCAATTGCAACTGGCGGGAACGGACAACTCCGGCCTGCGCCAGAACTTTGCCGACCTGAACGCGGCGCTGCGGGGTTTTGAGGACGACCTGCCGACGATCCTGATGGCGCACGATCCGACCTTCTGGGACAGGGAAGTGCGCGGGCAAACCAATGTCGACCTGATGCTTTCGGGGCACACTCACGGCGGTCAGGTGGGCCTGCACGTGCTGGACCGCGAGTACAGTTTTGCGCAGATCGTGTATCGCCAGTGGATCGGCATGTATCGCGACGGCAACCAGCACCTCTATGTTAACCGCGGTCTGGGCACGACGGCGCTTCCGATCCGCATAGGCATCAATCCGGAGCTGACGCTGCTGACGCTGCGGCGCGCGTGACGGGGCTTCCGGCCGAGTGATTTTGCGCACGGAAGGTGTCTAGCCGAGAGGTTGGGAGATTTGAGACTGTCGGCGCAGCGGCGGCGTGAATTGCGATCCGGTGTATAAGACATGTGGGCAGTTTTGGAGTCGCGAGTGGGGATTTGAAGCGCGAGGTTGCGGTCAGGGCGTACTTCGGGCTTGATCCAGGGGGCCACCCCGCCGCCGCCACGGACAGGACCTCCACGCATCACACTACACTCCTCCCACCCTGCATCAGTGCAAGTTTTTTCGAGTGCCACACCGCGTGGATTCGCGCGCCGCATGCTGCGCGCTCTCACCTGCAAGATTAACAAGAGAATCATGCCCGCACCAGCGGAAAAAGGTGAACGGAGCATCCGGCGTGGTTGACCGGGCTGTATATACGGTTAAACGGAACGTCGACGTTGAAAATGATGCATTCCAAATGCCGGAAAACAACAATCCCCGACGGTCTGGTCAACCGACGGGGATAAATGTGACAATGGCAGGATAACCGCAGCCTTTACGGTAGAAAGCGCTCGCGCACCTCAGCCGGCGGCAGGTAACACGATTCATTGCGGCCGAAAAATGTGTAGCGATTGCGCGCTACCCACTTGTAAATCGAATTGCGGATCCACTTCGGCACCAGAAAAAATACCACGGCCAGGCTCCAGGGCCCGCCGAGCAGACGTGCAATTTGCAAGACAGCATCCGACTCAATCAAGGTCATGCCGTCCATCTGCAGCATCATCGTCTCGCGGCCATGCAGACCTTTCGGGATAACCCTCTTGAACGTCTCGCCGTTGATCGGGGCAAACTCCATAACTGGGCGGCGTTCCAGTTTAAGGATCGTTTTAACCGCCCAGTTGCACATGGCGCAGTCGCCGTCGAAGATGACGAGTGGCTTGCCGGCGTCGACATCCTTTTTCTGCTGCGGAACAGGAAAAAAAACAAACATAATCGCACCTCGCTCAGGAACGGAGGCGTTGGATTGCGGCCGCCGACATCATGGCGGCGCCTCGGTGCAACGCGGATTCCTCTATGACAAAATGGGAGTTGTGTAGTCCCGGTGCGGAATCGCGGTCGTGTGCACGAACACCCAGCATCCAGAAACAGGCCGGAATTGCCTGGGCGTAGTACGCAAAATCTTCGCCCCACATTTTGGGTTCGAAGTCGAATACGTGGCTTTTTTCAACAAGATTCAGTGCCGCGCCGCGTGCAAAAGCAGTCGCCTCGTCGTTGTTAAACAGCGGCGGATAGCCGCGCACGACCCGTACGTCGCAACTTCCGCCGGCGGCCTCCGCCAGAGTCCGCGAAAACTGCTCAATTTTGTTAATCGCCGATTCGCGCCATTCCAGGTTGAGCGAGCGCAGAGTGCCCAGCATTTCAACCGCGTCGGGAATAACGTTGTTGGCATGACCCGCGTGGATGGACGTGACGCTTAACACCCCGGAATCAAATGGGTTCAGCGTGCGGCTGACAATGCTCTGCAACTGGTTAATCAGGTTGGCGGCAATTACGATCGGGTCGACGGTCTGGTGCGGCTGTGCCGCGTGTCCGCCGCGACCGTGAATTGTCCAGTATAATTCGTCTGCGGCGGCCATCATGGCGCCCGGTACAAAACCCAGTTGTCCCGCAGGCGCATCGGGATAAACGTGCTGGCCAAAAATCACTTCCGGAACCGGGTCAAGCAGTGCACCTTCCCGGATCATGATGCTCGCGCCGCCGGGGAGTTTTTCTTCTCCCGGTTGGAAAATGAGTTTAACAACGCCGCCCAGGCTGCTCTCGCGATCTTTTAACATTCGCGCGGCCGCCAGCAGCATGGCCGTGTGGGCGTCGTGGCCGCAGGCGTGCATGACGCCGTCGCGCCGTGAAGCAAATTCAACGCCGCTTTCTTCGTGGATCGGCAGGGCGTCAATATCCGCGCGCAGGGCTACGCAACGGTCGCCGCTCCCGATGTGCGCCACCGTCCCAGTGTCGGCCAGCGCGCGGAATGGAATGTCCATTGCCGTTAAACGCTCGCGGATATATGCAGCGGTTTCGTGTTCAACAAAAGACAGCTCGGGGTTCTGGTGCAGGTGGCGACGGTCGCGGATAAGGTCCTGTTCCAATTCTTTGGCGGATTGAATCAATTCGTTCATGCTCTCGTCCTTTGCCTGTCGCTTTTGTTTGTTGTTGAACCGGAAATGTCGCGCCGGTCCCGCTGTGTTTAACCTCAGGGTTGTTTAATAAACATCTGAGATGTCCTGTAGCCGGGTGCTACAATGCCGGCCGAATATCCCCCGGGCGCCAACGCCAGACGGTCCAGATCCACTTCAATTTCATGCAGCGATTGGTAGTCCGGCAGCGCGCGTCGCCAGACGATGCGCCCGAATACGTCGCTTATCTGCACTTCCAGGCCTTGCAGCAAACGCGTGCGACAACGAATTGTCAACAGGTTGTCCGCCGGATTCGGAAAGAGATTCAGTTCGATCTGCGGCCGCTCCAGCGGCGGGAACATCACACTGCTGATTGCATTGAAGTTGTAGCGCTCCGAAAATGCCGAGCACCCTTCCTCGTTCCAGACCTGCACCCAGTACACGCCGGAATCGACCAGCGGCAGGCGATCCGCCGTGCGTTGAATCAAAGCGCCGCGCTCCTCGCTGTACCACTGTATCGAGTCGATCCGCGGCAAAATATTCGAATTGATGAAGAGCGAGTCGTTGCGGAAACTCAACTCCGGCATAGGAGGCTCCGGCAGGATCGTGCCGCGGAAAATCGACTCTTTGCCGTTGCTGTTGCGCCCATAGACCACATAATTGCCCGCGCGAAGCGGATCGTCCAGTTCGATTTCCACGCCGACGCGCAGCGAATTCAGCTCCTCGGTCTCCATCGACACATTGTCGCTGTCGGCGTCCAGTTCGATGCTGACAATCTCAAAATTGGCGTCGGCTACGTCGAACTCGACGCTGCCGCAGCCTCCCGTCGTCGCCTTGCGCACCGGATAACACCCGCGGCAGGGACCGAAGATTGCCTGGGAGTAGACGCCGCGTCCTTTCAGCGAATCGATGATCGCGCCGTGCAGTCCCGGCGCCGCGCCGTAGTTGTTGCCGGAGGCCAGACCCAATTCGCCCGCGGCGCCGCCGGCCGTATGTGTGAAAATTTCGAAGTCATTGGTTTCGATGTTCAGCGACAGGAGAACAAGACCGCCGCCGCCGCCGCCGCCGGGACCGGATGTTGTCTGCTGCTCGGCGAGGCGCGTGCCGCCGTTGCCGCCGCGTACGTCGAGCTCGACATCCTCCAGAATCTGGTCCACGTGCAGCATAATCGTTCCGCCTGCTCCGCCGCCGCCGCATCCGTCGGGATTGAGCGTCGAAGTGTCGTTTGCCGCGTGCTGTCCGCGCGCCGTTATCAGCGAATTGGGCGTGCTGCGCAGCGTGCCCGCGCGGATGTACACGATGCCGCCGCCGCGCGCACCGCCGGAACCGTTGGTGTGGTTCACGTGTCCCGCTCCGCCGCCGCCGCCCATGAACAGCCGGCCCGAAGTATCGGCTGCCGCAATTTTGGACAGGGGATACCCGCCCACGCCGCCGGCCTGATCCCAGTTGGCGAAGTTGCGGAAGCCGTTGCCGCCCTTGCCGCCCGCTCCGCCGTTGCCGCCGCCGCCGCCGCCCGCATTGTGGTTGTTGCCGCCGCCGCCGCCGTTGGCCGGTGCGCCGCGACCGTAGACATTCGGCGGGACTCCGTAGCTCGCCGTGCCTTCGCCGCGATAGGAAAAGCGACAAAGCTGATCCGACACCCAGGCGGTTGTATTGGGTTCAAAGCGGCAACCTGATTGCACTTCATAACGCCCGCCGCGGAAGCCGCTCGTATCCACAGAAATAGTGTCTTCCACAATCAGGCAGTTGGCCGCCATGGCCACCACACCGCCCACATTGCCGTCCCAGGGGCGCGCGAACACGCGGTCCACCACCGTAACGTGGTCGTATTCGGGGATTTTCACCACCTGCACCTTGCCGGCGGGATCGTATTGATTGTGAATCGGTCGATTGAGGCTGAGCAAGTTCAGGCTAATGCTGTCTATGCGCACCAGTTCGTATGCGCCGGCCGACATCGGATTTTCAATCCGGCCGTAGCTTTCCGCCTGCTCAACGTTGATCTCCGCACCCTGCATCTGCACGATCATCGCCAGATCGCCCGGTGCAAACACCGAACCGTCGACGACGCGCACGCGCCGCGTGGGATAATCCAGCGCCACAACCGAAGCATATTCGTTGATGATGCCGGAAATCGACTCGCAGGGCCGGCATTCGCTCACAAAGACCGTGACCGAATCCTCATTGACGCAGCCGAAAGCGTCCGTTACCCTGACAAAATACTTGGTGGATTTTTCTGGTTTGGCAATGGGATTGAAGATGTTGGTTCGGTTGAGGCCGTCCGCGGGACGCCACTCATAGCTGACGCCGCCGGTAGCCGTCAGTTCGGCGCTGCTGCCCTCGCATATGTCGACGTCGGGACCGGCGTCGACCACGGGGCGTTCGCGCACGTTGACGACCACGGTGTCAAAAACGACGCAGCCGGATGCGGTTTCGACTTCGACGATAAATCCGGTCGCCTGACCGGGTGTTGCGATCGGCGCGGGAGAGGCGGGATCATCGACCTTGTCCGCCGGCGTCCAGCGCACGCGGGTGATCGGTACGCCCGGGTCCTCAAATCCCAGTTGCACACTCTCGCCGGGACAGATCACGTGATCCGACCCGGCGTTGATTTGCGGTTTCTCCGTCACGGTGACCAGCACGGAGTCTTCTGCGCGGCAGCCGCGTTCGTCGCGTACCAGCAGTTTGTACCAGGTGGTTCGCATCGCCCGCAGCCGCAGCTGTTTGGCAAAAGGCGAACTGATCAGGTCTTCCGCCGGGGACCAGCGGAAGGTCGGCTCGTCAAAACCGATACTGACGGCATTCAACATTACCGTGTCGCCGCGGCAGACCGTTATGTCCGGTCCGGCGTCGGCGCTGCACTCCAGATTGATCGGCGTGTGTGCCGCGCCGGCAGGGAAGGCGTATGAGTCCGCCTCGCCGAAACCGTAAACATGCGCACCGAATGGAACGGTCGATTGCAGCACGTGCCGTCCCGTCGTCACCGGAATATTCGCGTAGAGAAAGTCGCCGAACGGCGCTACCGTGAAGTTTTCGTCGCTGACGGCCACGCCGTCCAGCGCAAGATCGATCGGCGTGCCGGTCGGCAGCGTGATCATCAGATATTGGTACTCAAATACCAGGCGGTCTTCGCGGTTCAGGTTGGAAAATGCCTGTGCCGTCGAAAAGGTGTATTTGTCCAGCCACTGTTCCTTCGGCGTGATCGACAGGGCAAAGGGATCGCCCAATCGCGGCGTACCGGCGCCTGTCAGCGAAGAAGAGTGGCGCAGATGCGTCACGTGAATCGGCTCGTCCGAACTGATGAAAAGCGGCCCGCTGATCGGTTCCAGCAGGCTCTGCCCCGCATCCAGCAGAGCTTTTTCCGCGCCGTTAATGTAAATGCGCGTCTGGGCCTGCGCCGCCACTATCTGGACAATGTCATTGCCGACGCCGTCATCGTCGCCCGTCACGATCAGTGGCGCCAAGCTGAACTGTTTGCCCCAGGTCGAAACGGGGGCTACCTGCTGAATAATATGATCCTGCGTCGCGGCGTTCCGAGTATCTCCGCCCGGCACCTGGCTGCGCTGGTGTCCGGCAAATACGGCCAGGGGTTTGTCGCTGATCACAACGCTGCCCGTCAGGTCGTTCGACGGTTCGCTGACGGAAATGCGCGACTGCACCAGATAACATTGGCCGCGCTGCAGCGTGATCTGGATTGGCTCTTTGTTTGCCACCGGGACGGGAGCGTTCGTTTGGATCAGAATATCCGTGTTGTCATTCAACGCAACGACGGCAAACTGCGAGGGCGTGCTCGAAGGCGCCGGGCGATTGTCGAGAATGCGCGTGTCCGACGGAAAGGCCGGAATCACATAGTATCCGTCCAGCACATCGGCCGGCAAGGCCATAAAACCATCACTGGAGGCGCCGGCGTGGTTGAGACCGTACACGCTGATGTCGCGGTCGGCCACCACGTAAAAAACCTGGCGCGAAACCGTTTCGTTCTGTGAGTCGGGATTGTCGAGCAGGCCGTTGAGGTTGTAGCCCTGCAGTTCATAGTCGCTGTATGCAAAACTCTCCACATGCGCCAGATTGGGATCTTCGATGCTAAAGCGCCGCTCGGATCGATTGCCCTCGCGGTCGCTGAACTCAATCCGTCCGGTCGTCGGCCTGTCGGAGCTGATGTAAATGTAGAGGCTGTCGTCGGGAGGCGACTGTCCGCCCGCTTTGTGAATATTCGGTGGAAAACATAGGAAAAACTCGCGGCCAAGGTAGTCGCGTTCATCCTGAGCGCGCATATTCGCAATGGCGAACAGGAGAATCAGGCCGCACAGGAGCAGTGCCCGCGCAACCAACGGTCCGTGATGGTATGTGTCTGACGTTCTCAATATCCGGGCTGCCTGAATAAACATACAATCACATAAAACACAAGCGGGCTGTGTGTCTCGCAGCCCCTGTCGTTTTATTCGGTGTCCGCGCCGGCCGCACACCGGGACCCGGCCGTGGAATACAGACGCGGGTTCAGACGTTCCGCCGGTGCGGCTATTGGTCGGGAAAATGTGCGTCGGGTTCGAATTCCACGATGCGCACAGCTATAATCCGCGCAGGGCCTTCGAGGATACAAAATTCAATCGATTCAGGTGTGGGAGTGAAATCGACGCTGACCATTTCCCCGCTGGGCGGGATGATATTGAGTGGTGCGGACAGCCCTCGTGTTTCAATTGCCGTCAGCGCGGTCGCAACTGCACCCGTTCCGCATGCGCCGGTTTCAGCTTCGACCCCGCGTTCGTAGGTGCGCAGATCGATATTGCCGTCGGGACGGAGTTCGTAGACGTCGAGGTTGGCGCCGCGCGGAGCCAGGTCTGCGTGATAGCGCACTTTCCGCCCCCAGTTTTGCAGGTCGAAGCTGCGCAGCGACGCGCCGAAGACCGATCGCACCTGCGCATAGTCCATCACGATGTGATCCGAGTCGACGTTGATGTAGGCGCAGGGCAGCGCATGCCCGTCAACGACAAGTTGGCGATCAAAATCCACCTCAATGGGCGGCGGCAAAAACAGACGCACGTTTGTCCCGCGCAGTTCGGCCGCATAGGTCTGGCCCAGAACATCAAAGCGGTAGCGCTCGCCTTCACGCGCGTCAACGATTCCGACTTCCGCGGCAAAGCGCAGGGCGCAGCGGCCGCCGTTGCCGCACATCGCGCCATGGGAGCCGTCCGGGTTGAAGAACTCCATGTGGAAGTCCAGCCCGCCGGTGCCGACGTCCAGCAGAATCAGTCCCTCCGTTCCATCGGGGGCGTGTTCGCCGGGTGCGCACAGGAGCGGCGTCAGGCGCGCGGCCTGTTCGTTTGTCAGTGCGTGTTCACGCCGGTCGATGACCGTGAACATGTTGCCTGCACCCGACATGATGCGAGTGGAAATCTTCATTGTTGAGCCGTGTGGAACGGGAGAAAAAAGCGCGGGCGCCGATCTTGCAATCGACGCCCGGGACGTTTATTTGAAGCGCGGAATCTCGCCGCTGCGAATCCGCGATATATACGATCGGAGGTCCTTTCGTATTTCGCCCGAGAGGAACAACAGCCCGAGAATGTTCGGGAATGCCATCAGAAAGATCATCGAGTCTGAAATGCGGATGACTTCGCCCAGACTCATCGCCGCACCCAGAACTACAAAAGTCAGGAAAAGCAGTTTGTAGCTCAGGTCGGCAACGCGTCCCGCGCCGAACATAAAGGTCCAGGCCTTCAAACCGTAATACGACCATGAAATCATGGTGGAAAAGGCGAACAGGATAACAGCAACTGACAGCACTATGTCAAAGCCGCCGATCACCGAATCAAAGGCGCGCGATGTCAGTAACACACCGTCGGCCGCCGTTGAATCCAGGTGATTGTTCGTGATAATAATCACCAGCGCCGTCATTGTGCAGACAACGACCGTGTCGATAAACGGTTCGAGCAGGGCCACGATACCTTCGCTGACCGGTTCTTCAGTTTTGACCGCTGAGTGTGCAATCGAGGCGGAACCTATACCGGCCTCGTTCGAGAATGCCGCCCGCCGGAATCCCTGGATCAGCACGCCCATGAAACCGCCCGCTATGCCTTCGCCCGTAAAAGCGCCGCTGAAAATCTGGCCGAAGACGCCCGGGATGTCGGGAATGTGCATGCCGATGATCACGAGCGCCGCCAGGACGTAAACGCCGCACATGAAGGGCACAATTTTTTCCGTCGCTTTGGCGATGCTGCGAATGCCGCCGAGAATTACGATCGCTACTGCGCCGGCCATGATGACACCGAAGATCCATCCGTCGATCGTCCAGCCAACCAGGTTGGTCGACATGTTGCTGAACTGGGCGTAGGCCTGGTTGACCTGAAACATATTGCCGCCGCCGAAGGAACCCATCACGCAGGCAAAGGAGAAGATAAAAGCCAGCACCGCGCCGACTCCGCCGACGACTTTGCCGTGTTTGGCCAGGCCGCGGGAGAGGTAGTACATCGGGCCGCCGGAAACCACGCCGTGCTCGTCCACCTCGCGGTATTTTACACCGAGTGTACATTCGACGAATTTGGAGGACATGCCCAGCAGACCTGCCACGATCATCCAGAAGGTCGCGCCGGGGCCGCCAACGGCAATGGCAATCGCCACTCCGCCGATGTTGCCGAGGCCGACCGTGGCCGAGAGCGCCGTCGCCAGCGCCTGAAAGTGCGAAACCTCGCCTTTATCCTTGGGATTGGTAAAGACGCCGCGGACGACCTGAATGGCCAGGCCGAATCCCCGAAGGTTGATGAATCCCATGCGAATCGTGAAAAAAACGGCGCCGGCTATCAGCCAGATCAGCACAAATGGAATTTCGTGCCCGCCGCCGATCGGCACTTTGAAAAAGATTTTGTCCTCGACAAAGCGGGCATATGGGGCCAACGCTTCGTCGATTCGTTGATCAATGGTAACTTCGGTCGTTGTTGCCGTCGCCGGATCGGCGTCCTGTGCGGTCAGCATTGTCGTTGCGGACAGGAACAGGAATGCCAGACAGTAGATCAGTTTCATGGAGTTGGAACGTATTTGTGAGTGCGTTTCAGAAGAGAGCGGCCGGCCCGATGTATGTTGGATGTACCGTGCGGCCGGGCGTTTGCAAGCAAAGCGTAGAAAATACGGATCATAACGCACTTTCTAAAATTCCGGCGGCTCGGAGCCGATTCAGACCGTTCGGCAGGAACAGATCAGGGAGAAACAGCCGTTCCGGCTCAGCCCGCCTGTTGCAGCAGGTCCAGCAGCGCCGCGTGAATGTGACCGTTCGTTGCCACAATCGGGCCGCGTTCCACACGGTACCCGGCGCCCGCGTAATTCGTGGTTGTCGCGCCGGCTTCGCGCGCTATCAGGTAACCTGCGGCGACGTCCCAGGGCTGTAGTTCGATTTCAAAAAAGCCGTCAAACCGCCCGGCGGCGACGTAACAAAGGTCGAGTGCGGCAGAGCCCAGGCGGCGCAGCGGAATGCCCTGGCGCAGCACGGCAGTGAAGTGTTCCAGCGTCCCGCCGGGATTCTCGTGAACGTTGTACGGAAAGCCGGTTACCAGCAGTGCGTCGGGTAAATTTGCGGCCCCGGACACTTTAATGCCTTTTCCATTCAGGAATGCGCCTGTACCTTTGGCGGCATGAAACAGTTCGTCCAGCATCGGTTGATACACTGCGCCGCACAGAATCTCGCCCTTTTTCTGCGCGGCGATGCTGACGGAAAACAGCGGAATACCATGTGCAAAGTTGACGGTGCCGTCCAGCGGATCAATGATCCAGCGCACGGCCTCCGGATCGTCGGCAAGCATCTCTCCGCCTTCTTCGGCCAATACTGCGTGCTCCGGAAATTCTTCACGCAGTGCATCGACAATCAGTTTTTCGGCCGCCTGATCGTACTCGGTTACGAGATTGTGGCGGCCTGCGCCCGGTTTGATGTCGATGTCGAAGGCCGTTCCAAATCCCTCGCGCAATAGTTCGCCCGCGCGCCGCGCCTGTGTACAGGCAAAATCGAGTAAGCGCTGCAGCTCTGCTTCAGCGTCCTTATCTTGGTCAATCATAGGGAAATAAATAATTTGTGTGCTGTAGTCATGCGAATCCCTGCATTCGCAATTTGCGAAAAGTTCGTCAGCCGCACGGTCCCGTGCGCGTCGCGCTTCTTCGCCGGACGATGCCGGGCAACCTTCCAGCTTTCTTTATTCACGTGTAATCGGAACGTATGATACCAATCAGTCTGCCGGTGCGGGGCATGGCTCCCTTCCTGTTTGCGGCGTTTGCTGTTTTTCTCTTTTGTTTGCCATCGAGCGCCCAGGAAACGGAGTACGAGAACGACAACATTCGCCTGCCGAAGCGCGACTTCCGTTCTCCCGGCGAATACGATACCGTCGCCTACAAAATCGGCCAGGAACTCGCCAAGGGTTCCGCCGGCCTGCTCGAACGCGAAATCGACCCGCGAACTTACATCCTGGGTCCAAACGACGTTCTGACAGTTTCGATCATGACCAGCAAACCGCTGGAGCATTCCATGCGCGTTTCGCCCGAGGGCAAAGTGCTGATTCCGGGCGTGGGAATCGTGGACGTGCGTTATCGCAGTCTGCACGAAGCCGATTCACTCATTGTGATGGCGACCAAAAAAATCTATCGCTCGGCCGAGGTCGCGGTGATTCTGTCCAAGCTGCGCACCTTCAAAGTTGTCGTGCTTGGTCAGGTTCGCAAGCCCTCGACGGTGGAAGCCACGGCGGCGGACCGCGTTTCGGAAGTTATCGAGCGCGCGGGCGGTCTGCGATTCAACTCTTCGCTCCGACGCATTAAGGTGCTGCGCTATCTGGACGACACCGCCAGTATTAACCTGGATGTTGATTTGCAGTCCTTTTATCGATTTGCCGACCAGGAAAACAATCCGACGCTGCAGGGCGGCGACCGCGTTTTTGTTCCGGTGGCATTTGATCGCAAGATTGTCGATGTGCGCGGATCGGTGCCCTATCCGGGGCGCTACGAGTTTATTGAAGGCGACAAACTGTCGACTATGCTGCGATTTGCCGGCGGTCTTGCGCCTTCGGCCTTTCTCGACTCGGTTGAATTGGGGCGCATCACCGGCAATGACGGGCAGATCGATCGGGTTTTCCTCGACCTTAACAACTGGGAAAGCAACCTGATTGTCGATATGGATTTACCCAACGACATTCCGCTGGAAGCCGGCGACCGCATCAACGTGCGCGCCAAACCCAACTGGCTGTCGACGGAAACTGTCGTGGTGGAAGGGGAGGTGCGTTACCCCGGTCGCTACCCGATCTCGCGCAATGCGGTGCATCTGCGCGAGCTGATAAATCGCACGGGCGGATTCACGAACAACGCCCTGCTGGAAGGCGCGGTGGTGGTGCGCCGTTCCGACTTCGGCGAGATCGACAAAGAGTTTGTGCGCCTGTCCAAACTGGATCCATCGGAAATGAGCGATGACGAATTGAAGTATTACCGCGCCCGGGCGCGCGAAGAAGAAGGTCTGATGGCCGTCGACTTTGAACTGCTGTACAGCGAGGACCAGGACGAAAACAACATAATCCTGCAGGACCAGGATTCGATTTACGTGCCGGCGCGCAAGGACTACATCAACATTCTTGGTCGCGTCAACAGCCCCGGCCGTGTCGTCTATCAGCCCAACCTGACTTACAGCGACTACATCGTCCTGGCGGGCGGCTATGGTTACCGCGCCGACGAGGGCGGCACGCTCGTGATCAAGTCCAAGGGCGAGCAGTTCCTGGCGGACGACTTCAACTACAAGCTTGAACCCGGAGACAGAATACTGGTGCCGGAGGAGCCGGAGACCGAGTTTATCGATGTCTTCTCCGATGCACTGACAATTGCCACGCAGCTGTTTACCATTGCCGCTGTTGTCGTATCAATTGCCCGCTGAGTATTTTCGGTGTTGCAGCGTTGAAGGCCGCCGCCGAACGGAATCGAATTTTACACATTTTCCGGAACACTGCGTTCTATGAGCAATTCTGGCAACTCGAGCTCAAACCTTGACCTGCTGACGCTTTCGAATATCTGGCACGCCGCATGGCTGAAACGCCTGCCCCTGCTGATTATCCTTCTTGTCGGAACGGTAGGCGCCTTTGTGTACGCCAGGATCATGCCCGAGACATACTCCACCTGGGCGACGGTGATGCCGCCGGAGCAGGAGAGTAAGGGCGGCCTGTCCTCAATTCTCAGCAGTAGCTCCATCGGGCTGGATCTCGGCGAACTGGGCGGCGGCGGTGAGCGCTCACGTCGTTTCGTCGACATCCTCAAGAGCCGCACACTGTGTGAAGCCGTTGCGTCGCGCTGCAATGTGCGCGAGTTTCATGAGTTCGCGACCATCAGCGGACAACAGCTGGTTGAGGCGCTGCGCGCGGCCTACGTGTACGACATCAACAATACCGGTCTGATTGTCGTCATGAGTGCGCTTGAGACGCCCTGGTTTCCGGACAGCACGGAACAGCGCCGAACAGCCGAAATGGCCGCCTGCCTGGTTAATTCAGCCATTGAAGTTCTCGACAGCCTTAACCATGCCAAAAATGTCTCCTCTGCACGCAACACGCGGCGCTATATCGAACGCTACATGAGCCAGACGCGCGCCGAACTGGATTCAATTCAGGCCGAGCTGGAAGTGTTCCGCCGCGACAACAAAATTCTCGCGCTGGATGAACAAGCCACGGCGATTGTACAAAACGCCGTCGCCATCGGGACAATGATTGCCGAGACGCAGCTGGAGCTGGAAGTGGCGCGCCAACAGCTGGATGCCGCTACGCCCAGGGTGCGTGAGTTGGAGCAGCAGTTAAACACGCTGAAGGAACAGTACAGACGCATTCAATCCGGTGGGCTGGTGGACGACGACGCTTTCTCGATAGCGCTGGACGACATCCCCTCGCTGTCGCGCACCTACTTTGACTTTGAACGCGAAATAAAAGTGCGCGAAAAAATTCAGGCATTCCTCGAAACACAACGCGCGCAGGAAGCGATTCAGGAAGAGCGCGATGTGTCGACGGTACAGGTGCTGGACGATGCCATAGCGCCGGAAAAGAAAACCTCGCCGCGCGTCGCCCTGATGACCGCCTTCGGCGGAATTGTCAGTCTGCTGTTGGGTTTGACATTTATTATCGGGCAGGCGGTGCGCAAGGGAACCATCACCAAAGACATCGACCTGGTTTAATGCGATCAGCAACTGTACAGGGCCGCCATGAAAAAGTTAAGTCTGAAAAAAGTCACATCGCGCAAACGGGGGCCCGGGCAGCACTACACAATTCGCTATGCGGATGAATTAAACGCGGCGCAGCACCAGGCCGTTATGCACGCAGGCGGTCCCGCGCTTATCATCGCAGGAGCGGGAACGGGTAAAACCCGGACGCTCATTTACCGCGTGGCGCGGCTCGTTGAAGACGGCGTTGACCCGCGGGCCATTCTTTTGTTAACCTTTACGCGCAAAGCCGCGGGTGAAATGCTGCGGCGCGCCACCATGCTGCTGGACGGCCGCTGCGAACACGTCGCCGGCGGGACATTTCACTCTTTTGCCAATCAGGTGCTGCGCCGACACGCCAAACACATCAAATTCGATTCCAGTTTTTCCGTGCTGGACCAGGGCGACGCACAGGATGTGGTCAACCTGCTGCGGGCGCAGGTGGTCGGCTCGCGCAAAAAGCGTTTTGCGCGCAAACAGACAATTCACAACATCATATCGGCCGCGATGAACCGCGCGTCGAGCATCGAAGACATTATTCACAACGACTACCCGCAGTTTGTGGAAGATACGACGGAAATCGAGTATCTGGCCGAAGCATATGCGCGCTACAAAGTCAACCATAACCTGATGGACTACGACGACCTGCTGTTTTATCTGCACAAGATTTTACAGGAGGTGCCCGCCGTGCGTGAGCAGGTGCAGCGTCAGTACAAACACGTGCTGGTGGATGAATATCAGGACACGAATATACCGCAGCATGAAATAGTGGTTTTCCTGGCCGGGCAGCAGGAAAACGTCATGGCGGTGGGCGATGACGCGCAGAGCATTTATTCTTTCCGCGGTGCGAACTTTGCGAACATCATGAAGTTTCCGCAGGCTTTTAACAAAGAATGTACGATCATTAAACTCGAAGAAAATTACCGCAGCACGCAGCCGATTCTCGATCTGAGCAATGCCGTCATGAATGCGGCCGTGCAAAAGTTCGACAAGGAATTGTACACACATCGACAAGCGGAAGACAAACCCTACCTGATTAAAGCCGACAACGAGGAACAACAGGCCGAGTTTGTCGTGTCGCAGGTGCTGGAAATGCGCGAGGAAGGCGTCGAACTGAGCGACATGGCGGTGCTGTTTCGCTCATCGCATCATTCGTCCGACGTGGAGCTGTACTTAAACAAGGCGAATGTGCCGTTCCAGAAATTCGGCGGGTTCAAGTTTTTCGAAACGGCGCACATTAAGGATGTGATTGCGCACCTGCGCGTGCTGGTCAATCCGCGCGACGCCGTCAGCTGGAACCGCATCCTGCTGCTGCTCGAAGGCATCGGCCCGCGCCGCGCCGGCGCCATTGTGGACGCCGTGACCGAAGAAAGCGCCACCTGGTCCGATGTGCAGCGCTTTAAGGCGCTCGCCGGCAATAACACAAGCGTCGAAGAACTGTTCGGCATGTTAAACAAACTCAATCGAAAACGCGTCGGCGTCGATGAGTGCGTGGCGACCGTCGTCGATTTTTACTGGCCGACGCTTAAACGCAAGTACGACGACCACCAGAAGCGCTCGCGCGATATTGAGATGTTCCAGACAATTGCCGAGCGTTATGCGGATCTGGATGAATTGCTGGCGGATATGGCGCTGGAAGCGCCGGTCGAATCGCTCGAAGATGTCTCGGCCACCAACGACGAAGATGAATCGCTTCTGACGCTCTCGACAATTCACTCGGCCAAGGGCCTGGAGTGGCGCGTGGTATTTGTGATCTGGGTGCTCGACGGACGGTTCCCGCCCGTGCGCTCGTTCAAGAGCACGGAAGACCTGGAGGAAGAGCGCCGCCTGTTTTACGTGGCCTGCACCCGCGCCGCCGATCACCTGTTTATGAGTTATCCGATGAATATTTACGACCGCGAGACGGGCATGGTGCTTGGACGTCCATCGCGATTCATCGAGGCGCTGGATCAGGAGCTGTACGACGAGTACACGCTTGAGTTTAACGACGACGAGTAATCGCACCGCAAACACCAGAGATTAAAATCCTGTATCTGCGTTTTATGCACCGCACCTTGAAATCTGTCGACCGTCTGCAGGGCTTTTAACATCCAGCTGCGTGACAAGCAAAAGAAAAAAGCAAGCCATGCAACGCAGGGCGAAGCGCTCAGTGTTCAGTCTCTGAGCAAAGTCGCATGTTTAAGTGTTGCGTCGATGTGTTGTCAATGTTCAACGGCGAGCGCGAATAACCATGTTGGGTGTTAAAACCACGTCGCCCTGACGCAGACCGCGGGAAAATAACAGAGCGGCAAACACCGGCCGCATAAAGGCCCAGATGCCCTTTCGAAGTAATTCGCGTGCGGTTGTGTGCGCGCGCGGCTCCGAAGGAATTACCCGGACCTCGCGGAATTGAAGGGCGCTGAGAATTTCGTGCGTCGAGAGTTTGTTCAAGTGCATTTCGTGTGAAAAATCGCCGTAGGAATACACGGTTCCAAATGGCGCGTCCACATTGGGCGTGCGCATGATAATCTCACCGCCGGGGCGCAGCGCGCCGCGCATGGACTGCATCAGCGAGATGAACTCGGTTTTGTTTAAGTGCTCAATCAGGTCGATGGCGAAAATCACGTCGTAGCGGTGGTCGCTGTTCTGCAGGAAGTCAATTGCGTCGGCTTGTTTGACGTTGTGCAGGCCGGCTTTGTGCGCCGTTTCCACCTGGCTCGGGCTGACGTCGATGCCGCGCGCGTTGCCGTATTCCTGTTGTTTAAGCATGTACAGGAGCGGTCCGCAGCCGCAGCCCACATCGAGAATACTGCAGTTTTTATCGGCCGGAAGCATGGGCAGGAATTCGTGCTCCAGCCCCCGGGACGTGCGGTCGAGCCATTCGTACACGTCGTCCAGCGAAGTGAATTTACCCCAGGAATTGGCGTAGTCGGCATACAGCGAATTGCGGTATTCCAGTGCGTCGCTCATGTTGTCATCCGGATGTTAACAGCCCCAAACAAACTCGAAACTTACGAAAGATCAATTACATATGGATGAGAACGGCGCGGAATTCTGATGCGGCACTGCGGCAGGCGCGACTTAACAGCCGCCCCGAGTGATTCGCAGGCCTCGGAATCGCCGTGGACCAGAAAGAGGTGATTGGGGCGAACATCCCAAACGTAGTCGATCAGATCGGCGCGCATGGCATGCGCCGAAAAGCGGAACCGGCCGACCTCGCAGACGCGTTTGACCTTGCGGCCCGCCAGCAGAAATTCCTCGTTGCGCGCTGAATGCGCCAGGGCGTAGCCGGGCGAGTCCTCGTCCAGATAGCCTGCAAATGCGATGGCGAAGTTGGGGCGTTGCATCCAGGCATGCGCCAGTTTAAATGCCGTCGTGCCGGCGTTGAGCATGCCGCTGGTGGCCAGGACGATGGACGGATGTTTGAAGTACGGACCGCTCATCAGAGTTTTGTAGTCGATCGGCGCGTGGGCGATGTCCGTCATCTCAAAACCGGGGTCGACGCGCGGGACGGTGTAGCAGTAGCGGTCGTAGACGATGTTGATTTTGGCGCTGAGGCCGCCGGAGTACATCGGCAGGCGCGGGATCATGCCCGCGTTCATCATTTTGTGCAGGCGCTTGAGCATTTCCTGCGTTTTGCCGAGTGCAAAAGCCGGAATCAGGACGGAGCCGCCGGCATTGGAGGCGCGGTTGATCAGCTCGGCCAGCCTGCGCGTTTCCACCTCGGGCGCGGCCGGCTCCAGCTGTGCGCCGTTGGTCGATTCGAGCACCAGTACGTCGACGTGTTCGCGCGGCAGCTCCGCGGCGGCGATCAGCTCCTGCGAACCGAAGTGCACGTCGCCGGAGTGCAGAATGCGGCGTCCGCCGACGTCGAACAGCACACCCGCAGCGCCGAGAATGTGGCCCGCGTGGCAGAACCGCACGCGGATATCGTGTCCTCCGCCGTGCGCTCCCGCAATGGTAAATTCTTCGTCGAGGCGCATGCCCTGGATCAGCACGCTGAGGTTGCGCACAATTTCCGGCCTGTATTGCGCCAGCGCTTCGCGCGGAAATTCTTCGGCTACTTCCGTCCGGAGCAGGCGGGAGGAATTGCGCAGCATAATTTCACTGAGATCGCGCGTGGCCCGCGTCATGAAAACAGCCATCTGCGGCTGGTGATGCATGGCAAAGGGGAGCGCGCCAAGGTGATCCGTGTGGGCATGTGTGATCAGAATGGCGGCCGCACTGCGGTCCTGAATGGCGCTGAAGTCGGGGAGAGCAAGTGCGTCGCGTCGCTTGGGGTGCAGGCCCGCGTCGACGATGATGCCGACGCCGTCAAAACTCATAAAACAGGAATTGGCGCCGATTTCTTCAACGCCGCCGAGCATCATCAGTTCGAACTGCATGACTGTTCAGCGCTCTCCATCGGCTACAGTCAGGTCCAGGATTTTGCCGTAGCGCTCCTGGTCGTTCAGAATTTGCACGGCGGTTTGCACCTGCGGATCGTCGCCGAGTCCGGCCGCGATGCGTTCGGCCCGCGTCAGGAAACGCGCTGAAATTTCGCGATCCAGCTCTGCCAGAACCTCGTCGGCGTGGCGTTCAATCATGGACGTCCGCAGTTTTGCCAGGTCGTCGCGCAACATCTGCATGCGCGGCGAAAAACCGCTGAAATCTTCATCGGCCGCGAACTTCTCTTCGAGCACTTCGATTGCCGAAAGAATGTCCTGATCGTGGACAAAATGTTCTTCTTCCAGAAATGCCGCAAACTGTTTGAGCGCCGTGCTGTCGGCGTGAAAGTCCTGCGGCAGCTCGCGCATGCGTGCGCTGTAGCGCGTTCCGAAGCGGAACAGCATGTGCCCGTCCTTCAGGTCGCGCACGTACTCGGACGCGGGTTCGGACGAGACGTGCACGTCGGGGCGGATGCCGTTGGATTCGTACACGGGGCGGCCGCCCTGTGTGTAGAAAATTGTCGAATCGTGCGGTTCGGCGGCGAGTTCGGCCTGATCGTTGTGATGCGTGCGTTGCTCTTCGTATTTGATGCGCTGGATGCATCGGCCGGAAGGCGTGTAATAGCGCGCCGTGGTCATCTTGAGGGTGGCTTCAAAAGGCAGCGAGGAGATTGTCTGGACGAGGCCCTTGCCGAAGGAGCGTTCGCCGACGAGGACGCCGCGGTCCAGGTCCTGAATGGCCGCTGCGAATATTTCGCTGGCGCTGGCGCTGCCTTTGTCGATGAGAATCACGAGCGGCAGTTCGGGTTCCTTTGGAATCCCGCGCGCGACGTATTCTTTGCCCGCCAGCGGCGAACGACCGCGCGTCGCGACGATCTGACTGCCGGTCGGCACAAAAATTTCACTGATGGACACGGCCGCATCGAGCAGTCCGCCGGGGTTGCCGCGCAGGTCGACGATCAGTCCTTTCATCGCCTTGCGCCGCTTCAGGTTATCCAGCGCCTGGCGGAACTGGGCGTTGGCGCCGCGCGCAAAGCGGTCGAGTTTGATATAACCGATGTTGCCTTCGTCAATTTCGCCTGCAACGCCGTCGCCCGTCGCGCCGCCGAGGAAACCGGCATACGACACGGTGCGCATCTGAATTTTCTCGCGTTTAAGGTTGAGCGCCAGCGTATCGCCCAGGCCCTCGCGAATAATGTGCGCCGTCAGTTCGCTGCCCGCCTTACCGCGTGTGTACTGGCGCAGCTCCTTGTGGTCGCTGTTCAGGACGACGACGGAGTCTATCATGTAGATCTTATCGCCGATGCGGATGCCGGCGTTGTCGGCCGCATAACCTTCGGCCACGTCGACCACGGTGGTCTCGCCGTTAATCTCGGCGATCGTGACGCCCAGGCCGCCGTAGAAACCCTTGGTGAGCATGTCGACCTGGTCGCTCTCATCATTGGAGATATAGGTCGTGTAGGGATCCAGATATTCGAGCATGCCGTCGAGGCCGCGGCGCAGCATCTCATCCGGCTTCACGTCGTCGACGTAGTTGCTGTTGACCTGGCGAAACAGGTCGCCGAAGACCATCAGCGATTTGTTGACTTCGTAGTACAGGGAGTCGCTGCTGTCGTCGGCGCGGGCGGACGTGCCGGCGGCGGCGGACGCAATCATTGCGAAGAGGAAAATCCGGAAAAACTTGCGATGTATGCCGGCGGTAGTGCGATGTTTCGTCACGCTTGGCTCCGAAGGGAAATATGCTGCGAATCTGGCTCTTTGAAGACAACGACAATGCCGTTCGTGCATTGTGTCGTCTGCGTTCAACACGGTCGGGGGGCATTCGGTTTCGCGTATGTACGGCCCGTAGCGAATGCAATTTGCCGCGTACAATTCCCGCTGACCGCGAAACAATAAGCGTTCGGCGCGGAATTCGTCACGTTCAGTTTTTTTCGTTTGCGGCGAGAGTTTTAGCGGTGCATGTTGCGGGAGTCGGACGGTGTGTTCCCTGATCGCTTTGCTGCCTCGCTTCGCATCGGCATCAGGCTCTCATGAGGGTTTTGTTTGTCGTCGAGTACAAAGCCCCGCGTCCAGAGTCCGTTTCACGTTGTTAAACGCCGTGCTCAAATCCAGTCTCAAACAAAAAAAACTCCGAACGACTGCGGCGAGTCGTCCGGAGTTTAAAGTGTCGAGTGTTCTGCAAACGCTGTTTAAGCGTCCAGTTTGTCGCGCAGCCAGTTTAACGCGCCGTCTGCCGGAATGCGCACCTGCTCCATCGTGTCGCGGTCTCGTGCCGTCACCGTGCCGTCGCTTAAGGAATCCGTGTCCACAGTAAAACAGTAGGGAGTGCCGATTTCGTCCTGACGGCGGTAGCGGCGTCCCACCGCGCCCGATTCGTCGTACTGCACCGTGAAACTGCGCTGCAGGTCCTTGTACAGTTTGTGCGCGAACTCGGGCATGCCGTCGCGTTTAACCAGCGGGAAAACCGCCGCTTTGATCGGCGCGAGTTTTGGGTGAAACTTCAGTACCGTGCGCTCTTCGCTCTTGCCGTTGTCGCCTTCAACAGATTCTACGTTGTACGCCTGGCACAACACTGCCATGAAGCCGCGCGTGCAGCCCGCCGCCGTTTCCACCACGTAGGGCACAAAACGATCGCGCGTCACCGTGTCGACAAACTCCATCTTTTTGCCGGAGAATTCCTGATGGCGTTGCAGGTCGAAGTCCGTGCGCGAGTGAATCCCCTCAATCTCGCCCCAGCCGAAGGGGAAGTGGAATTCAATGTCTTCCGCGGCGTTGGCGTAGTGCGCCAGCTTGGCGTGTTCCTTGCGGCGCAGGCTGTCTTCGTTGAAGCCCAGGTTCAGGTAGAAGTTCCAGCGCTCTTCGCGCCAGCGCTCGTACCATTCCATCTCCTCGCCCGGTTTGACGAAATACTGCATTTCCATCTGTTCGAACTCGCGCGTGCGGAACAGGAAATATTTGGTATTGATTTCATTGCGGAAGGACTTGCCGATCTGCGCAATGCCGAAGGGGATTTTCTGTCGCGAGGAATCCAGCACATTTTTGAAGTTGACAAAAATGCCCTGGGCGGTTTCGGGTCGCAGATAGACCGCGCTGCTTTCGTCTTCCAGCGGGCCGACAAAGGTTTTAAACATCAGGTTGAAGTTGCGCACTTCCGTCCAGTCGCAGGTTCCCGTGTCCGGGTCGGGGATTTCCTCTTCTGCGATGATGTTGTAAAAGTCCTCCGCTTCGCGGGCCTGCTCCAGGCGCGCTTCGATTGCGTCGGCGCGCTCGGTCTTTTTCTTTTTGCGCAGGCGCTGGATAAACTCCTCAATCAGCGTGTCTGCGCGGTGGCGTTTTTTACTTGTTTTACTGTCGATCATCGGGTCGCTGAAGCTGTCCGTGTGACCGCTGGCTTCCCAGGTGCGCGGGTGCATCAGGATGGCCGCGTCCAGGCCGACGACGTCGTCGCGCAGCGTCATGGCGCGCCACCAGGCGTCCTTGTAGTTGCGCAGGAGTTCGACGCCGAGCGGACCAAAATCCCAGCAGCCGTTCAGGCCGCCGTACACTTCCGACGATTGAAAAACAAATCCGCGGCGTTTTGCCAGGGAGACGATCACATCCAGAGCCGACTGATTCTTGGCCATCGTTGTACACCGTTAGCTGATAATTTGCGCCGGACCATCTGTTTAAGGCCCGTTTAACCTGCGCGTTGTTTGGTCCCGCAGCGGAACCGTTAAACTTGTTTTTTCACAAACGCGGCGTCTGCGCGCCGGGCAGTGGCAATTTCTCAGTCGTCGTGGCGCAGCGGCACGTCGTCCGTCAGAAACTCCTTGACGGCTTTGAACGGAATTGCGACGTGTTCCGGCGGCGTTTCGATGTCAATGATGAACACCAGGTTGTCGCCGTCGCGGTAAAATGCCGTGTCGTCTTCCACGTAGGGCGTGGCGTCTTCATAACCGCGCGCCACCAGAGCGCGTTGCAGGAAAACCTGCAGCGCCTCGACGTAGTTGCCCTGCATCATGTTGGACAAGAGCAGGCGTTTGCCGGTCAGAAAGTTAAAGTGGAAAGCCTCCTGGAAGATCATCGCGTCCAGTTCCTCGTCGCCGGCAAAACTGTCGACCACGCGCGTTTCGATAATCATGCTCAGCCAGCCGTCGCGATTGTAGTAGACGCGATAGTCGATGCGCTTGACCGCCAATGGTTCGCACTGCTCCAGAACGGTCTCGGGCGCCAGCATCAGCGCGCGGCAGATTTCCGTGTTGATGGCCGTCAGCGCCGGATAGTCGATCGTGTCATCGTAGGGGTCGCCGTCCTCGTCCACAATCTGTGGATACCTGATCTCCAGGTCGCAGTCGTCAAAGTCGGAATAGTGGCGCACGCTGAATGTCTTCACCATCAGCGAATCGGGCGGCTCGGGTTTGTCCTGCGCCGCCGCCCGCGGCGCGGCTGAGAACATCAGGCTGCATGACAAACAAAAGAAACAGGCAGTAAGGACAAATCTGGATCTGGTCATTGCTTCCGGTCGGCTGTTGGGGAAATCCGGGAATGCAAAACGCCGCGGTGACTGCCGTGGCGCAACACAAATATATCACCCAGCCGCTGGAGCATCAAACGCGATCTTGAACGCCGCCCTCCAGGCCGCGGCTTTTGACTGATTTTGACGGCGACGGACGGGAAAACGGCGTCATTGCGTATTTTCGCTGCGGATCGCTCATGAACACGGGAAAATCACATGGCCAAAATACTCACGGGCAGGGCGCAGCAGCTGTTCCAGGAAGCTCTCCGCAGTCAGTTGCAGGGCAAATTTGATGCGGCGATCAAGTCGTATCAGCGCGTGCTGCAGACCAACCCCAAACACGCCGACACCCTGGCAAACCTCGGTTCCATCCACTATCAGCGCGGCAGCATGGACCTGGCGCACAAACTGCTGGCGCGAGCCGTCAAGGCGGATCCGCACAACGGTTTTGCCCACGGACTGCTCGGCAACGTGCTCTACGCACGCAGTGAGTTCGACGCGTCGATCAGGGCCTACCGCGCTGCGATCGACATCAAAGCCGACGATTTCGGCAATCTGTTCAACCTCGGCAACGTGCTGGCGCAGCAGGGAAGGCTTGATGAAGCGGCACAGGAGTACGAGGCGGCGCGCAAACTGCGGCCCAGGCAAGCGCCGCTGCTCGTAAACCTGGGCAATGTGCGGCGCATGCAGGGGCGGCTGGACGAAGCGCGCGCCCTGTTCGAAGAAGTGCTGAACGTCGATCCGGGCGATGTGCACGCGCGCGTCAACATCGGCAATGTTCTGTGTATGAACGGCGAAGTCAACGCGGCGATCGACCTGCTGAGCGCACTCGTGAAAGACAAACCGAAAGAGTCGCTGGCGCACGTTTCCCTGGGCACGGCGCACGAGGACAACGGCGACTACCAGGCGGCGCTGGAAAGTTATGAACAGGCCGTTGCGGTCGACCCCGCCAACAGCGACGCGCTGCGCCGCCGCGCCAATGCGCTTTTTATGCTGAATCGCGTTGATGAGTCGATTGCGGCTTTTGAGGAGATTCTGGCGCGCGATCCCGACGATTTTCTGGCCGACCGCAATCTGCGCCGCGCGCGTCGCCGCAATTTCCCCGCCTGGCATCTGCAGCTGCTCAGCGATACGGCGCGCAACAGTCGCTTTGACGCCGCAATCCGGCAGGCCGTCGGCCCGGACGATCTGGTGCTGGATATCGGCAGCGGCAGCGGGCTGCTCGCCATGATGGCCGTGCGCGCCGGCGCCGGCGACGTCGTCGCCTGCGAGATGAACTCGCTGATTGCGCCCGTCACCCGCCGCGTTCTGGCTGACAATTCCATGAGCGATAAAATTCAGTTGTTCGAAGCCAAGTCGACCGGTCTGCGCGTCGGGCACGAATTGCCGCGTCCGGCCGACGTCATCCTGGCCGAAGTCGTCGATGCCGGGCTGCTGGGCGAAGGCATTCTGCCGACCATGCGCCATGCCGCCGGCAAGCTTGCGTCGGAGAATGTGCGCCTGATTCCGTCCGCGGCGCGGATTTACTGCGCGCTTGTTCGCGCCCCCAAACTGCGCCTCGTCAATCCCGTTGCGCAGATCGAAGGTTTTGATCTCTCGGCTTTTGACGCCTTCCGCATTCCCTGGGAATACGTCGGTATCGACGCGCGCCGCGAGCCCTGCCGGCTGCTCAGCCCCGTCGTGGAAGCGCTGGCCCTCGATTTTTATCGGCCGCCCGCTTCGCCTGCCGTGGCTGCCGGACATCGTCACGATCTGGAATTTTCTCCGCTGGAAAGCGGCGCCTGCGACGGCGTCATGTTCTGGTTTGAGCTCGACCTGGGCGAGGGCCTCACACTCAACAGCGGCCCCGACGGCGACGACGTTCACTGGGGCCAGGCCCTCTATTTCTTCGAGCGGGAATTGCAGCTCAGCGCGGGCTCAACGCAGCGCGTGCATCTGCATCACTCCGATACTCAAATCTGGTTCACTCTGCCGACGACGGACGCCGGGGCATAAATCTTCAGAATATGCAACCTTATGGTTGCGTATTGAGGCGGACTCCATTATATTTGTGCAATCAATCGGTTGCATAAGGCGACCGTTCAGCAATTGTCAACTGTTGTAATGGAGGCATGATTATGGTGAAGGAAGCAACCCAGCAAGTCGTCATCAAAAAGGTGTATAAACACTCACGCGATCGCGTCTGGCGCGCAATTTCTCGTTCGGAGGAAATTGCCGGCTGGTTCATGCGGAACAACTTTGAGCTGCGTCGCGGCGCGGAGTTAACATTTCAGGAAGAGCCTTCGATGGACGATTGCGGTGAAGGTTACGACGGTTTTATTCGCGGTCGCCTGCTCGAATTTGAGGAAGGCACGTCCATCACCTGGACGTTTAAGACAAACCTGATGAACGACGAATCGGTAGTGACGTTCAGCCTGGCGGATCACGCGGACGGGACGGAGTTAACGATTTTTCACCGCAATCTGGACGAGTCGGCGGTGCAGAAGGAAGGCACGTACGCGGACATCAATCGCGGTTGGTCTGTCTTCAGCGAAAGTCTCGTTACATATCTGGACGAAGTCGATGGTACAGCCAAGTGAGTACAGCGGGCCACATCGCGACGTGTTTGACGCCATAGCGGACCCGACGCGCCGGCGGATTATTAAACTGTTGGCGGACCGTTCGCACAGCATGCTGGCGCTGGCCGACCACTTCGAATCCAGCCGTCAGGCCGTCGCCAAACACGTTAAAATTCTGTCCGAGGCGGGCTTGATTAACATTCGCAAGAATGGCCGCGAACGCACCTGCCACGCGCAGTTCGACAAGTTAAAGGAGGTGGCCGACTGGGTGCAGCAGTATCAGGTTTTCTGGACGGAAAAACTGGACGCACTGGAACGCTACCTGGACGAAAATCCGGACGGGGACTGAGCGCACATTCTCCCGATCCAACTCTCAAGATGTTAACATTCCGCACCGCCGTACGGGACGCCGTATGGCGGTTGTTGTTTAAATGCGTTTTATCGGCCTTCTCCGCGGACTTACCGCCTGAGGCCTGAGCGCTTCGCCTCCGCTTCTGCAAAGCGGGCGGCTTGCTTTTTCCTCTTGTTTGTCAGCGTGTTGAATGCCGGAAGCCGCCGCTTTGTTCCAGGTCCGTCATATTTCCGCCTGAAACGCTGTTTAAGTCGGTCAGCCGCCGCTGGCCACACGTCCATTGCGGAAAAAGTCCAGCGCTTTCATGATGCCGGGCACGAGCACCGTCACAGCTGAAATTATCGCGGTTGTCATGTCGATGATTTCGTGCTGTGTGACGATCAGGAATGCGCCGCCGGCGGCGAGCAGAACGATCAAAGGCGTGCGCAGGTTTTCCCACGACGTACGCGAGGATTTTTCCGTCAGCGCATCGGCTTCCTGTTGAATGTCGTCGCGCTGCAGGTACTCGCGGAAACTGTCGTTGATCAGTTTGGGGTCCGGCACAAGCATCATGAGCTGTTTGTTTAACAGACTGTACACGCCGCGTTTATTTTTACCGTTGACGATGCCGTCGCGCGCCAGGTTGGCGAGCAGGACTTTTTCACCGCGTGAGCAGGAATTCCAGATGGCCTGGTAGAGCGGCTCGGCTTCGAGCATGATCTGGCGGCGCAGCGCCGCTTCGTCAAAGCCCATGTAATCGCGGCAGATGCGGCGCATCAGATTGCGTCCGCGGTGGCGCAACCAGCGCGTCATGTGAAACTCATGTGCAATAATCCGGATGCACTGTTTCAGATGTTCGCTGTCGAGATTGTGGTCGTCGACTATTACCTCCAGGTCGGCGCGATACATTTGTGAATCGTGCATTTCCTGGTAAAACGCGGTTTGCCATGTGGAGTAGGCGCGCGCTGCCGCCAGGTTGTCTTTGGAGTCGACTCCAGGCACAGCTTTTTTGTCGTCGCCCTCAGCGCCTGCATCCGCCGCTTTGCCGCCACCGGCCGCCGTGACGGACTGATCCTGAAAGGCGATCGTCGGGTCGACGCTGCCGACAATAATTACCTGCCAGTCCGCCGCGACCTTGAGTTTGTTAACACGGAGCATAAACTGGATGTTGGCTTGTGAATACTCCGGATCCAGGTCGAATGCTTCGATGGTGCAGAGCGGCACGCCCGTCTCCGCCATAGCTTCAATCTTGTCGTTTGTCAAAGCGAGCAGTTCGGCGCGGTCCAGGAACATCACACGGTCTTTCCATTCGGGATCAATCGTGTCGAACGTGCTGTTCTCGATAATTTCGTCCACGGCAATTAAAGGACGGCTGATAATAAACAGCGGCGCGTCTTTCGGGATTTCGATGTGTGTGCCGCGGCCGGAGCGCGGATTGGCAAAACGACTCAGCAGCACCTGCTCGCCAAACTTGTAGCTGGCCCAGTACAACAGGATAATGCAAGCCAGGCTGGCGACGAACAAGCCGACAAAAATGGATGTCTCCTCAAATCGGAAGCCGTCGGCTCTCAAATGCGGCACTCCGCCGGAGCTGAGCATCAGGACATTGTCGGGTCCGTTCAGGCGTTTGTGAATCATGGCTGCTTTGCTGCCGTCCAGCGACCTGCCGGTATTCCAGATGCTGTCGGCCGCTCTGGTGCCGAGATAACGCCGCAGTTCAACCTTGTTTTCGGCAGCCAGACTCAGCCTGCTTAACAGGCGCGGCAGAATGCTGCCGACCGGGTCTTTTTCCGGATCGTGCATCACAACCGTGTCCATTATACCGGCGAAGCCGAATGTATCGCGGATGCCCGCGGGCACTGGCCTGGCCGTGCAGAGCAATCCGGATTCAAAGAAGGGGCCGTGGTACATGCCTCGTTCGTCGTGCTTCAGACGGTTGTAGATGTAGTCCGCTTCATTGGTGTTTAACTGCGCTACGCGCTCGGCGGCTTCGTGTTCGCGCTCGAGCACCTGGTGCGCCATGGTAATCTGCGAGTGTTTAATCAGGAGATTGAACGTGGCCTCGTTCGCAAGAATGAAATAGGCAATCACCGGCAGGATGCCGGTCGTCATCACCAGGATAATGAGAAATGCCCGATAGGTGCGCCGGAAAAAACGCGCGGTCGGGACGCCCGCCACCTGGCCGGAGCGGTGGCGGTACAATTCGTGCAGATACTGGTCGCGCGCCAGATAATTGCGCTTTGACTGGAACAGGTAGAGCGCGTAGGCCGTCATCGCAATCAGAATCAGGTGATAGAAGAACTCGATCTTGTTGTCCCACAACTGATACCTTGTCTGCAAAACAAGAATGAGAAGGTGATACGTCACGACGTTAAACAGCAGCTCGCGTCGCCAGTCCCGCCTGATGCCCTTCGCGCGGTTCATCAGCTTACGCAAGCCGACAATTGCCGCCGGCAACACGCTGACCAACAAGAGGGGCAGCACAAATTTCCAGGCAGGCGAGTGAATTAACTGGCTGTTGTACAACTGCACCGCCGCCGCGAGCGGATAGAATCCCGCAAACGGCAGAATAATCAGCGCCAGGCGAAAGTTTAACTTCTCCTGGCGTTTAAGCGAAAAGTAGGTTATGAAGACAAAAAACACGGGCAGCAGCAGCGCCGCAACCATCACGTGATCAAAGCGCACATCCTGCGTTAAAGTGACGGCGTAGAAAATCAGAAATCCCAGGTAAATAAGACTCAGGTTGCGATAGGTGCGGTATTCCAGCAGGCTCGGCCACAGCCAGTCGAGCTGCACGCTGCTGCTGGAAAAGCCGAGAACGACCAGAATCAACAACAGCAATAAGTTAACGCCGTACAGTCCCAGCGTGCTCGTCAGCATAACGATATTGCTGCCGTCCAGGACGGCTTCCTCGCTGAAATACACTATCAGCGTCCAGGGCGTGTCGTGCAGCGGCATGGTAAAAATGCGCCTGTTTTCACCCCAGTAGGTGCTGCTTAACCAATCGCTGCGCCGCCCCGCCAGTGTTGCCGCCAGACGTTGATTCCCGTCGCATTCCGTCAGGAAATTCTCGAAGCCGCTGCGCTCCGGCCGGGTGTGATAGATCACGTTGCCATGCTCATCCACCAGCACGAAATTAAACGTCGGCGGCAGCAGCGGTTTGTCAAAACTGGCCAGTGTGCCGATGTCCATGCCGGCCAGCCAGGTCGCCTCGCGCGTTGTATCCGGATTAACCGGAATTGCCATCGTTGTTTCGTAGGCGCCGCTGGCCCAGGAGTGGTGTTGACTCAGCGCGAACTCAACCGTGTCGATGTGTTTATTCAACCGCTCCTTGCCGTGTCCGTGTTGTGCTCCGTGGTCGTCGCTCTCGTGATCGTGGTCGCCTTCGTGCAGGACCAGCATGTTCCGCTGCTGCACGTCGCGGAAGTAGTCGCGCGAGCTGACGTTAAGAAAGGGCGTTGCGGCGGACTCTGCGGCCAGCTTGACCTTTATGTCGCCCGATGGATCGGCAAAAAAGACGCGGTCAAAATTGACGTAGTCCCAGCCGCCGGGGGCGGCCGTGTCCGACGTGTCGCCGCGCACAAAGTTAAACATGTTGTGCGTGCGCGGCAGCTGGCCTTCGAGTGTCAGGCGCACCGTGCGTGTGTCGTCGATCGAGCGTCGCGTGACAATGGTCAAGGGGTTGTCTTCCCATTCGATGTAAGTTGAGTCGAGCGCGGGCGCGACGGCGTCGGCCAGGAAACGCAACTGACTGTATGCCTGATGCAGCTCAGTGTGGAAGTTGTTGTGCGCTTCTTCGGCCGTGGCTTTCAGCTGATTGTCCATCGTTTTGCGCAGATTGGTCAGTTGATACTGATCGACAATCAAAAGGGCAATCAGGGCGGAGCCAAGCGTCGCGGAAAGTCCAAGAAAAGCCAGATCCAACTTGCGCAGGCGCGTGAACGTGCCCGCGCCGAGAATGTTTAACAGGGGCCAGACCAGAATCAGCAGCGCCGCCACAAACACAAAGACGAGAATTGTGTTGGTCGGCAGCGCCATGCTCTCGCTCAGTAACGTATTCGACGGCACCGCCCCGACGAGAACCCAGTTGAAATTTGTGCTGTCGCGCGTGCCGATTTCCATCTGCAAGGGTCGTGCAAACAGAACGTTTTCGCGCCCGGAAAGCTGTGCCGTGACAAGGCCGCCCGACTTTATCAGCTGGCCGAATTCAAACGATGTTTCATCGTTGTTTAAGTCCTGCACCTTGTCAAAACTGCGCACGTTGCCGCGGTGTTTGTTGTGCTGGTAGATCACTTCGCCGCCGGACTTTGCCAGAAAGACGTCGTCAAAAATCACATCGCCGATCTGCTGCGCGATCATCTCTTCCAGATCAATACGCACCCTGATGATGAGGTCGGAACCGTTGCCGGCATTGTTGAGGTAGGACAAGTAGAGCTTCTGGCCGATTAACTCAACATTTTCGATGCTGCTGCTGAACGGCTGTAGAATATCAGTCTTTTCATTCTGTTCCGCTTCACCTCCATCTGCCGCGCCGTCTCCGGCCTGTGTATGATTGGCAGATGAAACGGTATTGGCATACTCAAGGGTGGCAAAGGGAATAATGCCGATGGCTGCGGCCAGGCGTTCGCGGTAGTTAATGTATTCCAGGGCGGCCTGTGCTTCGCCGAGTTTATTCTGCAGATCTTCCAGTTGGCGGGCGTTGACATTGGAGTTGTCTGTTTCTTCCGCCCGAGGTGCGGCGTCCTGTGCGCGCGCCAGCTCCTGGTTTAGTTGCAGCGCCTGGCGGCTGATCTTTTGACTCGTTTCCTGCCGCCGGATATCGGTGAATTTTGCGTCGCTCCTGGCGCGGCCGGTCTGGATGCTTTTAATCGATTCTTCAATTACCTGACTGACTGTTTCCTTGTCGGATTGGCTGTTAATGATCGCGGTTTTCTGTTCCTCAATATTTTTTTCTATCCGGCTTACTACCTCAATAAGGGAATCGCGGCGCGTGGAATCGATGCCGATGTTCTCGACCGCATTTTCCAGGATGTTGTGCACGCCGTCCATGCGCGCTTCGATCTGCTCGGAAATCACGCCCAGACGCCGGAAATTTCTGTCGACGACGTACTCCCGTTTTTGCGTATAGAACGAAAAATAGTAGCCCGCGGCCATCGCGATGGCGACGATCATCAGGAAAGACAGAACGCGGAGTTTTTTGCGCGGGGCATTTGGAGTAGGCATGATCGGGATGACCTGTCAGTGAAAGAATGCCGCCGCGGGGATTGTGGGTGCGGCGGGGGGAGCGCTCTCTGCAATGGTTGATCTGTGGAATATCGCTCGCAGTAGATAAAGGACCATATTACAAAAAATGGCGGGGGAATTCAATGGGGCGGGGCGGCGGCGTTCAGGAAAGCCCGGTGCTGTTTCCTGCGGTGCTTTCTCTTGTTTGTCACGCAGAGAGAAGCCAAAAGTTGATGAGTCCATCTCTGAGCAAATGAATGCGACATCGGTTCTCGAATAAACAAAAAAACGCTGAATGATGAATTCAGCGTTTTCGACGCCTGGAAGGCTGGGTGTTTCAGAGGCGCCGGCACCCAACCGCAAACACCTGACCCGTATTGAGTAGATACCCTTCGAATGGACCCGGCCGCAATGCCTGCCGAGAAACGGGCCGCAGCTTTTGCGCCGGGCTGCCGACATCTATGCGAATGGAAGCTTGGGCGTTTTGAAGCCGGAGACCCACTTGACAAACACACCCAGTATTGTGGATGCCGAAGCGCTCAGTGCGAGGGTGGTATCGACGAAATCCTGCTGTGTGACCACAAGCAGGCCGGCCGCGAAGAGCATGATTGCAATGATAGGATATCGCAATACCTCCCAGGAACCTTTTCCGGCCTGCTGTTCGTGAGTTTGCGCTTCCTCCTGAATGTCTTTGCCGCGCAGGAACTGCTCAAAGCTCGGGCTCAATATTTGTGGGTGCGGTGCAAAAGAGATTATCCGCCGGTTCAACAAACTTAAAGTGTCGACCGGGTCTTTACCGTTAATCAATCCTTCTTTGGCCAGGTTTGCCAGAATGATTTTTTCGCTGCGGGAACACGAATGCCAGCAGGAAAGATGGAAAGGTTTTGCCTGTAACAGGATCGTATTCAACAACAGTTCGCGCGTGAACAGCAACTTGCGATTGTCGGCTTCCGCTAAAATTGAATTGACAAGGCGGCGCATCCAGGGTGCAAAACGGCATTCTTCCAGCAGCAGCACTTCCAGTTTGTCCAGACTGAAGGTGTCGTATTTGCCCGAGTTTCGGGTTCTGAAACTGCTGACCATGTCGTTCGAGTTTTCCGGGTTAAATGACGCTTCAAGCGGGTTGTCGCGCGAATACTTCACGTCCCAGTCTGCAAAGCTGTTGGCAATGTTGACAAGCGTTGCCGGGGTGGGATGTCCCTTTTTGGACTCCGCGCCTTCCGCCTTGGCCGCGTCGCTCTTTGGCTGGGAAGGGCCTTCCGAACCGAAGTCATCCGGCAGGAAAGCATTTGCCGGTGTGATGCTCCCCAGTATGACAATCTGAATATTGCAAAGCTTGTGGAGTTTGTTGACAGCGATCAGAAAGGTCTGGTTCTTTTCCGTAACAATCGCCTCGAGGTCAAAGGCATCGACCAGGAAAGTCGATTTTTTAACGGAATATATACCAGGATGCTCGGACAGCTCGATGATGTCTTCAATTGACTTGATTGTCACTTTGGTTTCAACACTTTTGGACTGAAACCATTTAATCAGCGGTTCCCTGAAATCTTCTACAGGCGTCAATGGACGGTATACAATGTACAGCGGTTTGCAGTTGTTGTGATTGTTCCGGCTCTCCTGTCTTGCTTTGATACATTGGAGAATGACGTCGTACAGTGTTTCCGCTGGAATACCCCTGCGTGAGATAGGGAACAACTCCCAAAGAACAACCCTCCTGTAAAAGTGTCTGGATATATGGAAGATTATAACATACGCAATGAGAAGCCCCGCCATCGCCACGACCAGTCTGATCCAACTCTTGAGGTCGGTGTGTGCGAAGTTGCACAATGAAAAGTTAAAAATGCTGCTTTCACTGTAAACCACATTGCCGCCGGGATCGGTGTGCACAGTACACAGCGCCTTGGGAGAGTAATTGGTCAAGCGAACAACTCTCGAGCTGTCTTGCGCCATGTTTTGCAACAGATAGCCGTTTTTCCTGGACTGTGAAGACTGGAGTTCCATACGGAGGAAAACGTCTCTCACGATTTGTCCAAATGCGATGTTGCCGTTCCGACTCTCAGCACTTTGGTAAAGGCTTGCTCCGGTCGGGTCTGTTGCTGGATAGAAGGTCATTTTTGTGGTGAAAAACACGTCGGTCGTTCCCTCGTAACAACTCTCGTTGACGGCATGGGGCGTCGAATTTTTCGCCCCGGCATGAAGGTCGAACACCTTGCCGGCCAGGTCCTGTTGCCCTTCAATCAGCGAGGAGTGAAGGGCCGCATCGAGCGACAATTCAAAAAGGACCAACACCGGAATGAAACCGATCGACAAGGCCATTGTGAAGATCATAATCCGGTGTTTGTTAACATAGGCCAGATCGCTCGCGTAATACCGACCTTGTGGTGTCGTGTCTGCGAGATTTTCTTCTTCCGTGCTGTCGCCGGCAATTGGGACGGTGTTTGTTCTGCTGATGAAGTATCCGGCGGTCAGCGTCAGGATGCAGACCATCAGGTTGACCAAAACGACTGAAGCCGGCAGGGTTTCTGCGACCAGCACAAGATAAATGAAACAGAACAGAGTGACGACTGACACGAGGGTGCCGGCCAGGGGCAGATAAATGCGCCAGGCCTGAATGCCAATGTTGATTCCGCTATTCTGGTGTTTGCTTCCGTTGTCGCCATTTTGTACGTCTCCGCTGCCGCTTTGACGTTCGTCCTTGCTGTCGCCCGCTATTGCTCCGGCCGCTTCTTTTGTGTTTTTCAGGGCGAATTTAACAACGATCCACTTGACGACCTTGCCCGCCTTCTCGACTTCCAATTTTTCTGACAGCACGGTTGCTAACCCGGGCCACCTTCTCAGCAGCAAAATCCCCACAAGCGCCATTGCACCCAAAACCAGTAGCAGAGCCTGTGTCAGGCTGCCGCCTGATTGCAGTATTACAATGACAGGAAAATAGAGCGTAAACATGAAATACAGAGTGCCAAAAGCGCGGTGGTAGTGATGCCGTCGATAAAGACTCAGATACACAAACACTAAAACAAAGGTCGGCAGAGTGACGGCCAGCACCATTGTGTTGTCCGCATCCCATAGTGACGGGCAGCAAAGCAGGAACAGGAATGTTAATGCGATTAACCCGGCCAGGAAGAGGTACACGCTGGTTCCGTTGGGGTCCGGCCACAGGGCTGTCGCACTCAGGCCGGGCACAGTGACTATAAGGGTAAGTACGGCGATAAGCAGAACAAAAGTCAACAGGCCGAATACCGTGGCTGTCGCCAGAGCCGTGAAGTTGAGGTCGTGAATCCAGGACTCTACGTCGTAGTAGGCAACAACCGTCCAGTTACTGCCCTGAATCGGCATTGTGAACAGCCGTTTAAATTTTCCGAGGTATTTGATGGTGATGACTTCGGCGGTGCGCGCGTTCAGCAGGCCCGCCAGGTCGCGGTCCCAGTTGCATTCCTGTTGAAAGTGTTCACTTCCGCTTTTTTGATTGTCGGAGTGGTAAACAATCTGTCCGTCCGCATCCAGCACCGCGACGCTGTAGTCTTGAGGAAGCGCCATGTTATTGAAGGTTTGCACGGTGTCGATGTCCATTGCTGCCACATAGCTGAGTGACGTGTTGTCCCGAGTAATTTCCAGTGGCACTGCGATTGTTGTTTCGTATTTACTTGTTGACCAGGAATAATGCACATCGACAGCAAGTTCAAATGCCTGGGAATCCGCATTCGTTGTCGGGGGCGTGAATCGCCAGAGCCGGCGGTTTCTAGCCGCCTGAACGTATGGTCGGTTGTTCAGATTGGCCACCGGAAACCGTGCCGAATCCGTCTCAATGCTGTATTGTTTAATACCCTGAGGCGAAACCAGAAAAACCCGCTCGAAGTTTGTATAGTGCCAGCCGCTGTTGTTGCCGCGCGCTCCGGTTGTGCCGTCCTGCAACTTGTTTGTGAAAAAGAACGACGAGTACGGAAAACCGATCTGGTGTTTATACACGACGGATGAGTCCTTCGAGAGGGATTGGACGCTTGTCACCGTACGAATGACTCTTTCATCCTCCACCTGCAACCTGAACACGGAGTCGGTGAAAAACATCAGTTGTTTGTGCGCCTGTTCAAACTCACTGATCAGCTTGTCGTGCACTACGCCGGCAATATTCCGAATGTGAGTGTCATGCCTGTCTTTTAATTCCGACATTGTCAGCCAGTCCCACAGCGCCGTTCCGAATGCCGCTGCGCCTACAAGCGTCGCAAATACCATCAGCAGGGTTCTTGAACGACTGATCCGGGTATGTCTTCCCGTCGATAAAGTGTCCAGCACGGGCCAGGCGCAGAGTGTCAAAAGACCGATGAGAATTAGCCACAACAGTTGATTGGACGGAATGTTGAGGCTCTCGTCGTTGAGCCGTTCGGAGGACATGCTGCCAATAAGAGTCAGGCTTTTGTCGGTAGAATCCTCGCCGGGAATTTCAATCATTAATGGATGGGTGAAGATAAATTGCTTGGCGCCGTATAGTCGCGTCGTCAACAGTTTGCTTTTATGGGCGACCTCCTTGTATGAGACTTCTTTGGCATTTTCGGTAGACTGCAATAAGGTGTCGAACTTCCTGATGGCGCCGGTGGAACTCTCCCGGGGATAGAGGACTGAGCCGTCGTTTTGTACCGTCCAGATGTTGTCAAAATTCATTCCCCGCGCAGATGCGGCAATGAGTTTGCCAAGATCTATCTGAACTGTGAGGAATAGCCTTAGGTCCTCAGAAATTTTTCGTGTGTATTCAAGCTCCAGCTCGCCGCTCGGCAACATTCGGCTCGGCTTAAACAAATGGTCCGGGGCGTCTGTGGGTACGACAGTGTCATTTGTATCGGGCGCACGGTATTCGTAGGTCAGTATCGAAACATGCGGCAAATCATTGATGACCTTCAAAACGGTTGTGGGGTATTTGAACGAGGTGAGCTTATTAACAGTGGTGTTGTATTTTGCTTCCAGAGCTTCAAGCTGTTCTCGAAGAGCATTTACGGGATTGCGGAATTTGTCTGACTTAACAAGCAGTGTGTCGAATATGGCCTTGAGACTGCCGGCGCAATTTTGGAAACTGTCCAGGACCCGGGTGAGGCGCGCCTGATCCTCAGTGATCTGGTTGAACAGACTGGGTGTTCCGTCCCGGCCGGCAAAGACAATGGACACACGCGGCCTGGGTGTGCCGTTCGAGGCGTTAAAAAAACTCCCCAGCTTCTGTTTGATTGCTTGTAATATATTGGCTCTGTCTTGCTCCATTTCCTGCAAATCCGCGATGTAGTTGTTTGCCGATTCAATGAGCACCTTAACCGCGCCTGTGTCTGCATTGTCGGGTTGAAGTTCTTCGAAATTTGTTTGCTGAATATTGTTTGTATTCTCACCGGGCTCTTGTGAATCTTTCAGCAAATGTTCACAATACTGACGTTCATGAACCACCACACTGTCCAGAATGGAGTAAATATGCCTCATCGCACTTTCTATTCGGTCGGAGGCCGCTTCCAGATGCCGGAAATTCCGTTCGACTATTTCATTTTTATTCTGACTGTAAATGGCGAGGTAATAAATCGCCGCAACTACAACGCAGGCCAGGAGCGTGCCTGACAGTATGATGAAGGCATGGGTTTTGTTGCTTTTGGTGGACATAGCTGATTCCGGTTGGTCCGTTGAGTACGTCGTTCCTGCAAACTTGCCGGGCTTGTTATGCAACTCACGTGGTAATAGCCTCTTTTGGCACACAATTATATAAAAAATGCCACACAATTGAATGTCTGGCAAAGGTAAATACTGTATTAATTATTCGAATACTTGAGTAATGACTGAGGTGGAAAGTATAAAATATACGACATGGTGTAGCTTGCAGGGGCCGGCCGCGGGCTGCAAACGATATGGCTGGTACTCAGGAAGGGCAATGTTGGAGCGGCAGAACGGAATCGGCGTAAAATGCGGAGCCAATACTGCTACAGGCGGCTGTGAGATAACAAAGCAGGCGCTAACTGTGGGGAAACATTCGTGCCGAGTGATGCATTTAAGTGCGCCCCTGGAAAAATGCCTACCTCCCCACCGCCAACATCTCAACCACGTTGATATCCTTTGAACTGATCTGGTAGTAGTACATGCCCGCCGCCAGGCCCGACACGTCCAGCTCGACGCCTATCTGCCCCGCCGGCAGCGCCTGCTGCGAACGCAATACCTCGCGGCCCGAGAGATGCACCACGCGCACCGTCACCGTCTGCGCTTCGTGCAGCGCCATGTCGATCCTCGTGCGGCCGCTCGTCGGATTGGGATAGGTCGGATAAACTACGCTCAGGCCGGGAGTCTCTGCGTCGTCGAGCGCCGCGCTGAGCACGAAGCTGCAATGTGCCGTGCCGGTGAATCGCGGCGGAATGCTCGTGCCCGACAGTAAAACAGGCACATTGATACAGTTAAACGGAAAGAGCAGCGTGTCCTGTAATTCGCCGGAAGAAGTCGGGTGGAAACACACCGTCAAACGGCGGCTTTCGTCCGGCCCCAGCACAATGGGGTACTGCGAGTACGGCACGGAAAAGTTGACGTTGCCCAGCATCTGCAGCAGGTCGAAGGCCATCTCCCGCTCGCCGAAGTTCCGTACTTCGATCTCAGTGCAGGCGATATTGCCCAGGCTCAGGTCGCCGAAGTCGAAGCGGCCGTCCGCCGGATCGATGACCGCAAGCGTGAAGCCCGGTATCGTGTCGATGTAGTCGCCCACATTGCCGCTGGAGTCGCGCACGATGACGTGGTAGATGGCGTCCTCGCGGCGGTCGCGCACGCGCACGTCAATGCTGGCGGCGTCCGGAAGCTCCGCGTCGTTCAGTGTGATGTCCGTGTTGACGGACTCGATGATTTCGATCGACTCGATGCCGGACGCAAAAGCGTGTTCCTCGTCGATCCTGAGTGTGAAGGGATCCAGGCAGATGTCTTCGCCGCCCGTGATCGTCGGTGAGAATTCGTCGCGTCCGGTTTGAATGTCGAAGGCCATCAGCGGACGCGGGATGCAGTTGCCGACAATTTCAAGCGTGTCGAGGTATCGGGCCTGATCCTCGGAGACAAAACAGAAGCGGATTTCCAGGGTTTCGCCGGGCTGCAATTCAAGCGGGAATTGGGGACCGTCCGGGTCGAACGTGAATTCGGGGCTGTTTTGCCGGAAACGCAGTTGATCGATGCGCTGCGGGAATTTGCCGTAGTTGTTTAACTCCGCCGTGTAACATGTCAAACGTCCGACGTTGATCGAGTCGATTTCCTCAACCGTCGATTCATCGCGGATGGAGGCGTCGATGTGCACCGTGAAGCCGGGCAGCTCGTAGAGGCCTTCCACCTTGAGGCGCAGAGCGTCGCGCGCGCGAATGTAAAACTCGCCGTCCTCGTAGGGATTCTGCAGTTGCGCTTTGAATATGACCGTGTCGCGCGGTTGAACGGGCGGATCGTACTGCACGTCGACGTTGACCTTGCGGTTTTCCGGCACTTCCACGCTGACGATTGGCTGGTCGAATTTGCTGGTGTCCGCCACAAAACCGTCCACGCGCTGGCAGAGTTCGTCGGCGTCGATCACCGGACCAAAAATCTTTTCAAAACGCACGCCGCCGGGATAACCGTAGGAATCGGCCCCGCCGTAGCCGTAGATGTAGACGCCGACGGTTGTATCCGCGGCAATCTCATGCACGCCGTCGCCCACGCGGGCGATCGAATAAACGTATTCGGTGCCGGGCACATCAATCCAGTTGAGCGGCGCAAGCGGCGGCGGTTCGATGACAACGCTGTTGCTGTTGGTTTTGAGCGTCACCAGGGTCATGTGCTGCGCGTTGTACACGAGTTCCATGCGATTGCTCTCGTTGTTGAACTGTAGCGTCTGCGCGTTTATTGTTAAATATTCATCCAGAAACTGCTCCACCGGCGGGATCAGCAGCATGAAAGGGTCCGCCTGGCGCAGGTCCGCGCGGTTGTTGCCGTCGGTGACGAGTTGCATGCTGTGGCGGTACTCGGCCACCATGATCGGCCCGTCGGCTTTGACGCGGAAGGCCTGTGTGCCGACTTCGCCGGTATAGACCTCGCCCGAATTCAGCGTGATGGTTTGTGTGCCGCCGATGTCGATGTTTGTGCCGTCAAGCGCGGCGACAATCCTGAAAAGGTCGCTGTTGAGGTTGTGTTCATCGCTGGAATTGGGAAAAGGCGTGATGATGGCCTGCTGGCCCCAGGTGCTGAGCGGCGTCATTTGTTGAACGAGGTGGTCGCGCGAACGGTAGAGCGCTCCGCCGTCGAAGGGCACCAGCGCGCGCTGATGACCGGAAAAGACTGCAATCGGTTTGTCGCTCGTAATGTTGGTTCCGCTCAGGTCGTTGTACAGCCCGCGCGCCGATTCTTCCAGCACATTCGCCTGCACCAGATAGACGTCGCCCGCGTTCATCACAACTGTTTGCGTCGCCAGATTGTTGCGAAAGGTTGGAGCCGAGGGAGTGATCTCGACCTCGGTTTCATCCTCCGTCGCGACCACCGCAAACTGCGAAGGCGTCGCAGCTGAAGAGGTATCGTCGTGACTCGGATACGACAGCAGAAAGTAGTTCTCGCCCAGTACGTCCACCGGCAGCGCCATAAAGGCATCGCTTGTCGTCACCGCGCGATTGAGCCCGTAGACCGCCACCTCTTCATCCGAAGTGATGTGCATCGCCATCGGCACGACGTCCTCATCGACCGACATGATGTCTGACAGCCGGTTCTGACCTTCGCGGTAGCCGGGCAGTTCAAAGTATTCGGAAGGAAAACTCAGAAAAGTCTGTTTGTAGGGAAGCGCAAAGGTATAGACCTGATTGGCGCTGACGGCAAAGGACGCGGAGTAGTCGATAAAACGATTTGTCTGCCCCTGATTGACCATGCTCGTATAGTCGATCGCTACGTTGGTGTTGCGATCCGCGCTGATGAAAATGTAGACCGAATCATCGCTCGCATTGGGCGTGTTGTGAAAATTCGGCAAAAAGGTCAGGTAAAATTCTTTACCGCGATTGTCGCGAATCAGCGAGTCCTGCACCACCTGAGCGTTCAGCTCGGCGCAGACGAGTGACAGCAATAACGCAAGTCCGAAAAACTGTCGAAGCTGTGGCATGGTTGCGAGAATGTGATTGTACAATGCACCGGGATTCAGCGTATGCGCAGCGTGAGCCGTCGAAACAGCCCGGACGGCCTTTCAACTTGCCGTCGATGTGCGCAGAAAGTGAAAACACGGCGGCGGAACGAGTGTTGCGCGTCAGATCGCAATATGAACAAAAACGCGCGTGTGTCCATGATAGTCTGATTAAACGCGCGTGAATTGTAGGTGAACGCTACAGATTTCCGGAAAATCGCTCACTGCCGGCGCACGCTGCTCTTGCAAAGAGCCGGCAAACACTATTTCCGTCGCAGTCCGCTCACGTCCCCGACACAGATGCGCCAACCGCCCAAAACATTACACAACAAGTAACATTCCACATCGGCGCACATACAATATCGCGTCGGCTGTGTAGTTCCTATGGTTTCTTTTTCGGCAACCCCGGGCTAAACAGAAGGGACCTGCATTATGCGCAAGCTCGTTCACGCTGAATTGCTGCAGCGCCGGCTTACGGCTGAGGAAGCGCGGCGGCAGGACGACCGTCATCCGCTGTCGTTCATTCTGCACAACGTGCGCTCGCTCTATAATGTCGGGTCCATCTTTCGCTCGGCCGATGCGCTGGCGCTGCGGGAATTGCTCCTCTGCGGTTATACGCCGCGTCCGCCGCGCAGTGAAATTGCCAAGACCGCGCTGGGCGCGGACGAAATTGTTCCCTGGTCCGGCTGGGACACGGCCCTTGAGGCTGTCCGACGCGAAAAGCAGGCCGGACGTACCGTGCTGGCGCTGGAACTGACCGACGCCGGCCGTCCCCACGACGAACTGCGCGCGGCCGATTTTCCGCTTACGCTGGTCCTGGGCAACGAATTGACCGGCATCGACGACGAATTGCTGGCCGAGTGCGACGGCGCGGTCGAAATCCCGATGTTCGGCGTTAAACATTCATTTAATGTAAGCGTGGCCGCCGGAATTGCCGGGGCCGCCGCCGTGGCCTGCTGGCGACGATTGAACAACAATCACTGAGGTGGCGCGATGTCTGAATCCAAACCGGCGATAAAAATCCGCGTGGCCGTGCCCGACGATCCCGTTTACGATCCACTGGTGATGCATGCGGACAGCGTGTGCGCCGAGCAGAACTGGGAACTGATTCGCACGAACGAGGACCGCTGCGGCGAGCTGTTGCAGCGCAACACGGCCGAGCTGGCGCTTATTTCACCTGAAGATTACGGCCGCGCCGTCGGCAGCGTCGACTACCGCATTATTGCCGGTCCGGCCCTGATGCTGGAGGGCTACACTCATGCGGCCTCGATGTATTTCCGTCCCGGCCTGGAGGAGATTCGCAGTTGCGCCATTGCGGGCCCGACGAATTTTCTGCTGCGCGCCGGCGCCATCGCCCTGGGCGAGAAGTTTCAGCTGGGTCTGGAAGTGGAGGAACACAACGAACCCGTGGCAACGCTTCTGCAGCGCTTTGACGCGGTGATTGCCCGCAGCGACGACGCACTTCCGGCCGCGCTGGACGTCAGCGAGGAGTGGGCGGATCTGGTGGGCACGCCGCTGCCTTTGATGTTCTGGGCCTGCCGTCCGGACGAAATGCCGGAAAACATCGGCGAGATTGTCGCATCGATGGCGGCTGCGCGTTTACCCGACCAGAGCGCCGTCACGATTGACGAGGGGCCGGAGTACGAGCACCGCGCGGGTGTGATTCACTGGCGCTGGAACGACGATTTTGAGCAGGCGCTGGCACAGTGCAATGAGCTGTTGTTTTATCTGCAGTACGCCCCGGCGATGGCGGCCGTTAAGCTTTTCGGTCGCGATCCACTCGAATGAGCGCGGTTTTCAGCGTGTAAATTCCCTCGGTTGATCTGGACCGCTTTTTCACCTGACCCGGAGCGGCTTGCACCTGCGGTGCGCCTTTCTGACTTTTTTGTTCGTCGGCGGGATTGGAGCTTCGGGCGGTCGCGTTGGTTTTTCACTTTGAGGTATTTCACTGAGAGGCTTGTGGCTGCGGCCATGAGGTTGAGGCACTCGTCACCGAGAGGCTTGTGGCTGCGGACTTCTATTCCTGATACCGACCGTTTAACCACGCAATCTGCTACGTTCAGACCTGATTACACGACGTTCAGTCTTTTGTGGTTGACCTGGAGGCTCTTGCGTTGTAGACTTGTTGAGCAGCCTGCGCAGGCTCCGAGTGAAAAGTGAACAGATTCAGAGCAAGGTGAGAAACCTGTATCCCGGGAGAAGTGAAAAATTCCGGGCCGGGAGAGCCGTGTCCGGCAGACGAATAGTGGTGTGGGACTGGTTGGTTGGAAGGTGGGGGTGGGGCCCGTTAGGGCCGAAATCCGCCCTGAAGTTAACAGTCCTCAAACTACGGTAGTTGTGTGCGCATCGGCATTCTGATTGCATCCACTTCTGTACTCTGCCAGTGCACATTTCTGCATGTAAATTGTGAATGATTCAGCAATCTACAAGATTGCAACTCCGGCTTCCATTCGTACAGACATTGCTTCTGCTTTACCGACCGTTTAACCACGTAATCTGCTACGTTCAGACCTGAATTCACGACGTTCAGTCTTTTGTGGTTGACCTGGAGGCTCTTGCGTTGTAGACTTGTTGAGCAGCCTGCGCAGGCTCCGAGTGAAAAGTGAACAGATTCAGAGCAAGGTGAGAAACCTGTATCCCGGGAG
>JAUIKM010000016.1 GCA_030430495.1 bacterium | reverse complement strand
CCCAGCAGATGCGGACCAGCGGCAGGGCGATATTCAGGCCGTTTTTGTCGCGGCGGCAGAATTCAAATTCTTTGTTTAACTCGCTGAAGGAAAATCCGCCGGCAAAGGCGCTGACGGCGGGCGGCGCCTGCGGCGCAAGTATCAACAAGTAGGCTTCAAACACACGCCAGACCTCGACGCGCTCGGCGCGTTTGCGCCAGTCCGGATGGTCGACCGTCCGCTCAAACAACTCGCGCGCCCGCGCCCGATCAAAACGCAGGTAAAACAGAAAGGCGGCCGCGTTGAACTGGAACCAGTTGAATGATCCAGTCTTCACAAGGGGAGCGCCGGCTTCAATGTGGCGCAAACCGCTTGAATACGACCCCGACAGAACGGCGCATCGTATCAGACTGTAACAGGCGGTCCAGGCGATAATGTGAAATTTGTCACTGCTGTATTCATAGAGAGTTTCGTAGTGTTCTATGGCCGTGAGATAATCGCCATTTGCCCGACGGCACAAATCCAGGCAATTGTGGTAGTGTTGCATCGCTCTGGGGCTTTGCCCAAGTTCAAAATCTTCCACAGCGGAAACACAACGCTGCTTGATCTGACTGCACGTCTGCGGGTCCGGCATCAAATGGTGCAAACAGGCCGCCTGAAGCATGGACCAGGCAGATTCCAGTTCCTGTTCGACTTGCAGCACTGCAAACAGCTTGCGCTGCAACTGAAAATAATGCTGATGTTGCGGCAAATTCCCCAAAATCAGGCTCGTGTCTCGTAAAACACAGGCTGCCTGAAACGCGGCAAAAGTGTATCCATGGTTTCCCGCGGTTTTAAGCACCTGTTTCGCCATGTGATTGGCGGCTTTAAAGGAGCCAAATCGTCGGCAAAGCAGCATCGGGAACAACAGCTTTTCACACCGAAATTCGCCAACGACCTGCTTTGTGTGCATGCCAGGATTCAGATGTACCAAATGCGTTAAATCAACCAGCTTGTACATGAGCCGATGTTTAACCACTCTCCAATTTCGACCAATTGCCCGATTCATAGATTCGTGCAACTCAGTCTCGTTCAAGTCTTCATTGGCTAAAATGATATTCAGCAGTCGCGTATATTTTGCATCTTCGCGGAAAATACGGTCCGGCAGTCCGTCGCGGCGACTCGCAAATCTCCGCACCATCCCGTGCAGTTCCCTGATAACATTCATGGCGATGAAACTCCGTTTCCAGCCCAGAATCAAGGTTCTTGTAATCAATAGCTGGTTGATACAACTGTAATTTTACAGTCGAATACTCATTGGTCGTGTGTCTGCGCAAGGACATATTGCTGCAAAACATAACTTCATGTTGTCCGAGACAGAGCTTTGGGGGAACTATGTCGCTTGAAACGCTTACATGTATTCTGCTGTATCTGAATGTGATGGTTTCACCAGGAACATACAGTGTGTCCGAGGTAGGACAGTTTGAAACCGATCATTCACCCGAAATCAGTGAGATTCATACAGATCCAACATTTGAAGCGGCTGTTGTACAAACATTTCAACCACAGTTGGAATTCATAGAGATTGTTGATGCCGGTAGTTGGGATTGAATTGCTGTTAATGAATGAATCAAAGTACGTTTGTTGATTGAAAATCACAAGTATTCGCATCAGCCCATTGTAACAGTTTGACTGAAATGTCAGACCAAATCTCCGGTAAATACTTACCTGGCATTCCTGAATAATTTTTTTTAACCGAAATACAGAACAGCGAGATTGCCTGTGTCGGTATGAACGGCGGCCAGGAATAATGATCAAATGTTGTCGAGCTTTTTTGTGCGCTTGAGTTGCTTCCGGGTTTGCGTACATCACTATTGATATGCTGCACGGCAATCGACTATTCGCATTAACATCTCCAAACTCCTCTCCCGCCGACAAACAAAAAGAAAAAGCAAGCCGAAAGCCCGCGGAGGGCGACGGCGAAGCGACTCATGCTCGGAAAAGTCACAACAGGCCGGCAAGGAGGAAATGCCGTTCCGCTGAAAAATGCTGCTTAATTGCAGGTGAATTCCAAAGTTCAGGCTGGCAAGTGGACTACGAGTAAATGCACTGTGGCGAAATCCGCGCGACGTAATATTGCGATTGCAATTGCGCGCAAGGAAAAAAAATCGGATATTTGGCGCTTGGTTGATTGTTCTGGTATGTTTGCGCATTCTCAGTATCCCATCTGCAGTTCGATTCTGTACAATCCTTGCGTTGTTGCAGGCGTGACGAGCTCTCCCCCCGTTTGTCGGCCACGGCCGCACGCGCAACGTCAAATCCGGCGCTCCAACCGCTTTGTCGCAGACGCAAACAATTTTCGGTCGTCGCAATTCTCCCCCCGGGCGGCGATAACTCATACCGGATGAGCTCTATGAATACACTTCCCGCCGGCATGCGCCTGAAAAAATGCGTTCGCCTTTGCCTGATTTTTTTGTTCGTCATCGCTTTTGGCGGCCTTGCGTCGGCGAGTCGGCTGGAAGCGCAGGGCGCCAAAAAAGTGTTGCCGGAAGATCGCGACAAAGCCCGGAACTTCGTGCATGAATATTATGTCGAGGAAGACGATGGCAAATACAGCCTGCGTGCGGAACACCGCGTTCTCGTGGACGTGCTGAGCGAGCGCGGCGCCGACCACAATGAGTACCACATTTTTGAATCGTTTTACCGCCGGGTTGAAGATGTGGAGGCCGAAAAAAACGGCCGCGATATCGACAGCGACAACATTGTCTACCGCAACCTGGAGCATGAAGACCTGTTTATTGCCGACTCCAAAGCCTACATTATCGGTTTTGAGGACGTGGAAGTCGGCGATCAACTGGCCTACAGTTACGAGGTCGAATACGACGGGGCGGAATACATGCCTCTGGTGTATGTGCAAAATTACGGCCATCTGCAGCAGCTGGAGTTGCGGATTCACCACCCGGACGAGATGCGCGTCGAATTTGAACTGTTTGCGCCCAATGGCGATCTCTCGCACACGGTGCAGCGGGAAGACAGCGACCTGACGGTGCTGACCTTCGGCGAGACGGAAGAAACTGAAAGACTGCGATATTATCCCTACGACCACTATCACGCAGTGGTTCTGGTGCGTCTGCTGGACGCCGCCGGGAGGCTCGTCAACCCGGTCGAGCTGAAACAATTCAGCGATTGGTACTGGAATCTGTTCGACTTTGATCTGGTCCTGACCGCCGCCGAAGCCGCCGCACTGCAGGGCGACATCAATGCGGCCGCGGATGCACGCGGCAAGGCGCGCGTAATCTACGACTGGGTGCGGTCCAACGTGCGCTACATTGCGGACGAGTCAAACATCAATGCCATCGTGCCGCGTCCGCCGTCCAAAGTTTTTGAACGGCGCTGGGGCGATTGCAAAGACAAGGCCTTTCTGTGCACGGCGCTCGGCCGGCAATTCGGCGTAAATATTCATCCGGTGCTGGTTTCGACGACCCTGCAACCCGTTTTTGAGGGAACTCACATAACGCAGTTCAACCACGTCATCTGCGTGCTGGAGGACGGCGGCGAGCGGACATATTTTGATCCGACCTACCGCTACGGCGGGTTTGGAACGCTGCCGAGCGGCGACATCGGCGCGGAAGGACTTATCCTCAACCGAAATAAACCCGAGCGTGCGACAGTTGAAGCCCGCTACGACGGCGTGGCGATCGACGTGACGATCGACGCAAACATCGACAGCCTGGCGGACGGGCGTGCGCGGATTGTACTGGCCGACGTCTATCTGGCCGGGGCCGAATATGCGCGCGCCGAGCTGAGCGGCTACGACCTGGAAAACTTCCTGTCCAACATGTTAACGGGACAGTTCCGCAAACTCTCGCTGGACTACTTTGAATACAGCGGCAGCACCGATACGAGCATCACATTTACGGCGCATGCCGACCTGAGCAAATTGATTATTAACTCGCGCACAAAGACCTATCTGCCGAAGGTGCCGTTTGAGAGCATCGACAACGACCTGTTGGACCGCGAGAATGATGCGCTGGGCGTTTACCTGAGCAATCGACAGTACACGCGTTTAACGATTAACCTTACCGCTCCGGGACTCGACGCTTCCGGCGACGATCTGTCGATTGGGGGCAAAGAAATCCGTTCATGGATGACGGCGTCGCTGTCACCGACTGAAAACAACGTCGTGCGCGCCGAGTACGAATTTGCACACCGCGCCAAGGTATACTTAAACGAAGAGCGCACCGGTTTTCTGGAGTTCTGCCGCGACTTCCTGAAGGGCAAAAAGGACATGTTTGTCTTTCAGGCCAAAGATTAAACAGCGCCGGATGGATGCCGTCCGACCGCACGCAATGACGCTTCAATGTTAAACAAACGGCATGGATACTCAAACCTGCGCACTGCAAACCTGACAGGTATCTGAACACAATCACAATTGATGTTAATCCGGGAACCATTCACAATGTACCGCAAGATTTCTGCACTCTGCGCCTTTATTTGTCTGGCTTTGGTCGTTCAATCCTGTGTCATTTCACGCGACTACAACTCACATTGGAGTCGCATTGAGTTCCTGGACATTCCGTCGACGGACTCGACGCTGACGATGGAGCACGAGCCGGCCTGGTACGAAGCTGAGTACGAAGGCCACGACGCGGTGTATCTGGAGCGCAAATTTTCGGAAGAGCACGTGGGCGACTATACAAGCTGGAAGTACTATACAGTCAGCAAACTGCGCTACGTGGTGCTCAACCCCGAAGCGGACTGGGCGACGACCTTCCGCGTGGGCGTCGACGATGAAGACCAGAAGCTCGACAGTGTTTACATGACGATCACATCGCCGGACGGCAAGACGAGTCACTTCGGCAAAAGCGATCTCTTTGTTGAACAATCGGGCGACGGCACGACGCAGTACAAGTTCGCTTATCCGGATGTGCGCAAGGGCTCGATGATCGAGGAGGGCTACATTGTCCGCACCACCAGCGGCGAGCGGCGCACGATCCGCGAGCATTTCTTTCCGATTAAAACGGGCGTTCCGGCCGAAAAAGTTGTTTACAAGTACATCTATCCCGCGCGTTGGGGGCTGCGTTTTAAACGCATCGCCGCCGACGCCGTGACTCCTTCGGACCTTTCTTTTGACAAAGAGTCGAACGCGCGCATTCTGGAGATACAGGGAAACAATATGACGGCCTGGGAGGACGAGGCCTGGTCGCCCTATCAACTGGATGTCATTCCATATCTGGAGTTCAGCGTGGCGTCGGCCGAGACGCGGTACATGTATCTGGAAATGCCGGTTGAATGGTCGAAGCTGATGAAAGGGATGCGAGTAGACCAGGACACGTATTTTGACATGCGCGAGGATGACGACCTGGCCGAGATAGCCAGAAAGGCGAGCAAAGATGCGGAAAACGACTTTCAGAAAGTCGACGCTATCAACAACTGGGTGCAGCAGAACATTGAAATAGGCGATTGCAACAACTGTGAATACGACGACGTTGTTCGCCGCGGCCGCGGCGGCATGTTTACCGTTCTGGAAATCACCATGGCGCTGCTGGACCACGTCGATGTGGAATCGAGCATGTGCATGATACACCCGGCAAATGAGGGGTACTTCGACAACAACTACGTTACTTTCACGGAGTTGATCCCTCCTGGCGTAGTGGCTTATACAGAGTCGGACACCCTGGTGGTGTTCCCTTTTATCAAGGACTTGCCGGCGGGTTTGCTGCCGCCGGTCTGGCAGGAGCGCCCGGCGGTGTTGATCAATCTCGGCGACCGCGCACATTTCGGCAGGTCGCCGCTCGGCGCTGTGAGTGAAAACACCGAAGAGGAAGAGTACAACTTAACAATTGACGAAGACGGACTGATCAGCGTCAAAGAGAAAAAGTACTTCCGCGGGTTAAGCGCCTATCTGATGCGCTCGGCATTGCGCGAGGCCAAGGAAAGCGAGATGGAAAAATTCATGACGGAGCTGTTAACATACGAGGAAGGCGACGTCAAGTTAGGCGAATACAGCATCGAGAATCTGGACGACTATCGCCGGCCGCTGGAGATAACCTTAAACTACACGATTGACAACCTGGTGACGGTGACGCCGGAGGAAGTGATCTTTCAGACCGGCGGACTGTTCTCGCCTTCGTCGGAGCGCAAGATCAAGGTCGAGACCGACGACCGCGTCAACCCGATTCGCATATACTCGGACGAAGAAGTGATTAAACGGATTACGATCAACCACCCGCCGGAGTGGACGCTGGACACCAAACTCAAACCGGTAACATTCAACAACCAATTCGGTGAGTTGAACGCGACGTATACAAGCGAGCCGGGCCGCTTTACGGCGGAACAACGGCGTTTGTTGAAAAAGGCGTCGGAGCCGAAGGAAATGATCGACGAGCTGATGAAGATCACGAGCCGGCGTTCGCAGCTGTCGATCCCGACATTGATTTTTGCGGTGAACGGAAATTGAGGTTTGCCCCGACGCCATTGGGTACTTCCTGTTGTTGTGGCATTTTGACTCCTGCGGTCTGCGTGACTGAGCTGCCGCGGCGACGGAAACTGATTTAACACTAGCTGAGATTGGACTTTATGACTTCTTTGCGAAATCTGACATTTCCCGTCATTGCAGCGTTGGCTGCGTGCTTCGTTTTGCTGGCCGGCTGTACGGTGGGCGCTTCAAGCGAGAAGTCGCGTCGCTCTATTAGTCAGCGCGACCACACGGAGCGCATCATCTTTCTGAACGCTCCGTCCAAGACCTCGCCAGGGGCGGGACTGTCGCGCGACAGTATTAATCTATTGATGGCTGAACACGCGGGTTTCCCGGCTGTGTATCTGGAGAAATTCAGGTCGCTGGAGATTCTCGGAAACGGCCGTTCTGCCATCCCCGTGGAAGTGCATCGGCGAAAATACCTGATTCGTCGGCCCGCCAACGAACAATTCTCAACATTTACGATTCGCTACGATTCGGTATCGTACTCTATCGATAGTCTGTTTTTGACAATCTGGTCGCCCGAAGGCAATCCCACGATGTTCGGAAAGGAGGATTTGAAAGTAACAAGACTCGACAATGACTCCGTGCGCTACGACTTAGTATACCCAGATGTGCAGGAAGGAAGCGTTATTGAAGAAGGATACATTGTCAGGGCAAAAGAAAGTCGGTGGCAGTTTGCGCCGAAAGAATACTTACCGTTGCAATACAGCGTTCCATCACTGAAACTTGATATTCGGTTTGTTTTTCCTCGCCAGTGGGACATGAAAATTAAACAAGTCAAGCCGGATACCATGTACACTTACGACACCTGGATTGACTCGTTGACAAACGGCGAGGTAATTGCCGTTTCTCGTACAAACGTCCCGGGGCTGGCCGATGAAGTGTATTCGCCAAACAGACTGGACCTGATTGACTACTTCAAGTGTTATGCCGCAGAAGTGACGTATAAAAAATATACCGGCCAACTTATTTCCGCATCAACCAGTGGTAATTTCCTGCATTTTCCAAACTGGACACGCTTTACCGAGTACTGGTCGATCCCGGCCGTCGACTATCGCGACATGCGCAAAACCGGCCGCAAATCAGTTGTGCAGAAACTCTCTGCCGAAATAGTCGACAGTACTGCGCCGGCGATGGAACGAATCGAAAAGATAACCGAGTGGGCGCGTGAGAAGATGAAAGTCGCCACCTGCCGGCGCTGCGACTGGGAGGAAATGATCGAAGAAGGCAAAGCCGGTGTAGGTTATATAAATGAGATTACGCGTGCGATGCTGTTTCACTCCGGTCTCGATACACGCGCCGTGTTTATACATCCCAAATCGCTCGGGTACTTCGATTCCACCTACATTAACTTTGACGAACTGGTTGGTCCGGGGATAGCTGTGTTAACGGAAGCCGACACCGTGATTGTTTTTCCAACTGTCGAGGAACTGGCGCCCGGTGTGCTGCCGGCTGGGTGGGAACAGGCGCCGGCCTTGTACGCCGACTACGCCAAACGCACGGTAATCGGTACGACGCCGAAAGGCCGCAGCAGCGAGTCGGTCAGGGAACGGTCTTACGACCTGACAATCAAAGAGTCCGGTGAAATTGCCATCGTCGAAACGCGCAGTTACAAAGGCCTGGAGGCATATTACATGCGCGAGACGTTAAAAGATCGCAGCAGCTCCGCCACACTGGAAATCGTCGAGAATCTTTTAACATACGAAGAAGGCGAAGTCTCAAACCTCAAGTACGAGATCAGTAATCTGGAGGACATCCGCGAGCCTTTGTCGATGACGATAGAGTACCAAATCGACAACCTCGTCACCGTGCTGCCGGATGAAGTGCTGTTCCAGACCGGCGGGCTGTTTTCGCCGACGGTGGAGTGGAAACGCAAAGGGGAGGCGGGCGACCGCCAGAACCCGATCCGCATTTACCGCGAGCAGGAATTGCTGCAGAATATCACGATACGATATCCGCAGAACTGGAAACTGCACGATGAATTCAGCGACGTACAGGCGTCGAACCGCTTTGGTGAAATAGAAGTCAAATACTCCAGACAGGCCGGCGAGTTCCACGCCGAACAGCGCCGGCACATCCGCGAATCTTCCGAGCCGAAAGAGGCGATCGGCGAGCTGCTGGAAATCGTCGGGCCCGAATCCGGTCTGCAGGTGCCGACCATGACATTTGAAGTCAGATAACCGCCTGTCGGTTCAAAGACTGTGAGCACACGCCCCGCGTGCGGAATTCAACTTCCGCCGCGGGGTGTGTGCGTTCGTTCGGCCTGACATGTGTATATTCCGTTTCTTCAGCGCAGTACAACAAGACGGGGAACCGTCGCGACCGGCGAGCGGGAGTGGCGCCGGCGGAGGAACAACAAGGCATGCTCTTACCAACCTTACCGATAGAACTGGAACCGACAACAGCGGAAAGTATTCGGATGGTCAGCGACATCAAGGGGCTGGCTTTTATCGATGATGATTCGCTTTGCCTGGAATACACGGTGGAGTCGATAGCGAGCGCTCTGTTGGGTAAAATGGGCGGCGCGGGCAAGGTCCACAAAGTTAAGTTGCCTTTTCACCTGTTGAGTGAGGTCAAATTCAAGGATTTCTTTTTTGTGGCGCGCCTGCGCGTTTTGCCGGCGCGACTTTCTGTTCTGGAGGACATGCACGGCGTCGAGGAAAACAGGCTGTCACTGTCGATTAAACGGCGCGACAGGGACCTGGCAAAACAATACGCTTCTCATATCAACCTGCGCATTGCCGAACTGCGACTGGAGCAACTGGACAAACCGCCCGACACCGATTACCTGCCGCCGCGCGGCGACGACGCCTTGCCGAACAACGACGACCCTCAGCTTCCGGAGCGTTGACAAACAGGAAGGGTTTTCGGCGTAAGCCGCGGGCCATAGAGCCGCTGTTTAACAATGCTGCTGTTGAGCGAATTCGGGTTGTGGGAATACCAGGCGGAGTGAGACCGCAATCAATCGTCCTGGTCGGCGCCCTCAGCTTTTTCGCTGAGTTCCATCCAGCGCATCATTTTTTCTTCAATTTCCGTGTTTAACTGCTGCAGCTCTTCGCTTTTGGAAGCCATTTCCTTGTAGTCCATGTTGGCCGCGGCACTCAAAGCGGATTCGATTTCTGTTTTATTGTCCTCCAGCGCGGCGATTTCGTCTTCGAGTTTTTTGTATTCGATTTTCTCGGCATAGGTGAGTTTAACTTTTTTGGAACGACGCTGTGAGCGCGTGTCCCTTTGCTCCGGTGCGGCGGCTGCTTTGGCGGCGCTGCGTTCCTTGTCTGCCGCTTCCTTTTTCTCCAGATAAGCCGAGTAATTGCCGGGATACTTTTTAATGTTACCGCCATCCTCAAAGGCGTAGATGTGGTGTACGGTGCGGTCCAGGAAGGCGCGGTCGTGCGAGACGATCAACAGTACGCCGTGAAAATATTCAAGCCATTCTTCCAGTGCCGAGAGCGTGTTAATATCAAAGTCATTGGTCGGCTCATCGAGCATTAACACATTGGGGTTGGACATCAGAACGCGCAGCAGCATCAGACGGCGTTTTTCACCGCCGCTGAGTGTTTGAATCTGCGCTCCGTGGCGTTTGTGCGGGAACTGAAAACGCTCCAGAAGATCGCGTGCGGTCAGGTAGCGGTCGCGTCCCTCGCCGGTGTCGATGTATTCGGCAATCTCACGCAGAGAGCCGATCATGGTCTGGGTAGGTTTAAGGTCGTGAATTTCCTGGCGGAAAAAACCGATGTTAACACTCTGACCAAGTTTAATATAACCGCTTTCGGTTTCGAGTTCGCCGGAGAGGACGCGCAGCAAGGTGGATTTGCCGCTGCCGTTGGGGCCGATGATGCCGATGCGATCGCCGGGCGCGGCGATGTAGTCGAATTTCTTAAACAAGGTGTGGCCATTTATCGAGCGCGAAGTATTAACGGCATCGACAATACGGGAGCCGAGAAAACTCTTGCCGATCTCAATCTTGATGTCTTTCTGTTCCGTGCGTTTGGGAGCGGCCTGCATCTCCTCGATCCACTTGATGCGTCCACGGGCTTTGGTGCGCCGGGCTTTGGCGCCAGCCGCCAGCCAGTCGAGTTCGCGCCGCAATTTGTTGCGCAGGTGCTCGGCCGCGCTGTCCTGCGCCTGGATGAGCGTCTCCTTCTGCTCCAGATATTTCTCGTAGCTGCCGGGATATGAGTAGAGGCGCTGCTGATCGACTTCGACGATGCGGTTGCAGACGGCGTCGAGAAAGTAGCGGTCGTGCGTAATCATCAGCAGACTGCGCGAGGAGTTTTGCAGCCGATCCTGCAGGTACTGCACGGAGTCGGCGTCGAGATGGTTTGTCGGCTCGTCGAGTATCAGCAGATCGGGATCGGAGAGGAGCACGCGGGCCAGGGCGACGCGTTTGCGCTGACCGCCGGACATCGTGGCGGTGGAGACGCGCGGGTCGTGCACGCCGAGGCGGTGCAAAATAGTCGTGGCCTCGTTTTCCAGATTCCAGCCGTGAGCGGCTTCAATACGCGCGGTGACGGCTTCCAGTTCCAGTGTGATGTCGTCGTTGTCCGCGCCGCCCAGACGGGCACAGAGCGCGGCGTGTTTTTCCAGATCGCGGCGCAGCTCGCGGCGCGCATCCATGACGGCGTCGAGGGCGATGGCCTCCTCGGCGAATTCCGGCAGCTGGCGCAGATACTCAAAGCGCGCCTGGCGGTTAAACGTCACCTCGCCTTCGTCGGGATGCTCCACACCGGCAATAATGCGAAGCAGAGTTGTTTTTCCGACGCCGTTGCGCCCGATGATTCCGACGCGTTCGCCTTCTTCCATTCCAAATGAAATGTTGCGAAACAGCAGTTTGTCATCGAATGATTTGGCCAGGTTGGAAGCGGAAAAAATCGTCATGCGGAGCCGCGGCGTTAGTACTGTTGCAAAAGACCTGCTACAAACGTTCCAGCCCGCAATTTAGTATGGTCGGCGCATCTGCCGCAGCGCATGCCGGTGCCGCAGCGTGCGACGGTCAGGGGATGCGGTAAAAAAATCCGGGACGGCAGATGCGAACATACGCGCGAATAATGTAAATTTGTTGTGTTTTGGACCGAGTGTGCAATAGTCGGTCTGTTTCCGGATAGTCAGCGAGCCGGTGCAAGCGCGTACGATTTTCTTTTTCAGCACCGGCCGGAGTCAATAAATACGATTGCAGCGCAATCAATGAAAGGATTCTTACCCGCCATGCACCAATTGCGGCGGGGCTGAATGCGTATTGCTGTAATAGTACGTGACCGGTGGCTCATTCACATGGAGATTCATCTGATACAGGAGAGCAGGGCATGATGGACATCGATATGGAGTTTCAGTGGACGGGCTTCGACGGATTCACGACGTCGCAGATATACGATTTGCTTGTCGAGCGCCAGAAAGCATTTGTGGTTGAATATCGCAACGCCAATCTGGATGCGGACGGACTGGATAAAATCGCGGACCACCTGATTTTGTGGCGCCGCCTGGGGGCAAACCTCACGCTGCTCAGTTACCTGCGCGTGCTGCCGCCGGGGCTCAAATACAACGAGCCGACGATCGGGCGTGTGTTCACGCCTAAAAACCTGCGCAACCGCGGTTATGCTTCGCTGCTGATCAATGAAGCCATCAATCGCATTGCAAAGAAGTATCCGGGCGACGGCATCCGCATGTCAGCGCAGCTTGAACTGGAGAAATTTTATCACCAGTTTGAATTCAAGACGGTCGGCGAGCCCTATCTGGAAGAGGGCATGCCGCATATTGAAATGTTCCGCGAGTACGTCTGACGCTCCGTTTGAACGTGGAAAATTGCTCATTGCATGCTAACTTGCGCCTTAGTGTTTAAAGCACATCATGCCGGGAATGACCGTTCTATGATTCATCTGATTCTCGAAAAACTGACCAAGAAGTACCACTGGACCCGCCAGGGCATCGAACGCACGGAACAGTGGAAGGGCCTCAAAAGCGGCGATATTGTCGAGTATTCCATCCAGTTTTCCGACGGCATTCGCTATCGCATTGAGTCGATCGACTACGGTGCGGAAAAGGCGCGTATTCAGCGTCTCGACGAAGCGGGGCAGGGGCGGGAAAGTTACGACTGCGCTCCCGTCATGCTGCGTCCCGTCGCTTCCTGATTCGGTTTGTGTTGCAGCCGCATGCCTCCCTCCGCGTTCGCACGGGCGCTTGCGGCGCGGGTATTTGCTGTGCCCGTTTTTTTTCCGTCCTGTCAAAATCCCACCGCCTCCTTTCGCGTTTGTAGCTGGTGAGTCCAATGCGCGCACCGCGTGTTTTTGCCGACAACAAAGCTGGTGAGTTCCATGTCGCTCATATCAAAAATCACGTCAATCCTGCCGGACTGGGGCAACAACCCGGAGAAGCAACGCGAGCGTTTGATGCAGCGCTATGTCAGCCGCGTACGGCGTTATGATCTGGTCGGCAAGAACGTCGTGCTGCGCGAATCCGACGGACGGCAACGCGTCGAAAAACTGGACATCTGGATGGAAATCATCATCATTGCCGCCGACGGTCAGAAGCGCGTCCGCGACATCCTGGATTTCATTGTCGGTGAATTCGGCGGCGAAGCGCCGGAGGAGCTCGAGGCCGGCATGATCAACCTGGTTGAGCAGTTAGACGTATTGCATATCCTGGAAACGCATGCCAGGCCGCGCGAGCTTCCGTATTACCTGAAACTTCCGGTTTCACAGCAGAATCGCCACCGCGCTCGCGCGCTGATGATTGAGGACGGATTTATCGCCGAATAACGGCGACCACTTGTTCGCCGCTTTGTTTGCCTGTCTGACACTCTACCGGTATTCGTACACAACCTTCAGGCGTTTGTTGATTGAGATAAGACGGCCCGCGGAGTTGTACTCAAACGTCGCCTGCGGCGGAAACTTACGATCGGATTCCGGCCACCATGGGCGTACCGCCGTTATCAGACCGTCGTCGCGGTACTCAAAAGCATAGTTGTGGCGTTCATGCCCTCGTCCGGCGAAATATGCGTTGATATTTGTCAATTCTCCGGCGTCGTTCCACACCGCAGTTGACAGCGTATCATCCGGCATATCCTTTTTGTGCTGCACGACATGTGTCAACACCGTGGATTGAGCTGTAGTGCGAATCGTATGGCGCAGAGTTCCATCAACGGCAAAGACCGAATCGATTTCCATAGTGTGGTCCGCGTCGGTGTTATGTTTAATCGTTGTCCGCATGTTTCCTTCGCGATGGTCGGCGCCGTGGGAGCTGAGCATCGTGCCGTCGCGGCGGCCGACTATAACCTGACTGTTTAGTCTCACGTTTGAGACAAAGACCGGCTGCGAAGCATACGCACGCGCCCATCCAACTGGAACGCCGTCACTCTGCGGCCGGGCTTCTTTCGCCTCCGCGCTGTAAATGGTGAAGTCGGTGTATTCTCCGGGATTGTGTTCAACGGCCAGATCGCGTCGCTGGAATCTGAAAGGGTGGTGATTGTGGACTTCGCTCCAGACCGACAGGCGTTCGATGTGCCCCTGCCTGTCAAAGTTAATCCTCATGGTGTCGCTGCCATCCGGAGCAAGGAGCCGCACGGAGCGCAGTCCCGGCTCGCTTAACCATTCTTCCAGTTGGGCCCGCAACTGCGGTGCATCGGACAATTGCCACACCCAGTGGTTTGCATCCAGCATCAACAGGGAGAAAGGAAATGGCAATGCGGTGTTTAACTGCGGCCGGAACTCGCCTTTGCAGCCACGGTCTGCCTGGATGAATGCCGAAGCAAAAAGTGTGTCGTTTAAGTGCTCCTGCAGCAACACCAGTGGTACCGTGACGTGGACCTCGTCGTACTCTTCAAACGGTGCATCCGTGTCGGGGGCCTCGGGGCAGTCGCCCGAGCGGCAAACGCGAACAAAGAGGTCAAGCGCTACCGGGCCGACACTGAAAAACGGGAAGTCGGTACTGTCCAGCAGATGAAGCCCGCGTTGTTTAATATGGTTGAATGGCGGATATTCCAGCATCCAGTTGCGCACGGCTTCCATGTGGTCCGGTTTAAACAAATCCGTCCAGCCAAGCTTGTTGCCGCTGTTAATATCCAGGGCGTGAACCCGATGGCTGTAGCGCGATCCACTACTGCCTGGAGCGGTCTCGGAATGCACACTGTGAAAATACGCGTAATCTTCAGACAGCGTCAGAATGTTGTGCGCCATGTTTAACACGGAAGACTCAAGGTGGGCAGTCTCTGTGACGTAGTAGACCGGCCCCAAAACTTCACCTTCGGAGACGTCGACGTCCGCTTCTTCATCCTGTGTATTTTTACTGTGCTTTTCGGCTTCCATCGCTTCGGCTTCAATTTTCAGGTAAATGCCAAAGTCGTCCAGGTATCCGTTTTCTGCGAGGAAGATTTGCTGCAGTGTGTTGTTTAAGCGCCGCAGCGGCACAAAAGTTCCGGCGCTGTCGATTTGCAGCTGCGGAAACCAGCCGAGGTGTTCGATTGAATACAGCTCCAGTTGGCTTGAGCGCGAGAGCGAGTGATCTGTCAACAAAAAGCGCCGCCCCGTGACGATATCGCTTAACATCGTTGTATCTTCGATGGCGCGATATTTGTCGTACTCCGGCGGAATCTGAAAACTCGTTTGCGCCGTTACCGCCGCCGTCAGGACGATGGACAGCAGGGCCCACAGCAGCAGTATGATTGCGGCTTTCCGCCCGATTCGTCGATTGAGCCTTGTTGACATTAAACGCCTTGTCGCTGTTGATATTTAACTCGTCGCCGAGACGTGCAACTGACATTCTGAGTGCTTCGCCTCCTTGCTGACACTGCGGCGGCTTGCTTTTTCTTCTTGTTCGTCAACGGGATTGGAGCATTGCGGCTCGGAGTTTCAAGGTGATGACGATCTGCGAGAAGTACATGAACAACAGAGTCAGCAAAGACGAGCCGGACAGGTTAAAGGAATGGCGTTTGCTCCTGAATCTTCCTCGTCTGTCCGGCTCGTTGCTGCGAGATTCGCGCGAGTGATTGCCAACGATGTTCCTGTACAGGATGTAAGCGAATGCCGGGAGATTATTAAACCAATGATTCGAAACGACTGTTGTACCGGGGACGGTAAACGCGATGGTTAACAAGAGGGAAAAGCAAGCCACAAACCGAAGGTGACGGGGCGAGGCGCTCAAGCCGCTGTGTAGTTATTACACTGAGAGCCCGCGCCCGCCACCTGCGTATTCAAGAACCACTTGTTAAACGAAATGTGTCGTGGGATCTCAGGCGAACTTGCCTGTGATGTTTTTGCCCCCTGATTGCACCTGATCGTTGTCGGCCGGCCTGCGTTTGTTTATGTTGTACCAGTCAATTTTACGCGTTAAGTACATTAACAAGGCCAGAATCAGGAACATGCCGATGGAGCCGACGAGGAGAGCGTACTCGTCCTGCTGCAGGAGGACGTACAACATGCCGTAGAGGGCCGACATGACTATCGCGATAATGCCCGCACGTCTGCCGGATGTTAAAACACTTAAACTGTAGCCGCCTATGAGTCCAACACTGCCGAGCGATGCCAGAAGGTAAGCCAGACTGAATTCCAGATGCTCGGAAAGCGATACCAGCAAGAGGTAAAACACACAGACGGCAAAACCTACAAGGGCGTACTGCACGGGGTGAATGCGCAGGCCTGTCATGATTTCAAACAGGAAAAAAGCGACAAAACTGAAGAGGATGAACAGAACGGCATACTTGACAGATCGGATCGACTGGCGGTACGAGTCCACGGGGATGACGAGGTTGACGCCGAAGCTGGTGGCGTGGAATTTGTCCGTGTCGACGTTGTTTTCGCGCCATTGCTGCGGGTAGTTGCGCTCGATATAGTTAACCTTCCAACGCGCGGCAAAACCGTCGGTGCCGATTTTGTGTTCTTCCGGCAGAAACTCGCCCGTGAATCCCGGGTGCGGCCAGGTCGAAGCCAGATTGACGGAAGTTTCGCCGCCGAAGGGCAGAATGCAGAGCGATTTATAGCCGTTCAACTGCAGGTTAAACGCAAAGTTTATATCCCGTGATTCGCCGCTTTCATCGGGAGCCTGCACGGTGGTCATTGCGCCGATTTCACTGGAAAAGATGGCGCGGTCTTCCGTCGACGGACCGAATGTGACTTTGCTGTCGTTCCACTGCAACTCGATCTCTTCTTTAATGCCGCGCGTGTCCGGGATGTTAACCGATACATATGCTTCGTCCCAGAGGACATTCCCTGGATCGATATGCCAGCGGCTGAAGTCCGGTTGTTTAAAAGTGCCGCTGACCTTCAATCGCGCGCGGTACAGCAGAACCTCAAAGATGCCGCGATTGCGCATCTCCGGATCAATCTGACCGTCGATGTCCAGTTGCTCCGGCAGGAAGTGCGCCGTTCTGCGCTGCGCCACAATCGAGTCGCGGTGATCGCGCTCGTATTGCAGGTAGGGAACGGAGAGAACCGGTCCGCCGATGGTCTGTTCGCCGCCCCAGCGCCGTGAAACTTCCGCGGCGGCATTGGTGCGCGTGCGCGAACGCTGGTACATGAGGTCTTTGATGGCCGAAACCGGCATTAACAAGAAGATGACAAGGATGATGATGAACAACATTTTGGGTATAATCGACAATTGTACCCGCGATTTAATATTCTGGAGTAATCCCTGCATAAACCTGCCCTGATTCTTGAACAGAATGCGGCATCCGCCGACCAACTGAGCGCAATCTAGGCAGTCAGTGTGAAGTCCTGTGGGAAGGACGATGAATTTTGTGTGAAAAAACCGTGAAGTCTCAGCGCGGCAGCATCAGGACGGCCTGCACGGAATTGCGCGCAAAGTTGTGAACATCGATGCTGCCGCCGTGCAGAAGGGCGACTTCACGGACAAAGGGCAGTCCCAGTCCGGTTCCACGGCGCGGCGCCCCGGGGCGCGGCACGGAGTAAAAGCGGTCGAACAGTTTCTCCAGGGCGTAGTCGGGAATGTGCCCGCCGGTATTGCGAATGTTAAACACCACTTCATTGTCGCTGCACGTAATGCCGATGTCGATGGTGCTCTGCGGCGGCGCGGCATTCACGGCGTTCTGTAACAGGTTGATCAAAGCAGTGAAGAGGAGGAAACGCTCGCCGCGTACGACGCAGTCCGCATCGATCTCAACGTGTTTGTTAACAAGGATTCCCTTGTGTTGCAGTGACGCGGACAGACTTTCGAGTACGTCATCCAGCAGCGCGCCGGGTTGCAGTGTTTCGACGTTGGCCAGCGTCTTGCGCGCCTCGACGGACGACAGCTGCAACAGTCGGTCGACCAGCTGCTGAATGCGCGTCGACTCCTTCTGAATGGTTGACAAAAACTGGGCGCGCCGTTCGGCGGGCATTTCTTCCGACAGCAGTTCGGTTGCGCCTTTGATGGACGAGAGCGGGCTTTTTAACTCGTGCGTTAATGTTTGCACGTAGCGTTCGATGTAGTTTTTGCCTTCGAGTGCGTCGCGCATCTCCTCAAAAGCGCGGCCGAGTTGGGCAATGTCGCTGCCTGCGGCGAGTTTGGGCGGCGTCACCTTTTTGTTGTCGCGCACCTGGCGTGCGTACCAGGTTAACTTTGCGATTGGTTGGGTGACCCAGACGAGCAGGAGAAAACTCAAGACCAGGATTACCAGGCCGGTTGCCACGCCGACCGTTACAATTTTAGATTTGGCCGATTCAACAAACTGCATGATGGTTGCCGTTGGTTTGGCCACGGACACCACGCCGATAATGTTGCCTTTGCGGTCGTGCACGGGCGCGGCGATATACATTGTGCTTGTTGAAGGATCTTCCTCGACTGTTCTGGTGGAGCGGGCGCCGTATTCACCGGCCAGTGTTAAACGCACGTCGCGCCAGCGCGAAAAATCCTGGCCGACGTATTCATTGCCGGAATCAAAAACGACAATGCCTTTGCGGTCGGTAACGTAGGTGCGCAGGGAAACTTTGGTTTTGTGCAGTTGATAAATTTTCGCGGAAAAGGTGCGGGCGTAGGCTGCATCAAAGGCGCGGCCCAGATTGCTCAGATCGGGAAGTCGGCGCGTGGCGTCCTGTTCGATATGCGATGCCAGAATATGCGCGAAGTCGACCATTGGTTCTTCCAGCGCTTCGAGGTAACGCGGACGTATGTCGTTAACCATCCAGTCGACCAGGTAGTAGACGCCGGCACAGACGATAAAAAAAATGCCGATGGAAATTCGCGTGGCAATTTTCACCATTCCTCCCGCAGTGAATACCCGAGGCCGCGATGCGTTTGAATGGGATCGACGCTGTCGTCAATCTGTTTAAGTTTGGCGCGCAGGGTTTTGATATGCGTGTCGACGGTTCTTTCGAGCGAGAATTCGGCCTCTTCCCACACGAGGTTCATCAGTCTGGCGCGCGAGAACACCTCACCCGGCCGTTCGATCAACAACTGCAGGATTTTAAACTCGTAGCGCGAGAGCCGGAGCGCGTTGCCGCAATAGGAGATACTGTAGCGCGCCTGATCCACCACAAAAGGCATTCTCTTGTTAATCTCCGGGCCGGAGGCGCGCGTGCCGCTGCGTCGCAGGATTGCCTTGACGCGCGCACTTAGTTCGCGCGGACTGAACGGTTTGAGTACGTAGTCATCTGCACCGAGTTCGAGGCCGAGAACGCGGTCGATTTCCTCGGAGCGCGCCGTGAGGAACAGCACGGGCAGATCGGAGCGTCTGCGAATCTCTTTAAACAGGTCAAAGCCGCTGCCGTCGGGCAGACCGACGTCGAGGATCGCAAGCGAAATGGCCTCGCGGCGCAGGAGGTCGAGGCATTCGCGCCCGGTTGCGGCCCACAGCGGCTCGAAGCCATCGGTTTCGAGTGCGTACATGATCATATCGGCAATCGGCTCTTCGTCGTCAACTATCAGTATCCGGGTTCTCATGGCGGGAATTTACAAAAGAGCGCGAAGAGATGCTTTTTTAGCGCGAATTGATTGAACGGTGCGGGCCGTGTTTGTGCGTCCGGCTATGTCGGCTGATGAGGGGGGCGGCCGGCGTCAGAACGAGGTGGAGAGAGTCTGGAGTCTGGAGGCCGGAATGCACGCGGACTACGTGTTTCTACCTGATTTTGGAGTGGCTGAGTCCGCTGAAGCCCAAAGAAAGCCCGTTCAGGGAGAAAACGGCGAAGTGTCGAGGGTGTCAGAATATGAGTCAGGAGAATATCCGCAGGGAAGACTCAGGGCGTGGTGCGGCAGGCCTGCCCACCGGCCGAATGTGCAGCAACTTTCAGATCGACGTCGTGCGTCGTGCGCCGAGACTGAAGACAGACCGTACGTTCGGAGACTTCCAACGCGATGACGAGCATAATCAAAAAGCAAGCCGCGGAGCGAGCAAGCGGCGAAGCAATCAGAATATTCGGCGAGCGGGAGTGAGCCGGAGCGCTCAAGGGAGCGAGGATGGTGAAATTTGACGCGACAATGTGAGCGGTGAATTTGCACACAAGCGCGCTGAAAGATAACTTGCTTTTTTACACACCTTCCGGATGGTGAATGATATGCCGATGCGCCGAAGTACGATACTGGTTCTGCTGCTGTTGCCGTTCCTCTGTTTAAGTTTACAGGCCGATGAAAAATCGCCGGCCGGGACGCTGCAAAAAATTGGCCTGGGAGACCGCGCCGGAGAGATTGCGCTGTCAAAACACGCGATTACGGTTAACGGGCGCGTGTTAAACTACACGAGCACCAGCGGTTATCTGAACGCCGTGACGGAAAAGGGTGAACACAAAGCGGCGATATTCTATGTGGCGTATACACTTGACGGTACCACGGATCCGGCGGACAGGCCGGTGACCTTTGCGTTTAACGGCGGTCCGGGTTCGTCGTCGGTGTGGCTGCACCTGGGGGCGCTGGGGCCGCGGCGGGTGGACATGCAGGACATGTTGCAGGCTTCCGCCCCGCCCTATACACTGGTGGACAATGCCGAAACCTGGCTGGACCTGACGGACCTGGTGTTTATCGATCCGGTTGGCACGGGCTACAGTCGTCCGGCGCCGGAAGAAAAACGCGAACAATTCCACGGCGTGGACGAAGACGTTAAGTCGGTCGGCGACTTTATTCGTTTGTGGACGAGTCAGAACGAGCGCTGGGCATCACCTAAATTCCTGGCCGGTGAAAGCTACGGCACAACACGTGCGGCGGGGCTTTCCGGGTATTTGCAGGATCGCCACGGCATGTACTTAAACGGGCTGATGCTGGTCTCGTCCATCCTGCAGTTTAATACGGCGCGTTTTGATCCGGGCAATATCTGGCCCTACGTCCTGTTTTTGCCGACCTACACAGCGACCTCGTGGTATCACAATAAACTCTCCGCGGAGTTGCAGGCCGATCTGCGTACAACGCTGGATGAAGTGGAAGAATTTGCAATGAACGAGTACCTGCCGGCGTTGGCGCAAGGTACGGGGCTGGCGGAAAGCGAACGACAGAGAATTGCCGACAAACTGGTCGAGTATACCGGACTGGACAGAACCTGGATTTTGTTAAGCGATCTGAAAATCAACATTCACCAGTTCTGCAAGGAACTGCTGCGGACGAATGGAGTCACCGTCGGACGCCTGGACAGTCGTTTTACCGGAATCGACCGCGACGGGGTGGGCGGATGGACCGAGCACGATCCGAGTTTAACGGCCATTATGGGGCCGTACACGGCGCTGTTAAACGACTATGTTCGCCGCGAACTGAAATACGAAAACGACCTGCCTTATGAGATTCTGACCGGGCGCGTGCGGCCCTGGAATTGGGGCAATGCGGCTTCGGGTTATACGAACGTGGCTGAAACGCTGCGCGAAGCCATGGCAAAAAATCCGGATTTGAACGTATGGATCGCCAACGGGTACTTTGATCTGGCGACGCCCTATTTTGCGACGGAATTCACTTTGCATCAGATGGGGCTTGAGCAATCGCGCCGCGACAACATTACGATGACCTACTATCCGGCGGGGCATATGATGTACGTTCACACGGAGTCGCTTAAACGATTCAAGGAAGACTTTTCCAACTTTATCCTTTCGGCTTTGTCAAAGAGCAGGTAGTCGGCGGACGATGCCGCACTTCCGCCGGACAAGGCCGGTGGCTTGTGGCATTAAAGGTTAACATGACGCGGCGAAATTTTCTGTTTGGTCTGGGCGGAGCGGCAGCGGCGACCGCGGTTTATATGCGCTACGTCGAGCCGGAGTGGCTTGAAGTAAACATTCGGCGCATCGACATCGGTCTGAAATCGCGAGGTCTGCGCGTCTTGCACCTCAGCGATTTGCACGTATCGCGGCGCATATCCACGGACTACATCTGCGAGGCGATAAAAAGCGGCCTGCAGTTGCGACCGGATATTATCCTGATTACCGGTGATTTTTACACGAGCGGCGACGAAAACCCGCAGGACCTGAGTTCGCGGGTTTTGCCGCTGTTAACAGGTGGAACTCCGATCTACGCCGTGTTCGGCAACCACGACGGCGGCCGCTGGGCGCACAGGCGCGGTGGATACGATTCGACGGCGGAGCTGCAAGAGATGCTCGAAGACGCCGGAGTTAAACTGCTGCACAATGCGGCTGAACGCATCCAACACAAGGGCGTTGAGCTGGAAATTGTCGGAGTCGGCGACTATTGGGGCGACGAGTTTTTGCCGGCGGAAGCATTTGCAGGCCTGTCCGATGCGCGACCGCCCAGAGTGGTGCTTTCGCACAATCCGGACGGCAAAGAGGACCTGGCGGCATACGAATGGGATCTGATGCTGTCGGGGCATACCCACGGTGGCCAGCTCTCACTGCCGCTCGTCGGCGCGCCCTTTGCACCGGTAAGGGATAAACGTTTTATCGCCGGCGTGTACAGCTGGCGCGGCAGGCAGATGCACATCAGCAAGGGAATCGGCAACATGCGCGGTCTGCGTCTGGGTTGCCGTCCGGAAGTCAGCCTGCTCGAACTTGTTTAAGTACGGCGATTAAAGCCGCCGGTTTACCCGGCCTGTACAATCAGGAGTTTTCGACGGATGCACAGCAATAACATGGCGGCCGATACTCTGGCCGTCCACGCGGGCGAGCACCACCCGGACGGCGCGGTGATTACGCCGATTTATCAATCAGCGATGTTCAAGTTTGCGGCCGATGCCGAGGTTGACTCGCTGAAGTATCTGCGTTACAACAATTCACCGAACCAGATTGCGCTGCAGGAAAAGCTGGCCGCTTTGGAACGGACTGAAGCGGGACTGGTTTGCGCCAGCGGGATGGCGGCAATTACGGCCGCAGTCATGTGCACGTTGAGGCCGGGCGATCACGTGTTGGCGCAGGACGGGCTCTACGGCGGCACATTGGCGCTGTTTCGGGACGAGCTGCCGCAGCGCGGCATCGACCTGGATTTTGTGAATAAAGATGACAGGGACCAGTGGCGGGCGTTGCTGCGGCCGACCACAAAGGTGTTTTACTGCGAGTCGTTAACCAACCCGCTGCTGCACGTGGCGGATTTGCGCGGAATTGCAGACTTTGCACGCGAACACAATCTGTTAAGTATCATCGATGCGACGTTTACGCCGCCCTGCAACTTCAGGCCGGTCGATGCGGGTTTTGATCTTGTTTGTCATTCGTTGACCAAGTACTTAAACGGACACTCCGACGTGGTGGGCGGTGCGGTCCTGGGCGCGCGAGCAATAATGGACAGCGTGTTGAAGTTTCAGAAGCGCTACGGCGCAACCATGGATCCGCACACCTGTTTTCTTGTGCAGCGCGGCGTCAAGACGCTGGTGTTGCGGATGGAACGCATCAACAGCAACGCGCAGCAACTGGCGCATTGGTTAAGTGAACAGGAGGGCGTTGCAAAGGTCGTGTACCCCGGGCTGTCCGGGCACGCCGATCATCAGCGGGCTTCCGAGCTGTTCAGGGGATTCGGAGGCATATTGTGTTTTGAGTTAAACGGCGGATTTGAGGTCGCATCGGAATTCATGCGTCGCGTGCGGATTCCGCTGGCGGCGCCGAGCCTCGGCGGCGTTGAATCTCTGCTGACCTTGCCGGCGAAGAGTTCACATGCCGGGCTGAGCGAAGAGGCGCGGCGTCGGATGGGCATCAGTCCTTCGCTGATCCGCATGTCGGTCGGCATCGAAGCATTTGAGGATTTGCGCGACGATCTGGCGCAGGCTCTGGCGGCGGTCGGTTAGCGCGGGATTGACCGATCGGGAGCGAAGCATTTGAGGGTTTGCGCGACGATCTGGCGCAGGCTCTGGCGGCGGACTGTTAGCGCGAGCCTGGCCGGCCGGGAACGAAGCAATTGCGGAATTGCGCGATGATCTGGCGCGGGCTCTGGCGGCGGACTGTTAGCGCGAGCCTGGCCGGTCGGGAAGGTCGTCACGGCACTTTAACCACAAAACATGCTACGGTCAGCGGCCTTGGACGCCCGTTCAGTTGTTTCCGGTTGTATGAGTTGGGCGCAGTGTTTAGACTTGTACTGCATCCTTCGTCCGGCGCAGAGCTCGGCCGGGGTGAGGGAATGCGAAGTCTGCAACCAACGGTACAGCCCGAAGAACATGTGAAAAATCGGGGTGGGAGAGGAGCGCCCCGGGGAAAGATTTGGTGGCGTGGGGTTGGTTGGTTGGCAGGCGGGGGTGGGCCCGAAAGGGCCCAAAAAAAATCGTCCGCAGTTCTTGAATGTTTAACTACTCCCCCCCATCTCCGCATCATCCACTCGCTACGCCTTCCCGACGCTGATCTTCAATCTGCTGCCATTGTATTCCAGGACATTCCCCGGTCGCGCAACCGCGGACAAATAGTCGCATAATCGCCGCAAAACTGCTCAATGAACGTCTCGACGCCGCAAAATCACAGTAAAAAGTCCATGAGTAATCTGCCGCGTCTTTTCATCGCAGCGCCGACAATCGATTGAGTCTGCATTTTTGCATCGTCTTGACACTTGTTTTATTGACTCGTCGAATCCAAAACTTCACGCTTGCTGACCTTGTCCGTTGATCTTGTCCGTTGATCTTGTTCGTTGACCTTGTTCGTTGACCTTGTTCGTTGACCTTGTTCGTTGACCTTGTTCGTTGACCATGTTCGTTGACCTTGTTCGTTGACCTTGTTCGTTGACCTTGTTCGTTGACCTTGTTCGTTGACCACGTCTGTTGACCTTGTTCGTTGACCTTGTTCGTTGACCTTGTTCGTTGACCTTGCTCGTTGACCTTGTCCGTTGACCTTGTTCGTTGACCTTGCTCGTTGACCTTGTCCGTTGACCTTGTCCGTTGACCTTGTTCGTTGACCTTGCTCGTTGACCTTGTTCGTTGACCACGTCTGTTGACTTCACACTCCCGACCGAATGTTTATCTGTCTGGCGCTGTCGTCACTCCGACGGACTCTGCGGCTGTGAGCGGACATTCCACTTTTGACTGAACGACCTGGCACGAAGGAACTTTGCACTCGTGGGTTTGGCACTTGCGGTTCGACGATTAACAAGATGGATTGGAAGAGGCAGCCCGCAGGGCGCACCGGTCTGAAGTCGATGCCGGTTGGTGAGTGTAAATGTGTGGCGAGCTGTTAAACAAAACGGGCGACGGTTGTGCACCATCGCCCGTTTGAGTTGTGTTTAACCGAGGGTTCTTTACTTGCTGTAGTCGTAGAAACCCTTGCCGGACTTGCGACCCAGGTGGCCGGCGGCGACCATTTTGCGCAGCAGCGGACAAGGACGATATTTGCCGTCGCCGAGACCGTCGTGCAGCACTTCCATGATGGCCAGGCAGACGTCCAGACCAATAAAGTCGGCCAGCGTCAGGGGGCCCATCGGGTGCGCCATACCGAGTTTCATGACAGTGTCGATATCCTCGACAGAAGCGACGTTTTCCATGACGCAGAAAATGGCCTCGTTAATCATCGGCATCAGAATCCGATTGGAGATGAAGCCGGGATAGTCCTGCACTTCAACGGGCGTCTTGCCGAGTTCTTTGGAGGTTTCGTACACAGCCTTAAACACTTCATCGCTGGTGGCAAGGCCGCGAACAATTTCCACGAGTTTCATCACCGGCACGGGGTTAAAGAAGTGCATGCCGATGACTTTGTCGGGACGCTGTGTCGCGCCGGCGATTTCCGTGATGGAAATGGACGAAGTATTGGTGGCCAGGATCGCTTCGGGACGGCAGGCGCCATCCAGTTGTTGAAAGATCTTGTTTTTGAGATCGGCGTCCTCGGTGGCGGCTTCAATAACGAGGTCCGCATCCGCAACGGCCGCCGTGAGGTCCGTGCTGGCGCCGATGCGCCCCAGCGTGGCCGCTTTATCGTCCGCCGTGATTTTTTCCTTGGCCACCATGCGGTCCAGATTTTTACCGATCGTCGCAAGGCCGCGTTCCAGGGCGACTTCGCTGATGTCGATCATCGTGACGTTTTTGCCGTTTTGTGCAAAGACGTGCACAATGCCGTTGCCCATCGTGCCCGCGCCGATTACCGCAATTTTCTGCATAAGTTCGTTCCGTATATGTTAAGTGTTAAACAAATGTTCGCATGGGAAAGCTGACCGAAGGCCGTGTGTTTAAAGGTCGCTCAGCTTGTTGTTCAGATAATAAGGCAACATGGCGCGCCAGGTCGGCCAGTCGTGCGGCATGTCCGCGCCCCAGATGTCGACCTCGTTCGGAATGCCTTTCAGCTCGCAGATTTTGCCGATTAAACGCGATGCGTCCGGCGCTTCGTAGTTGCCCGAGCCGCTGACGAAGTGGATGTGTTTTTTCTCGCGCAGCAGGTTCATGTCGTCGCCTTCCGGCAGTCCCGGCAGGTAATCCGTCGGCGAGTTGTAGAAACAATCTTCGTCCCAGTAGCCTTTGGAGTAAGATTTCAGATCGTAGATGCCGCTCATGGCAATCGTGCCGTCGAACAGGTCGGGACGGCGGAACAGGGTGTTGGCCGCGTGGAGAGCGCCCAGCGAAGCGCCGCTGGTAATAATCGGCACTTTGCCGCCGCAGTGATTGTGAATAAACGGCACGACTTCTTCCGCGATGTACTCGTTGTACTGCTGGTGGCGGATGACCTTGTCGCGACCCGCCATGTTGGAGTTTAACCAGCTCTCGCTGTTGATGCTGTTAATCGAAAAGACTTTGCAGCGTCCGCCGTCGACCGCCTCGGAAATGGCGTCGATCATGTGAAAACGTTCGTATTCCAGATAGTCGGCTGCTGCCGTCGGGAACAGCAGGACGGCAAATCCGTAGTGGCCGTAGGCGGCAATTTCCATTTCGCGGTTTAATCGCGGACTCCACCATGAGTGTAATTCTCGTTGCATCCGGTTCTCGCTGGGACAAAATTTAACATGTGTGTTTAATAACTGAACAAAATTTTGTGTTTAGTCCGTCGGTTCCTGCGCAGCGCTGAAACGATCGTAGTGCGCATCGCAGAATGTCAGGACGGCGCCTTCGTGCACGCTTAAACTCACGATGCGCTCCGTGGCGCGGTTGCGCGCACCTTCGCGGACGCCCAGACTCAGGACTTCATTCGTCAGCGGCCATTCAACGCCGGAGCTTGTAATGACGGCGGCAGGCTGTGGAATGAAGGAGATCATTTCGTCCCGCCGCGCCGGCAGAATCAGCTCCTTAAACACCGGAATGCCGAAGCGCCCGGCGTCGTAGAGACAGAGGTCCGCGCGTTGGGCAAAGCGCATGAATACACTCCAGTTGTTAAGAGTGTGCTCCAACTCGCCGCCGTGCAGACCAAAAACCATGATGCGCGTCAAGTCCCGGGACAAACAATGGCGCAGGCATTTTTCAAAGTCGTTGGCGTCCTGATCTTCAATGCGGATCAGTCGCTCCGGCGCGATGCCGTGATCGTCGCCGATGGAGTCCAGATCGCCGACAACAAGGTCGGGCGTGATACCCAGAGCGAGCAGTCGCAAAGCCGCGCCGTCTGCCGCCACGTGCAGCGCCGGCGGCAGGCTTTCAACAAAGCCGCGGTCGGGCAACCGGGCGTCGAGCGTCACAAAGGCCTGCGGAGCGGTCAGGAGCTTTCGGAGTCGGGTCTGGTCGTGGTTGTTGTGCATCCGGTTACCCGCGTCAGTCGCCGGATTGTTGTGCGTTGATGGCCCGGATGAGTCCCGTGGTCGACTTGCCTTCCACAAAGGGGATCGTGCGAACGCTGCCGCCGCGCGCCTGGACGAAGTCCGCGCCGACAATGTCGGCAATCTCGTAGTCGCCGCCCTTGACAAGAATGTCGGGTTTGACGCTCTGAATCAGCTCCAGCGGCGTGTCTTCGTCAAAAATCGTCACGTAGTCGACGGCGCGCAGAGCGTCCATCACCGCGGCGCGATCTTCGGTAGAGTTGATCGGCCGCGACGGGCCTTTGAGTCGCCGCACGGAAGCGTCGCTGTTGAGGCCCAGCACCAGGACGTCGCCGAGGGCGCGCGCAGCCGCCAGGTAGGTCACGTGTCCGCGATGCAGAATGTCAAAACATCCGTTGGTAAACACGATGCGTCTGTGCTCACGGCGCAACGCGTCGCAGATCGGTCCGATATTCTCGCGGGAAGTGATCATGCTCGTTCCGCCCGTTTATTCGGATTGCCGGATGACGCGTCGCAGATCGTCGGTTTCAATCGACACAATTCCCGGTTCTTCGCAGACCACGCCCGCCGCGAAGTTGGCCAACGTCGCCGCCTCGGTCATCTGTGCGCCGCCCGCGGTAGCCGCCGCAATCGTTGCAATCACCGTATCGCCCGCGCCGGAGACGTCGGCTACGTGCCGCGCGCGCGCCTTGACCGACGAGGGTTCGCCTTTTTGCGAAAAGAGCATCATGCCGCGTGCGCCGAGCGTCACCAGGACGTGTTCACACTGAAGGCGCTCCAGCAGTTCGCGTCCCGCCGCGTGCAATTCTTCGTCGGACTGAATCTTGATTCCAAGGGCGTCCTGCGTTTCCTTGATATTCGGTTTCAGCAGGGTCACGCTCTTGTATTCAAAGAAATTTTCGTGTTTTGGATCGACGAAGACGGCTATGCCGTGCCGATGCGCTATCTTTATTGTTTGGGAAATCAAAGCCGAGGTGATGACGCCTTTGTTGTAGTCCTGCAGGACGATGCCGCAGATTTCATTGGCATGCTGTTCGAGGGCTTCCAGCAGTCGGCCGCGCACTTCCGCATCGATTGGCTGATTGACTTCGCGGTCCAGGCGTGCAATCTGCTGGTTATTGCCGATTATCCGCGTTTTGACCGTGGTCGGGCGTGACTCGTCGACAATGATTCCGGCGGTTTCCATGCCGGAGCCGGATAGAATGTCCGTCAGCGTGCGGCCCGAATTGTCGTCGCCGACGACGCCCAGCATGAGCGGATCCGCGCCGAGCGACTTCAGGTTGTTGGCCACGTTGGACGCGCCGCCCAGGTGGAAAGACTCGTCGACGATGTCGACCACCGGCACGGGAGCTTCCGGCGACACGCGATGGACGCTGCCCCAGAAATAGCGGTCCAGCATTACGTCGCCGATAACGGCGATGCGTTTGCCGCTCCATTGAGCGATTAATTCGTCGACACGTTGAACGCTGAGAGTATGCATACGCGCGGCAATGGTCTCGAAACTGAAAAATTCACAAACTTCAAAAATACGCCAAGTCCGGCGGATAGCCAACGCGCCCGTCCAATATTGGGCGCCGGAGCCCACCGGATGCGGCCGTCGCTGTTGTTATTTTGCACTTCGGAGGAACGGCATGACCAGAAAACTTACCCCGTCGCTGACGCTTTTCCCGGCCATTCTGTTGTTTCTGCTCGTGGCTGCGGGCGCCCGGGCGCAGAGCGTCGATGAGCTGATCCGGCGCACCGACAGTCTGGCCAGAGTCGGCAACTTTGATGCGGCCAAAAATACCATCGAGCAGGCCCACAAAATCGAATCGCGCAACTACGACGTGCTCTGGCGCCTGTCCAAATGCCTGGCCGATGCGGCCGACAGCCTCAAGAGCGACGACGCCAAGGAAGCGATGTTCCTTCGCGCCCGCGCCGCCGCTGATTCAGCGCTGGCCGTCCGTAAAAACGGTATGAACGCCTACGTGCGCCGCGCCATCGCCAACGGCAAACTGGGCCTGTTCCGCGGGGTGTTCTCCGTCGGCGAGCTGGTGCAGCAGGTGCGCGACGACTGCGAAAAAGCGATCGATCTCAACAATGACAGCCCCTACGTGCTGGCGCTGGCCCATTACATTCTCGGCCGTCTGCACATGAAAGTTTCGGAAAAACCCTATCTGGTGCGCTGGCCGCTCGGCCTCGGTTTTGCCGATATCGACGACGCGATCGATCACCTGGGCGAAGCCGCCAATATCCAGCCCGATAACATCCGCTTCCGCATCGACTACGCACGCTCCCTGATCCGCGAGGATGAGTACGACGACGCACGCACGCAGCTCAACAAAATCGCCGAGCTGACGCCTTCCTGGCCGGGCGATACGCAGTTCAAACGCGAGGCCGTGGACCTGCTGCGCGAAATCAAGGACGAGTGAGGTACTGATCCACCGTCTGGGCGTACATATTGTGATCCTGCCAGCGGTCGGCGATTTTAATCATGCGCGGCGACATGCCGACCAGGCGAAATCCGCAGCGCAGCAGCACGCGGTTGGACGGAATATTGTGCGGGATGACATTCGCTTCCAGACGGTGCAGCTGTAGTCCGTCAAAGGCAAATTGCTGTACGCGCCGGATCATGTCCGTCATCAGCCCGCGCCCGGCCCACTCGCGGTCGACCGAATAGCCCAACCTGCCGTTCTGGAACATCGATCGTTCAATGGCCGACAGGTTGAGCGCACCGACGATGCGTTTCCCGTCATCACCCGCAAATGCGCCAAAACGAAATTCGCGCACACTGTGGCGCAGAGGAATGGAAGCGCGCAGCAGATCCCGCAAAAACCTGGCCGTAAAAAATTCGGCCGGCCGCAGCGGCGACCAGGGGTCGTGAAAATCCCGGTTGCGTATGAAGTAGTCGCACAGGGCCTGAGCGTTGTCCGGCTCTATTAATCTGAAGTCGTATTGCGCTGCAATATCCGTTTTTTCGCCCGCCATTTCATTGGTTCGTTGTGTTTAACAACAGGGTTTTTCCGCTCCGAATTTACACAAAACGGCCGTGCGGCGCACGTTTCAGCGCGCTTCATCACTGTAATGACCATTTGCTCATTCAGAATACATCGGCTGTTAAGCGGGGCGTTGATAACGTTCCAGCAGGCGCCACACCTGTTAAAATTGAAGATGAAGGGAGTTGTTTATGCGTTTTGCACTGCTTTTTTCAACAGCCTTTTTTTGTTTGTCAACGGGATTGAATGCCCAATCGCGTCTGTGCCTGACCTTTGACGACGGCAGCGTTGATTCGGTCGGCGGTTACGCCTGGCAGGAGTGGAATGCAATGTTGTTGCGGACGCTGGAGCGGGCGGGTGTTCAGGCCGCGTTTTTTGTGTGTGGACGTCGCGTCGATTCTCCCGCTGGCGACAGCCTGGTGCGGAGTTGGAGCGACGCCGGACATTTGATTGCCAACCACACCTAATCACATGCCTGGTTAAACAGCGACAAAGTTTCAGCTGCCGACTTCGTGGCCGACGTCAGGCGCAACGACTCGATTGTTCGCGCGTTTAAGACTTTTCGTCCTCTGTTTCGTTTTCCCTACCTGAAAGAAGGCAATACGGCCGCCAAACGCGACTCGGTGCGTGCGGGGCTTGCCGCCATGGCTTACCGCAACGGACACGTCACGATCGACGCTTCGGATTGGTACTACAACAGCCGTTTAATTAAACACCTCGCCAACACCGACGAACCGAACCTGGCGACAATTCGCAGGCTTTATCTGGAACACATGTTTGACCGCGCGCAATTTTACGACAGCCTGGCTTTTGCGTTGGAAGGCCGCCGCATCGCCCACACGTTGTTGATGCACGACAACCTGATCAACGCCCTGTTCCTCGACGATCTGATCGCGATGTTCCGCGCGCAGGGCTGGGAAATCATCGACGCCGACGCGGCTTTTGCGGATCCCATATATCGCCGCGAACCGGACATCGTCCCGGCGGGCGAAAGTCTCATCTGGTCGTTGGCCAAACTCTCCGGCCGCTTTGACGAAATTCTTCGCTTTCCGGCGGAGGACGGTCGGTACGAAGCCGCTGTGCTGGATGCTGCCGGATATTAGTGTCGGGATAAATCGGGCCGCAGTTAAACAGCGTTTTTACGTGCCGGATGGCGGGAGACTTGTGATGTTTTTCACTCGGCCGGTAAGCGCGGCACGCAAAACCTGCGATTGTGACGGCACGGTCGATCGCCTTTCTACAACGCTCCGCTTGACAGAACAGTCTGTCAGTTGAACTCCTTCCGCCGGTGACGGCGGACATCCGGCGTCGCGTTGTCGGCATGTAAGACTTTGGCAGAAGCGCAACTGCGTCGAACAGCCGGGGAGCCGGCTGTACACCCGGTACAGTTTGCCCGCTCACTCGCGAAAACCGCAACGCTTGTACGCGAAAACCGCCCGTTCAAGTTATTCCGCTTGTGAGCTCGGGCCTGTCGTTGCATGTTGCAGTTGTCGAACCATCCGGAGGGTTTGACCGCGCCGCAGCGGCTCGTCCCGCGAAGGGAGACGAGCGTCCGCAAAAAAAAATACCGCGAGCATCGCGGCAGGATGGGAGTGGTCTGAAAGCCGGGTTTTGGGCAAAATTGGACAGGTGCAGGCGGGGGTGGGGGACCCATTTATGGGTCCAAAAAATTCGCCCTTCAAGTCTCAGAGTCTTTAAACTAACTTGAAGTCTTCAGACTGCGAAAAATCGCCGACGAGGTTGACGATCGGCCAGGGACCGAATCGTTAACAACATTGCGGCCGACTTGCCGGTGCACCTTCATGCGGAATGTGCACCGGCACGCTGACCAGATCCGCGCGAGGTCCGTACCGCTGATCTGGCCAGGGTCGGCGCTCCAAATCCGACAGTTGTTCACGCGGTAAACCCGCAGCGGGCTTTGGACTGGTCAATTCTGACTCCTGTCGCCGTCTCTGCGAATTTCCTCGATTCGACCCTGCCAAACTTCCGGACTGCCGCCTTTAAACGTACTGTCAACTCGGTGGCACTGTGCATTGTAATACTTCGCCAGACCGACTTGCCCGTTGTAAAAATACATCTCCGCCAGTGTGTCCCAGGAATTGGGATCCGACGGCAGGATCATGGCCTGCAAGCGCGCAAGCTCCAGCGCCTGCGGCAACTGCCCCTCGTTCGCCAACTGGTAAGCAGAGCGATTCAGGATGGACAGCGGGATTTCACCGGTCAGCCAGGCCGCGATGAGACTGTCGGCATCTTTGCGAATTTCAGCGCCTGCGCGATGTGCAACCGCATCGTACACTTCGTTCTGCAGGCTGGAGTACAAGGTGCAGTTGTTTAACAGATGTTTAAGTGTGTCGGCCGCAATGGCGCTGCGATCGCCGTCCCAGAATGGGTATAAACACAGAATTTCGCGCGGGGCAATGTTTACATTCCTGATAAAACTTCCGACATCTTCCGTCCGCGGACTGACAACTTCATGCCCGCGGATTTTCCGGCCCTGCAGGCGCTGGAACATGCAGGCCACGTACAGGACTTCCTGCCGCGGCAGGTGGAAAAAGAGGAACTCTTCCGTCGGCAGCGCCTTGTACTGCGACCTGGCCAGACGGTAAACATCAATCCGGTTGGCGTCGTCGGCGATCGTCATGCCGCTGGAGTCCACCATGATGAACTGATCCGCGTAGCGCTCGCGTTCCTCGTTGTTTAACATGCCGGACTGAATCTCAAAACTGCTTCTGGTTGTCACAAATCGAACGCCGTCGTCCAGCAGCGGTTGAAAGGTCGCCACGCTGTGCGGATGCCAGTGACTGCTGAGAACATATCGCAGCTTGCGCCGCGGAAAACGCGCCCGCAGGCTGTCGCGTAGCCAGGCGCCGTCACTGCGGTGATCCGGTATCGTATCCATGTCCGAGCCGAGGCCCGATAGCGGCAGTTCTATCAGGGCCAGGAAGTCATTAAACTTCACAATGCAGGCTTTGGTCTCGTAGCGTTTTACATCCGTTTTGCCGATATGCAGCAACTGAACATTGTCCGCCAGCGGCTCGAAGCGCAATTCCGGCGTCGCGGCAAATGCAACAAGCGGCGCCGAGAGCAGAACCAAAAGTGTTAAGATGTTTTTCATATGTGTATTGCAAGGTCTGGACAGTACAAACCGCGGAAAGTACGCGGAGCCGCGCTTCCCTGAAGGAGTTAAATTCTGATATGGGCGCTTTGACGATGCCCCTCAACAAAAGGTTGACATGAGCGACGCAACGCCACATTCTTTTCTGCCGCTTCCTTAAGGCCGACTCTTGTTTGTCAACGTGTCTCCCGCCGACAAACAAAGAGAAAAAGCAAGCCGCTGCGGAGCGGCGAAGCGCTCAGGTTCGAGTCGGTCCGATGCCTGGAGGTGCCGGTGCAACTGCGGCGGCAGGACGATCCCGCTTGCGGTAACTTCTGGTCGTCTCCGGGATTGTTCCGACGCTGACAAAAGGCGGTCTTCCGGTCCGCCGCGTCCCGCCGGGTCTTCCGGGGTTCAGGTTGACGTGAATTTGCTATATTCAGCCGGGCGAATTGCAAGCTTCTGTGAATGTGCGGGTGAGCCATGAATCGCGTATTGATACTCTGTTTAAGTCTGCTGTTGTTTAATGTCGTCCATTCGACGGCAAAAACCTTCCACGTCGATCCACGGAACGGTACTATGACCAATGACGGGTCGGCGGCGGCTCCGTGGAGCACGCTGGAAGAAGTTGTTGCGGCGGGACTGATTGAAACCATGGAAAACTGGCCATTGCCATTCGATCCTCAAAATTCCGGCCGACGAGTTAAACAAGCCGGCGCTCCGGTGGTTGCCGGCGATACACTGCTCCTCTATGACGGTCTGCACGGCAAACTGTTTCTGCAGAATTACAACAACGGCGACTACATCACAATTGCGGCTGCGGCGGGACGGCGGCCGATTCTGGAAAGTGTGCACCTGCAAGCCTGCCGCTTCTGGCGATTGCAGGGGCTCAGTGTAAGCAGCGAGCCCTACGGCAGGTATAACAACGGCAGATTGATGTTTCTGGAGTCACATGGTTTTCAGGGACCAAGCGCCAGAATCGACGTGTTTGATTGTGATGTTTACAGCAGTGAACAACCGTGGAGCACGGCGTCGGAATGGCTGGATAAGGTGGCGTCCGGCATCTACATCACGGCGGATTCCGTTAATGCCGTTAATAATGACATCCGCAATGTCGATATGGGGCTACAGGCAATTGGCGATTATGTCAACGCCGTGGGGAACCGGGTCGTTAACTTTTCCGGCGACGGTATGCGTCCGCTCGGCAGTCACGTTTTGTTTGAAGGCAATGTGATTAAAAATTGCTACGACGTCGACGACAACCACGACGACGGAATCCAGTCTTTCCGGGTAAACAATTTCACCCCCGACCATGTCGTGATTCGCGGCAATATCATTATTAACAATGAGGACGAGAACCAGCCGCTGGCGGGCCCGCTGCAGGGCATCGGCTGTTTTGACGGTTTTTACAACAACTGGCTGGTTGAAAACAACCTGATCCTGGTGAATCACTGGCACGGAATTACCTTCCTGGGTGCTCGCAATTGCCGTATCGTCAACAATACCGTGCTGGACCCGACGCCGGCCGTGCGTCCCGGCCCGTCCTGGATAATGGTTGCGAACCACAAGGACGGGCGTTCGAGCGAAGGATGTGAAGTGATTAACAATGTTGTCAATACGCTGGACGTGGACGGCAAACTTGTTAACAATGTGACATTGAGCACCCTCGCCGAATACGAGCTCGACTTCGTCAACCCGCCTGGGTTCGATTTCCATTTGTTGCCTGAGAGTCAGCTGATCGACATGGCGGACGACGATGAAGCCCCGGCAACCGATCTTGACGGCAAGCCGCGTCCACAGGGCGGCCGCGCTGATATCGGCTGTTACGAGTTTACTGCGTTTACAAGCGATGTTGCGGACGATCCGGCAGGTCCCACGCTCAGCCTGTATCCCAATCCGGCCTCAGGCAGCATTGCAATACTCGGCCTGTCAAAGGGAGAACTTGTTGAAGTGGTTGATGCCTCGGGGCGTGTTGTGGACCGGTTTCAGTCCGCGGGCGTCGTGCGGGAAGTTAACCTGCGCAGTCTGTGCGCCGGCTTTTATTTCGTCAAAACCGTCGATGCGCAGGGGCGCGTACGCGTCGGGCCTTTTGTTAAACAATGACCCAACGCGCAATCCAACTATTGAGGTTGAAAACGTTGTGAGTGTTTATTCCCACTCAATTGTGGCCGGCGGTTTGCTGGAAATATCGTAGACTACGCGATTGATGCCGCGCACTTCATTTATAATCCGGTTGGACATACGCGCCAGCACGTCGTAAGGCATGTGGAACCAGTCCGCGGTCATGCCGTCCGTACTGGTTACCGCACGCAGGCCGCAGACGTGTTCGTAGGTGCGTTCGTCGCCCATGACGCCGACGGTCTGGACGGGGAGCAGCACTGCAAAAGCCTGCCAGATATCGTTGTACAGCCCCGCCTTGCGAATCTCATCCAGATAGATTTCATCAGCTTCGCGCAGGATGTCGAGGCGTTCGCGCGTCACTTCGCCCGGAACGCGGATTGCCAGGCCGGGGCCGGGGAAGGGGTGGCGTTCAATGAATTCGGCCGGGATGTCGAGCGCGCTGCCGACCGCCCGTACTTCGTCCTTAAACAACTCGCGGAAGGGTTCGACGAGTTTAAGGTTCATGCGCTCCGGCAGTCCGCCGACATTATGGTGTGTTTTGATCGTCACGGACGGTCCTTTGAAGGACACGGACTCGATCACGTCCGGATAGAGCGTGCCCTGCGCCAGCCATTTGGCGTCGTTAAACTTGCGCGCTTCCTTATCGAAAATATCGATAAACGCGTTGCCGATAATTTTGCGTTTTTTCTCCGGGTCGCTGACGCCGGCAAGGCGTTCGAGGAAGAGGTCGGATGCATCGACAAAGTCGATGGACATGTTAAAGTGTTCGCGGAAGAGTTCGATGACGCCGCGGCTTTCATCCTTGCGCATCAGGCCGTTGTCGATGTGAATGCAGTGCACCTGATCGCCGAGAGCGTGATGCAAGAGGACTGCGGCCACGGTGGAATCGACGCCGCCGCTCAGGGCGCAGATCACGCCTTCATCGCCGACGCGTGCGCGGATTTCTCTGGTGGCGGATTCAATGAAGGTTTCCGGATTCCAACCGCCGTCGCATTTGCAGATGTTAAACAAAAAGTTGTGCAGCAGCTGTTTGCCGTGTTCGCTGTGGTGAACTTCCGGGTGGAATTGCACGCCGTAGACGGGGGCGTCCTGTTTGCGCACGGCGCAGATCGGGGCATTTTCCGTATGGGCAATTACCTCAAATCCCTCCGGCATGTTGGTGAGTGAATCACCGTGGCTCATCCACACCTGCGAACCGACCGGAACGTTGGCCAGCAGATCCTGATCGCCGTGTACGGTGATGTGCGCTCGGCCGAACTCGCGTTTAGCCGCGGGGTCGACCTTGCCGCCGAAGTGTTGCGCTATCAGTTGCAGGCCGTAACAGATGCCGAGCACCGGAACACCCATGTCAAAAATGTCCATTGTCGGATGCGGCGCTTCTTCGCTGTAGACGCTGCGCGGGCCGCCGGACAGGATAATGCCTTTCGGCGCAAGGCCGCGGATTTCCCCGGCACTGATGTTAAACGGATGAATCTCCGCAAACACGCCGCACTCGCGCACCTTGCGTGCGATGAGCTGTGTGTATTGCGAACCGAAATCGAGGATCAGAATGCGTTCGGCGATATTCATTGTTTTACCTGTTTAACACTGTGCGGGGAGGCGGAGCGCGTTGTGCGTCGTTCCCGGCGGCACACTCAACGATAAACAAAAAGAGGCCGACGCACGAAGGGCGTCAATATTACACGGATGCGACCGCGGGAGCCGGATTCGCGCGTTTAACAGCGCCGTGGGCGTGCATCAGAATGCGTGACCGATGCCGACCCGCCAGTAGAATCGCAGGGGGCGATCCCAGATCCAGGCGTCGTTTGTGCGCATCGGATCGTGCATGCGCGTGGCCAGATCAAAGCGGAATGGACCGAAGGGAAGGTCATAGCGCAGGCCGACGCCGACGCCTACAGCCATTTCGCTGAAGATATTGCCGAATGCTTCGATGGGATCGTTGGTGTATCCTTCGGCTTTCTGCAGGAGGCTGTTGTCCGTATTGCCCGCATCGATGAAACCGACGACGCCGAGAGCCAGCAGAATTTCATCCCACTCGCTGTGCGCCTTGGTGCGGCTGGTCAGCCGCTGCCGCCACTCCAGGCTCAGCTCAAGCAGGGAGCCGCTACCCGTCTGCATAGCGGCCTCGCGAATATCGCGATCGCTGGAAAAGTCGGTGTTGACAGGCTCGGTGCGCAGTTCGCGGGCGTTCCAGGCGCGGATGCTGCTGGAACCGCCGGCAAAGTACATGTCGTTGGCCGGAATCGGTCCGCCGTTGTCCTTATTGGCCCAGAAGATGTGACCCATGCGCAGTTTGAAAGCGGACGTGCCGCTGGCGGTCAGCGCGCGATAGGCCAGCAAGTTGAAATCCATCTTGAGCATGAAGGAATTTTTCGGCATCACGCCAAATTTGCCGCCCGCCGTCATCAGGTAACCCTTCGTCGGTGAAAAGGGGTGATTGCGCGCATCGCCGAACAGGGAAAATTCCGTTGTGACAGCCGTAAAGCCGGCAGCCTGGTTTTGCTCCAGCAGCTCGTACTGATAGAGGATTTTATCCACCGCCTCAACGTCGGCGCCGGCATCCAGGAAGTTGGCGCGGTCGTCCGCCAGGTTGATCGGGCGCTCGTACACGTATCCGATCGTCAGGCCCAGTTTTTGGATGAAATTGTAGCGGTGAAAACGCAGCCCGAACTGCACCGGCAGCTCGATCGTTTGCAGCGTCAGGTCGAATTTGTCAATCGGCACCGTCCGGCGCAGGTATTGGAAACGCATGCCGCCGTCGACGGGCCGGTTAAAGACGCTGGTCAGGTAGGGCTGTTCAAATTCGAGGCCGGTCTGCCATTCCGTGGCGACCGTGGTAAAACCGTCGGTAATCCAGCCGGTGAAGTCGACGATCGACACGCGACCGAACAGTCTGATGGTCTGAGCGCCGCCCGCCAGATTGCGATACAGCACATTCGCCTCCGCGCCGAGATTCCAGTAGTCCTCGTTGAAGCCTTTGTCAAAGATGATCGTTGCGCCGTACTCACCCAGGTCGCGCGTCACCGTGAAAACCTGCAAATCTATCGTCGAGTCCGGCAGGTCCATTGCCACGGTGTCGATCGACACGCGTTCATAGGTGCCGAGGTCGTAGATGTTCTGGACGGAGACATCAACGTTTTCGGCGCTGTACCAATCGCCCTCTTTGAATTCCAGCTGACGGCGGCGCGTACTTTGCGAGACGCCGCGCTGGCCGCGGGTGCTGTCGATAAAACTGATTCTGCCGACGCGAACACGCGGCCCCGTAATGAACTTGATGGTAATGCTGTCGCTGTTGGCCTGCTCGTCGAACGAGACAACCGGTCGCCGCCGTTCGGCGAAAAAGTACCCGTTGTTGCGCAGCACCTTCAAAACGCGGTCGCTTTCGCTGGTTAGGATCGACGAGCGCAGGACGCCGCGCAGACTGTCGGTTTTGGCGTTTTCAATGCGGCGGCTCACATCCTCCGGCAGATCGTTCAGCCCGAGCCAGACGACCGTGTCGAGCCGTGCGGGCGCGTTTTCGTGCACTTCAAAAACGAGGGTGTTGTGTCTGCCTGAGGGGTCGTATTCGATGAAGGCGCGCGCGCGCGTGTTGTGATAGCCGTTGACGTCGTAGAGCCTGATAATATCTTCGACATCCGCCTCGACCACGATGCGGTCAAAGTACTGCCTGAACTGGTCTATGTATTTGCTGAACTTGCGGAAGAGGTGTTTGAGGCCTTCGCCGGAATAGGGATGCTTCAGCAGGTGCCTGGCATGGAAGTCAAGAGATTTGTCAAAAGGGCCGAGCGTCGTGGCGCGTGAAGAAAGCAGGCCAAGGAGAATTTCATCGTCGAAGACGGTGTTGGAGTCGATGCGGATTTCGTGGATTTCCGTGCCGATTGTTCCCTCGACATCCGGCCGACGGTCTCCGGTTTCGTTTTGTGCGGCAAGCTCGCTGGAGGCAACTGCGAACAGAAGCAACCCGCCCATAAGGACGTTAAACAGAGCCGAAACCGGTGCCGTGTACATATCGCGTTAAAATCAACGTGAAAACGAAAGCCTGATCTTCACGTGCGAAGTCAGGCTCGGAAAATTGTACAACGGCCGAAGAAACAATTGTGGAAGCGGCGGATCAATAGTACTCGTCTTCGTCTTCATCGAAGTAGAAGTCGTCGTCCTGATTGATGTATTCAGGCCAGATATCCTCGATGCCTTCAAACAGAACATCTTCTTCTTCCAGCTCGTTCAGGTTCTCGAGAACCTGCATCGGCGCCCCGGTCCGCTCACAGTAGTCGATTAGCTCGTCCCGTGTTGCGGGCCATGGTGCATCTTCAAGAAAAGACGCCAGTTCAGGTGTCCAGATCATCGGGAATACCCTCTGCGGAGAGTCAACAGGCAGCGCGTAGAATGCGCAAATAAATTTCGCGCGAAAATACAATTCATAGCAGCAGAAGTCAAGCTAAATCGCTTTGTGCCTCAGGCATTCCAGAATTGCCGATCAAGACTGCGATACTGAATTGCTTCGGCAACGTGATCCACAGCCAGTGCCTCACTGCCCGCAAGGTCGGCAATACTGCGCGCCACTTTCAGGATGCGATCGAAAGCGCGTGCGGAAAGTCCCATTCGCGTCATGGCGATTTTTAACAGCTCCTGACTCTCATTGTCGAGCGCACAATACCTGCGAATTGCCGCGCTGTCCATGTCCGCATTTTTGTACATCCGCACCTGTTCGGCAAAGCGCTCCGTCTGAATCCGGCGGGCTGCCACGACGCGTTTGCGGATCTCGCGCGAGTCCTCGCCGGCGTGCCGGGCGCTCAGCTCCTGATAACGCACGGAGTTGACGCTGATGTGAATGTCGATCCGGTCCAGCAGGGGGCCGGAGATGCGGCTCATGTAGCGCTGAATCTGGCGCTGCGAACAGGTGCAATCGTGGCGGCCGCTGCCGAAATTGCCGCAGGGACAGGGATTCATCGAGCAGACCAGCATGAAGTTGGACGGAAATTCCACGGTCATGCGCGTGCGTGAAATACAGATCTGTTTGTCTTCCAGCGGCTGGCGCAGCACCTCCAGCACATTGCGCGCAAATTCCGGCAGCTCGTCCAGAAAGAGCACGCCGTGGTGCGCCAGTGAGATCTCGCCGGGCCGCACGTTTCCCACGCCGCCGCCCACCAGCGCCGCATCGGAAATCGTGTGGTGCGGCGACCGGAACGGCCGCACCGCCACGAGGGAGTCGCGTTCGGGCAGCATGCCCGCGGCGGAGTGAATGCGCGTCGTCTCCATGGCTTCTTCCAGCGAGAGCGGCGGCAGGACGGACGGCAGGCGTTTGGCCAGCATCGTTTTACCGCTGCCCGGCGGCCCGATCATGATCAGGTTGTGCCCGCCGGCCGCGGCAACTTCCAGCGCGCGTTTGACGGCCTGCTGGCCCTTGACGTCGCGCAGATTGAACGGCGAAGGTTTTTGGTTCGAGAATATCCCGGCCGCATCGACGCGCAGTGGTTTGATGTCCGCAGCGCCGTTGAGGAATTCCACCGCCTGCCGCAGGTTGAGCAGCGGAAAAATTTCGACGTCCTCCAGCATGGCGGCTTCAGGCGCGTTGACCGCGGGCAGGAAGATGCGCCTGATGCCGTTGCGACGCGCTTCCATCGCGATGGACAGCGCGCCGCGAATCGGGCGGATGGAGCCGTCCAGCGCCAGCTCGCCCAGAAAGAGGTTGTCCTTCGCACTCGCCGCGGCGCTCTCTACCTGGCCGGCTGCGCTGAGGATTCCCACGGCTATCGGCAGGTCGAATGCGCTGCCCTCCTTGCGCACGTCGGCCGGAGCCAGGTTGAGCGTGATTTTGCGCAGCGGAAAATTGTAGTTGGAGTTTTTGATTGCGGCCGGCACGCGTTCGCGCGCCTCGCGCACGGCCGAGTCCGGCAGTCCGACAACCGCAAATCCGGGCAAGCCGTTTTCCAGGTGTGCCTCGATCGTTACCAGAAATGCGCTGACGCCGAGGGTGGCGGCGGAGGAAAGTCGTGAAAACATGCAGGTCTGCCTCGTGGTCCGTTGGAGTGCGGTTTCCCGCTCATTTGCGATCATGCTACGCCGTCCGTCTCATCCGCCCAACAGGAAAAAATTGAGCGGACTCTCTGCGTGCTTAAAGTGTGGCTGCAAGCAATTAATCGTATCTTTTAGCTGCGCGGCCGCTCTCCGCCTCGGCACAAATTTTCTTCCCCGCGGCCGCGTGCGCGGCATTCCGAACCCGACAAAATTGCAATCCTTTCTATGAAACGATTTCCGCTGCACTACCAGATTCTGCTCGCCCTGCTTCTCGGCGCCGTATTTGGCGCGCTGCTGCCCGTGGACCACTCTTTGCTGGAGATTGAGCACGCCGACGGCGTGGCCGAAGTCACCGAATGGCGCCAGGTGCGCATCGCGATGGACATGGGCGCCCAAGGCATGAGCGACGTCAAACTGATTGAAGGCCCGGACGCCGCGGCGGTTGTCGACTATTTCGCGGGACTGAAATCTCGCCAACGAGCAAAAGTGGTTTTGGATGTGGATAAAGGCGAAGGCAGTGAGTTGTCCTTCCGCGCGATTCGCTCCATCCGCAAACACGGCACCTGGGCCACGGCAATCGATCCGCTGGGAACGCTTTTCCTCAACCTGCTGAAAATGGTCGCCATTCCGCTGGTGCTGGGTTCGCTGATCGTGGGAGCGGCTTCGCTGGGCGATGTTGGACGCATGGCGCGCATGGGCGGTAAAACGATTGGATTTTATCTGGTAACAACCAGCCTGGCCATCAGCCTCGGACTGGTGGCGGCCAACCTGGTGCAGCCGGGCAACGCGATCCCGACGGAGGTGAAAGACCGCCTGATGACCGATTTTGGCGCGGCGGCCGAAGGCAAGTTGCAGAGCGTGGCGGTGGACCTCAACCCGCTCGACTTTATTCTGAGTCTGGTGCCGACAAATCCCTTCGACGCGATGGCCGAGGGTTCGATGCTGCACATCGTCTTTTTTGCCGTCTTTTTCGGCATGATGCTCAGCCTGCTGCCGCGTGAAAAAGGCCATCACCTGTTGAAGTTTTTTGAAGGGCTCAGCGACGTCTCGATCAAAATGGTGGACGTGATCATGTTGATTGCGCCCATCGGCGTTTTTGCCCTGATGGCGGCGACCATTTCCAACTTTGGTATCGGCATCCTGAACACGCTGCTCTGGTACGTTTTGACGGTGGTCGGCGCGCTGCTTATTCACGCTTTTGTGGTGTATCCGTTAATTCTGTCGCTTGCGGGACGGATTAACATTGTGCAGTTTTTCAGGGGCATACGCAAGGCGATGCTGGTGGCTTTCAGCACCAGTTCCAGCGCCGCGACGCTGCCGGTGACGATGGAATGCGCGGACGAAATGGGCGTGCCGAAATCGGTGTCGTCATTTGTCCTGCCGCTGGGCGCTACGATTAACATGGACGGCACGGCGCTCTATCAGGGCGTGGCGGCGGTGTTTATCGCCCAGGTGTTTCAGGTGGATTTAACATTGGGTGCGCAGCTGGGAATTGTTCTGACGGCCACGCTGGCGTCGATCGGTACCGCACCGATTCCCGGCGTCGGTATTGTCATGTTAATTGTTGTGTTGCAGCAGGCGGGCATCCCGGCGGAGGGTATAGCGCTGATTCTCGGCGTGGATCGCATTCTGGACATGATACGCACAACTGTTAACGTTACGGGTGACGCGTCGGCTTCGGTCTTTGTGGCCAAAAGCGAAGGTTTGCTGTCAAATGTCAATACGGCGCGTTAACGGGAGTGCGGTGGTGTTTAAACGAAAAAACGCCGCCCGGGCATCTTTGTGCTGTCGGTACGGCGTGTATTTTCGTTTAGTACAGGAGGCGGGAGTCGAACCCGCACGGGTTTTACCCCACTGGATTTTGAGTCCAGCGCGTCTGCCAATTCCGCCACTCCTGCGTCGTGTGGGCTGGGAGAGATTTGAACTCCCGACATCCTGCTTGTAAGGCAGGCGCTCTAGACCAACTGAGCTACCAGCCCATACCCATACGGCCTTTACGGAAAGGCGACAAAGCTACGGCATTTGCGCATAACCGCCAAAATATTTTTTGAAATGCATGGCGTGGAGGCCGTGGTTTGCGGAGCCTCGATACGCTGTGAATTTTATTAACACCCCGTTGGAGCGTGTTCTTTTATGTTTGCCACTGAGTTTGAAGTTGAGGGCCGGATCGTCGACGTGGTCAATCGGCGAATCTTTGCGGGACGTGTTTCAATCTGCGACGGCCGGGTTGTCGGCCTGGCGGAAGACGCCGGCGTGCAGGCGCGCCGCTACATCATGCCGGGTTTTGTCGATGCGCATGTGCACATCGAGTCCTCGATGCTCGTGCCGTCGGAATTCGGCCGCGCGGCGCTGGTGCATGGCACCGTGGCGACGGTCTCGGATCCGCACGAAATAGCCAACGTGCTCGGACTGGAGGGCGTGCGCTACATGATGGACGATGCGGCGCGCACCCCCCTGAAAATTTACTTCGGCGCGCCCAGCTGTGTGCCGGCCACCGTGTTCGAAAGCGCCGGCGCGCACCTGGGGCCGGAAGACGTCCGCCGCCTGTTTGAAGAAGACGGCCTGCTGTACCTGAGCGAAATGATGAACTATCCCGGCGTCCTGTTCGGCGACGAGGAAGTGCACGCCAAGCTGAACATCGCGCGCGAGCTTGGGCGGCGCATCGACGGTCATGCGCCGGGGCTGCGCGGGGACGAGGCCCGCAGGTACATCGAGGCCGGCCCGCAGACCGATCACGAGTGTTTTACACTGGAGGAAGCGCTGGACAAACTGCAATACGGCATGCGCATCGCGATCCGCGAAGGATCGGCGGCGCGCAACTACGCCGCGCTGAGTCCACTGCTGCGCTCTCACCCGGACATGGTGTTTTTGTGCAGCGACGACAAACATCCCAACGACCTGGTCCGCGGTCACATCGATGAGGTGGTGCGCCGCGCCATCGGCGAAGGCTACGACCGTTTCGACGTTCTGCGCGCGGCTTCACTCAATCCGATTGAGCATTATGGACTCGACGTCGGCTGCCTGCGCCCGGGCGACCCCGCCGATTTTATCGTCGTTGACGATGTCGACGCCCCTCGTGCTCGTGAAACGTGGATCAACGGCATTCGTGTTGCGCGCGACGGCGGCTGCCTGATTGCCTCTGTTAACATTGCAACCCCGAACAAATTTGAGGCTGAAAAAATTGACGTTGCGGATCTGCGCATCGCAGGTGAAGGCGCGGCCTCCGGCGCGCGTACGCGTGTAATTGAAGCGCTTGACGGGCAGCTCATCACGCGCGAGCTGGAAGCCGATTTGCCCGTCGTTGACGGAGCCGTCGCCGGCGACCCTTCGACGGACACACTTAAACTTGTCGTTCACAATCGCTACAGCTCGGCGTCACCTGCGACCGCATTTATCCGCAACATTGGTTTAACGCGCGGGGCGATAGCTTCAAGCGTGGCGCATGACTCGCACAACATTATTGCCGTCGGCGTTTCCGATGCGGAGATTTGTGCGGCGGTTAACGCGCTGGTGGATTCACAGGGCGGCCTCTCACTGGTTGACGGGGACGATGTCGACGTACTTCCTTTGCCCGTCGCCGGCCTGATGAGCGCCGGAACGGCGGACGACGTGGCGCGCGACTACGAACGACTGGACCGCAAGGCGCACGAGCTGGGCAGCACATTGCGCGCTCCCTACATGACCTTGTCGTTTATGGCATTGCTTGTCATTCCCGAGCTTAAACTCAGCGACAAGGGCCTGTTTACGAGCACGAGCTTTGGATTTGCGGATTTGTTTGTACAACAGGAAGGATAAGGTCCGGCGCGGTTCAGTGAATGTTAACGCAAACCACTCATCATCTTTTGCTACAGTGTTTAACTGAAACAAGGAACAGGACATGGCGACTAATATTGTAATGGCAATGTATCGTCCGAAAGAGGGCAAATCAGACGCGGTACGCGCATTGATAGATGAACATTACCCGGTGTTGCAAAGTCAGAACATGGTTACGGACCGACGTCCGCTTGTGCTGTGTTCGGCCGACGGCTCCTTCATTGAAATCTTCGAGTGGATTTCCGACGACGTCGTAGGCGAAGCGCACAACAACGCGGTTGTTCGCGAGATATGGGGCCGTTTTGAAGAAGTGTGCGACTACGGCGCGCTCAGACAGTTGCCGGAGTCGCAGGAGGTGTTCCCGCACTTTGAGTTGGTTGCGGGCTGATGAAATTGAATCCCCGCGCCGGAGCGGGTTTAACGTTTGCCGGTTTGAGGCTGGAAGTCATTTGAGCTGTGCGCCATCAGGGCACACAGCTCCTACGTAGTTTTACGTATTTTTCAGTCTGGAGACCGATTTCAGGTTTTTTGGCACGACAGTTTTTTGAGCTGTGAGCCCGCAGGGCACACAGCTCATCAGTATTTCGACGTAATTTTGTGCTGTTGCTGACCGCTCACCAACTCAAATCGACCACTCAAAGAACTTCCAGCCCCAAACCAATTCCGGCCGCACAAGTACTTTCAACCGTACGACTCCGAATCAACAGCCCGGACTGAAAACTGCAAGACTCAATGTCATATCCCCGCGTCCCGGATTCCGCGCATCAGGTCTGTGAGTTGTGATTCCAGCTTCTCCAGGCGGCCGCGCGAGCGCGTAAGACTTACCGTCCAGTCGTCGCGGTCGTGGGACTCCGCCGCGCGACGCGTGAACAGGAGGCGCGCCGTAAACGAGTCCTGGTCCGGAAAACGGCGCATCAGGAAGTACAGGTAGACCTCAAGCTGTGTGCGGTAGCGTTCAAGCAGCTCGTCCATATCGGCGTGATTTAACACGCGGTTGCTCTTCCAGTCCCAGACCTCGTACTGGTCGTTGCCGACAAAAACCAGTGCGTCCAGCACGCCGATTAAAAACGCGCGCAGGGGATTGTCTTTCCGTCCGCCTGGTTTCAGCGACTCGTCAATAAACATCTGAAAGGGCAGTTCCGCCTGCCAGACGCCGGGTATCTGCATGTGTTCGGCGTAGCGGCGGATAAACTCATTGCCGCCGATTGCGCTCGTTTCGTTTAACACGCGTGTGCGCAGTTGCGGCGTCACCGGTCGGCCCGTCGCCAGAATTGCTCGATCGATGTGCCGTTCGAGTTGGGAGGTGTTAACTTCTGTGTCGCCAATCCAGGCGGGCAGGGATTCCAGCACGTCGTGCAGCAGGGTGCCGGCCTGAGTGCCCAGCACCGCATCCTGGTCGCCTTCGGGATGTGCGCCGCGTCCCAGCGCACTCTGCCAATATTCATCGTCCGTCGGCGGAAGACCCAGCCGGTACACCCGGATGTACTCCGCCGGATTGCGCTTAAACAGATCGAGCTGGGAGGCGGAGTAATACTCGAGCTCGGCATGTGTTAACACCGCCTCTGTCAGCAATATCGGGGCCGGGGGCGTGTTGTCCGGTTCAGTTGCGGCCGCGTGCTCGTCGGGGGGCGCCGGCTCCCGCTGCACGGGAATGGAATACGCAACGTTCACAGGCCTCTGTTGGCCGCCTGTTAACATCGGCAGAGAGTCGTAGTAGCGCAGCGCCTCTCGTTCCAGAACCTCCGATTCGGAAATGTCAAGCGCCGACAGAATCGGCGGCAGGAATCCGGACGAGCGCTTCGCCTCGCCTTTGTCGTTAACTTCAACAGTTGCGCTGATCAGCAGGTGGTCGCGTGCGCGGGTGAGTGCGACGTAGAGAATGCGCTTTTCCTCGGCATGCTCGGCCAGCGTTGCTGCGCGCCGCGCCAGGTACAACAACGGGCCGGTTTCTTCTGTCTCAAATCCGTCGCCCAGATGTTTAACGCCGGGGAAACACATGCCCAGCTCGGGATGAAACAGCGGTGCTGTCGGTGTATTGCCGCTGAAGTTGGCACGGTAGAGAAAGACAATCGGGAATTCCAGGCCCTTGGCGGCGTGAACTGTCATGATTTTAACGGCGTCGGCTCCGGCGGTGATGTCGGCTTCGCCTTCAGCCACACTGTGACGCGCCAGGTCGTCCAGTTCGGCGGCAAAATCGTGCAGATTGCGGAAGCCGCGCTCTTCAAAACCACGTGCCAGGTCCAGCAGCTTTTCAATATTGGCGTGCATTTGCTCGCGTCGCTCATAACCCGCCGTCAAGCCGCGCCACGCCGTCCTGTCGAGGATCCAGCGGATCAACACCGGAATCGTCAGGCGCTGTGCCAGGGGTGTTAATTCCGTCAGAATGTTGTGCGTGCGCTTTAACCTCTCGCTCAGTTCCGTGCTGCCCGATTCGCGCTCCATGAAACTGTTAAACTTCTCCCAGAGCGTGGAACCCTCGGCAACGCCGACCTCAAACAATTCCGTATCGACAAGGCCAAAAAATGGCGAGCGCAGCGCCGCGGCCAGCGCGGCGTCATTGGCTTGATTTTGCAGAAACAACAGGATCGAACGCATGTCGAGCAGCTCCTGCGTTTCGTAATATCCGCGTCCGCCGCTGAGCACAAAGGGGATATTGAAACGCCGCAGAGCCGCTGTTAACTCGTCCGTTTTATTGCGGCCGCGTGCCAGAATGGCAATGTCGCCATATTCGGCCGGGCGGGCGACTTCACCCTTTCCGTTAAACTCGTGAACCGTCAGTTGATCCTGGCCGTCGACAGCATGTGTTATGCGCCTTGCAATCAACTCGGCTTCCGTGACGGCTTGTTCCTCGACGTTTTGCGCGTCCTCGTCGGTCTCGTCATCGCTGTCGGACTGCCCGGCAAACGCGGATTTTACAAGACGGCGGCTTATTAACAATTCGACGCTGCCTTCCGCGGGGGCTTGATTTTTTTGTTTGTCGGCGGGTGCTCCGCTGCGGGCGCACACAAGGTCTTCGTATTCAATGTCGTAATCCGAGTCGCGGCGACGCATGTCCTTGCCGCAGACTCGGTTAACAAATGCGGCGGGAACGGGCAGGAGGCGGAAGGAGGCATTGAGTCTGATGTCGCCCAGCAGTTCTTCCGCCCGAGCGTTGAGCGGCTTCCCGTCGGCATCGCGAACAGGACCTGCCAGTATTTCCAGCCGGCGCATGTCGAGGTTCATTTGTTTAACCTCTTTGCGCGCCTGTTCAAACACTCGCACGTCGGAGCCGCGGAAACCGTAAATGCTTTGCTTGGGGTCGCCGACTATAAACAGGCGTGCGCGCTCTCGGGCGACAATCTTGGGGTCGTCTTCATCGCCCGGCGTCAACAGCGCCCGGGCTATGGCGTATTGCAGCGCGTTGGTGTCCTGGAACTCGTCAATCATGACGTGGCGCAGGCGGCGCTGAAGGCTGGTCCTGACCTCCGCTTTCCGCAGCAGATCCAGCGCGCGCAACTGCAGGTCGTCAAAGTCGAGCTGGCCTTCGCTGTCCTTGACTTCTTCAACGTGGCGCCAGGCGTCGGCCGCGATGTCGATTAATATGCGTGCGTGTTTAACTACGCCAAGGTCGGCGTCGTGATTGCCAAGAAGATCGGCTATTGCGGCTGCATCCGCAAGCAGCGGCCCGAGTTCGCGTTCCAGCGCCGGGATGAGTGACTCGCGCTCCACGCCGCGGTTCAGCATCTTCCTGAACTCGCCTTTTTGCGTGAACATCGCCTCGGCCGCCGCACGCAGCGAACTTAAACAGGGGACGATCCGTTCCGGGTCGGGATCCGACTGGTTTCCCGGCTGGTAGGCATCCAGGCCGGCCAGCGCGGCGTCGTAGTTCCTTGCGCCGGCTTTGGTCAGATTGCTGCGCTCGATATTGTTGAGCGATTCGCGCAGCAAGGGCGCCGTGCGGGACATCAGGTCGGCGGCTTCCCGCAGGATCATGTCGAAGGCGCGCCCTGCAATCTCGTTGTCGGACTGCGCGGAATACAAGCCGGCCGTCGTGTTAAAAACTTCGCGCTCGGACAACAGACTGCGCAGGTACTGTTCAACGCGCTTGCGACCCAGAGCGCGGAACAAGTCAAACGCCGCTTCTTTGCGCGCCGGCTGCTCACTTGTCAGCCATTGTTCCAGCGCGTCGCTGATCGCCTCATTCTTGAGCAATGCGCCTTCGTGTTCGGCCAACTCCGTAAACGCGGGGTTAACGTTGGCTTCTATCGGATAGTCGCGCAGGAGGCGCGCGCAGAAAGAGTGAATAGTGGAAATGCGCGCCGTGTTAAGTCGCTCGCGAACGTGTTTGATGTGCGGCCAGTTTTGCACGTTGGCCGGATCCTGCAACATTCCGTCCAGTCGTTTGGCCACGCGCTGCAACATTTCGCCGGCGGCTTTGCGCGTAAACGTAATCGCGGTGATGTCGCGCACGTCCACGCCGTCCAGCAGGAGCTGTGTATAACGCTGCACGAGCACGGCCGTTTTGCCCGATCCGGCATTTGCCAGAACGGCGAGGTGACGGTCCGACGTCAGCGCCAGCTGTTGTTCGCGTGTGAGTTGCATGTGCGAAGATACAACAGACAAGACTTGTTGCATAACGACGCGCCAACCATCCCGTAATCCGGTCGCCTGACTCTGCGTGACAAACAAGAAAATCATGCTGGAAAGGAGAGGTGAACAGGTCCGTCCGGCCTTAACAGTTCACCTGTGTACGGCAGCCGTGGAATATTCGTATATTGAGGCCGTTGGCGAAAAGCGCCATGCGTCTGAATCCGACGCGCCGTAAAAAGCAAGCTTGAACAGCGGGAGAAATTCGATGAAGCCGACTTTTGCAGCGAGCCGTGCGGTACATTTGCTGTTGATGGTTTTTGGCCTGATGTGGGCGACGCACAGTGCCGGTGCTGAAGACTACGACAGCCGTTTGTGGCGAGTGACGGGGCAGGACCTGCACGGGGAGAGTTATATTTTCGGCGTGTGGGACAGCCGTGATACGCGTGCGTTTGCGTTTGACAATGCCGTGTTTAAGGCCTTTGATGCGTGTGAAAACTTTGCGCTGGAGGCCTTGCCTGACTCTCTGGGCTACGAAATTATCAAGATGCTGAATGGAGAACGCGTCACACCGGGCGACACGTGGATGGAAAAGGCGTTGCGCGAACCGGAAGTCAAATTGATTACCGACATGATGGAGCAATTCACCAAGGTCGACCGTGAAGAGATGCTGCTGTTTAGTCCGGCAACACTTGAGCACCTGTTTGAGCAGGCGGTATGTGATCAGACGTATCCCTATCCACCCAAAACATTTTTCTATGGATACGCCCGAACACGCGGGATGAACATATACGGTCTGGAGTCGCCGGAACTGCACGTAAGTGCACACGAATACAGCCACAGCCTCAAACGCTGGCAGGATTGCACGGTGTTTTTTCGGCGTTACCAGGGGCGGCCGAATTTAACGGATGAAGTGCTGGAACAGTATGCCCGCGGCGATATGGGCGACGCCGTCAATACGATGTTTAACTTTGCCACGCCGGATGAAATTGACAAGTGGAGCGGAACAAGGCAGCGCAACACACACATGGCGGAACACGCGGCGGCTCTGATGCGTGAGCAACCGACATTCATGGCGATTGATGCAATGCGTCTGATTGGATCTATCGGTTTAATTAACAATTTGCGAGAGATGGGCTACAAGGTGGAGGCCGTGCCCGAAAACAAGGACAAGCCGGCGCGTACTCAGGTTGTTAACCCCGTGGCCTACGAATGGCCCGTTTATGTCGACAGCCTGGCGCAAATTGGTATTGCACTGCCGTATGCTCCCGTTCGCGAGATGCCCGATGACTTTACTTTGCCGGAGAGTGTGGAAGCGCGAGCGATGTTAAGTGTCGACATGGAAAACGATGCTGTCTATATGATTATAATAATGCAGATTCCCGGCGTGCCGACGGATGCAAAATTGCCGCCGGCCATGCTGCCTTCCGTTAATAAAAGTATGCTGGACGGGATGAACAAAAAGGACAGCAGCGGTGTTGACTGGAAGTCGACTACAACTGCGGTTGGCGGATTCCCGGCAATCAGAAACAAGGGTCACATGGACAAGTGGCGGAAACCAACAGAGGTTTCCGTTGTGTTGGCGCCGGGGCACATTGTAATGCTGATAGCGATCAGTTACCGCGGAAATGACCACAGAGCCTTTGAGCGATTTTTTAACTCGGTGCAAGGCATTCAATGAGGCCGTCGAACCATCCGGAAAGTTCGGCCGCGTATTGCGTGGGATTGCACGTGAGGAGTGAAGCGTCCGGAATACATGACCACAAAATGACGGGCGGGCGAGGAATGCCCTCGGGAGCGGAAGGTGGATTTTTGGACGGGCGGCGGCCGGACTGTGGCTCCGTTTGTGGGGCCTGACTGCCTCGACCGAACTTGCGATTTCACAAGTGCATGGCTGTGCGTATATTTGGGGTTTATTCCCCAGCGACCTCTGTATTTTTACATGGTCAAAATCAGGTATCCCTCCAGTCTGCCAGAGATTTTGTGTACAAACCGGCCGGTGATTCCAATGAGATTTCCGTCTAGAATTTTTGCTCTGTTATTGTGTGCCCTTGTTGCCCTCGCCTGGGCGCCCGAATTACATGCGGACAACTCCCTGCTGTGGCGTATCAGCGGTAACGGACTACAAAAAGACAGCTATCTGTACGGCACATTTCACGTGGCGGATGAGCGCGCCTTCCACTTCAATGATTCCGTGGCTGCGGCATTCTACAGCTGTGAGGCGCTGGCGCTCGAAGTGCATTTTGATTCCGTGGCCGTCCCGATGCTGGAGATGTTTCTGGGCGGTGAAATGCCCGTCGGCGTCTCATTGGAGGAGGCTCTGCCGCCGAGCGAGGCGGACCGGCTGGTGCGCATCGTTCAGGAATTGACGAACATGCGGGAGGAAGACATCCGCGCCTCGACGCCGCAGGGGCTGGAGTACAGGCTGACGACGGAAGTTTTTGAGTCCGACAAGCCGGTCGTTGTCGATTCCTACTTCTTTACGCAGGCCAAACAGCACAACATGCTCATTTTTGGGCTGGAAGATGTTCAGGATCAACTGGGAATTTTTGATGCGCCGGCCACCGTGAAGGATTGGCGCGATTTTGCCGACGACGCTCTGGCCTTTGACGAAATGCGCAAAGCGATCGACGAAATGATCGAGTTCTATCGCGAAGGCGACCTGGACGCCCTGTACGAGCTGACCCACGAAATTGAATCCGCCGCCGAACTGGAAGAGGCCTTTGATCTGGTAAAACGCAATTATGTCATGGTTAAAAGCGCCAAAGCGCTGATGGCCGACTATTCCGTTTTTATCGGCGTCGGAGCGCTGCACCTGCCTGGTGAAGAAGGCGTCATCGCATTGCTGCGCAAAGACGGTTATACGGTGGAGGCGGTGGAGGCGGACTTCGATGGAAACGGTCGGCAGTTTGATGAACTCAACTACAACTATCCCTGGCTGGTCCAGATCGACAGCTCCGCCGGCCTGAAATACGAAATGCCGCATGAACCGGCCTCGGTTCTGCCGCTGGAATCGGGCGAGCTTCCGTTTAAAATTGCCAGCGCAATGAGCATCGACGTCGTCAGGATGAACGGTTACCTCGTGCTGACAATGGATATGAGCGGCCTCGTCGATATGTCCACCCTCGATCAGGAAGGACGCGATCAAATGTTTAAGGGCATGATCGACGGCATGTCGGAGCGATTTGCACAAATGTCCGACACCGATGAACTGACGGCCGAGAGTTATGAAGTCGCCGGGCAGCAGGGCGTACGTGCAAGCACCGTGTCGGACAATGCGACATTGGAAATTCGCGCCACACTTAACAACTCCTCCGTCATCATGCTGATGGCTTTCTCGTCACGGACCAGCCTGGACGAAGGCGAATTTGACCGCTTTTTTAACAGCGTCTCCCTGTTTGAAGCCGTGAAAATGGAGAAGGAGGATGGAGAAGCCACGCAGGTCGGCGATACCTGGATCCTGGAACCGGACGACGCCTATCTGCGCGTTGCGTTCAAGTCGGCTCGCGAACCGGCAATACTTCCCATGCCGGGAGGTCGTACCTACATCGGTGCGACGGAGGACAAAAGTTTAACATCCATGCTCGTGTTTACGGAACCGGAGCCGGGATCGTACTATCCGAACGACCGTGCGGTGTTCGACAATGTCATGGCGTCCATGATGGAGCGTCTGAACGGCGAAGTTACCGACCCGACCTACAAAACAAACAACAACACAAGTGAATTTAACGCCGGATTTACGACCTCCTCCGGCATTCAGGGCGAAATCCGCAGTGTCGTGCGCGGTGCGGCATCGATCACACTCGTCGCAATGAGCCAGGATTTTGACGAGGTTAGAGACGATGCGCGGGAGTTTTTTACCTCGCTGGAATTTCTCGACGCCGCCGAAATCCCCTGGACCAGGGAAACAGATGAGCAGTTCGGTTACAGCGTGGATTTGCCCGGCGAAGTGGTCGAGATTGGATCGACCATGGGAACTGTCAGTCTGATGGAGTACGGCGGTTCCGGTTTCTACGGGCAGACTCCCGACAGCAAAAACACGCACATGGCGACCGTGATCGATGTCGGACCCTATTTTCGCTCAACCGGTGACACCTCCTTTGTCCAGCACTACCTGCTTAATTTTGTTTCGGAAACGGGCGACAAGCTGGAATCAATCGAGGAAGTTTCCGTCAACGGCTACGATGGTTTTGAAGTCTACTCACAGTCGACGGAAGGCAGCCTGGCGATGCGCGGTCGCGCCTTTGAACGCGGCCAGGCGATTCTCTTTTTCTGGCTCCGCCAATTCCCCTCGGAATTGAAGAACGAAAGAGCCGAACGCTACCTCAACAGCATTGAAATTGCGCCGTACGACGGCCCCGTCATGCGGGACTCCAAAGCCGCCAAACTGCTCGGCGATGTGGTGGATGTTAACAGCCCCGACCACGATATGGCCCTGGCGAGCCTGCTGTACTACCAGTTTGAAGCGGACGAAGTCGACCTGATCGTCGAGTATCTGCTGCGCACGCCGGCCGACGATACCAACGAACTCGATGTTGTGCGGGGAAGCCTCCTGCGCGAACTCGAACTGTTCGAAGGCGGTCGCAAGGTCGAGTTGATCGAGACGCACTTTAACGACCTCGGGCGCTATCCGCGCTTGCAGGCCACCGCCCTGAATGTTTTACTGCACGACTTTTCGCCTGAGGCCGACGAGGCGCTTGAGCGCATCCTGGCCGGCGACGTCGGCTCTCTGATGTCCGAGTCGGAAGCGATACTGTACCCGCGTGAATTCTACAGTCGCGATGTGTTTCTGGCCGATATGCGCGTGCTGCAGCCGCTGTTTAACAACAGGCAGTTCCGCTTTGAGTTGTACCAGCACGTGATTGACGCCTATTATTCGGAGGTCGCCACCGACGACGACTACGATGCCTTGCTGGCCTATTCGCTTGAGGACACAAAATCGATCCTGGCCAACCTGGGACCGCGCGACCGCGGGTTTTCGACTTTCGAAAACCAGATGTTTACGCTCTCCGCAATTTTCCGACTTAACATGGCTGCTTCCAGCGATTCGTGGACTGAAATTTACGACGCCCTGAACGCTTCGCCGCGGCCGGGAATTGCCGATCTGGCCGTCGCGCTGGCATGTGACTACAACCTCAAGCTCAACGAAGGCGCGGTACAACGCGCTGCGGCCGATCCGTACGTGCGGTTTACGACTTACTCCGCGCTACTGTCCGTCGACCGTCTCAAGGACTTCCCGGATGAGTACGCGACGCAGTCGGCCATTGCCGAGTCGGTCATGCAGCGCAGCCTGTTTGATCTCTACGATTTCGGTTTTGTCAAACAGTGTGAGTTGGTCGAAGAATTTGACGTGCGGTACGGCGAGAATGCGGGGCGCTACTACCTGTACCGTTTTTATGTCGACAACAACGACTACTGCGAGGCCGGCTGGTATGCGGGCATGTCCGGGCCACAGCCTTTTGAAGAGGATGAAATCAGCACGAGATCCGTCTATGGCGTGACCGAGCTGTATTCATTCGACAGCCGCACGGCAAGCGAGCATTTTGACATTCTCTACTCGACTCATTTTGACGATTAAACCGCCCTTGCGCCGGGACCGGGATTGAGACTGAATGAAACAGATCATCGGCTATTTGCGCGACTTTGTCCGCGAGGACTTTAACTGGCGCTTTTACGCATTCACGGCGGTATTCCTGGTCGCGGCATTCTGGCTTAACTATTCGCTAAAGTTCAAGAAAGTCTACCTGGGCGCGCGCATAGATGAGCCGATCACGATCCTGTATTACGCGTTGTACTACGTGGTCGCCTACTGGATCGTTTTTTTCGTGCGCGCCTGGATGTACCGCGAAACGGCGCTGCTGCGGCGGGCGTCCACCTGGGGAATTCTCATTTTTATCGTTGTCGCAATGGCGCTTGACAACTTTTCCGTTAACATTCCGCCCCTGGTTCTCGAGTGGTTTAACACGCCGCGGGAGTTGCAGTACTGGCTGATCAAAAGCCTGACCAACCTCGACCGATTTCTTGCGATCTTGTCGCCCCTGGTCTTTTTTCGTTTAATAACGCAGTACTACAGCGGCCGTAAAGACGAGTCATTTTACGGCCTGACGACGAAGGGTTTTAACTGGCGTCCCTACGTTTACATGCTGCTGATCATGCTGCCGCTGGTCGTCGCCGCGTCGTTCAGCGAGTCCTTCCTGCGCTCCTATCCGCGTTATCACGGCGGGGCGGCGGAGTCATATCTCGACGTTTCGCGCTTTTTCACCTACGGCGTGTTTGAGACCTGCTACGCCATCCGCTTTGTGTCTGTTGAGATCTATTTTCGCGGTTTTCTGGCTCTGGGCCTGATGCGCTGGTTCGGCAATGCCTCTCTGATGCCGATGGTGACGCTCTACGCTTTCTGGCACTTCGGCAAACCGATGGGCGAGGCGCTGGGGTCAATTTTCGGGGCGTTTATCCTCGGCATCATCGCCATGCGCAGCCGCTCCGTCCTCGGCGGTTGTTTCATTCACATCGGCATTGCCTGGATGATGGACCTGACGGCTTACCTGCAACTCTACGGTCTGCACTTTTAGACCCGGCGTTTTGGGGCGCTTGTGCTGAATTCCGGCTGTCCGGCTGAAGTGATTCCGGCCGTGTTCGCTGATTTGCAACTCTTGTGTTTGCCGCTTGTCCGGGAATTCTGCCCGTTCACTGCGGTTCTGCCCACCGTTCGATTTTTTGGCGCTGGAAATGCCGATCAATCTTCGTAGGCTTGCAGCGGAACGGGGAGACACGCGCGGTTTCCTCGGCCGAAAAAGTGTGCTCCGCGTCCGCATGGAATCCGTCCGACCAGCGGGGTGGGAAGCGGACGGCGGGCGGCTGCGCGGAAGAAAAATTTTGGCGGTGGTGGCGGGTAATGGGTGGGCCCAAAGATTCAACAGGGAGGTGCGCCCCTGCGGCTGGACCGGCGCAGAATCGGCAGACTGTTACCCCGCCCGTACTTGTGTGTTGTGATGTTTTGGGCGCAACATTCAATTTCTACTGTCGAACATACCGGCGCGCTCCGCGCCAACGATGAACAATATGATTGCAGATGAACTGCCCCGTCCCGACGCCGATCTGGACTGGGATGCGCCCTGCAGCGTCCTTGGCTGGCCTACCTTCGTTACCTGTGCGCCGTCGTTCCCCGGGCATTGGCCCGCCCACCTGGGGCCGCTTTCGATCAAGTGTGCTTTTGGCGGCCGCGAGTGGTACCGCACCGATCAGGGTGTGCAATGCGTCGATGACGCGCGTTATCTCGTGCTGAACGAAGGACAGGAATACGAGAGCTGGATCGACGAAGGCGAGGAAATCACCTCTTTCTGCCTCTTTTTCAACGGCAATTTTGCGCGCGACGTTTTGCACGCATCGTGCAACGACGACGATCATCTGCTTGACGAGCCGGCCGCTCCTCCACTTCAGCTTCCCTTGTTTTTTGATCAGGTTCAGCGACACGAGTCGATTCTTTCGCCCTGGCTGCTGGATCTCTACGGTCAGGTCGGCATGCGATCCGCGCCCGTCGGCGCCGTGGAGGAGCGCCTGCATCTTGTACTTGAAAAGTTGTTGCAGGCGCATCGCGGTTTGTTGCGGCGCGTGCAGTCACTCCCGTCGATTCGCCGCAATACGCGCGTTGAAATTTACCGTCGATTGCACCTGGCGCGCACCTATCTGGAGGATCACTACGCGGCGGACCTGACACTGCCGCGCATCGCTTCGGCGGCCTGTCTTTCGCCGCATCATTTTCTGCGTTTGTTTAAGGCCTCGTACGACTGCACGCCGCATCAATATCTCATTCGTTTTCGTTTACAGCGCGCCTGCGATCTGCTGCGCTCGACCGAGGAGACCGTATCCAATATTTGCTTTGACGTCGGTTTTGCGAGTGTGTCGTCTTTCTGCAATTTGTTTAAGCGCCGCATGGGCATGTCGCCGGAGCAATACCGACTTAACACTGTACCGCGCCGCACGCTGGTCGGCATGTCGTTATCGGCTCGCATTCACGGCGCAGCTGTCGGCTGAAAACCGATTTCAAACTCTTAACATCCTGCCGGAGCGCTTCGCCCCACTCCGTGTGGCTTGCTTTTTCTTTTTGTTCGTCAGCGGGAGAGAAGTCACGGGATTTGAAGTTTGTTTGCTGTCTTCGCGCGGCGGCACTGTCGGTCTGTCACAAGCGGATGTGCCGGGCCGCGGCCAGGACTGCAATTCCGTCTCTCGGCGAATTATTGCCGCCCGGCAAACCGTCCTCTCCGCGGCGAATCAGTCTGTTCCGCTTTCCCTCTCCGGCCGGCACAGTCGGTCGCGTGTGAAATTGGACGTTTTCGGCGGACGGCGCGGCACGGTTTATTGTGACTCCGTGCAGGTTGGGCGATTGTCCGTCTTGTCGGCTTCGGGCCTGGAGTCTCGATTCCGGCTGCGGCCACAGCGACTTAAACACAGACTTGCAGTTTGCAGCTTGTGGCTGGTTGACGAGCAAAAGAACAAACGAGCTGCCGACAGCCGGAGGGAGCGAAGTGCTCAACAAGCGAGCCCGAAGTGAGAGAGGGCGCTGCAATGCCTTAAGCTCCGAATGCGTCGCAAACAGCCTTGCCGGAAACGCAAAAGCGCCTATTTTGTCCCGCGATGTGATGGTGGCCGAAAGTTCAACAGTATATGTCGCAGTCAATGTTCACGTGTAAAAACCGGAGACACAAACGATGATGGTTCGCAACTTTGTTCTGCCGCCGGCGCTGCAGCGCGCGTTGAAGTCCGGTGTCTGGACGGAGCGCGTTGTGATTGGAGAGATTAATCCACCAGAAAGTCAGAAAAAACTGTTGATAGATTGGGAGAGTTGCAAACAACGATTTATCATCGGCGAGGTCGCAGCAGGAGTTGAAAAAGCCTAAATACATCTTGGATACTTTCTGGATCCAGGCGGTAGTTGCCTGGGCTTGATACATATCATTGATATTTCCGACTCAGTCAGAGTGACCATGGACGACGTGCCGGAAAGGGGCGCTGGGGTCGAATGCGTAGTACGTAGTATTGGGTTTTGACGATCACAACAGGCAGGTTGTTTTGTCGGCCAAGCCAAGCGTTCTTGAGCGTGCGCGCAATCGGGAAGAAAGGCACTAATGTGCCCTTTGCGCGTACTGTTCTTGGAGAGTTTTGCAGCGATCTTCACAGTTCACAAGGTGAGATTGGGGAAATGAGCAATCCATCAACCTCCGCAAAGCAAGGTGCAAATCACACTGTGCTTCGCATTGCGAACATCCTGTCCCACAACTACCTGTCCGAAGACATTCAATTCGGCATGGACATCGATGAATTCCATCTGATTCTGCCGCATCCCGATCTGACGTCCCATTCCCGCAAACCATACTTTGAAGTATTCGACGGTGTGGACTTTGTGTTCCACCGCTACAAGCTGTATTCGATTAACATCCGGCTTCAGGAAGTTGCGGCGATAACATCGCCGCGGGCTCTTGTTGTCACCGATATTTTCGACTTCGCGGATCTGAATATTGATCAGTGGCTGGAAGTGCTGCGCCGATACGGATGTGAATGTGATATGCAAGAATACAACGACGATACCGGTGATCTTAACATCTCCACTCAACCGCATCGTCTTTCGCTGCACTACGACAGATTTACCGGCCGTGCGGACCTGTTGACGGTGTATGGAACGACATCATGAGAAAATTGCCGCCGGCCGTCTCGATTGGCCAACGAAGGGGCAAAGCGACGGAGAGTCGGAAGAAATCAAGGCGGATCATCTTTGTGTGTAGTTGCGTCGTGTCGGTTTTACTGGCGGTGATGCTGATTCTTGAAATTATCAATGTCCTGCAAAACAGCGGTCAGTATCCCTTTGGCAGCGAGTTTTTTGGTCCTTATTCCATTTACAAAAGTCAGGCGAAGTTTATGACATTCCATAGTTTTGTCGTTTCCCTGCTTTTGCTGACCTTTGTTGCTGCCTGGCAGAAGTCGTACAGAGTGTACTGGTCGCTTATTGCTGTAATTGTTGTTGTGCTCATGTATCCGGCAATGACCAATTAACGCTGCGGCATTGGCTATGCAAACGATTCATTGGTACCTTAACGCAGCTTCAACTGTTAATGCTGCAAGATTGCGGATTTCGACCATACGGGAAATACTATGTTAAACGTTTGCGCAATTCCAACACCGGAACCGATGGCACCCAACGCTGACATTGCTCTGGTGGAAACCCCTCGAATATCAGTTGTGTACTTTGCCTGTTACGACAACGAGGCCAATGTCGAAATTACGGAATACATCGGCAGACTAACCGCTGACAGAACTGTTGCCATTAGGATGTATGGATTTGAGGGCGCGCCGATCAACATCGTCGAAAACGTTAGTGACTCTTACATCTACGAAGTGATCGACTCCGAGTGGCTCGTTGAAGTAAACGCAGAGGCTCGGCGAAGATATCCGAATACCACGCGGGAGTCTCAACAACACATCATTGTGGAAGGGCACGACAGCTACGTGGAGTTGGTCTGCAGTTCGATTTCTATTGAACGAGCAAGTCCCGACGAAACAGCCGCTTTTTGGGATCAACTGATTTAGAGGCGCAGGCAGGCAGTAGAGTAAATACTGAGGCGTTGTCATAGTGCTGAAAATACACCAAATAGCGGCTTTGGCGGCGCAAACGTTAAGTCGAAGATACGGTGGAACAAATGGCCAATAGTGCAAAGTACCTGGACAAAACACTTCAGCAACTCCTGGACATCAAGTGGACGGCCGAGAATACTCCCACCGATGAGGATTCAAATGTCGTCCGGAGAGGTTATTCAGTTACCCTTAAACAACTGAAGGACTTCACATATGAAGATGTCAGGTTCTGTTTGTCGCAGGAAATTGGACTCATCTTTGTTGTGCCCATGGCTATTGACATTCTAAACAATGACATTCTGGCCGAAGGGCATATGTATCCGGGTGATATTGTCAGAAACCTGCTTCGTGTCGACGCTGAATTCTGGAATTTGCACACCGATCTTGCGCTGGAAGTGAAGCGAGTCTGCACCTGCGGATTGGAGCAACTCCTTGCGGATCAGGAACTTGACGGCCATATCAAGAATCCTTGTATCAGGATGTTGGAGAAACTCCTGTCTGCGCGCTGATCGTATTTCAGACAAACGCTGGTTTAATTGTCGTCAGCTTTGCGAAGCTTTTTGTCTGAACCGACCGTCGGCATCGTGTCGGTTGAATAATTGACGATGAGGTTCACCGAAACATCTCACCCTGATTTTCACCTGACAGATTAACCAAGGCAAACATACTTGCCTGCTCCGCACCCCCAACCCACCAACAACCAAAACCCTCAGTCAACAAGCCGCCGAGTAAATGCGACAGAGGCGAAGTCCAGAGTCGCTGCGCCGATGAAGCGCAAAACGCGAAAGCCGAAGATCATGCCGGTCGGAAGTCGAAGTGTCCGCAATCGAATTTCTATTATCGTGCGATCAGTTGACCAATGGGAGGGGAGTCCGCACGGAAATCAGGTAATACGTATGTACTACGTATTGTGAATCGCGAGTGCGATGTATATGTTTGTGAATGTGTGAATTACTGTTCACCGCGACTGAATCTGCCGTCTGTGGTAATTTGCCTGACGGCGATGCAGTTGGCGCTGTAGTGAGGCGGTTTGGATGCCATTGCTGCCGAAGCCAAACCTGTCGGTCAATGTTAAAACCTGTGTGTGCCGACGAAAGTCGCATTTTCAAGTATCCCGGTGATTTTCATCCAATTCTATACGCAAAGGGCCTAAAAATGAGAGTCTCAAGCTCTTGGGCAGGACTGTTAAAAATCGCATTGTTCATGGCTTTGAATTTGTTGCCGGCGGTAAACGCGTCGGCCCGAAATGACTCGGGCGTGAGAATCGGTTTAATGTTCGGGCAAAATTACCTCGAAGTCGATCAGATATCGTCAGTCGATCTCTTGTCCGATGCACCGCAAACGGCAACCCTGCGCGAAGAACATTTGCTGAACGATCTGGATGCGCTCGGTTTTGGCGAAACGATAATAGCCGGCGCTTCGCTGCGAATTCCGATCAGCCGGGTTTCAGCGCTGCACACAAGTCTTAACTTCTCCGGCTGGCGCAGCCGCACTCCCTTTGTCATCCCCGATCCGGACGCGCCAGATGCCGGGAGTTTTATTGATATTGGCGAAAACACAACGTCATTGCACTACGCACAATTCGCAGCGGGTTATTGGTTTCAGGTCTTGCAGCTCCCGTCACTCCTCAGAAAACCGGGCCTGGAGTCCAGAGTGTACGTTGTCCCCGAAGTAAACGGAAGTTTTTTCCTGGCGGCCTCGGAAGAAGTCGACAGCCTCAGAGGCCCGCATTCCTTTGAGTACACCTACTCTCGCGTGGGAGTCGGCCTGTCGGCAGGACTCGACCTCGATATAGTCCGGAACTGGAGCGTGGATTTCGGAGTCAGGTATCAAATACTCAACCTCTTTCTGCAGGAAGACGACGACCCCGCCACGCCCTCGTCCGAAGCTTTGCTGCGCGGGCGCGGCGAAGTCGAGGAGGAGTTGTTAACAAACGTGAACTGGCAAGTGACCATCTTCTATACACTGTAGATCTGCGCACCTTAAACACTGTTTACTGCGCAAACGATCGGCGCATGGCCGGCCCGGTGAAATGCCCGGCGCCGCTTGTGTCGTATGAATATTGCAAACCTGAAACACAACTATATTTCGGACGAGGATACAACAATGAAACTGTTTCGAGTTTCCGCGGCGCTTTTTGCCGTCGCGGTCCTGTCGGCGGGACTACAGTCCTGTGAAAATGTTAACGACCCGGTGATCCCGAGCATTGACCTGAAAGTCAACGGTGTGATCGATACAATTGAATTTAACCGCGGACTGGAAGAGTCGCAGCTGACCCTGACCATGTTTCTGAGCGACCAGGAAGGACGCGCGATAACCGACCTGAGAGAAAATAAACTGCGGGCTTACCTCGAGTGGATTCCAACGGGCGGCACAACAAAACAGCAAAGCGATATTATTCTGGGCGGGGCGGTTAAACAGCTTCGCGGCCGGCCTGAGCTGCAAACCTTCAGTGGTAGTGGGCAGAATATTGCCGTGTCGAATGTCATGGATTACAGCGGCAGCATGGCGGGCCGTATTGGCGACATGGAGAACGCCGTCGAGGCGTTTTTTCGGAATTACGAATCCGGCGATGCCGCGGAAGTAATCAAGTTCGGCACGAATATTGATGTTGTGCAGGCGTACACCACGAATAAGTCTTTATTGTTAAACGCTGCGAAGGCGAGCTCTTTTGACAGGGGATGGACCAACCTGTTTGGCTCGATTTATCAGGGACTTTTAAACACAACTGCGATTGACCGGACGTCGTTTAACCGTGCCGTTTTGGCGTTTACCGATGGCGAGGATACGCAGGGGGCCGCTTCCAAAGCCGATATTATCGCTTTGGCGCAAGCCGAGCGCATTCCGGTGTTTACCATCGGTTTGCTGGACAAAGGCAGTGCCGGCGAGCAGGACCTTATCCAGATTGCCGATGAGACCGGCGGCTTCTATTACTACTCGCCCGGCTCGGACAGACTGGAAGAAATTTATCAGCGCATCAGCGGCAATCTGCGCAACAGCTACCAGATTACGGTGTACTGGAAGTCGGCCTTTTTGCCCGCGGCCGGGACTCCGGTGTCATTTGTCGTGGAAGTGCTGTCCGACATTGACGTTGCCGCCAAGTTCCGCGAAGACCTGATAATGCCGTGACTTTGTGTTAACAACAGTTGTATTTGTCACCGTGACACTTAACAATTTGCACTCAGATCAGTTTTAACAAAACAGTCGGTCGCTACATGCGGCCGACTGTTTTGTTTGCTGCTTATACTTCTTGCGCCGGGATGAGTTTCTCCTCGCCGATTATTTTACGGCTTCGCAAACCACCGCTTCGCCGTCATACTTCCGGCTTGCTCTTTTCTCTTGTTAATCACCGCATCGGACACTTCAAACCACTCGGCGACTGAAGACTGAAAACGCGCCGACGAGCAAAATCCTCAAGAAGCAAGCCACCGAGCGAGAGCGAGAGGGGCGAAGCTCTGAAGCATTTATTCGTCGTGCGGCAGTCGGAATCCTGCCTCAAACCACGCCGCAAACCGGCCAATCGCCAAAAAAGCAATTTTCAATAACAGCATGGCTCCGCTTTTGCCCAGATTGACGGTCCCGCAGTTGTGGATGCGTGCGGCCGTCCCCGTCGCCCGCATCGAACCCAGAATCTGGAGCTTATGCAATGACAGTGTTTATCCGTAAAAATATTACGAGCCTCGTGATAGCAGGTTTGTTGTCCGTCCTGGCCCTGCCGCAGGCCGTCGCACAGTGGAATGTGCAGACTTCCGGCAGTACCGGCGACATTTATGAAGTGCATTTTAACGACGAAAGTACCGGCACCGCCGCCGTGTGGGTTAAACCCGGCGCAGCCGAAATCCTGACAACCGAAAATGGCGGCGTCACATGGACGAAGTCGCTCAGTGAAATCAACCAGGGTATGACCGGCGCGCGTATGCTGGGACCGCGCAAAGCCGTGGTGATCGGCGGTACGACCAATTTTTCGCGTGTGTTTACCTCCGATGACGGCGGCGACAACTGGGCCCTGCGCGTCGACGACGCCTCGTCCACACCCGCTTTCTGGGCCGTGGACTTTGTCGGTGCGCGCGACGGCTACGTGGCCGGTGGACAGGGCTATTTCATGTCGACCACCGACGGCGGCAACTCCTGGACCGCGGGCGCTTCGGTTCCGGGCGGCACGCATGTGCTCGACCTCGACTTTATCGACCTGCGCAACGGTTATGCGGTGACGAGCCCCAGCGATCAGAATTTCTGGAGCGGCACGAAACTGTACCGCACGACGGACGCCGGTTTTTCCTGGGAACTCGTGACGCAGTTTCCGCAGATCAACGCCGTGGAATTTGTCGATGAAAACGTCGGCTACGTGGCCGGCGGGACGTCCGCCGCGACGATCTGGAAAACGACGGACGGCGGCGCGACCTGGACGACTTCCTACATGGCGAGCGGCGCGGGCCAGACGTTTATGGACATCTGCGTAGCGCCGGACAATCCCTTTGTGCTGTACGCCGTGGGCGGCAATCTTTTTGATGAGAACAACCCGATAATCGTGCGCAGTATCGACGGCGGTTTTTCCTGGCAGAGCGAAGACGCGCCGGGCGGCGCGCTGCTGCGCAGTGTGCACTTCCCGACGGAAACCGAGGGTTTTGCCTGTGGTACCGACGGCACGATCCTGCAGACCTCGCGCGACCCTTCGCCGGCGCCCGAGCCGCAGGCTGAAATTCAGCCGACGGAACTGCTCTTCGGCGAACACGGAGTCGGCGAGGGATTCAGCATCCCGGTCAACATCGAGTCCGTCAGCGCCGCCGCGCTCGAGATCAAACGCATCGAGTTTGAAGAAGCCGATGCCGCGGAGCGCGGCTTCAGCCTGGAGATTGTCGGCGAGCTGCCGATGACGATCGACGGCGGCGGATTTTTTGCGTTTGAAGTCAGGTTCGAAGCGCAGGCCGCCGGCGAGCGACAAGTCACGCTCGTCATCGAGACCGACGACGTCGACGGCGCCGTCGTCAACATCCCCGTCAGCGGGTCGGGCGCCGAAGTGCTGGAGCCGGGCCTCGTGCTCGATAAAACCAGCCTGGAATTCGGTGAACTGAACGCGGGTCAGGAAAAATCCCTGCCGCTGAAGTTGCTGGCCGCCAACGAAGCCGACCTGGAGCTTCAGGCCCTGGAGGTTGAAGGTGAAGCGTTCCGCCTGGCCGACAGCCCTCTCATGCCGATCATGCTGGACCATGAAAACGAACTTGAAATTCAGATTGCTTTTGAACCGCAGTCGGCGGGCCTGTATTCCGGTGAACTGGTCATCACGACTTCGGCGGGTGAGGAGCGCGTGCCGCTCAGCGGCTCCGCGGTGGAAGAGCCGACGGGAATTGCCATTCTGCCGCGTGGCGGCGTGTTCAAGGTGGAAATTGGTCCCAACCCGCGCCGCGCCGGTGAACAGCTTGTGGCGCATGTCGACGTGCCGCGAGACGGCATGCTCTACGTGGAACTGATAAACCTGCAAGGAAGAACTGTCACGATGCCCCCAAGCGCCGTACAAACCGGCTCCGTTCAGCTGCCCCTGGAGCTTCCGGCGCACGACGGAGCCGCAGCCCTGCTGCGTTTTCGCTTCGAATCAACACAGTTGACTGTGCCCATCCTTACCATTCCCTGACGGAACCTGCCGCCTGTCCGGGGGCGTCTGCGGAATCCGATCCAGGAAGGGCCCGCAGGCGCTCCAACAGCGCGTTCATGTCGGCCGGCAGCGGCGATTCAAAGTCCATCTGTGCGTTTTTGCCGGGATGCATGAATCCCAGCGTGCGGGCGTGCAGCGCCTGGCGCGGCATCAGCTCAAGCAGATTCTTCACCGTCTGGCGATGTCGCCGCGTGCGCGGCCCGGCATGTACTTCGCGTCCGCCGTAGGTCGGATCGCCAAAGAGCGGATGGCCGATGTGGGCGCAGTGAACGCGGATCTGGTGTGTGCGCCCCGTGTGCAGCTTGCAGCGGATCAGCGTGGCAAATTCAAAACGCTCCAGCACGGCGTAGTCCGTGCGCGCCGCTTTGCCGTCGCGTTTCAGCACGGCCATGATTTTCCTGTCGCGCGTCGAGCGCCCGATATTTCCTTCAATCGTTCCCTCGTCCTCACTGAACACCCCCCATGCCAGCGCGATATACTCGCGGCGCGTCGTGCGCCGGGCAAACTGCTCGGCCAGACGCGCGTGGATATGCTCTTTTTTGCTGATGACCATCACGCCGGACGTCTCGCGGTCCAGTCGGTGCACGATGCCGGGACGAATCGCCGCATCGCTGTAAATCATCGAGGCGTCGTCGTCCTCGCGCTCCAGTACGCGCGTCTCGCGCACGCCCATGTGGTAGAGCACCGCGTTCACCAGGGTGCCGTTGCGATTGCCGAAACCGGGGTGTACCACCATGCCGGCTTCCTTGTCGATCACCAGCACGTCATCGTCTTCGTAGAGAATCTGCAGCGGAATGTCTTCGGGGATCAGCTCGATCGGCGGCGGTTTCATCAGGCGGCACACGATGTGGTCGCCCGGGCGGATCTTGTACGAGGCCTTGATTTTTGTGCTGCCGTTGACGCTCACAAAACCCTCGCCGATGGCGCGCTGCACCTTGGTGCGCGTGGCGTTGCGAATGCGATAGGTCAGGTAGACGTCCAGGCGTTCAGCCTGGTAGCCGTCGGTAAGATGGTATTCGTATTCAACGGGGATGTAGTCGGCGCGGCGCTCATCCTCGTCGCTGAAGTCGGCGTCGGACATGACCTAGCGGCCTCCCGGCGTCCGTTCCTGCGACTGCGCGCTGTTCGCATCGGCGGCGACGGAAGATGGGGTGTTGTTCTCGTCTGACTCTTCGGCTGCGCCCTCCTGCAAAGCGCCTTCGGCTTCGGCAAAACCCTCTTGTTTGTCCTGCGGAGAGGAGTCTTCAGTGTCTTTTTTGTCGTGCAGGAAAGTAAGGTGTTTGGTGTTGAGAATCAGGACGATCATGCCGACCGTGACGCAGGAATCCGCCACGTTGAACACCGGCCAGGTGGTGAAGCTGCGGCCGAAGAGCGAAAAGTCGAAGAACTCAACTTCCACAAAGTCGACGACTTTGCCGTAGAACAGCGGCGCGTAGTCGTAGATCCAGCCGTAGAACACGCGGTCGATCAGGTTGCCCGAAGCGCCCGCCAGCACCAGCGTCAGGCCCAGTTTGGCCCAGAACGAATCGATCCTGGTGCGCCACAGATACCAGCCCAGCAGCACGCTGGCGACGATGGAAAAGAGGCTCAGCAGAATCTTGGCTTCGCCGAACTCCAGCCCGAAGGCCATGCCGGGGTTTTCGACGAAAGTCCACCACAGGAAACCGTCGATGACCGTGATGCTCTCACCCAGCTCCATGCCTGCGTGTTCAATGCCGAACAGGGAAAAACCCTTGACGACGACTTTGGTGATCTGATCGATGAAAATCAGGCCAAGAGCCGCGAGCATGAATCTGATATTGGGGGAAGAGCGCATGAACAGGCCTGTCTGAAAACGCGGAAGAAGGCGATTCTTCCGCGTCATTCTAATTCGTTGTACAAGTCTTCACCGGGAAAGGGCGGCGCAATCAACCCTGGCGGGCGACAATTTTGTCGACACCGTCCTCGGGGCATTTCTTGCGGATTTTATACGAGGCGGAAAGCGTCGTAATCGGCACCGCCAGCAGGCGTTCCTTGGCGATCAGGATTCCGCAGATGCGGCAGATGCCGTAGGTTTTGTTGTCGATGCGCTGCAGCGCGTCGTCCAGTTTTTTAATGTAGTCGTTCAGGCGCTGCACCTGAGCGTAGATCTTTTCCTTTTCCTGCGCCTCGGTACCCTGTTCGGCCATGTGCATGGAGTAGGAGGAGTTCTCGTCGGCCTGTTCGGCGTCGTTCAGTTCTACCAGGTTTTCCTTCAGAATCTGGAACTCATCCGCGGCCTCCAGGCGGGCCTGCTGGATATTGGCGCGAAATTCTTCCAGGTCCTCGTCGCGGTAGCGAACGGTGACGCGGCGTTTGCCGTCTTCGGCCTGTTCGTCCGTCGCCGGCGTGTTTTTGCTTTGTTTTTCCATAAGGCTGTTCGCAAAAATCGTTAACTGAAACCCCAGGGCAACCGCAGCGCTGCGGGCCGGATGTACGGGCGGTACGGCGGAATTCCCCACGGGCGGGCGCTCCGCGGCGCACCAAAAAGAGGTCTGACGCTTCACCCTCGTTCTGCGTGTTTCAGATGCGCGTCAGGCCGACAGATATTTGTTCTTCGTTGATCTGGACCGTCTGCATTGCGCCGTTGCCGTCGCCGCTCTGCAGATGTTCGCAGAGAGTCTCCGCGCAGATGTAGTCGCGCGTGGCTTCCAGCGCCGCGGCCATCTGTTCCGAGCCGCGGTAGACGATGCTGATGCGGTCGGTCACGTCAAAGCCGGCGTCCTTGCGCATGTTCTGGATGCGGTTGACGAATTCGCGCGCCAGGCCTTCGTTGATCAGCTCCGGATTCAGCTCGGTGTCCAGGGCGACCGTTACGCCGCTTTCCGACGCGACGAGCCAGCCTTCGATGTCTTCAAACTGAATCTCGACGTCTTCACTTTCAACGCGCAGCGTCACATCGTCGATCTGTGCATCGATGCCGCCGTCGCGTTCCAGCACGGCGATATCCGCATCGGACATGGTGCGAATCCAGGCGGCGACGCCTTTGGTCTGTTTGCCGTACTTCTTGCCGATGACCTTGAAGTCCGGCTTGACCGACTTTTTGACGATGTCGTTGTCGTCGCCGACAAACTCAATAGTTTTCACATTGATTTCTTCGCGGATGATTTCGCCGACCGATTCGATGCGCGCCTGCAACTCGGCGCTGTCGACCGGCACGAGGATGCGGCGCAGCGGCTGGCGCGTTTTGATACGCGAGCGCTCGCGCAGCGAGCGCGCCAGGAACACAACGGTCTGCGCCGTGCGCATGCGTTTTTCCAGGTCGGCGTCGACCTTGCTGTCGTCCGGATGCGGCATGTCGGTCATATGGATCGACGGCGCGTCGCCCGCGGTGCGCAGGCGCAGGTACAGGTACTCGGGCAGGAAGGGGGCCGCCGGCGCAATCATCGAGCAGACGCCCAGGAGCACTTCGCGCAGCGTCTGGTAGGCCGCCAGTTTGTTGGCGTCGTTCTCGCCCTTCCAGAAACGCCTGCGGTTGCGGCGCACGTACCAGTTGGATACGTCGTTGATCATGAAGTCGCGGATGTTGCGCAGCGCCCGCGTCACCTCAAAAATGTCCATGTCGCGCCGGTATTCCGCCAGCACCGTGTTGAGGCGGGAAATAATCCAGCGGTCGATCTCCGGTCGCGCGGCGTGATCAACTGTCGCCTCCTCGCCGCTGAATCCGTCGATGTTGGCGTAGAGCGCCATGAAGGCGTAGACGTTCGTCAGCGAGCGGAAAAAGTCCGCAATCACCGTGCGCGCAATCTCATCTTCGTTGAACTGCACCGGCTTCCACGGCGGGTTGACCGTCAGCAGATACCAGCGCACGGCGTCCGCGCCCAGCTGGTCCATCACCGTGAAGGGGTTGACCGTGTTGCCGCGGCTCTTCGACATCTTCTGACCTTTTTTGTCCAGGATCAGGTCGTTGACGATGATGCCTTTGTAGGCCGGTTTGTCGAACAGAGCCGTCGCGATGTTGTGCAGCGTGTAAAACCAGCCGCGCGTCTGGTCGATGCCTTCGGCGATGAAGTCCGCCGGAAAAGCCTGATCAAATACGTCCTTGTTTTCGAACGGATAGTGCAGCTGCGCAAAGGGCATGCTGCCCGAGTCGAACCACACGTCAATCGTTTCCGGCGTGCGGCGGTAGACCTTGCCGTCGCGCTCAAAAATCACATTGTCGACAAAGGGGCGGTGCAGGTCGATTTCCTCACCGCACTCGTCCAGCGGCACGCGCGTGCCGTTCTCGCGTTCGTACAGGCCGGTTTTGAGTTCTTCAATCGAACCGACGGCGAATTTGTCCTGCTCGTCGTCCTCGCAGACCCAGATCGGCAGCGGCGTGCCCCAGTAGCGGTCGCGCGAGAGCGACCATTCTTTGACGTCGTCCAGCCAGTTGCCGAAGCGGCCCGTGCCGATTTCGGGCGGCTGCCAGCGGATCGTTTTGTTTAACTCGATCATCCGGTCGCGATACGCCGGCGAGTTAATAAACCAGGAGCTTCGCGCAAAGTAAATGATCGGATTGTCCGTGCGCCAGCAGTGCGGGTAACTGTGCAGGTAGTCGTTCGTCGAGCGGTAAATCTTGCCGGCGTGTTTAAGTGCGATGACGATGTCCTTGTCCGCGCCTTCTTCCACCCGGTCGTTGTACTGGAAGGTTTTAACCGTGCGGCCCGCAAACGGCCCGGCTTCTTCGGTAAAACGTCCGCCCGGCGTCACCGGCTGCACCACGGGGATTTTGTAGCGCTTGGACATGTCGTAGTCGTCCTGACCAAAGGCCGGCGCCATGTGCACGATGCCCGAGCCGTCGTCGGTCGTCACAAAGTCGCCCGGCAGGATGGAGAGCGCGTCCGTGTATTCGTCCGTCTGCAGGTCCACATAGGGGAATATCTGCTCGTAGCGCGTGCCGATCAGTTCCTCGCCTTTAAACTCCGCCAGGACTTCGCTCTCGCCGTCCAGCGCTTCCACGCGTGCTTTGGCCAGCACGAGGATGTTAACATCTTCAACTTTTGCATCGCCGCGTTTAACAATGCGCGTGTTGCGCACTTTGACGTAGTCGATATCGCGGCCGGCGGCCAGCGCCACGTTGGAAATCAGCGTCCAGGGCGTCGTCGTCCAGACCAGCAGTTCCGCGTCGGCCAGGTCGGCGCGCGTTGCCGCGGTAATTTTCAGTTTGATGTAGCAGTTCGGGTCGCGCACGTCGCGGTATCCAAGCGAAAGTTCGTGCGAGCTCAGCGGCGTCTCAATCGTCGGCGACTGCGGGATGATTTTAAATCCCTTGTAAATCAGCCCTTTGTCAAAGAATTGTTTAAGCGCCCACCAGACCGACTCGATGTAGTCGTTTTTGAATGTGATGTAGGGGTGCTCCATGTCCAGCCAGTAGCCCATCCGTTTTGTCAGGGCATCCCAGCCGCCGTCCATGTTGATATGGCGCGCCACGTACTCTTTGCAGGCATCGTTGAACTTCTTGATGCCGAAGGTTTCAATCTCTTTTTTCTCTTTGATTCCCAGCTCTTTCTCGACGGCGATTTCGACCGGCAGGCCGTGGGTGTCCCAGCCGGCTTTGCGGTGCACGTATTTGCCGTTCATGGTCTGGTAGCGGCACATCATGTCCTTCAATGTGCGCGAAATCACATGGTGGATGCCGGGACGTCCGTTGGCGGTCGGCGGTCCCTCGTAAAACGTCCAGGATTCACCGCCCTGGCGCAGGTCCAGCGATTGCTGAAAGATGTTCTCCTTTTCCCAGAAATCCAGCACTTCTTGTTCGAGGCCGGCATACTCAAAGGAATCGGGCAAAGCTTCAAACATGATGTATTCTCTGTTGGCTCGATTTTTCAAAAAAATAAGCCCGAATGATACGACTTTTAGGGCTGATTTTCAAACCTGTTGCGGGCGGCGGCGGCATGCGGTCTTCCGTGGCGCACTCTGCCTTTATTGGCGCTCAGCTTCACTGGCGCCTGCAGCCCCTTTTTGTTTGTCGGCGGGAGCGAAGCGCCGAGTCGCGCGGCGGCGTCGGGCGGCGAGCTGCTGCGGGGTTTGGGTCTGTGTTTTGATGCTTAAGAAACAGGGACTGCGTACAACTACGCATGAGCCCTTAGGGCACACAGTTCATACCTGGTTGTACGTAAAAGCGCGCTGACTTGCAGATTTTTTAACCGTTCACTGCGCCAAACCGCCCGTTCGGCGCTTCATATGCAACCGGAAAAATGCACTTGACTCGGAAGGCGTACCGAGTTTATCTTGAGGACATCTCAGCCTTAATTGATTACTGAATCGGAGTGCAGCGAAATGCGTGCGTGGGGCGCCCGCAATCCGAACAGCACTGTTTTCTTCGGGAGCCTCCCATTGAATTTCCGCTGTTTTCACCTGATACTCATCCTCTGCTTTGCAGCCGCACCGGGCCTGGCTGCTCAGACTGCAACCATTGCGAGCGTGTCGATCGGGACCAGCCTGGACGCCGGACGGGTCAACCTGCTCGAGTATCGCCAACATTGGCGCTATTCGGGCGCTGCATATTACGTGGGGTCATTCCTGCAGTATGATGCAAACGGCCCGCGTGACATTTTGTATCAGAATCGGACGGCCGCGACCATGACGATCGAAGGCGGAACGATGCAGGGCGTTGACTCAACGCTGCTCGCGCCGGGGCGCAGCGATACATTTGTCATTGCAGGCGAGGGCGTCTGCCGCATTCTGTTTTACCGCTCATTTTATCTCTTTGCGCCCTGTGACGCCTATCCCGACGCGCCGCCCTACAATCGCGATCCCAATATTGTCACGACGCCCTGGGACGTCGACGACAACTGTGAGTGGCGGGTGCAATTGCGCCGCAGCAGTGACGATGCCCATCTGTTTACACTGGACAGCGTCGGCGTGCCGATTCACGACGATCCCGTTTTGAATCCGCTGTACGGCGAACATGTCAAGCGGAAAAGACTTTGTGTAGTCCTGCCGCAGGAGTTTAACGGCGAAGAAGTTTACCTGCAGGTCGTCGTCCTCAGGCGCGGCCCGACGCTGCGGCCCATTGTTTTACGGAGGTTCCCCATCTGGGGCGGCGAGCGCGCGGCGGCGGAATCTTTTGAACCGTCCGCCTGCGCGGATTTCGATCCGCGCTCACCCGAAGTGTTTAACTCCGTGCTGCATTATCTCGACTCGGTCAAAATTGCGACGGGCTGGCAGCCGCGCCTGCGCAACTACCCGATAACGCCGCAGCAGGAAGCGCTTGTTAAACAACGCTACAGTCTTGAATCTCGGCACGGCCGGGGCGATTTTCGGACCGAGATAAACGTGCGGCCGCAGCGAATTGAATTTTGGCGCGACAATCCGGACGGCAGCCGCAACACTTCTGTTTCGCTGAACGACGCAATTCAATATATCGCGGCGGAACCCGAAATCGTGCGGGACGTCTGCCGCCTGACGTTCACCTTGCGCGAGACGATGAACGTCAGGTGTTGGTTAAGCACAATCGCGGGCCAGGAATTGCAGGAACTGTGGAACGGTGAGTTAAACGGTTCAAAGCATACACTTAGCTTGAACATCGACCGCTCCGCTTTAACGAGCGACACCTATCTGCTGTTTGTCTCGGATGCGGACGGCACACCTGCGGCCAGCATACCGGTCACTATCTCGGTGGATTGAGACTTGAATCTGCGCGACTAACAAGAAGGCCTTTTGGAGGTCATGGGAGCAGCGAGCTGTTGAGGTGGATACGTATAAACTACGTAGAACATGGCTGGTTTAAGTGTAGCCGGCAGCAAACAAAATGTGGTAATTCTGTGATAATTGGGTTGAATATGCTGAAAATAAGCAGAAAACGGCGATTCCTTGAGCAGTAGCCTGAGCGGATTCCCGGAAAAAGTTGGTGCCGGGCCGGTGAAACAAGATGTGCCAGGCGACGCTTTTTTCCTTGACTCGGAGTAAGCAGTGTGTTATTTTGGGCCCACGTTGAATTCACATCACCATTCTTGATCGATGTGTAAATCAGTACACCACTGCCGAGGTGAGCTGACATTCAGTCACAAACTCAAAAGAACACTGAACCTGTTCATCCCGACCGCCAGCCCCACAGGATCGGGCTGGATTCTTTATTGATGGGGGCAATATGTGTAACTGGCAATTAGCCGGTCTGATAATTTTGATCGCATGTGTTTTTGAAGCCAATGAATTGTTTGCCGCGACCGCGGATACCGGCGAAAACTCCACAGCCTACTCGGAATGCTGCCAGAAAATGCGGGTTGAGGATGAGCGCGGGCAGTGGTATGAGGAGCGCTGGATGTGCACCATGTCTCCCTACAACATTGAGTGTGAGTGCCGGGTGACCTGCCTCGATTGCGGCCTGGATTACCTCTGCGCAAAAGTAAATGCCGTCATTAACACCTGTCAGAAAAGTGATAGCCAGGGCGACCCGTTCCAACACTGCACCGTGCTGGACGATAAATACACATACACCGTTACGTTCGCAGGCGACTTTTCCGACCAGGCACCCTGCACAACCCTTGTCAGCCCGTGTTATTCGGCCAATTGCACCGGCATATTGATGGAGCAGGAGTGCGCCATCAGGTGCGGAAACAATTGAGTTAAACCAACCTCGAATACAGTATTAAGGATATAGATATGTTGAAAATATTTGCCGTCACAGCCTGTGTGTTGTTGATCTCACAGAATTATTCTGCCGCGCAGGATACGGTATTCAGTATTACCCAGGCCGACAATGAGTTTTTGCGCTACAACCAATACCAGAACGCGTTCGACTATTCCGGTGTGGAATATCAGATTGGCAATTTCTGTTTAATTGGTCCGGCGCAGAAACAGCGAATTAACTTTACGCCGTGGCCGGGCGAAGATGTCGTGATCTACGGTCAGAATGCGCAGGGCATCGACCACAGCCTGCTGTCCGCCGGCACGACCGAGAGTTTTGACATCCCCGAAGAGGGCGGCGTCGACCTTCAGTTTTATCGCCAGCTTTCCACCTGGGCTCCGTCTAACGCATTTCCGGATTTGCCTCCGGGCAACGAAGACCCCGATTATGAACCGACGCCCTGGGATATTCTCGACAACAGCGAATGGGTTGTGCGGGTGCTGCGCGCGAGCGACGGAGAACACCTGTTCACGGTAGACAGTTGTGGGGTGGTGGCGCACAGCGATCCGTCGATTGACGCTCGTTACGGTGTTAACTCCAATGTCATCAATCATGCCGTGTCTTTGCCGGCGGCGTTAAACGGGGAGACCGTGTATCTCCAGATTGTTCCCAAACGCACCGGCCCGACATCGTTCGGAATGCGCGTGTACGTCTGGCACAACTGGGTGAATCTGTCCGCTCTGTATTCCAACCACGGTTCGCGGCTGCCGGTCGATGAAGAAATGAAACAAATCTACTATGATGAGGTTGTTGAGCACTTTGATGCGGTTAAACTCGCCACGGGGTGGACGCCGACAAAACGCTATCTGCGTTTTACGCAGGAACAACTGGATGATTTGCAGGAACGGTACATGATTCCGGAGGTCGCAGGTGGCGTTACCACCTGGTACGAATACGACACCAGCCAGAACAACATCATCAGCAGTGCGTCGGGCGGCGATGAGCGAGGCAGCGGTGGAAGCGCGGTTCTCATATCACGTGTTAATCCACAGCCGCTGGATCGGGAAGAGTTCTCAATTGAATTCACGGTGTTTAAGGAGCTGGCCTTTACAGTGACATTAACCGCTTTGTCGGGCCGCTCGTTGCAAGAACTCTGGGCAGGCGAGCTGCCGGTCGGCAGTCATACGATACGGCTGCGAATGGACAATTCAAACCTTGCCGACGGCGCTTATGTTCTGATTGCAAAAAGCGCGGACGGCACGCATGTGACGGGGCGAGCAATCCAGATTCGGCGGTGAGAATTATTGGTTAACGTCGTTCCAGGGCTTTGAGCGCCAAACTCGCCGCCTCAACTCCGCTCTGCGCCGCGCCTTCAATCGTGGCGGGCAGCGCGGTGGAAGTCCAGTCGCCCGCAAGGTAGAAACCCTTGAGCGCCGTCGCCGCGGCCGGACGCAGTGCATCGTACTCCGCACTTAAACGAAATGTTGCCATCTTTTCCTTGATCACTTTGGCGTGCAGCAGGTGCGCCGCCGCCGCGCCGCTGAAAGCCGCGCGCAGTTCTGCGACGCAGTGCGCCGCGATGTCGTCCGCAGATTGTTCGCTGAACGCATCGGCCGCGCTGACGGTGAGCGTCAGATGCCCGGGGAATCTGTGTCTGATCTCCTGGTCGGCGGGGCAGAGGCGTCGTCGGTTAAACACCCACTGAATTTTTGTGCCGAGCATGGCGACAAAGTCGTGCTCCAGAAAGTCGCGGTCGAACCAGAGGTAGACCGATACAATCGGCGAGTAGCGCGCGGACGCAATGGCCTGATGCAGCTCCGCCGGAAACATGCCATGTTGCGGCGGCAGGAGGCGGCCCAGCGCGCGCGCCGGAACGGCGCTGATTACCGTGCGGGCGTACAGGCGCTCGCCGGATTTGAGTTCGACGCCGCGCGCGGCGCCTTCCTCAATCAGCAGTTGATCGACGGACGCTCCGGTTGTAAGCTGCGAGCCGCGCGCCGACAGAAAACCTTCCAGCGGCGCGAGTAACTCACTTAAACCCGCGGCGGGGAAAAACAGAAGCATGTCCTGAGAGGAACCGAGGAAAGCGCGTCGCAGCACGTTCAGAAAGGGCTCCGCCGCAGCTTCCTCCACCGCGGCGTTCATGGTGGCCAGCACCATCGGCTCCCAGAAACGCGTGATCAGCCTGTCGCTCTGGCCCTGAGCTTTCAGCAGCGCGTGAATGGTTGTAAAACCTTCAAAATTTACGCCCAGCCGCAGCCGCGCGGCAAAGGAGAGAGCCTGAAGTTTCTCCGCGGCGGAGATTCCGCCCAGTCCCACAAGTGCGCGCGCCATGCCCGCCGCGCCCGGCCAGCCGCGACTGTCCAGAACATTGCCGCGTCCGTCGGCCTCGACAAACACCACGCGCAGGCGCTCCTGCGGCCGCAAGAGATGAGAGGTGCCCAGTGATTCCAGCAGCGGCAGCGTGTGGCGGTAAGCCCCCATCAGCAGGTGCTGCCCGTTGTCGATGTCCTCGCCCGTGTGTGCCTCGCGGAAGGAGCGTACGCGGCCGCCCACGTACGCGCGGCTCTCCAGCAGCAGCACGCGCTGTCCGGCCTGCGACAGATGCATGGCCGCGGCGATACCGGCAAAACCGGCGCCTGTGACAATGCAGTCAAACTGTGTATGTGCCGGAGCGGACGCCACGATTGCTCATTCCCGCGTGAAAGTGTTGATTCAGACTGCGCGCAACAACGTTGCTGCGGGGCCGATATTGAGTTTGCGGCCGGATGCCGTCGGCTGTGGCGGGACCAGCCGGGCCGTGCCTGCGCCAATAATAATTTCAACAAAGTTGCGTCGTGGCTATCTTTGCAATGCAGCCTGCGCGGGGCAACCCGGAACGTCCGTTTGGGCTGGACTCTGCGGATGTGGCGGAATTGGCAGACGCGCCAGACTTAGGATCTGGTGAGGCAACTCGTGGGAGTTCGAGTCTCCCCATCCGCACAACGGCACGCTACATTTTGCAAGACAATTCTGTATACCTCTGGAATCATCCGTTCTGCGCCGCCTGCCTTGCGGTCAACGGATAATGCTATGGAATCAAGTGGAAACCCAATTTAACACCCTGCATGGATGCCGGTCGGAAGTCGTTGTGACGCTGACCCCGAACGATCTTGAACCGCATTACAAACGCGCCTATCGCGAAGCACAGCCCGAATTGGAAGTCAAGGGCTTCCGCAAGGGCAAGGTGCCCCTGGATGTCGTGAAAAAGCGCTTCGGCAAGCGCATTCGCGCCAATGCGATGGGCGATATCACCAGCGAGGTGTTCAGCAACATTGTGCGCACCAATGAGATTAAAACCATTGGTCGCCCGATCCTGTCCAACGTCGATGAGCGCAGCGACGGCTCGGTGCAGTTTACCATTGAATACGACGTTCAGCCGGAATTTGACCTGGCCGACTACAAAACCTTTTCGGTTCAGCGCCGCAGCATGATCGTCAACGACGAAGTCGTCGATAAAGAAGTCGACCGCCTGCTGCTGGACCACGGCAAGTTTCAGGAAGCCGAGCAGATCAACAGCGACAATTTCTTCGTCACCGTTGAAGCCCGGAAAGTTGACGAGGCGGGGCAGCCGGACGCAAGCGCGCCGGTGGAAGAACTGCGTTGGTTCCTGCCGAATCCCAGCGTCGATCCCGAAGTCAGAGCCAAACTGCTGAACCTGAAAGTCGGCGATACCTTTGAGCACGAGTATCCGTCGGAAAAGGATCAAAACGTCAAAATTACCTTCATCCACACCGTGAAGGAATTCCAGGAAGTCGTGCCCGCGGAGTTGACCAACGACTTTGTGGAGGGGCTGACCAACGGAGCGGTTCACTCCACGGAAGAACTGCGCAAACAGATTGAATCGCAATTGCGCGATTCCGTTCTGGAACACACGGACAAGAGCATCGACGAACAGATCATTCGCACGATGCTGAGCCGCAATAACGACTGGGCCGTGCCGCAGGCGTTGGTGGACGAACTCAACCGCGCCAGCCTGAAAGAGTTTCAGGATAAACAGCCCGACAAAAAACTGCCGGAGAATTTCGACATTGCGACCTTCGTGCAGCGCGTCAGTCCGCAGTCCGAGCGCAGCGCCCGTTGGCTGCTGGTGCGCGACGCCATCATCGAAAAAGAAAAACTGGAAGCGACGGAAGCGGACATCGACGAAATGGTCCAGCAGATTGCCGCGGGCGCCAATTTTGATCCGGCGCAGATCCGCTCCTATGTAGCTCAGGATGAGCGCTTTATGGCGCAGATCGTCAACGACAAGGCGATGAAGTTCCTGCGCGAACAGGCAAGCTACGAAGATGTTGAAGTCTCTTCGCCCAACGAGATTTATCTCCCCGGCGAAGAGATGCCCGCCGCCGCGGCCGACGCGGACGCGGGACAGGACGGCAGCGAAGAATTGGCTGAGAACGACTAAATACTTCAGTAACGAGCAGTATTGAATCTTCGGGCGCGCCTGCCGGCCGGCCGAAGTATCCGGAGGAATACAATTGAACAACGTATTGGTGCCGAACGTCATCGAGCAGACCAGCCGCGGTGAACGGGCGTACGACATCTTCTCGCGATTGCTCAAGGATCGCATCATTTTTCTCGGTCAGGCCATAGATGATCACGTCGCCAGCGTCGTGATTGCCCAATTTCTTTTCCTGGCCAGCGAAGATCCCGACAAACAGATTTCGCTCTACATCAACTCGCCCGGCGGCAGCGTCAGCGCCGGCCTGGCGATTTACGATACCATGCAGTTCGTGCGCTGCGAAGTCTCGACCATCTGCGTCGGCATGGCCGCATCGATGGCTCAGATCCTGCTCTGCGCCGGCGCCAAAGGCAAGCGCATCGCCCTGCCGCACTCGCGCATCATGATGCACCAGCCCATGGGCGGTACGCAGGGGCAGGCAACGGACATCGAGATCTACACGAACGAGATGCTGCGCATCCGCGAACAGCTCTACACGATCATCAGTAAACACACCGGCAAAGATCCCGAACAGATCAAGATCGACGCCGATCGCGACAAGTATATGTCGCCGAAGGAAGCGCTCGATTACGGACTGATCGACAAAATTCTGGAACATCGACCGAGCGAAAAGTCCGACAGTTGATTAACTTAGGGGCGGACGCTGTCCGTCCGTCCGACGCCCGACGGCGATCACTTCATGTCGCCGCAGCGTCGGAACGGTGAAAAAACAGGTCAACAGATCCACGCGGAGGCGGCATATTCCGGCTGCCTTCCGCGTTTTTGCATTGTGACGGCAGCCGCCAAGACCATCAATTGACGGACTCATTATCTCGCAGAATTATTATGAACGACCGGCCCCCCAACAACTTTACCGAAGAATTACATTGCTCTTTTTGCGGGCGCTCCTCCAGTGAAGTGACCAGCATGATCGCCGGTCCCAACGTTTACATCTGCGACATCTGCATCCAGAATTCCGTCGAAATTCTGCGCAATAATGCGGCGCAGCGCCGTAACGAAGCGGTTGCGACTCTGCTCAAACCGCGCGAAATCACCAGGGCGCTTGACGAGTACGTCATCGGCCAGGACGAAGCCAAGCGCACGCTGGCCGTGGCCGTTTACAACCACTACAAACGCATCCAGTCGCAGGACCTCGTAGGTTCGCTGGATGACGTCGAGATCGAGAAAAGCAATATTCTGCTGCTCGGCCCCACGGGCACGGGCAAAACGCTGCTGGCGCAGACACTGGCGCGCGTGCTGGACGTGCCCTTTGTGATTGCCGACGCCACGACGCTGACGGAGGCGGGCTACGTGGGCGACGACGTGGAGACCGTTCTGGCGCACCTGCTGCAGAATGCCGACTACGACCTGCAGCGCGCCGAACGCGGCATCGTCTACATCGACGAGATCGACAAAATCACGCGTAAATCGGACTCCCCGAGCATTACGCGCGACGTCAGCGGTGAAGGTGTACAGCAGGCGCTGCTCAAGCTGCTCGAAGGCACGATAGCCGGCGTGCCGCCCAAAGGCGGACGCAAACACCCCGAGCAGCCGCTGATCAACGTCAATACCAAAAATATTCTGTTTATCTGCGGCGGTGCTTTCCACGGCATGGAAAAAATCATCGCTCAGCGCCTTTCCTCCTCCACAATTGGATTCACCGCCGACGAAACGCGGCGCATCACGGAAGACGAAAGCCTCTTTTTTGAGATTCAGCCGGAAGACCTGCTGCGCTACGGATTTATTCCCGAATTTATCGGGCGTCTGCCGGTGGTCGCCTCGTTGCACGCGCTCACGGACGACGCTCTGCTGGACATCCTTTCCAACCCGCGCAACGCACTCGTCAAGCAGTACAAAAAGCTGCTGCAGATGGAAGGCAAGGAACTCGAATTCACGCCCGAGGTGCTGATCGAGATCGTCAAGATCGCCCGTGAGCGCAAGACCGGCGCGCGCGCCCTGCGCGGCATCATGGAAGACCTGATGATCCCCACCATGTACAACATCCCCGACATGGCCGACGTGCGCAAAGTCATCGTTACGAGCGACGTGCTTACGGAGGGCGCCGACCCGGAATACGTGCTGGATTCACATTCCGGCGAGCCGCACGACAACAACGAAAACGTGCCCAAGACCGGCTCCTGATCGCATTCCACGGGCAGCGCATTTGTCATTGCTTTGTTGAAAATTTTCTGCGGACTTTTGTAAATTATTGACTTCAGTTACGTGGCCGGCCCACCATCGCGGTTCGCTACGCCACTCAACACTCATGAAGTTCTAATTGGGAGCACGTATATGCGCAATCTCGTACGCGGTGTTTTGGCTGCATTCACATTTTTGCTGGCGGGCGGCATCACCAATCTGCAGGCGGACGGCGGAGACATGAGTGTCGGCGGCGGTCTGGCTTACGCTACGGACATCAACAGTCTTGGTATCGCTGCTCGCGGCTGGTACGAAGTGCCGTCGGATGAATATGTCTTTTACATTGTACCCGAACTGGTCTACTATCTGCCCACCTCGTCAAGCGCCGGCTTTGATGTTCAGTGGATTACCTTTGACGTGATGTGGCAGTGGATGTTCGAAAGCTCCGAGGGATTTTACCTCTATTCGCTGGGCGGCCTTGGCTTTAAACGTGCAACCGTAACGGTCGACTCGCCCTTCCTCGGCGAAATATCGGAATCGGATACCAGCCTGAATCTGGACCTCGGCGCCGGCGTTGAATACGAGACCGACTTCGGAGGCGTATTCGGCGAGTTCCGCTTTGTCTTCATTGAGGGTTCCTTCCTCGTCTTTGAAAGCGGCGTGCGTTTCCCCATCTGATTTTACGCGTTGTGTAATTGTACAAGCCGTCCGGACCTGTTCCGGCCGGCTTTTTTTATGTCGTGTATTCACGCTGTCCTGCGCTGCTTAAACAGCCTCGCTTCGCCGTCGGCCGCCGATGTGCAGGTTGTTTAACTGTTGTTCGCTGATTTGACTCCGGCTTGCTTTTTCTTTTTGTTCGTCACCGCACGTGAAGTTCCAATCAATCGAGTCTGTTAACAGCCGCTGAGTTTTCAGTTTTGAGTCCGTCACGGCGCGCCCTGCGTCACATCCGGCGCACTGACGCGCCGCCTTGAAACAACAAGGCTTCGAGCCCGGCGATTTGAAGCCGACAACACGGTGATTAACAAGAGGGAAAAGTCAGCCGAACGCCGGCAGGCGGCGGCGCAGCGCTCAGAATGCAGGTGAGAGCCACAAGAGCCGGGTTCAAAGTCAAACAGTATCAGCGAGTGAAATCACCAGGCGCCGGCCATCCATCGCACAGTGTTAAACAAGAGGTAGAATGCCAGGCAAACGGCAGCTGTGTAAAATCAACAGGGCCGCCCCGATAAATCGGAACGACCCTGGTGAATTGTCAGGTTGATGCGTTTAACCGCCGGTATCAGTTCTTCTCGATGCGGAAGGTTTCCTGCAGGTCGTCGCATTTCTCAAAGCGGAATTCGTACTCGGCCGTTTTGTAGCCGTCTTTGCTGATGACGATGACGTAGGTGCGCGGGGCGCAGAGGCCGTCGACAATTGCAATGCCGTCGCCGTTTGTTGAGGCGTCTTCAACCAGCTCGCCGTTGTAGTAAACCTTGACCGTCGCGCCTTCGATGCGCGCTTCGGTGGCTTTGTCGATCACGATGTGTTTTAACAGCGCGTCGCAGCACTCATTCGGCGTCAGGTCTTTTTGTGCATTGTTTTCGCGGTCGCATTCCACTTCAACATTTGCTTCGGCGGATTTGAAACCGTCGCGCTGGAAGAGCAGGCTGTACGTGCCTTCGCAGAGACCGTCGAATTCAACAACGCCGTCGGCATTTGTTTTACCCTCGGCAATGACTTTGCCTTCCTGGCGCACTTTGACGGTTGTGTTCTGCAGCGCCGATTCGTCGTCGTCGTTGCGGACCTTGACGCGCAGGGCGGCGTCGCAGCACTCGTCGCCTTCGGGGGAGAGTTGTTTTTCGAGCGACTTGTCTTCGTCGCAGCCGATTTCGAATTCAAATTCGATGCCGTCGTACCCTTCAGCCGTCAGCCCCACGCCGTAGTTCCCTTTACAGAGCCCGTCGATGACGACCTTGCCTTCGGCGTTCGTGCGCGGATCTTCAATCAGTTTGCCGTCGCGCCACAGGCCGACGCGCGCATTGTTAATCGGCTCACCGGTTTCCTTGTCCGTAACTGTTAAACGCAGGATGCCGTCGCAGCACTCTTCCTCGGCGGACTCCATCGTGCGCTCGACCGTTTTGTCTTCGCAGCCGACTTCAACGATGAACTCCTGCACGACCAGGCCTTCTTTGGCGATGCGGATCTCGTACTTGCCTTCGCAGATGTCCTTGAAGGTGATGACGCCGTCGCCGTTGGACTTGCCTTCGCCGTAGTTCTTGCCTTCCCAGCGGATAACGCCGTTGACGCCTTCAATCGCGTTGCCTTCTTTGTCGGTGATTGTAACAGTCACCGTATTGTCGCAGCATTTTTCTTCGGCGGGGGAGAGTTGTTTTTCGAGCGACTTGTCTTCGTCGCAATCGATTTCAAATTCAAATTCGATGGCGTCGTAACCTTCGGCGCTGATGTCGACGCCGTACGCGCCCTCACACAGTCCGTCGATGACAACCTTGCCTTCGGCATTCGTGCGCGGGTCTTCAACAGCTTTGCCGTTGCGGTACAGGACGACGCGCGCATTGTTAATTGCGTTGCCGGTTTCCTTGTCCGTGACCGTTAAACGCAGGATGCCGGTACAGCACTCTTCCTCGGCGGCTTCCATCGTGCGCTCGACTGTTTTGTCGTCACAGCCGACTTCAACGATGAACTCCTGCACGACCAGGCCTTCTTTGGCGATGCGGATCTCGTATTTGCCTTCGCAGATGTCCTTGAAGGTGATAATGCCGTCGCCGTTGGATTTGCCTTCGCCGTAGTTCTTGCCTTCCCAGCGGATAACGCCGTTGACGCCTTCAATTGCATTGCCGTCTTTGTCGGTGACTTTTACGGTCACGGTGTTGTCGCAGCATTTTTCTTCGGCGGGTTCGAGTTGTTTTTCGAGCGACTTGTCTTCGCCGCATCCGATTTCAAATTCAAACTCAATGCCTTCGAAACCTTCGGCGGTAAGGCCGATGCCGTACGTGCCTTCGCAGAGACCGTCGATCACGACCACGCCGTCGCCATTGGTGCGCGGGTCGTCAATGAGTTTGCCGTCGCGCCAGAGACCTACGCGTGCATTGTTAATTGCATTGCCGTCCTTGTCCTTGACGGTCAGGCGCAGGATGCCGTCGCAGCAGGCGTCGTCTTCCTTGGTCAATGTGCTTTCGATGGTCTGATCTTTATCGCATTCGACTTCGACCTCAATTTCCTGGACGATATAGCTGTCCTTCGAGAGTTTGATGTCGTAGTTGCCTTCGCAGACTTCTTCAAAAACAATGACGCCGTCGCCATTGGATTTGCCTTCTTTCAGCACTTTGCCTTCCTGGCGCAGCCAGGCGTTGACGCCTTCGATAACGTTGCCGTCTTTGTCGGTGACCTTGACGGTGACTTTGTTGTCGCAGCACTCGTCTTTCTCGGGTTCCATGGAGAGTTTGAGCGTCAGCGTGTCGCAGGAGTCGAGGGCGAATTCTTTTTCGAGTACGCGATAACCTTCGAGCTTCAGGCGCACGTCGTATTCGCCCTCGCAGACGTTGTTGAACGTCACTTTGCCGTCGCCGTTGGTTTTGAGCGACTTGAGCTCGTCGCCTTTTTCGCGCAGTGTGATGTTGACGTTTTCGAGGACTTCGGCCGGATCGCCGGTCACGGCGCAGATCGTAATCACGCCGCAGCAGAGCGAGTCGAGTTTGAGGATCAGATCCGATCCGTCCTTTTTACTGCTCGAATTGATGATCGATTTAAGGTTGAGGGTGACGGCGCCGTAGTTGATGTGCGCCACGCGCAGGCTGACGTCGTCCAGCGAGGTCGGCAGGTTTTCGAGCAGGAAGTTGCCGTCCGCGTCGGTAGAGTCGCTGTCGATGAGAGTCTGTTCAGCGTTAAAGGCCTGAACAAAAGCGTTCGGAAGTCCATTATTGCCGTCGCTGGTAATCATACCGGAAACGGATTCGATCTGGCCCGAAGGAGCGGTCGGGCTGTCGTCGTCGCAAGCACCGACGCCGACCAGCGCAATCATCAGCAATGCGATGAAGCCGCCGCGCAGCAATGGGGTATTAGCAGGAATCATGCAGGCACTCTTCAAATGTAGATGTGAGAATAATTTACCAGAGAGTCGCTGAACAGTAGTGCCAGAAAATACTCACACAATCAAAAATGTTACTGGCAGAACCGGGGCGGGCTTGATTTTTGTTGATGAATTCTGTACGCGCGAAATCCGGCATTTCTCGCCTTCACACGCAGCACAAGACTTGTAACCGTTCATATTGTCACAGACGCCTGCTCCAAAGATAGCACAATATTTGATGTTCCCGTCGGCCGTCGTTTCGCGGTCGTGATTGCCGCCGCGGGGCCGTTTCTTTCACGCGGCAGGCCCCGAGGAATACTCGCAGGCGATTGTGTATATTAGCGTTTTCTCAGTCTGATCTATACACATAGTTTGTATGCGAGGTCATGTGATTATGCAACGCACGGCAACGAATTGTTGCGGCATCTGGTTCGGCGCACTGGCTCTGATCGTTCTGGCAGCCTGTTCCACCGCGACCGACGAGCCGCAGGACTCCAATGAGATCATTCCTCTGGCCGAAGGCAACTACTGGATCTACGAAACAACGACCATTGACAAAGAGGGCAATAGCGGCAATCCCAGCCTTGACACGATGCGCGTTGTCGGCGCGCGCGAGGTGGCGTCCAAGGACGGCGACAGCACCACGTGGTTCGAGGTCTACGGATTTATGGTCAAGGATACAATCCTGCTGAAAACGCGGCCCGACGGTTTGTGGATGATCGACAAACTCGGACGCGAGGTCCACTACTACCGCACGGACATCAAGCGCGGCGAGACCTACGAACGTCCGCCGGCCTTCAACATCATGTTGCAGGACACAAACTCCACGGTAAATACGGGCGCCGGCAAATTCACCGGGCTTGAGTACATGGAACGCTTCGGCAACGCACCCTCGGCCACGACCTACTATTTTGCGCCCGGCGTCGGCCTGGTCGAATGGGTCGCCACCAACGTCATGATGACAAACGGCAGCGAAGGATCGGTTCGCACGACGTTGATGGAAAGCAATCTTCACTGAGCGGCGCTGCTCCGCGCGACTTCCCGATTTGACCGATTAACCACGTAAGTCGCAACGTTTGACGGCGAAGGTGCTACGTTCAGTCTTTTCCGCTTGGCGGAAAGATCTGTGGGCATCATTTTGTGCGTGCCGAAGCTCTTCCGGAGTTTCAGCCGCGCTGCGGCATAGGACCCGCGCACACATTGGGTTCACGTGCCGACGGGGTATGCCTGCAAGCTTTGCTGCGCTCCGCAAAAAAATCTGGATCTTCCGGGGCGGGTGAGGAACGTCCCGGTGTCGGGAGTTTTTCGGACAGGCGGCGGGGGAGGGATACCCATTTGGGGGCACACCCGTTTTTTTGCGTGCAGACTCAAGTTCTTCAGACTGCATTTTCAGCTGAAACAGAGACTTCACACTCTTGTCGTCCGGGTGCCGCGTCAGTCTCAAATGTCGACTTACTCCGTTGTTGGACTTCCATGGCGTCAGTGGTTAATGTCGTTTGTTTCTCGCTTGATGGCCGGCAGCGGCGCTGTTTGACATTGACTTGATCGCTTTGAACTCGTCGGCGGACTCCTCGTTCAGGCTCTTCTGACTTTTTTGTTTGGCTTCGGGTTTGACGCTGTGATGTTTGATGCCGGACTTAAACACATGGGCCGGAAACGCGGTGATTAACAAGAGGAAAAAGCAAGCCGCCGAGCTGGGGCGAAGGAGGCGAAGCGATGGTTTCTCTTGCAGGTCTGGAGGCGGAATTTAAACAAGGACTTTCATAGCATACTTGCCGATGGTTGGACAGCTGCAACCGATCGGCCCATAAATACAACAGCCCCTCCCGCCCGAGCGGAAGAGGCTGTATGTTCTGTTAAACAGCAACTTAACGCTGTTTAATAACCTTGAGTCGCTGCGAGTTGCTCAGGCCGTTAACCTGGATGAAATACACGCCGTCGGCGGCATCGACCAGGCTCAGGTTGAGTGTGTTGCGCTGTCCGGCAACTGCGTCGATTTCTCTCGACAGTATCGCGTTGCCGAGCGAGTTGATCACTTCGATGCGCACACGGCCGTTTTTTTCAGGCGTGAAACCGACAACAACGCGATCGCTGGTCGGATTCGGGTAGACGCTGAACGCGGCATTGCCGATTACCTCATCCACGCCGGTGGCTTTGAAGTTAAACGCATCGGAACGGGCCGTACAGCCGTTGCCGCCCTGCGTAACTTCCACCGAGTAGATGCCTTCGACCGTCGGCGCATAACGCTGACCCGTGGCGCCTTCAATCAACTGACCTTCAAAATACCACTGGTAGGAATCGGCGCTCGATGAAACGAGTTCGTTTTCTTCCTGGGTGATCGTCGGTTTGTCCGGCGCGGGCAGGCGCTCCACTGTAACTGTTGCGGAAACGGCGTTACAGCCGTTGATGTCGGTTACTTCGACAAAGTAGTCGCCGGGCTGGTTGACCTGGATGCTGCGCGAGCGCGCTCCGGTGGACCAGAGGAAGGAGTTGAAATCGCCGCCGTCGAATTTCACAACCTCGCCCGCACAGAGGAAAATTGTCGAGCCGACGGGCAGGCCGGTGTCGTCGTTGAGAATGACGGGTTCCGGCAGGGGAACGATTTCCGTCGTGATCGAGGCGACGGCTTCACAGCCGCGCTCATCCACGCCGGTTACGATCCACGTGCCTTCGGTGTCGACTTCAATTCCTTGCGATTCGTCGCCGGTGGACCACTGGTAGGACACAAATCCGCTCGAAGCGATCAGCTGCACCGATTGGCCTTCGCAGAGACGCGTCGGGCCCTGTGCGCCGATGCGCAGGTCCGGGTTGCACACGAACCAGCGTCCGATGTTGCGCGAGGGTTTGTCGCCCGCCAGTGTGAATTCACCGCCGACAAAGACAAAGTCGTCCGTGGCAATCACCGCGTTGCCGGGGCCGTTGAGACCGCTGCCGAAGTTAACCCAGCCGCCGCCGGTCCAGCGCGCGATGTTGTGTGCGTCCGAAGCGCCCGCACCGCCGAAATCGCCGACCACGACAAGATCGCCGTCATCCGTGACAACTTTGTGGCCTACGCCGGCCAGGCCGCCGCCGAGCGCTTCCCATTTGCGGCCGGTCCAGCGCGCGATGCCATTGATGTTGACGCCGCCAACCTTTTGGAAGTCGCCGACGATATAGATTTCTTCGTCGCGCAATGCCACGCCGGAAACCAGGCCGTCGGTCTGGGCGTTGAAGCCGGTCCAGGACTGGGTTTCCACTGTATAGGCGGCTACTCCGCCGACGTTTGGAATGATACCGGCGGTTTCAAACCAGCCGGCCACCACCAGGCGACCCGATGCGTACTCCATATCCGTGACGCGGTTGTCGACGCCGCCGGCAAGCGGCAGCCAGTCGTCCACGCCGTTCCAGCGCGCCAGGCGGTTGGCATTGGTTGTACCGGCCGCGTTGAAATCGCCGCCGGCGTAGACCGTGTTGCCGACCATTTCAACCGCGTAGACCGTGTTGTCCATGCCCGCGCCCAGCGCCAGCCATTTGTCGCCGTCCCAGCAGGCGATGCGGTTGGCATTGGTCACGCCCGCCGTAGTAAAGTCGCCGCCCGCATAGATGCGACCGTCCGGGGCCAGGGCCAGGTCGAAGACTTCGCCGTTGACGCCTCCGGCCATGTCGTGCCATTCTTCGCCGTCCCATGAGGCGATATTGCTCGTGCGCAGCTCGCCCGCGAGCAGAAAATCGCCTGCGACCACCAGATCGCCGTTGGGCAGTTGCAGCAGGCTGTTGATGCGTCCGTCGACGCTGTTGTTGTCGAGCGGAGAGAGCGTAAAGTAGCTGGAGCCGTTCCAGCGCGCGATGGACGCTGCGGGGTTGGAGCCCGCCAACGAGAATTCACCGCCGAAATACTGCGTGTTTTCATCGACCACCAGAATGGAATGCACCGGGCGATTGACGCCCAGGCCCAGGCGGGTGATATTGAGATTTGCACCGGTGGAGATGCGCGCCACGCGAGAGTGTTCCACGCCGCCCAGCATGCTGAAAGCGCCGCCCACAAACAGGCGGTTGTCGCTTTGGCGCTTGAGCGCGCGCACGGGTGCGTTGGCGTCGGCGTTGACATTGGCCCAGGTGCTGCCGGCGTAGTCGAAGCGCGCCAGATTGATGCTGTTTTCGTTGCCGGCCGACTCAAATCTGCCGCCGACCCAAATGCCGTCCGGCATGGCTTCGAGCGCATACACACGGGAGTTGGGCGCGTCGGACGTAACGCCGCCGGCCATGTCAAACCACTCGCCGTCGGCAAACATGGCAACATTGTTGACCTGAACTTCCGAGGCGCGACCGAAGGAGCCGCCCACATAGACGCGATCGTCGACCACTTCGACGGCGTAAACGATTTCGTCCGCACCGAAGAGGCCCGTGCCCATTTGTTCCCAGCGTGCGCCGTTCCAGCGGGCGATGTTATTGGAATTCACGCCGCCCGCGGCGATGAACTTCCCGCCGGCCACGAGATTGGTTCCCATGCGATCCAGAGCGTAGACGGGACCGCTCATGCCGGTGCCCATGGTGCGCCAGCGCGTCTGGTTGGTCCAGTTGGCCACGTTGGCCGCGGGCATCGTGCCCACGTGGTCGAACGCGCCGGCCACAAATACTTCCAGGCCGATGGTCTCAATGGCGTAGACGGGGCCGTTCGTTCCGGCGCCGAGCGCCGACCAGGCGCTGCCGTCCCACATGGCGATATTGTTTGCATTGACGCCGCTGACGGTCGTAAAGTCGCCGCCGACGTAGATGTTGCCTTCGCTGTCCCGGACCATGGTGTACACATCGCCGTCAACGCCGGCTACGGTGAACACTTCTTCCCAGAACAGATTGCTGTTGTTTTCGCCCGCCAGTACGACGTCGCCGGACGATTTGCCGCCGGTCTGCGCCGTGAGGGTCGGGGTCGAAATGGCACATACCGCAATGCATACGCAGAGTACGTGCCAGTACCCCAATGCGCGAGTGAACTTCATTATCGCAGTCTCCATATAGAAAAAATCTTTCAGTCGCTTTCAAATATTCAATTGTACTCTGTGACTCGAAAATATTCAGATGGTCACGTCATTTGTGTGCGGATAGTAGTCCCGAATTCGATAATGTCCAGTGACGATTCAGTCTGAAACATATGTTTATAGCATGGAATCGAGCCAGGTTACAGCTCGATTCCATTTTGCATGCTGTGTGTATGTCTGCGGCCGGGCTACGGGCGGGCGCGGCCGCACAGAAAGATTAACGGGGGGCGGCTACTCCGGTGTAGCCGCGCATGTGATCGTGGATCACAGTCTCAAATTCGGCGCTGTCCCAAACCGCCTCAATATCGTCGCGTCGCATCAGCTCGGCCAGCAACTCATCCTGATTGCGGCTCTCGCGCATTGCTTCGGCATAGGCGATATTGGAAAAGGAGACAATCGAGTAAACCGGCAGAAAGCGATCCGGATACAGGGTCTGAATCTTGCGTTCGATTTTTTTGCGCAGCAAAAACCGCTCGTCGGCCACGAGGTCGCGCATTTCAATGAAATTTTTCAGTGCCAGATCGGCGATTGCGTTGCCGTTGGCGATGCGCGCATCCGAGTAGGCCGGCAGCGCCGCCGCCCAGTCGTTGTTGAATTCGTCGAGTTTTTGATCCAGCACCACGCAGTCCTCAAAGCCGCAGTTCATGCCCTGGCCGTAGAATGGTACAACGGCATGGGCGGCGTCGCCCAGGAGTCCCACGCGGCCGTTGCGCTGCCACGGATTCGAGCGCACCGTTACCAGCGAACTCGTCGGATTGTTGCGGAAGTCCTCCAACAGCGTCGGCATCAACGGGACGGCGTCGCCAAAGGTGGACTCAAAAAAGCGCAGCACGTCGTTGTCCTCGCGCAGAGAGTCGAACGACTCTTTGCCTTCAAAGGGCAGGAAAAGCGTGCAGGTAAAACTGCCGTCGGGGTTCGGCAAGGCGATCATCATGAAATTGCCGCGCGGCCAGATGTGCAGCGCTTTGGCTTCCAGCCGGAAGCCGCCGTCGGCCGTCGGTGGAATCGAGAGTTCTTTGTAGCCGTGTTTCAGGTAGGTCTGGGAATAGTCGAAACGGTCCGTTTTCATCATGCGGCCGCGCACGGCGGAGAACGCACCGTCGCTGCCCAGTACCACGTCTCCGTCCACAGTAAAAGTTGTGTCCGTGTTTGGATCGTGGAATTCGGTCGCGGCCGTGTCCAGGTCGACGTCCAGGCACTGTGCGTCAAAACGCAGGTCCACGCCGCCGGCCTGTTCGGCCAGGTCCAGCAGCGTCATGTTGAGACCGCCGCGCGAAACGGAGTAAATAGCCTGGTCTTCAAGTCCGTAGGGCTGAAAGGTCAGATCACCCGTTTCGGAGTGCATGATGCGGCCTTTCATGGGGATGGCTTCCTTGCGGATCACGTGATCGATGCCCGCGCGTTCCAGAGCCGTCCAGCCGCGTTTAGACATTGCCAGGTTGATCGAGCGACCCGCGCTCATGCGCTGCTTGCGCATGTCTCCGCGACGTTCCAGCATGGTAACTTTCATTCCGCGGCGCGCCAGGAGCACCGCCATCAGCGAACCGACAAGACCGGCGCCGACCAGCGTGACTTTTGAATTGGACGTCATAGGCGATTGAATTCCGCTTTTTGCCGTGATACGACCCCGATCGATAGCGCACGCATACGAGCAGTACAAACGCGCCGCCGGGGCAGAAATGGTTCCGGAGTGCGGCCTCAGAGACTGACGCCGCAGGCATCGGCCAGAATGCGGCCGAAATGCCAGACATCTTCAAACGAGTTGTAGAGAGGAGCCGGCGCGCCGCGGATGACGTCGGGCTCGCGCCAGTCCAGCACGCAGCCGCCCGCCGTGAGTTTGTCAAAGACGGCGCGGCCGCCGGTGGGCACGATGATCGAGAGCTGAGCGCCGCGTTCGGCCGGCGCGCGCGGCGTGATAATTTCCGGCATGTGCGCCGGCTCGGCCGCCCGGATGCAGTCGATCAGATATTCCATCCAGGCGGTCAGCTGCGTGCGTTTGCGGGAGATCGCCGCCATCCCGACTTCGTCGAAAATGTCGAGCGCCGCGCGGTGCGCCGCCATCGACAGCACGGGTGCGTTGCTCATTTGCCAGCCCTGCGCGCCGGGCGCGGGGCGGAAGCCTTTTTTCATCTCAAAGCGCTCGGACTCGCGGTTGCCCCACCAGCCGGCAAAACGCGGCGTGGACGGGTCGTTGCCGTGTTTTTCGTGCACAAATATACCGGAGACCCCGCCCGGTCCCGAGTTGAGATACTTGTAGGAACACCAGGTCGCAAAATCCACGTCCCAGTCGTGCAGGCGCAGTTCCACGTTGCCCATGGCGTGTGCCAGGTCGAATCCCGCCAGTGCGCCGTTGCGGTGCGCCGCCGCCGTAATCGCCTGCAAATCGAAGAATTGTCCGGTGTAATACTGCACGCCCGCCATCATCACCAGCGCCAGTTCTTCGCCCGCAGCGTCGATCTGCGCAATGATGTCCTCCGTGCACAGCGTGTGCTCGCCGTCGCGCGGCCAGAGCTCTATCAGCGTCTCGGCGGGATCCAGGCCGTGGTGGCGCAGTTGTGTTTCGAGCGCATACTGGTCTGAAGGGAATGCGCCGCCCTCCGTCAGGATTTTTCGGCGTTTGCCGTCGGGACGGAAAAAACTGACCATCAGCAGGTGCAGATTGACGGTCAGTTGATTCATCGACACAACTTCGTCCGGTTGAGCGCCGCAGAGGCGTGCCAGGGACTCACTGAACATCTTGTGGTAGGAAAACCAGGGTTCGCGTTCCGGGGCGTCCGCGCTGCGTTCAAAGTGGCCCTCGACGCCTTTTTCCGCCCAGATGTCGAGCTCGCGGCGGACATAATCGGCCGTGGATGTGGTTTGCAGCCCGAGGCTGTTGCCGCAGAAGTAGCAGGCCTTGCCTTCGCCGTGCGGCGGGATGTGGAATCGATCGCGGATATGCGCCAGCGGATCGAGCCGATCCTGTTCGCGTGCAAACTCCAGCGTTGGCTCAAAGGCCATTTTTTTGCTTGTCATGCAGTTGGAAGATTTAAGTGTGTCAACGAGTGCGAAGCAACTGAACGCCGCGCCGGCTGGAAACCTCCGACGCGATGACGAACAAGAGAATTCATCAGAGGCCAAAATCGCGCGGGTCGCGGCCCAGGAATTCAAAGGCCGATTTGTACAGCAGGTTGGATTTGTCTTCAACCGACAAATCGTCCATTTCCTCGATAAAACGACCGTGTTCCAGATCGCCGAGCGGGAAGGGATAGTCCGTGCCGTAGGCGATGCGCTCCGTGCCGACCACGCCGATAGTGTAGCGCAGTGCGTCCTGATCGTGCGTAATGCCGTCGACCCAGAACTTGCCGGCGTACTCGCGCGGATTTTTAACGTCGTTGAGGTTGACGAGGTCCGGGCGGCAGTTGTAGCCGTGGGCGATGCGTCCGAGCGTGTGCGGCCAGGATCCACCGCCGTGGGCAAAGAGCACGCGCAGTTTGGGAAAGCGGTCAAACACGCCGCCGAACATCATCGAGCAGATGGCGCGCGAGGTCTCCGCCGGCATGCCGACCAGCCAGGGCAGCCAGTATTTGCGCATCAGGTCGCGGCCCATCATCTCCCAGGGGTGCACCAGCAGGCAACAGCCCAGGTCTTCCGCTGCTTCGTAGAAGGGGAAAAACTCCTCCTCGTCCAGATTTTTGCCGAGGATGTTGGAGCCGATTTCGAGGCCGGGCAGCTTGAGTTCTTTGACGCAGCGCGTCATTTCCTCGATGGCCAGGCGCGGGTCCTGCATCGGCACGGTGCCGAGGCTGATAAAACGCCTGGGATACTTTTTCTGGATAGCCGCAATGTGATCGTTGAGAAAACGCGACCACTCGAGCGTGTGGCGCGGCTGTGCCCAGTAGTTAAACAGGACCGGGACGGTGCAGAGCGTCATCACGTCCACATTGTACTCGTCCATCTCCTTAAGAATCGCCTCCGGGCTCCAGCAGTTTTCCTTGATTTCGCGGAAGAAAAAACCGTCGTCGCGCATCATCTTGGCGCGGCCGGGCGCAAAGTGGTCCAGGTAGATGAATCCGCCGTAGCCGAATTTTTGTTTGAGGTCCGGCCAGGTTTCGGGCAGAATATGGGCGTGAATGTCGAGTTTAAACGTTTTTGCGGCCATGCGGGGCAACCTTCTTCGGTAATAAAATGACGTGCTGCGCGGATCAGGAGATCGTCGGGGGTGCTTCCATCACCGTGCCGCAGTTGGAGCAGGTGCGCGCATTTTCGTTGGCGTAGAAGCGTTCAAACACACCCTGGAACTGGGTGATGATATTTTCCAGGCGGAAGTATTCTTCGTAGAGTTTGGTGTTGCAGTTTTCGCAGAACCACATCAGGCCGTCGCGCTCGTCTTCGCGGCGACGGCGTTCAATGACGAGGCCGATGCTGCCTTCGCCGCGGTTGGGCGAGTGCGGTACGCGGGCGGGCAGCAGGAAAATTTCTCCTTCTTTGATCGGCACGTCGCGGATAGTTCCGTTTTCCTCTATGCGCACGACGATGTCGCCTTCAATCTGGTAGAAAAACTCCTCGCCTTCATTATAGTGGAAGTCCTTGCGGGAATTGGGGCCGCCGACGACCATCACGATAAATTCGGTGTCTTCGTACACCACCTGATTGCCGACCGGTGGTTTGAGCAGATGGCGGTGTTCTTCGATCCATTTCTGGAAGTTGATGGGAGACTGTACAGCCACGGTATCACCTTTGATTGTCCTTAAAATACCCACGCTCGTAGTTTGCTAACACTCGGCAAAGGTGTAATTTCGCACTATTTCACAAAGGCGACAAGTTTTTACCGGAAGGACGGCGGAACTATGCGGATCGATTTGAAGGGTAAACACGCGCTGGTAGGCGGCGCCTCGCGCGGCATTGGACGCGCGATTGCGGAGAGTCTGGCCGAGTGCGGCGCATCGGTGACGCTGATGGCGCGCAACGGTGAACTTTTGGCCGAAGTATGCGACGGTTTGCCGCGCTACGGCGACCAGTCGCACGATTACATCGCCGTGGACTTTGACCAGCCGGACGAATTGCGACGCGCCGTCAATGCGCGCTTCGGCGTGGGCGGCACGGTACATATTCTGGTCAACAACACCGGCGGGCCTCCGGGCGGGCCGGCATATGCGGCCGACGTCGCAGAATTTGAAACGGCGTTCAAACGCCATCTGATCTGCAACCAGATTCTTGCGCAGGTCTGCATCCCCACCATGCGCGCGGCGCGCTACGGACGGATTATTAACATTATTTCCACTTCTGTTAAACAACCGATTCCCGGGCTGGGCGTCTCCAACACCATTCGCGGCGCGGTGGCCAACTGGGCCAAAACGCTGGCGACCGAACTCGGACCCGACGGCATCACCGTCAACAACATCCTGCCGGGCGCGACGGCGACGGACAGGCTGGAATCGATCATGAACAAAAAGGCGGACAAATTGAGTATGTCCTATGAGGACGTTGCCGCCGCCACGCGCAGGGAAATACCGGCGCAGCGTTTTGCCGAGGCCTGGGAAATTGCAGCCGCGGCCGTATTCCTGGCTTCGCCGCTGGCTGCCTACATCAACGGGATAAACGTGCCCGTCGACGGCGGACGTACGGCCAGCCTCTGACGACTTTGTTTAACAGTGGACAGCATCCGGCACACGCGGCGGCTGTTTAACCCGGAACCAGACATGTTTAACCTGCAAAACTACATCGGCGGCGAACTGCGCGCGGCGCGCTCCGGCGAATACCTTCACAACTACGAACCGGCCACGGGCGCGGTGTACAGTCGCATTCCGGCATCCGGCCCGGCAGACATCAACGATGCGGTGGAAGCGGCGCGGGCCGCATTCCCGGGCTGGGCGGGCATGGCGGCCAGGGATCGCGGCGCGCACATGTTGCGCGTGGCGGAGCTGGTGCGGCAGAATCTGGATCGACTGGCCGAAGCGGAATCGCGCGACAACGGCAAACCGGTCTGGCTGGCCAGAGAGGTCGACATTCCGCGCGCCTCGGAAAACTTCCGTTTCTTCGGCACGGCGGCCGAGCACTTCAGCTCCGAAGCGCACCAGATGGCCGACGGCTCGATCAACTACACGCTGCGTCGTCCGGTGGGAATTGTCGGCTGCATTTCTCCCTGGAACCTGCCGCTGTATTTGTTTACCTGGAAAATAGCTCCGGCGCTGGCCACGGGGAATTGCGTGGTCGCCAAACCATCGGAGATCACACCGACGACGGCCTTTTTGTTTTCCGAGCTCTGCCGCGAGGCGGGGCTGCCGCCGGGCGTGTTAAACATCGTGCACGGCGACGGCGCCGGTGCGGGCAGCGCGATTGTATCACATCCGGAGATCAAGGCAATTTCGTTCACCGGCGGTACGGCGACGGGCAAACACATCGCATCGACGGCCGCGCCGATGTTCAAAAAACTCTCGCTGGAACTGGGCGGTAAAAACGCGACGATGGTCTTTGCAGACTGCGACTTTGAGCGCACCGTCAAAGAGACTGTCCGCGCGTCCTTTGCAAATCAGGGTGAAATCTGTCTGTGCGGCTCGCGCATCCTGGTGGAAGAGTCGATCTACGAGCGCTACCGCGACGCCTTTGTGGCCGAAGTGCAAAAATTGACAGTGGGCGACCCGAAAGAACCAACGAGCCGCCAGGGCGCGCTGGTATCGGAGGCGCACATGCAGAAAGTGCTGGACTACATCGCCCTGGCGCGCGAAGAGGGCGGCACGATCCTGACCGGCGGCAAACGCGTCTATCCGGGCGGACGCTGTGAGAACGGCTGGTTTGTGGCGCCGACGGTGATTGAAGGTCTTGGGCCGCGGTGCCGCACCAATCAGGAAGAGATTTTTGGCCCGGTCGTGACGCTGCAATCGTTTAAAAACGACGATGAAGCCGTGGCAAACGCCAACAGCACGCAGTACGGCCTGGCTTTCAGCATGTGGACGGAGTCGGTGCACCGCGCGCACGGCCTGGCGCGGCGGCTGGACTGCGGCATCGTGTGGATCAATACCTGGCTGCAGCGGGACCTGCGCACGCCCTTCGGCGGCATGAAAAATTCGGGCGTCGGCCGCGAAGGCGGCTGGGAGGCGATGCGCTTTTTTACCGAGGCGCAAAACGTGTGTGTCGGCGCGTAAGCGGGGCACATAATTTAAGGACTTGCAGCATGGCGGCGGATTCAGCGGATCCGCCGCATTGTTTTAAACCCGCGGCAGACCCGACGACGGAAGCTGCGGGATTCGGGACCGGCTGAGCGGCTTCCGGCTTGCAGCTGCGCGACGAACAAGAGGGAAAAGCAAGCCACCGAGCGAGAGCGAGAGGGGCGAAGCATCATGGCGTCGGCGGCAAAAGCGGCGGCGCAGGTTGAGGTCGAAGTTATTGCTTGCCGTCTCGTGATAAATGCGTAGTATTGGCCGACACGTTGCGAATATACGACGAAGTAAATTGCGAAGTGTCAGAGGCATCTCAACCCGGCGCATTGCGTATCAGCCCCCCAACCAAACGCCCGCCGGCCGAAATCACGATCCTTTCGTTTAAACTCAAAGTGCTGGATTTTCCCCACGCGAGGGGCGATTATATGCAAAAATCACACAAGAAATTTCTGTTTGCTCTGATAGTCTTTATTGGCTGCGCTGCAACGGCGGCCGCACAGAATTGGACGACAGCCGCCCGGATGACGGAAGCGCGTATGGCGCATAACGTCGTGGAGCTGAACGACGGACGCATCCTGATTATGGGAGGAGGACCGACGTTGCAGTCGTCGCTTCCCAACGTGGATATCTTCGACTACCGCGACAAATCAGTGACGGCGGCGGCGGACATGTTGCGCGCGCGTGCGCTGGCCTGTGCGGAACTGTTGGACGACGGCCGCGTCCTGGTGGCGGGCGGCGCAACTGCGATGGGATCCGCCATCAATTTTTGCGAAATCTACGATCCGGCGACGGACAGCTGGACGGCGGCGGCTTCGATGAACATGCGGCGCGAGCGCTTTGCCATGGTCAAACTGCCCGACGGCCGCCTGCTGGCCACCGGCGGCATCGGCGGAGCTCCAAACACCAACGAGAATATTTCACAGGCGACATGTGAAATTTACGATCCGGCAACGGACACGTGGACTCCGGTGGCCAGCCTGCCGAGCATTCGGAATTCGCACGCTGCGATCCTGCTGAACAACGGTCTTGTGCTCTGCACGCGCGGTTACTCTACCTCCGGCGGTTACCTTGGCGATTGTGAACTCTACGATCCTCTGACGGACGTCTGGACGCCCACCGCTTCCTTTCTGGAGCGTGGTACGGGCGAACATCGCATGACGACGATGGCTGACGGCCGCGTCCTGCGCACCGGCGGCTGGGCCGGCCCGCAGCAGTGGAGTGAAATCTACGACCCTGCGACAGGCGAGTGGACGGCGACAGCGCCGATGAACCATCGACGCAGCGTTCACTCGCAGGTGTTGCTCGAAAACGGCCGGACGCTCGTGATTGCCGGAATGGATGCCATCGAACGTGCCGAGTCGAAGCAGCACTCCATCAGCACCGTGGAAGAATTTGATCCAAAAACGAACGCGTGGACGGAAGTCGAGTCCCTGCCGGTCGATCTGGTCTGGAGCATGGCACTCCGTCTGCGCAACGGTCAGGTGGCGGTATTCGGCGGCTCCGGGTGGGAAAACAATCAGTCTAAAGGCGCCAGCGACCAGATTTTCATCAGCAACTATCCCGCCGATGAAAACAGCGCGCGCGTGGCGGGCAACGTCTGGTATGATTTCGACGGCGATGGTGAGCAGGGCCCGTTCGACGTGGGCGCAGCCAACGCGCAACTTGAAATCACACCGGGACCGTACTACGTGACCTGCGATAACAACGGTAACTACGACGCTTTTCTGCCGGTCGGTCAATATGACGTCTGCATCGACAAAGACATGAAATATTGGGATGTCTCGTGGACGGCCTCCGGCGACGACTGTTATGAGCTGAACGTGCAGGATATTGGAGATGAGTTCAGCGGCATCGACTTCGGCATCACGCCGAAACGCCTCGTGGAAGAACTCGACATCAGCATCGTCGGCTCGCGTCCGCGTCCCGGCTTTCCGGTTTATTACTACCTGACTTATCGCAACAACGGAACCATTCCCTACACGGGCAACCTGGCCTTCATGTTCGACCACGTGCTGAACTTTGTGAAAGCCTCGCCGCTGCCGACGACACAGGAGGGCGTGACGCTGACATGGTTCCTGGAAAACGTGCCGGTGGGCGCGACGGGCCAGATCCTGGTGATGCTGCAGGTGCCGGCGGATATCTCGCTGCTGGGCACGGAGGTCTGCGTCAACGCGGAATACGACCGCAAACACAACGACGACCTGCTGCGCAACGGCAAGGATCGGTTTTGCAGCGAGGTGCGCGGCGCGTATGACCCGAATGAAATGATCGTGACGCCGCGCGGTCAGGGCGACCGCGGCATGATCGTGTACGACCGGACGCAACTGAGCTACACGATCTATTTCCAGAACCTGGGGACGGACACGGCATTTACCGTGCGTATTGAAAACCAGCTGACGGACGATCTTGATTACAGCAGTTTCCAGCTGGGGCAGTCCAGTCATCCGGTGACGGTGTCGATCACGCCGGACGGCCTGGCGACCTACCTGTTCCGCGACATCAAACTGCCGCACAAAGCCGTGAACGAGGCGGGCAGCCAGGGATATGTGCGCTATTACATCAATCCCCACGATCCGGGCGCGAGCACGGTTGAGATTGAAAACGACGCGGGCATCTTTTTTGACTTCAATCCGCCGGTGATCACCAACCGCGTTATCAACACGATGATGGGCGGCGTGACTTCGGCCGGCGACGAAGTAGACAATGCTCCGGCAATTCAGGTGCAGCCGAACCCGGTCAATGAGTCCTTTGTTGTTTCGGGACTGACGAGCATGCCGGCGCGGCTGGAGCTCAGCGACCAACTGGGTCGTGTGCAGGCGATCGACTGGACGGCGGGCGTCAACAGCCTGACGGTCGACAGCTCGACGCTGGCGACGGGCGTCTACTGGCTGCGACTGAGCTTCGGCGACGGCGCGGTCCTGACGCTGCCGGTGAGCGTGCAGCGCTGATCAAACGCGTGTTGATTGTGCAGTTTTGAGAACCTTGAGAGCGGCGTCCTTCGGGCGTCGCTTTTTTTTAAGTGCATTCGTTGCGACCGCTCCGATTTTTTTCGCGTGATCGAATCTTCCCGGCATTTGTATCAGAGCGGCGAATCGAATAGTTTTGACGTCATGCGAGTCCGTTCATTCCTGCAATCCTGGTGCTGCGTCAGCCTGCTTCTGGCGGTTTTCTGTGGCACACCGCCCGCGCTTCGTTCTTCCTCCTCTGCGGATTCCGGCCCGGCATCTCCTCAGTCGCAACATATCTTTTCGTCGGGTTTTCTGGCCTGCGACGGCTTGCTGCATGTGCCCGCTTCCGACCCGGCCCCCTCACATGTGGCCTTTTTCAGCCGGAGCAATGTGTTTGTCCACGGCACGCGCATTTCCCACGTGCTGCGGCGTCCACTCCCGCTATCCGATGAAGCGACTTTTTCCTCGGATACTCCCGCGCTCACAAATGAGGGACTACGGCGTTCCGAACTCTACCGCGTCGATTTTGACCTGCTTTCTGCAAATCCCTCTTGTTTGCCACGGATGGAGAAACCGCGAGAATTCCGGTTGCGCCGCAATGCGGCGCCGGCGCGTCAGGCCCATGAGCGATTGGTGTTCGGCGACGCATGGCCGGGCATCGACTTCATAGTGGATGCAAACGACGCCGGTTTCAAATCGGAATTCCATCTGACGGCCGACGCCGATCCTTCCCGGATAAAAACTGCAATTACCGGCGCGACGGACATCTACCTCGACGCCGGCGGCGCCCTCGTCGTCGTCACGCCGATGGGCGACATTCGCGAACACGCGCCATTCGCTTATCAGAACTATGACGGCCGCGTCGTGCCGGTCGCCTGTCGCTTTGCGCTGGACGGCAACATTGTGGCTTTTGAACTCGGCGACTACGACCGCAGTCGCGACCTGATCATCGATCCGACGGTCGAGTGGAAAACGCTCTACGGCGGCAATGCCGAGGAAGTCCTGCGCGAAATTTTGTGCGATACCGACGGCTCGTTGCTGGCCACCGGCTACAGCGGCAGCCTCGATTTCCCGGCCACGGTAGGGCAGATAACGCTCGCGGGCGCCGTCGACTGTTTTGTCGTGCGTTTCAACGCATTCGGCGTGCCGCAGTGGGCTACCTTGATCGGCGGCAGCGACGCCGACCGCGGCGTGGCCATCTCGCTCGACAGCCAGGGGCGCATCGGCCTCGTCGGCTCCACCCTCAGCGCCGATTTTCCGCGCTCCGGATTTTCGCCGCCCAAACAGGCGAGCGAAGACGCCTTTGTGGCGCAGTTGGACGCTGCCGGCGCGCTGAACTGGGCCGTGCTGTTCGGAGGGCGCGGCAGCGACTTTGCGCTCGATCTCAGCAGCACCGCCGCCGGCGCACTCTGCATGGTCGGCGTCACCGGCAGCAACGACCTCAATGCCACCGTCGAACAAACCGCGCTCTCCGGTTCTTTTGACGGTTTCCTGGCCATGTACGCGGCCGATGGCGCGTTCAGCTGGGCTTCCTACCTGGGCGGAACATCCGTCGATCAGTGTTTTGGGATCACGCGCAAGGGCAACGACTTCATCGTCGTCGGCCAGACGCGCAGCACAAATTTCCCGGTCACCGGCGGGCAGACAACTCTGGGCGGCGACTACGACGCGTTTGTGACCAAAGTGGCTTCCGACGGAACACGCGACTGGGGCACCTACCTCGGCGGCTCGCGTCTTGACGGCGCGCAGGACGTGACGATCGCGTCCGACGGCGGCATTATTGTCACCGGATTTACAGCCAGTCCCGATTTCGGAGCGGACCGCGGCAAAATCTGTTTGAGCGCCGAGGACGTGTTTATCGCAAAAATGCGTCCCAACGGCCTCGTGGAGTGGAAAACGTTGTTCGGCGGCAACGCCGGAGAACCCAACGGCGCTACGATCGGCCTGAAACTGGGGCCCTCAATCGCGGCGGCGGCGGACGGCAGCCTGTTTCTTTCCGGTGCAACCGCCAGTACCGACCTGCCGGCTGGCATCGGACAGACTACTCTGGGCGGCGACGAAGATTTGTATCTGGCGCAGTTTTGCGCCGAAGGCGGACTGGAGTGGTCCACCTATTGCGGCAGCACGGGCAAGGAGCGCGGTTTTGGGCTGGCGCTCGACGGTCGCGGCAATGTGTACTTCGGCGGATGGACCAATGCGCCGACCTTCCCGACCACAATCGGCCGAACTACCGTGCGCGGCAATGCCGATGCCGTTCTGGCCAAAGTGGCTCTGTCCGACACCTGCGCCTTCAGTTTGACAATTGAGCCGCCGGGGCCCCTGGAGATTTGCCGCGGCGAGCGACGCACGGTGCGCGCAGTTTCACCACAGTGTTATGCGCTGTCGGATTTCCGCTGGGTCGACGTCGCCAGCGGCAGCATTGTCGGCCGCGGCGCCGAGTTTGAAGCCACGCGCGCCGGAATCTACGAGGTGCGCGCTTCCGGTCCCTGCGCCTGCGACGTCGTCGGTTCCATCGTCGTTGAGGAAAACGATCCGCCGAACATTGTGGAACTGCGTGACACGGTATTCTGTCTGGACGGCAACGCCGTCCGCCTGCAACCGAGGGTTGAGTCCGACGCAGGGCCTCTGAAATACCGCTGGGTTCCGGCAACCGGCCTGTCAAATGTTAATATAGCTGCGCCCTTTGCCAGTCCGGAAGAACGCACAACCTATCTGCTGACAGTTGAAGACCGCAACGGCTGCGTGGCAACCTCAACGGTTGTAGTTGACGTAGCGCCTTCGCCGGAGGTGGAACTTGAAGACGCCCTTATGCGCGTTTGCCGCGGCACGTCGCTGCCGGTGCGCATTCGGGCCGCCGGGCCGAACATTGAATATCTGTGGACGCCGGCCGATCTGGTCGACGATCCGCGCGCAGCGCAGCCAAATGTTAAAGGCGTGCGCACGGCGCGACTCTACATGCGCGCCGAAAACCAGCCGGGCTGTGTCAAACTCGATTCGATCCTGGTGCAGGTAGTCGAGACCGAGCTGACGCCGGACCTTGGTGAACTCGATTTTGGCCTGCTCGGCGACTGCTCCGAAGGTAAAGTCCTGAGTCTGGTCTTAAACAACAGCGGCGCGGACATTGTGCGGGTCGACGAGCTGAATATCTCCGGGGGGGAGTATAATATTGTCGCTCCCGTCTCATTGCCGCAGTTTGTGTCGCCCGATGAAACGCTCGAAGTCCGGGTGCGTTATTCGCCCAATGCCTCCGGCGTGCACAGTGCCGCCCTGACCATTGTCGCCGGTCCATGTGAAACCGAGCTGGAGATCGACTTGCGTGGTCAGCGCGACGAACTGGCGCTGACGCTGAGTCCGCCACAACTGGATTTTGGACTGTTAACCCTGTGCGAACAGGCGGAAGATAGTTTAACCGTCAGACTGAACAACTCATCCAATGTCGAGATGAATATCGACGGACTGGATATTCCCGCTCCGTTCAGTCTGGTCCACGACGTGCTGCCGATCACGCTCGCCGCGGACGAATCGCTGGATGTAGCTGTACTGTTAAATACAACAACTTCCGGAGAGCTCTCCGCCGAACTTCAGGTTGACTTCAGCAACAGCGACTGTGCGGCTTCGCGCTTTGTCAGCGTGAACGCCGACGTTCAGCGTCCACATCTGCAGTTTACCACCGCCGCTTATGATATGGGCGTGCTGGCCGAATGTGAATTCGACGCCGACAGCGTCGCGACAATTGTTAACACGGGGCAGATACCCATCTCCGATATTGTGGTGGAACCCGGTCCCGGGCTTGCGCTTCTGAATGCGCCGCCTGACGAACTCGCACCGGGCGAACAGGCGGACCTGGTTTTCCGCATGACGGCCGCCGGTCTGGGCGTCTCGAATTCATCCATTCAGGTCTCATTTCATCCTTGTGAGTTGAGTACCGGATTAAACATCAGCATAGAACGCCGCGACGCTGCATTGCGCTTGCCGGGCGAGCTTGACTTTGAATTTGTAGAGTTTTGTCCGGCCACGCGCGCCACGCGGCGGTTTACTATTGAGAATGTCAGCGCCGATCAGACCGTGACAATCACCGATATGCGGTCGCCGGCGCCTTTTAACATTAGTGCCGTGCCGCCGCTGGTGTTGGCGGCCGGGACCAGCGTAGATGTGTCTGTCGACTTTGCGCCGCTTCAGGCGGGCGAATTTATGGCCGATCTGGAGATTGATATCAGCAGCTGCGCCGAACCGCTGCGAATTCCTTTGCGCGCGCGCAGCTCCGGATTAATCCTGGAGCATCCCGACGTGGATTTTGGTGCAGTGACGGCGGGACGCCTGGCGCAGCGCAGCGTTACCGCGACAAATGCCTCGGCCGAGCCGATCTTTATTGAGTCGGTGGAAGCGCCGATAACGCCCTTCAGCATTCTGTTGGTTGCGCCGCCGCCGCCGGTGGAACTACAGCCGGGCGAATCAATTCGCGTCGATCTGGAGTTTGATGCGGCCGAGGGCGAGTTTGCCGATCTGCTGCTGTTTAACAGTCGCAGTCAGTGTGCCGCAGGGGAGCAGCTGGGCCTGCGCGGACGCGGAACGCCCCGTCGCACAACAACTTCAACGGTGGCGCTGCCGGACGTGCAGTTTTCCGTTTATGAGCGCGCCGTGCGGATCCCGCTGATACTGACCGAATTCGCGCCGGCGACGACGTCGCAACTGGAGTTTAATGCGGCAGTGCGATTCAACTCCACCGTGTTTAATCCACTGGCGGCCGAGGGAGCCAATCTGCTGGTACAGCGCAACGGCGGAGAAGTAAGCGCAACACTTGACGGGATACGCAGCGGCGCAGCGGCAGGCGATACGCTGGCCTGGATCATTGGCGACGTGCTGCTTGGAAATGAAGCCGAATCCGCCATTGAAATCGAGAGTTTTGCCTGGTCGTATCCGCAGATCGGCGTCGAGCGCGTGGACGGCAGTCTGCGATTGCTGGAGCTCTGCGAACGCGGCGACAACACACGCCTGCTGGACTACGTGGACCAGTACGGCATTCACCTTGTGCATCCCAATCCCTCCGCCGGCGACGTTGAGATTCTTGTGCGCACGCTGGAGGCCGCGCCGACGCAGTTCCGCGTGGTGGATGTTAACGGCCGCGCAATCAAATCCGAACAGTTGCGGCCCGAATCAGCGGGTCAGTGGTTTCATCTGCGTTACGCCGATCTCCCGCGCGGAACGTACACACTTATTCTCAGTTCGCCTGCGCGCATTGCGACGGAGCGACTGTTGGTGGCAGATTGAGGCAGGTTGCTGGAATGTCGATCCGTTGTGCATGTTTGTTGAAGACCCGTTTAAGCGGCCGCACTCCCGGCGTGCTGCAGAAAATAATATCTGCCGTGCTCTTTGTCTCTGTGTTTTGTTTAACAACGGTCGTACTGAGAGCACAGGACTTTAACGGCAGGACGATTCGCGGCGGATCACCCGCTGACAAACAAGAAAATCATCAGGATACGACCAGGACGGCGAGCGCATGGCGCTACGGTCTTTTTTCAGGTCTGGGCCTTGGTTTCCATTCGGCGTCGTTTGCGGAGTTGCCCGGCGTACCATCCTGCTGCCCCGGGTATCGCGACGGGACGAGTTGGATGCCCTCGGTGGCGTTCCTTGCGGACTACAATTTTAACAATCGGTACAGCGCAGAGATGCGTTTGGGCTGGGCGCTGCAGAACGGGACAATTACACGCAGGCAGATTGCCGGCAATGCAAGGGCCGGCGCGCAGACAGTTGACGCTCTCGTCGACCACAACCTCGACGTAGATCTGAGCAACTTAAACACGGACTTCGGACTGCGTTATCACCACGCTGAAAACTGGCCCTGGTTTGATGCGGGCGTGCAACTGGCCTGGTCGTTGGGCGGCAATTTTACGCAGGAAGAAGTTCTGGTTGAACCGGTTAACGCCGTCTTCGACGATGGACGCGCCGTCAGGAACGAACGCAGCGGCACGATTGCCGACCTTGTCGGTGTGCGTGTCGGTTTGCAGGCCGGTATTTCCTGGGAACTGCCCGTGGCCGAGCGTTTAAGTCTGGCGCCCACGCTGCGCTACACCTGGCATCCGCAGAGTGTGGTAGAGGGACTTGACTGGAAAGTTAACACGCTGGAATTGGGACTTGCCGTGCGTTTTAATCCGGAGCAGAGCAACAATGCACCTGAGCCGCCTGCCGAACCTGTCGAAACGCCATTGGCCGACCTGCCCGCGCCGCAAAGTACTGACACTCTGACAAAGCCGACCCAGCAAAACCCTCTTGTTAGTCCTGCAGAGGAAAGTATTCCGGCGGGCGAACTGCGTTTAACAGTGGTCGGTATCGATGCTGAAGGCCGGCGCATTCCCGATCCAACTTTGCGCATCTTCCGGCACGACAGCCGCGAATATCTGCCCTTGCTGTCCCAGATATTTTTTCCGCCGGGCAGCGCCGATCCAGGCGCAAGCAGGCAAAGAATATTAAACAAGATCAGCGCGCAGAAGTTTGCCGAAAACGAGTTGAGCGGCTCGATCCTGGACGTGTACTACGACAACCTCAACATCGTAGGTGAGCGTTTATTGCGATTTCCCTCGGCGAACCTGACGCTGACGGGTCGTACGCCGCCCGGCAACTGGACAAAAGACGACTCGCTTGTGGCGCTGGCGCGTGCGCAGGCCGTGCGCGATTATTTTGTTGATGTCTGGGATGTGGAGTCAAACCGGATTGCACTCCGCGTTGCACCGGACGACATCGCTGTTTCGCAGTTAAACAAAAACGACTCGCAGGAAGAGCAGCGCCGCGTTGAGATTGCGTCGGACAACTATGAGGTAGTTGCGCCTGTTTTTGTGCGCACCGCGGCGGACCGCGTCGAGCCCGAAGTCCTGGAGTACATACCTGCCTGGAGCGGCGGCGAGCCGGATTCGTGGAGTATGACGCTGGAAGCGCCGTCCGGTTTTCAGCGCGTGTATATCGGCGACGGCCGACCGGGTGCATTGCGTTTTGAAGTTTCCGCGCCGGACCTTGCGCCAATAGACACGGAGCTGCGCGCCAATCTGGAGTTGACGGCGGCTGATCTGAGCGAGCATACCGCGGAAGCCGTTGTGCCGGTGGAATGGTCCGCCGACCTGGGCAACACAGGCGAGGGCGTGCGGCGTGAGAAGTTTTCGCTGATTCTGTTCGAGTACAACAGCGACGAGTTGTTAAACAACAATCGCCGTATTCTCGATCTGGTGCGCTCGCGCATCGAACCGTCATCGATCGTGACGGTACTCGGCTATGCCGACCGCACGGGGACGCCGCAGTTTAATCGCGGGCTGGCGTCGCGGCGCTGTAATAATGTTCGCGACTATCTGGTTGAGCGCGGCGTATCGGGCCGTGCGATTTCAGTGCAGGCCGTCGGCAGCGACATTCTGCTGCACGACAACTCCCTGCCGGAGGGCCGCAACTATTCGCGCACGGTGCAGATTCTGGTTGTTACGCCGCTGGAGTGACGAGGAAAATCGTGTCCGCGCCCCATGTGGATCTCAGCGGGCCTTGAGTAAAGTTGTTTGCCTTGCCGCTTAACCACGCCAGGTTGCCGTTCACTGCGGTTTTACCGCCCGTTCAGTTTTTTCGGGCTTGAAATTCGGCAAACGAGTTGTATGCTTGTGCAGGAGCGAGAGGGCAGCGCTGTCGAGTTGCGGGAGAACGCATCGAGTTTGCAGGCCGGGCATCCGTCCAACTTTTTGGTTGACAGGCGGAGGGCTTGCTGGTGGAAAACACTGCCGGAGGCGTGGGGCGGGCCCATATGATTTCACGGAGGGATCCGTACCGTATCCCGGGCACTCATACTGGTCGCATGGCTTGTTAACTCTGCGATTGCAAACATCGGCACGCAACTGCACACTCACATAATGTGCACAGTGCGGTGACTGACGGATTCTCACCGCATGACAAACAAAAAGCTCATGAAAAGCGCCGCACAGGTGCGGCAAGCGATCTGTTTAAGTGCGCCGAACGAGGCGAGCCACCGATTCGATGTGATAGGTGTTGGGGAACATGTCCACGGGCTGCATATGCTCAATGCGATAATGCTCGTCCAGAATGGCGCAGTCGCGCGCCTGCGTCGTCGGGTTGCAGGAGACGTACACAATTGTGTCCGCGCCGAACTCCGGCAGCGCCTTGACAACGTCGGGATGCATGCCCGCGCGCGGAGGATCGACAATAATCGTGTCGGGGCGCTCGGAACGCGAGAGTAAATCGGCGGCCGCGTTTTTCATGTCGTCGGCAATAAAAGTCACATTGTTGATATTGTTGCGCATGGCATTGGCGCGCGCATCTTCAATGGCCGTTTTGTTTAACTCGATTCCCGTGACGTGGGCGGCGCGCTGAGCGGCACATAAACTGATCGATCCCGCGCCGCAGTACAAATCCCAGATGCGTTGATCGCCGGTGGGCGATGCGTATTCGAGCGCGATCGAAAACAGTCGCTCGGCCTGGCGCGTGTTGGTCTGGAAAAAGGAAAAAGGCGAAATGCGGAAGTGCACGCCCAGCAGCGTTTCCGTGATAAAACCCTCGCCGTGCAGAATGCGCGGCTCGCCGACGGCGACGGAAGATTTGCTGTTGTTAACGGCGTGGATAGTTGTCGTCACCGCGGGGAACTCGCCGGGCAGCTCTTTGTCGAACCACTGCATCAACTGTTGATCGCCCGTGGTTTCGGGTGAGGACGTGACGAGAATGAGCATGGTCTGCTCCGCGTTCTGCGCGTGGCGCACGACCAGGTTGCGCAGAAAACCGGTGTGCGATTTGGTGCTGAAGGGTTTGGCGCCAAACGCCAGCGCTCGCTCGCGAACGCGCGTCAAAATGGCGTTGCTCAGCTCGCTCTGCAGATAACACTGGTCGACGTCCAGGATTTTGTCGTAGCGGCCGGGCACGTGCAGGCCAAGCGCAAACGAGCGATCGAATTCCTCGCCGCCGGCGATCTGAGCGGCCGTGAGCCAGCGCGAGTCGCCAAAGGAAAACTCCATTTTGTTGCGGTAGAAATACTGATTGTCCGCCGGCAGGGCGGGGTGCAGTTCGCCGATGTCAATTTTGCCGATGCGCTGGAAGGCGTCGCGCACGTGGATGCCTTTCCAGCGGACCTGCTCGTTGTAGTCGAGGTGCTGCCAGCGGCATCCGCCGCATTCGCCGAAGTGACTGCAGCGCGGCTCGACGCGGAATTCGGAGGCCTCGTGGATGGCGAGTGTGCGGGCTTCCTTGAAGCGCCGCTTTTTGCGGATCACCTCCACCTGGACTTTGTCGCCCGGGACGGCGCCCTCGACAAAGTAGACCATGTCGTCATGGCGTGCGACGGCTTTGCCTTCAAAGCCGATAGAATCGATATTCAGGTCCAGAACCTCGCGAACTCTGTTTTTACGCGCCATAATATATGGGGAACTCCGGCAGGTGATTTGGCGCGGCCCGCTCCCGACGGGACCGCAACACGCTGAAATTTTGTATTTTCCCGGCTTGTACCCACGCGGGAAGCCGCAAAGATACGATCTATTCACAAAAGGCAGTATTGCATGTCCAGGGCTGTGCGTTCGGCACCGGTAAAACTGACGCTGAAGGAAATAGCGCATTATTGCGATGTGCTGGCTTCCGAGCACGCCGACCACAACAGCGAAACGGCCGGGACCTACGAGCGCGCCCTGCGCGAATTCCAGCGCTACTACGCACGCCGGCGCTATTTTTTCTTCCGCCGCAGCGACGTCGAAAAGTACCGCGTTTACCTGACCGAACAGCGATCGATGAAAAATGCTTCGGTGGCCACCTATATGACGGCGCTGCGCAAGCTGATCCAGAAGCTGCTGGACGCCGCCGTGCTGCAGGACGATTCCGCGCTTGAAGTGGTAGGCGGCGAACGCCCCAAACAACACAACCGCGTCTTCCTGCATCCGCCGGAAATCGACCAGCTGCTGGAGACCGTCGCCGGATCCGGGGCGGCCGACCTGCGCGACAACGCCATAATTCGACTGATGCTCAGTTGCGGTGTGGCCGAGCAGGAACTCGTTGCGGCGGACATAGAGGACATTCGCACGGACGGGCCGGAGCCGCAGTTGCGGGTGCAGGGCAAGGGACGCGCGACCAAGGACGCGCTTGTCGACGTGCCGCCGGCGACCTTTGCCGCGCTGAATCGATATGTGGAGCAGCGCGCGGCCGATACGACGGACAGGCCGCTGTTCACGTCGTTCAGCGGACGCAGCAAAGGCAAACGGCTGTCAAAACGCGGGCTCAGAATGTTGTTAAACGCGCGTCTGGAGGCGAGCGGCGTTAAACGCAATCGCGATCGCATTCTGACGCCGTTTTCTCTGCGGCATACCTGCGGCGTGCTGCTGGTCAAAGCGGGATGTCCCGAGCGTGAAATTATGCGGCGCATGCGCATCGAGTGGTTGTATACCGCGCGTCAATACGTGGCAGCCGCACAGATGATGAAGTGCGACGGGCAGGAAGCGCGCGCCTATCTCGGTTGGCACGTGGAAACGATGCAGGTCAGTTAAACAGAGCGGATAGTCGTATGCTGCGAATCATGTTGTACAAGGATGAAAAAGTCAGGCAGTTAACGCTGCCCGAGCTTTTTCAGTCCAAAAACGATCCGGAGTTTAAGGACGCCATCGTGTGGGTCGACATGGTCAATCCCTCCGTGGAGGAGGAAGAGACCATTCTGATTCACTACTTTCTGTTTCACTCGCTGGCCGTGGAAGACTGCCAGCGCGAGCGCCTCGAACCCGATGAGGGCGACCACTATCCCAAGGTGGAGGACTACCACGACTATCTATTTGTGATTTTTAATCCGGTCGACCGCCCGATCGAGAGTTTCAGTTATCTGCCCGACGGCGACGACGACGAGGAAGACAGGCTGTTTAACATCAAGTTCCCGACGCGGCAGATCAACACCTTTGTGGCCCCGCGATTTATTGTGACGCACCACTACGAGCCGTCCAGTTCGGTCGACTACGCCTGGGAGATGTGCCTGAAAAACAATCGCGCGCTGGGCCGCGGGCCGGACTATGTATTCCACATCGTCATCGACCAGATCGTGGAGAACTACGCGCCGGTGATGGAATACTTCGACGACCTTGTCGATCAGTTGGAAGTCGACGTTTTTCAGCATCCGCACTCGTCGACCTTGTCCAAGATTCTCAATCTAAAAAAGGGCGTTCAACGACTCAAGAAGATTACGACCTATCAACGCGAGATTTTAAACCGCCTCTCGCGCGGTGAATTCTCGCTGATTTCGCGCGATGAGACTTTTTACTATCGCAACGTCTACGATCACCTGGTGCGCATTGTCGACTTGACGGAATCGTATCGCGACCTGATTAACGGTCTGCAGGACGCGTATCTTTCCGTGACCTCGAACAAGATGAACGAGGTAATGAAGGTGCTGACGGTGATCTCAACTATTTTCCTGCCGCTGACGCTGATAACCGGCATTTACGGCATGAATTTTGAAAATATGCCGGAACTGGGTTGGCAGTTCGGATACCCGATGGTGTGGGCTCTGTTCGTTCTGATAGCCGGCGGCATGTTGTTGATTTTCCGGCGCAGAGGCTGGCTGGACCTGTAATGCGCAGCGTCGACGCTGCAATGCGGAGGATATGAGGTGCGGAATATTCGAAGGACCCACAGAGTTTCCCGGTTGATTCTCAGCGCGGTATTCGCGCTGGCGTTAAGTGTGTTTGCCGGCGCTACGACGCATGCCTTGCATCCCAACCCGGTTAAAACCTATCGCGTCGGTCTGCCGGACGGCGAGCGCGCTGCGTTGCCGGCCACTTTTATTCGCGGGCGCGAATACTTGAACGTGCACGACATTGCCGACGGTTTGTTTCAGCGCGCCGCGATGACCGAAGCCGGGACCGCCATCCGCCTGGATCAGGGCATCCTGCATTGTCCCTCCGTCTCTTTTTACCTGGCGCTCGAGAGCTCCGACGGCGTGCGTGTTGCGCAGATGACGCACCCTTCAATTGAACGCGACAACAACATTTACATTCCCGCTGAGCCCTTTTTCCGTGCGCTGCACGTGCTGGGTTTGTACGATGTGGGTCGCAGCGCCGTGGGCGAGTATCAACTTCACTATCCGCCGCAGATCCTGAGCGCGGAAAGCGCGCCCGAAGATATTTCGCCGGGGCCCGTACGGCCGCGGCGGGAACCGAGCGAACCGAAACAGACATTGACAAACCGGCCGCCGCTTGAACTCTCAACGCCGGACCACTATCGCGTACCGCCGGATCTGAATGTTCGCGAGAACGGCGACGCGGAAAGTTTCGTCCCGCCGGTTGACGTACAGAATGGCGGGGCCGCGGCAAGGCCTCCGTTGCGATTTGAAAGGCCCATGCGCGCATACGACAGTTTAACCATGCCGCCGGGCAGCAATTACATTCTGCCGCCCGATCTCAAACGGCGCAAAGGTGTGAACGACTCCAGCCGTTCGGCGCTGCCGACGGGCGTTCGGGCTTCGCCGCTGCTGGCTTCGCTGCTGGACCCGGCCATGTTGCTTACACCGGTTAACATTACCGATGTCAAGGCTGAGACGGTCGGCAATACGATTAAACTGCGTTTCGAGGCGGGCGCGCCGATTTCGTCCTACCAGCGCCCCGAAGTTAACGGCACGCGCCTGATTATCCGTTTTCCGGAAACGGGACACGAGGCGCCTTCGTGGCAGAATCTGCCCGACAACGACGGCATTGCGGCGGTGGCGCAGGAAAACATTCGCGGCATTCAGGTGTATCGCCTGCGGTTTAACTCTGCCGTTGTCGACGTACAACACCGCCGTCTCTCGTCGTCGGTCGTGGAATTCAGCGTGCAATTGCAGCCGCGGGGCGACGCCAACGAGCGCCTGGCGCGCGAGTCGGAGAAGTGGAAACTGGACGTCATCGTTATCGATCCCGGTCACGGCGGCAAGGATCCCGGCGCCATCGGCGGCAACGGCGTGCGCGAAAAAGACGTGGTTTTAAACATTTCTCTGGCGCTGGGCAAACTGATCGAGAAAAACATGCCGGGCACCAGGGTGGTGTACACGCGCGACGACGACACTTTCATAGAACTCTACCGCCGCGGCCAGATTGCGAATGAAGCCGGCGGCAAACTCTTTATCAGCGTGCACGCCAACTCGGTCGCGAAGGCGTCCACTACCGCTCGCGGGTTTGAGACATTTATTCTGCGTCCCGGTCGCAACGAAGACGCCGTCAAGGTGGCTGAACGCGAGAACGCCGTCATCAAGTTTGAGCAAAACGCCGACCGCTACAAAACGCTGACGGACGAAGAGTTTATAGTCGTTAACATGGCGCAAAAGGCATTTGTTAAACTCTCGGAAAAGTTCGCCGAGATGTTGCAGGAGGAGATCGGCAAGGCTACTCCGCTTAACAACCGCGGCGTCAATCAGGCCGGTTTTTTTGTGCTCGTCGGCGCTTCGATGCCGAATGTGCTGTTTGAGACGGCTTTTCTCTCGAATCCGTCCGACGAAAAATATCTGGCTTCAAAGAAAGGCGTCAACGATCTGGCGCAGGGCATGTTTAACTCGATCGTTCGTTATCGCGACTACCTGGAGGAAGCCACGGCGGCGGGGAATTGATCCCGGCGCCTGCGGTGTGACGCGGTTAAACAAAGGCTTGCCGGCCGCACACGCGATTGCGGCTTTCTGACTGAGCGCTTCGCCACTTTCGTTGCACTCCGCGGCTTGCTTTTTCCTCTTGTTAACCACCGAGTCTCAAACAATCGAGTTCCATGTCTGTCTCGAGCCCTCGCACTTCGGGCTCGAAGTCTCAGCGACAAACCACAGAACTCTCAAGTCTCGAGCCCGTCCCGCAACCTGAACTTCTTCAGCCTGTCGCTGATTTAACAACGCCCGGCTCGAATCCCGTCGACGAACAAAAAAGTCATGAGAGCCTGAGCCCGTCGCGCAGCGCGGAGCTCAAAGCGATCAGAAGTGCAGAGCGCGTGTTAAACACGACCAAAGCGGGCGAACGAGCAGATGTTTGACGGCCCGGAGTCGGCAGGTGAAACAGCAGTTGTGCAAGTCCTGTCTTCTTCGGTTTATCAGTCCGGCCGTCATCGGTTTATCAGTCCGGCCGTCATCGGTTTATCAGTCCGGCATTCGTCAAACGATCAGTCCGGCATTCGTCGGATGATCAGTCCCGTAGTCGTCAAACGATCAGTCCCGTAGTCGTCGGTTTATCAGTCCGGCCGTCGTCGGATGATCAGTCCGGCAGTGGTCGGTTTATCAGTCCGGCCGTCGTCGGTTTATCAGTCCGGCAGTCGTTGGATGATCAGTCCGGCCGTCGTCAAACGATCAGTCCGGCCGTCATCGGATGATCAGTCCGGCCGTCATCGGATGATCAGTCCGGCCGTCATCGGTTTATCAGTCCGGCCGTCATCGGTTTATCAGTCCGGCCGTCGTCGGATGATCAGTCCGGCCGTGGTCGGATGATCAGTCTGGCAGTCGTCAAACGATCAGTCCGGCCGTCATCGGATGATCAGTCTGGCAGTGGTCGGATGATCAGTCCGGCATTCGTTGGATGATCAGTCCGGCCGTCATCGGATGATCAGTCCGGCCGTCATCGGTTTATCAGTCCGGCATTCGTTGGATGATCAGTCCGGCATTCGTCAAGCGATCAGTCCCGTAGTCATCGGTTGATCAGTCCGGCATTCGTCGGATGATCAGTCCCGCAGTCGTCGGTTTATCAGTCCGGCATTCGTCGGTTTATCAGTCCGGCATTCGTCAAGTGATCAGTCCGGCCGTCGTCAAACGATCAGTCCCGTAGTCGTCGGTTTATCAGTCCGGCCGTCGACGGTTTATCAGTCCGGCCGTCGTCAAGACAAAAGTCTTCAAGTTAAGTTTAAAGACTTCGAGTTAAGCGCGGGCCGGATTTGGGACCCAAAATGGGTCCCCCACCCCCGCCGCCACCGTGCCATTTTTCCAATTTTTTTTGACCCCGGCACACAGCCCGCCGACCCCCGAAATCCGCGGTTCTTCACTTCACCCAACACCATGCGCCTACAGATCGCGCCACAGCCCAACCATCCGGATGGTTCGACCTCCGCAACATGCCGCTTAAACAAATTGTGTACAAGAGGAAAAACGTCAACGGGCCGGTTTCAGCCCTGAGCGGTCGGTAAAACGCAGGTGAACGTCGCAGAAACGTCAAACGCCCGTCAGATGATGCGGCGCTTTTTGCTGTTTCCCTCGTAGAGCGGGTAAGCCGCCGGCGTCATGCCGCGAGCGATGCGTTTAAGTTTGTTGTGCAGACGCGCCTTGCGCAGCGGCGTCATGCGCTCAAAAAAATACACGCCGTGCAGGTGGTCCACCTCGTGCTGAATCACGCGCGCCAGCAGGCCGTTCGCCGTCAGCTCCTGCTCGTTCATGTCGCGGTCCAGATACTTCACCGTCACCTGCTCCGGTCGAATCACCGTGCCCGTCAGCTCCGGCAGGCTCAGACAGCCCTCCACGTAGTCGACGTCGTCGCCGCCAAGGTCAACAATGACCGGATTGATCAGCGCGATTTTCTTGCGAGCGGGCGTTTTTTCTTCGTCATCGGCGCTTTTTTCGGCCTCGGCGGCACGCGCGGCGTCCTTCTTTTTTTTGCGGTCTTCCGGCGTTTTGCCGTCGCCGTCGTCCTCTTCATCGTTGATCAGCGCCACATCAATCACCGTCAGCGAACGCGAAATGCCCACCTGATTGGCCGCCAGACCGATCCCGTCGGCATTTTCCATGGTGATGAACATATTTTCGATCAGCTCCGCCAGCGCATCGTCCATATCTTCAATGGCGTTGGTTTTGCGCTTCAGCACCGGATGGTCAAAAGTATAAATCGGAAGAATAGCCATGTGTTTCCCGCAAATTCTAATGCAGCGTACAAACGATAAACGCCGGCGTTTATTTTGATCCGCTCACCTGCGGTGGCGTCCATGACTTTCTTGTTTGTCGGCGGGTCGGACGCCTCAGGCGATGTCCATGAAGCCGTATTCTTTGTTGTAGAGGGCTTTGTAGCGCGCGCGCACCACCGCGTTTTCCTCGTCGGCCAGGTGCGGATCTCGTTCCACCAGGGCAAAAGCCTCCTGGCGCGCCTGGGCGATGACGTCGGTGTCGGCAATCAGATCGACGAAGTTGAACTCCGGCAGGCCGGACTGTTTGGTGCCAAGCATGTCGCCGGGGCCGCGCAGTTTCATGTCGACCTCGGCAATCTTAAAGCCGTCCGTCGTTTCCTCCATCGTGCGCAGCCGGATAATCGCGGCCTTGCGTTCATCCTCTTCGCCCGCCGCCTTTTTCATGTGAAAGCGGAAATGGTCTTTGGTGGCCAGCAGACAGTAACTCTGGTCCGCGCCGCGCCCCACGCGCCCGCGCAACTGGTGCAACTGCGAGAGGCCAAAACGCTCGGCGTTTTCGATGACCATCACCGTGGCGTTGGGCACGTCGATGCCGACTTCCACTACCGTCGTGGCGACCAGGATGTGGTATTTGCGCTCCTTGAAGTCGCGCATGGTGTCTTCTTTTTCGTACCACAGCATGCGCCCGTGCAGCATGCCGACCTTCATGTCGGGGAAGACCGTCTGCGAGAGAAACTCGTGGTGTTCCTCGGCTGATTTCAGCTCCAGTTTTTCCGATTTTTCGACGAGCGGATAGACGATGTAGGCCTGTTTGCCGGCCAGCACCTGCGCGCGCACAAATTCAAAGACTTCGTCCAGCTGCGATTCAAACACCACGCGTGTATTGATCGGTTTGCGGTTGCGCGGCAGTTCGTCGATGATCGAGACGTCCAGATCGCCGTAGAGCGTCATCGAGAGCGTGCGCGGAATCGGCGTGGCAGACATGACCAGAATATGCGGCGAAATATCAACGCCGCCCGCCGTGGCTGCGTGCGATTCGTGTGCGCGCTCCTTCAGTTTGGCGCGCTGCATGACGCCGAAGCGGTGCTGCTCGTCGATCACCACCAGACCGAGTTTGTTGTAGTGCACCGTCGGCTCGAACAGGGCATGTGTACCGACAATAATATCGGCCTTGCCCAGGGCGATCGTCTCCAGCAGTTCGCGTCGCATTTTGGCGCGCATACCGCCGACGAGCTGAACGACGCGCAGACCGTGCCCCTCAAGATATGCCTGCAGCGAGTGAAAGTGCTGCTCGGCCAGAATTTCCGTCGGCGCCATCATGACGCTCTGCAGCCCGTTGTCCGCGGCGACGAGCATGGCAAGCAGAGCTACGATGGTCTTTCCGGAGCCGACGTCGCCCTGCAGCAGGCGGTTCATCGGCGTGTTGTTGCGCATATCCGCCACGATTTCACGGACGACGCGTTTCTGAGCCTTTGTCAGGTCAAAGGGCAGCGCTTCCACCAGTTCGCGTGCGCGCGTGCCGCGTTTTTTGCAGGCCGGTGCGCGCTCCTGAATCTTGACGCCCTGTTTGCGCGCGGCCAGGAAGAGTTCAAAGTAGAAGACTTCCTCAAACTTCATGCGGTGCAGCGCGCGGTTGAGCTGTTCGCCGTCCGGCGGAAAATGAATCGCGCGGAGCGCGTCGCGGCGCGAGGGCAGGTCAAAGCGTGCGCGCATTTCACGCGGCAGTGTCTCGGGCAGTTCCGGCAGCGCCTGTTCAATCACGGCCGTGACGAGGTTGCGCATCTGGCGGCCGGTCATGCCGACCGATTTCATTTTCTGGCTGGTGCGGTATTTGGGCAGGATAGCGCCGGAGCGGAACAACTCGGCGTCTTCCGCCTCGATGCGTTCAAGTTCGGGATGATGAAACACGACCTGGCTGCCGCGGTTCAGCTCGGGCTGCCCGGCGACCATCAACAACATGTCCTCGCTGAACTGTTTGCGGAAGTATTCGCCCTGGTTCCAGAACATGAGCTCCGCGCCGACGCCGCTGCCGTCGTCGATGACAATCGAGACAAAGGAGCGGCCGCGCGCCGTGCGGCGGTCGCGCACGCGGGCAATCGTGGCCACAATCATTTTTTCCCGTCGCGGGGCAAAATCTTCGGGAGCGCTGTTGTCGCGCCGTTCGTTCAGCAGTTCATTGCGCAGGGCGCGCAGGGAAGGCACGGCGCCGCGGTCGATGTAGGCAAACGGCGTGTAGAGCAGGAGGTCGCGCGCATTGAGAATTCCCGCGGCCGCCAGCGCTTCGGCCCGTTTGGGACCGACGCCTTTGACCCACTGGAGGGGCGAGACCTCGACCGGTGTTTGTCCGGCGGATGTTTTGTTCGGAGCGCGTTCAGCCATTGAATTGTGTCATGTTCGGTCGTCGCGGCGGGCGGTAGGTCCGCTCTGCCCGCCGAAATCTACAACAGGCGCGCAAAATAGAAGTCATGATACGCCTGCTTTCAAAGCACGCAGCGGCGGCGTTTTCAGTGCAGGAAGGAGAGCGGATCGATGACGTCTCTGTTTTTCCACAGCTCAAAATGGACGTATTCGCCTTCAATCGATTTGCCGCTGTGGCCCAGCACGTCGCCGCGTTCAATCTTCTTGCCCTCGGTGACGAGCACGGTGGACAGGTTGCCGTAGACGGTCCGGAAGCCGTTGCCGTGGTTGACGATGACAAACGAGCCGTAGCCCGGCAGCCAGTGCACCAGAGAGACCGTGCCGGGGCCGACAGCCGCAACGGCACTGCCCGTCGGCGTCTGAATGCCGATGCCGAGATTTTCCGTTTCCGTTTCCGTTATGGGATTTTTTTGTTTGCCGAAGCGCGAGGTGACGTTGCGGCTTTTAACGGGCCAGGGCAGCGATTTCGACTTGAACGCCGGGTGTCGGGGTTCGGCCGGCACCGGGTCGCCGGTCATTCCGCCGCCGCGCGTGGCCGCGGCTTTGCGTTTGCGTTCGGCCTCTTCCCGGCGTTTGCGTTCTTTTTCCACCAGCAGAGCCACGATGCGCTTGACCTTGCTCGCACTGGCCGTTTTTTCGTTGAGTTCCTTCTGCAGCGCCGACTTGTCGTTGCGCACCTGTGAGAGCAGGCGTTCGCGTTCGCCGATGACCTCGCTGAACTCATTGCGTTTGCGCACTTCGTCCATAATCATCAGGTCGTTCAGTTCGGCCTGGCGCTTGAGCGTCAGCCGCTGATTGTCGATCGAGTCGCGCAGGCGCGTAATCTCGTCGGCTTTGGTCGAGGCGTTTTGCGTAAGCGAGCGTACGTAGGCGCGCCGTTCCATGTCGCTGCCGTACTCGGCGGCGGCAACCAGCAGTTCTTCGTCGCTGATATTGCCGGCGCGATGAATGCGGCGCATCAATTGAGCGTATTCCGTTTGCAGATGTTCCAGTTTGGCCTGCAGCAGGTCGACGTGGCGCTGCGTGGTGCCGATTGAGTCTCTCATGCGCTGCAGTTCGCGGTCCAGCAGGGTGATGTAGGAGTCGAGTTCGGCGGTCTGGCGGCGGTACAATTGCAGGTCGCTGTTGATCGAGCGCTCGCGTTTGTCTTTTTCGCGCAGTTTGGCGCGGGTGCTCTGAATCGACTGTTCCAGCCGTTTCAGGCGCTGCTGCTCCGCATTGATGTCGTTGGCCGCGGCCGAAGCTGTAAACAGGCCGCATAAACACAGAACGGCGGCCGCCAGACCGATCCACGCCGGTACGGCGACGCCGCGAACCGAACGTGGGCCGCGCTGCCGCATTGTTCCTCCCATTCCTCTTTACCGCTGCCCGCACTCCGATCTTCTTACACGGAATGCCGCCGCGCCGCGCAGGCGCGGCATGGAAATCGTTTAAAACTCGTCGGTCTGCTCGCGGCGGATATCCGCGCCGAGACCGGCCAGTTTTTGCTCAATGTTCTCGTAGCCGCGGTCGATGTGATAGACGCGCAGAATCTCCGTGCGCCCTTCCGCCACCAGCGCTGCCAGGATCAGCGAGGCGCTGGCGCGCAGGTCCGTCGACATCACCGTTGCGCCCGACAGGCGTTTGCCCGGGCGGATCGATGCCGTATTCTCGTCCACTTCGACGTCCGCTCCCAGGCGCGCCAGTTCCGGCACGTGTTTGAAGCGGTCCGTGTAGATTGTTTCCTTGACGCGGCTGGGGCCCTGGGCCTGCAACATGTACGCCACCCATTGCGCCTGCACATCCGTCGGAAATCCGGGGTAGACGGCTGTTGTGATGTCCGTCGCCTGCGGCGCGTCGTCCATTTTGATCGTCACGGAGTTGCCGGTGACGTCGACCTCCGCACCGGATTCTTCCAGTTTGGCTATCACTGCCGCGCAGTGATAGGGATTCAGATTGTTGACAGTCACGTTGCCGCGCGTAATGGCCGCACCGATCATGTAAGTGCTGGCTTCGATGCGGTCGGGAATCGTGACGGCATCGCAGGTGTGCAGATCGGTGACGCCTTCGATTTCGAGCGTGCTGGTGCCGATGCCGTCTATGCGCGCGCCCATCGATTGCAGCAGGCGCGCCTGCGCCGTTACTTCGGGCTCAACGGCCGCATTACTGATCAGCGTCGACCCTTTTGCCAGCACCGCGGCCATCAAGACGTTAATTGTCGCACCGACGGAAGGCACGTCAAACTGAATGCGCGCGCCGTGCAGTTTATCGGCTTTGGCATTGACATAACCGCCGTCGATGTCGATCTGAGCGCCGAGTTTTTCCATCGCCTTCAGGTGGAAGTCGACGGGGCGGGGGCCCCAGGCGCAGCCGCCCGGCAGCGAAACGCGTGCTTCCCCGTAGCGGCCCAGCAGTGGTCCAAGAACGTAAAAAGACGCCCGCATTTTTTTGACGTGTTCGTAGGGCGCTTCCCGGCTCGTGATATTGCCGGCATCGATGAACAGGTCGTGCCCATTGAGTTCACAATGGACGCCGAGTGCGCCGAGAAGTCGGGACATGGTCCAGACGTCGCGCAGGTTGGGCGTGTTCGAAAATCGGTACACGCCGGAGGCGAGCAGACAGGCGGGCATCATCGCGATCGATGAATTTTTTGCACCCGATACACTAACGGTTCCCTGGAGGCTATTCCCGCCTCGCACCACAAATTTGTCCATGATCCCTCAATTTTAGCGATTCGCCGCCAGGGCGGCTATGAACGCAGTGCAATATACGCCGTCGCTGCGAATGCGCCAAGTCCTTTGTTTTCAACGTGTAGGGTAGCGGGCTTCAAGCATCGCTTGAATCATTTGAACCGCGCTTGTCTTCATGACTTGTCCAACGCGGCGAAGATTGTAAATTTACGGTCGACCTTTATCGACACGCGTGTCTTTATCCGACGATGAAACTGGCTATAGTCCTCATATTGACTCTGAACATCGGCATTGCCGGGATTGTATTCCTGGGCGAAGGCGGCACAAAATCAGTGCTGGCATCGACCACGGATCACGGTTCGGCGATCGTTGCCGCTCCGGCGGCGTTTGTCTTTCACTCCGACTACATGCCCGTGCAGGACACGATCTGGGTGCTGGGCGACGCTTTTCTGATGGTGGATCTTGACGGCCAGCACATGCACCTGCATCAACGCGGGGTGGATACGCTCATCGCGATTCCGATTTCCTCAGGCAATCCGCGCATTCACGACGGCATGGAAACGCCGATGGGAATTTACTCGGTGCAGACCAAGTCGCCGCTTGCGATTTCGCGTCAGTACGACAACGCCAAGATGTTCCACTGGATCGGCTTCAACTACAACATCGGCGCGCACGGTCTGGAGGGTTCGGGCTATTACCGCCATCTGGGTACGCGGCCCTCGTCGCACGGCTGTCTGCGCGTGGGGCGCGAGGACATTGAGCGTTTATTCCCGCTGGTGCCGCACGGCACGCCGGTGATGGTTCACCGGGCGCGGCCGGCGCGCACATTTGCGTTTGCGGATTCGAGCGCTTTTCGCAGTGTAGCGGCGGTGCGGCTGCAATCGCGCTCCAAACCGATGACAAAACTCATGAGGCAGCGACTGGAGCGCCTTTACAGCGGCCGCACGCAGATCGACTATCTGCCCGAGGTTTATCTGGACGGTGAGACACAACTGCGACCCGGCGGTTATGCGGTCGGCACGCTCGACAGCGTGGCGATTCAGACAAAGGCGATCATTGTCAACCATCGCAACATTCACGCCGGCATGGACCTGGACCAACTGTCCTGGCGTTCGAAGTTTTTGTGCGACTCACTGACGCGCGGTTTACACGTGGCGGTGCGATTCAGGGCGGAGGAGACGCCGGGGCCGTCCTTGAGTACGGCGCGGACTTTGGCGATGTAGAGGGGGTCGCGCGCTTGCGTCGATAATATTTTCCGAACGTGCAGTTTGCGATAAAACTGAAATGCCTGGCGGGACCATTGTTGTGCTGTTCCGCTGCATGCTTTTGGCCTCATTTTAACTTTGCATGGGTGCCAGGTTTAAAATTCCACAATCCTGTGACTGGCCGGGCTCTTTGATGGAGAGCAAAGGTGACCGCAAGGTTTGTCGCAAGAAACATCGTTGCTCTTTGGTCATGTTTGGATATTCTATTCAGTCATGGAAGTGGGTAGCGCCTCGGATTCAGGACTAGGTTCCGGATTTATACCCTGAAGATCAATGCAGAAAAATTTGGAAAGATTCGCCTGTGGGATTATGTTGCATCCCGTCAGAATCAATGACTGTCAAGATCATGTATCGACCATATTTGTACAACCACAAGGATCACGTTGGCGGCCAACAGGAAAGGTCAAAGCCGAGTTGATTCACGTGCTGCAACACTTCAACCGATCACCGGACAGTAAACCGGCGATTTATTCACAAATAGTACCGCACTGGATCGGTGCATAAATCCTGCCGACTGCATGCTGGAGTTAATTCTCCGCCTGCG
>JAUIKM010000061.1 GCA_030430495.1 bacterium | reverse complement strand
CCCAAAGATTCAACGGAGGAGTCTGCCCTGGAGTCAGTCTTTGAGACTGAAAACTCGAGGCTCAAGTTTGTGTGGCCGGATTCGAACAAAACGCCAGGCGATTGTTAAACAGATTCCTTTACCTTTATATCGGCCAGATGCCGTATCACGGCCGTTTGCCGGTCAAAGCGGCCCGTTCAACCACGTTGTAATGGGCGTTTAATTTTTTGGGCATTGAGATTCAAACCTGTGTTTGTAGACTTGGGGAGCGTCGGGAGGCGATCGGTCGCGGCGCTCTGGAATTTGGACGAATGGCCGAAAAAAGATCTGCGAACGCGCGGACGGTGTGTCTGTGCTCTTTGGGGAAATATTGGCGGCGGTGGCGGGTACTGGGTGGGCCCAAAGATTCAACGGAGGAGTCTGCCCTGGAGTCAGTCTTTGAGACTGAAAACTCGAGGCTCAAGTTTGTGTGACCGGATTCGAACAAAACACCAGGCGATTGTTAAACAGATTCCTTTACCTTTATATCGGCCAGATGCCGTATCACGGCCGTTTGCCGGTCAAAGCGGCCCGTACAACCACGTTGTAATGGGCGTTTAATTTTTTGGGCATTGAGATTCAAACCTGTGTTTGTAGACTTGGGGAGCGTCGGGAGGCGATCGGTCGCGGCGCTCTGGAATTTGGACGAATGGCCGAAAAAAGATCTGCGAACGCGCGGACGGTGTGTCTGTGCTCTTTGGGGAAATATTGGCGGCGGTGGCGGGTACTGGGTGGGCCCAAAGATTCAACGGAGGAGTCTGCCCTGGAGTCAGTCTTTGAGACTGGAGCCTTATGCATTCCGACTCGCCTCCTAACCTGCCGATCGTTGTTTCGTGAGGTGTTGCCTCCGAACCTTCAACCGGAACCAGCAGCCGTGACCGTTAACCGGAACCTCCAACCGGATGCTTCAGCCGGAACCGTCAATCGTCAACCGTGACCGTCAACCGGCTTCGCGCTCGAAATGCAGTGCTTTTGTACAAAAATGCTTGCTGACTCCCTGGCAGTGAGCTGTTAACACGGAGGTTAACAAAAGCGGATTTAAAAGGCCGCGTAGCGAGCCGCATGGTTTGGTATTTGCTTGAATTGAGGCGACGAACAGGTGAAATTCAGTTTTTTGTGCCGGTGTCGAGTTTGCGGCGAACCTCGCATTTGACGAGGGCGGACAATTGGCAGTCGTGCAGGCGGATAGATTGTTCAATCGCCGGTCGATCCCATTTGATGAGGCGGCCAGCGCCCGGCTGAGAGCTTTTTGTACGGTGTCGCTTTGATCGGATCTTAACCGCGAACAAATGTGACGTGTGCGGCGGCTGTCGCCATGGCCGCCGTGCGCAACCAGGTTGAGAGGGACCGTGGCTACCAGTGCGGCGTGGCGTTTCCACCGACCGGGTGAACCAGCCCGGTTCTCGATCGTGCCGTCGCGAATGAGCCCCCTTGCGCCAGGCGCTGCCAACAGGTGAGGTGCAAAAATTGTCGACGCAGGCCCGGTTGTCGAGTTCGGTTGCGAGCGCTTTACCGCGCCCGTCGTTGAGATGAACGGCGGCCTGAGGGTGAGCGGCAATCAGTTCGCAGGCGGCCCGAAGGCATTCCGAGTTGTTGAAGCCCGGCAGCGTCAAACCCGGAGTGTCTACGTTTTCGTCGGACCGGGAAACAAGGTTTTTGCGAACCCCGCGAACTACCGCCCGCGGATCTCTTGTGTGAAGGCCGACGTCGTACTTGTGCGCTGAGCTGATGTCCCTGACGTGAGCCGCGGACAGGGAGTTTGTACGCGCCGAGAGTTTCCGCGGCGAGAGCGGTAATGCGTTGTCTGCCCGGCGTGGGAGGAAGTTCGGCGAAGGTATACAAAGTGGACGAATCGGCCGCAAACTGAAACAGCGGCGGCGACTTTGAAGGTATGACAGAGCGACGAAATCGCTGAGCCGATGCGTTTGAACGTCGGGAAAGTGAGTGATGAAGGCGGCCGCAATTTGGAGCAGTCGGACCGGCGGCATTAAATTCCCGGCCGGGCAGTGAAGCCGGCGATGTTGCAGCATGAAATTCAGGGGCACGGTACGATGGATCAGGATTTTGAGCAGGAGGACGGCCCACAGGTCGTCGAATTGAACGATGTGGAAGTGCGCGTTCTCGGCGCTTTGATCGAAAAAGAGTGGACCACGCCGGACTATTATCCCATGACGCTGAATGGTCTGACGGCGGCATGTAACCAGAAATCCAACCGCGATCCGGTGCTGGCGCTTGACGAAGCGGTCGTGCTGCGGGCACTGGACGCCCTGCGCAGTCGCAGTCTGATCAGCCTGGTGCAATCGGCCGGGAGCCGCGCCAACAAATACAAACAGCGGTTGACGGATGTGCTGGAACTGGAAAAATTACAGATTGCGGTTTTGTGTGTCCTTATGCTCCGCGGTTCGCAAACCGTGGGTGAAATCCGAGGGCGAACGACGCGTATCCACGAATTCGCCGATCTGCAGGAGTGCCAGGACGTTGTGGACGGGCTGTGCAATCGCGAAGCCGGCGCGCTGGCGGTACAGCTGCCGCGACAGGCCGGACGCAAAGAATCCCGATATGTTCATCTGCTGACCGGCGCGCCGGAAGTGGAGGAATCCACCGAAAACCCGGAGCATGAGCGGCCCGAGGCCGCGCGAATCTCGCTGCAGATGGAGGACGAACGCATCCGCGCGCTGGAAGGCGAGGTGCGACGGCTGGATCAGGAGTTGCAGCGAATGCGCGAGGAATTTGCGGTGTTCCGCCAACAATTTGAGTGATACTCTACGCATGAAAAATACCCTCCGACCTTTTCTGGCTGTCTGCTCGGCGCTGGCGCTGATGCTGGCGCCGACCGCCTGCGACGACGACGAACCGCAGCAGTGGTCGCCGCCGGCGCGCGGGGCGATCAGTTCCGACGGTGCAGCCGAAGGGCGCGCAGGTGAAAACTACATTTTCGAGTTCGAAGGCGATAATATTCCCACCGGAATCAACTATCACTGGTCATTTGACGATGGCGGCGCTGAGCGCGTCGTCTCCGACGGCAGCCCGCAGGCACAGGCGTTTGCCGCCGATGGACGTTACTACGTGCGGCTGCGGCTGGTGGCGCGCGACGGCGGCTATGAAATAGCGCGGTTTCTCTACGAAGCCAACATCAGGTCGGATGTGCGGATGCCCGCGCTGCGTCGCATCTCCACCGGCAGCTTTACCATGGGCGGAGATATTACCACGCCGGAGCAACCGCCGCACCAGGTGACAATCACAAAACTATTTGAGATCGGCATCCATGAAGTCACGCAGGACGAATACGTTTCGCTGATGGGCGACAACCCTTCCTGGTTTGAAGGCAGCGGTGATCTTCCGGTCGAGAACCTCAACTGGTATGAAGCGCTTGAATACTGCAATCGCCTGTCCGTGCGCGCCGGTCTGCAGCCGTGTTATGTCATCGACGGCGAGGATGTTACGTTCCGGTTTAATGCCGGAGGTTACCGGCTGCCGACGGAAGCCGAGTGGGAGTACGCCTGCCGGGCGGGCACCTCATCGGAAATTTACAGCGGGGGGCTGACGAATCCGCGGACGCAGTGTATTGCCGATGGTTCGCTTGAACCAAATCTGGACCGGATTGCCTGGCTGTGTTTTAACTCGGACTACCGGACACATCCCGTCGGGCAGAAAGAGGCCAACGCATTTGAACTTTACGACATGATCGGCAACGTGGCCGAATTTGTCTGGGACCCATTCAAGGGCGAATACTACGCCGAAAGTCCGCGTTTTGACCCGACCGGGCCGACGGGCGGCGGACCGCGCATCGCGCGCGGCGGCGCGTATTCCTTCGGCGTGGTGCGGGCGCGCAGCGCGGCGAGGCAGATTCTCGACCCCCTGGTCAACAGCGCTTCGTACGGACTGCGCCTTGCGCGCAGCCTGAACTGATATCTTTTTCATCGAAAGTCGACACAACACTCCAATGAACATTGCCGCCGGATCCGCTCAGTCTGTTGCCGACAATCAGGCGCCCCTTGCAACCTGGCGTTTGATTGCCGCACTGGCCGTCTTGTTGGCGACCGGTGTTTTGTCCGGCGCTTGTTCCGACGACGGAGCGACGGGGCCGCCGATCGTGCAGCCGCTGCCGGATTCCTCCGGCATTTACAGCGAAGTTTTTTCAGACCCAGAGACCGCCTGCAAGGGTTGCCACCCGACGCACTATGAAGAGTGGTCAATCTCCATGCACGCCTATTCCTTTGTCGATCCCGTGTTTTTCCGCCTGAACGAAATCGGTCAGGAGCGTTCGAACGGGCAACTGGGCAGCTTCTGCACGGACTGCCACAGCCCGATTGCTTCGCGGCTGAACGAGGTTCCCCCGAACACGCCGGAAGCGTCCCTGTCCAAACTGGCGCGCGCCGGCGTTTCCTGTGATGTCTGTCACAAAGCGGAGTCGTGGCGGCCGGGGCATGCCATCGATGGGTTTCGGCTGGACGACGCGCAGATCGGCACCATACAGGACCCGATGCCCAATGGGTTTCACAGCTCGCGTTACGACGCGGACTTCTCGCGCAGCGGCGTCTGTGAGGGCTGTCACGATATCGTCAATCCGCTCGGGGTGCACGTGGAACGCACTTCGACCGAACACGACGCTTCGCTGTATCCGGGCCAGGGCATTTTCTGTCAGACTTGTCACATGCTGACGTACACGGGGCAGGCCGCGATCGGCGCACCTGTACGCGGCAATCTGCATCGCCATAGCATGGCCGGTGTTGACGTACCGCTGACCGACTTTCCGGGACGCGACAAAATGATCGAGCTGGTGGAACTTCAGTTGACCCGATCGATAACATTGACTGTCAACGCACCGACGGAAGCGACACGCAGCGAAAACCTTCGAATTCTGGTCGATGTATTCAATACAAACGTGGGCCACAGCATCCCCAGCGGCTCGGTCTTCGAACGCCAGATGTGGGTTGAAGTTATCGCCCGCGACGCCGACACGGGCGAAGAGCTGTATTCCAGCGGCACGCTGGACCCGAACGGCGACCTTTTGGACGAACACAGCGAGTTTGTACAATCGGGCGACATGCAGCCCGATCTCGAGCTGGCGCTGTTCAACGGCATTCCCAAAAAAAATGGCGAGACGACGTCCTTCTTCTGGGAAGCGCACGAAATTGTTTTCCGGCTAATTCCGGCGCTGGAAGGCCGCACGTCCATCTACCACATTCCGGCGCAGCAGCTGGAAGGCGTGGACCGCATCTCGCTGGCGGTGCGCGTCCTGTTCCGCGCCTTTCCTCCGCATTTTCTGCGCGAGATCGAACTGCCGGAACTGGTGGAGCGCGTGCCGCAATTCACGATGGACGAGTATCAGACCGAAATTCAATTGCAGTAAACACAAGCTGCCTGCGCAGCGGCGCAGGACATCTACCTGAGCAGGAGACCTATGTCCCATCAAAATCAGATCCTTGGTACGACTATCCAGGTGAACAACACGCTGTTTCGCAACAGCCTCAAAGACATCACAAAGGAAGAGGCGCATCGGCGAGCGATCGACAATTTTGCTCCGATGATTTTCATTTCCGGCCATCTGATCAACGCGCGCTACTACTACGCCAAACTGGCCGGCCTTGTCGCAAAGAGGCCGCTCCAGGATGCCTTCCTGAAGTATGAAGAAGGCAAGGACTACGGCGCTCCGGCGGACATGCTGAGTATCTGGGACGAAATAGCCGACGAGGTGGCCCCGGCACTGGCGGCCATGAGCGATGAGGAGCTGTTGCGCGAAATGGAAGCGCACTTTCCGGTTTCGCCGCCGACGGTGTTAAATACGATTGCCTTTCTGGTCCAACACGAGGCCTACCACATCGGCCAGCTCGGCGCGCTGCGCAAAGCGCTGGGCCACCCTGGAACATCGTACAAGTAAACCGGTGCTTCAGACGTCAAACCGCACATTGTTGTGGGTTTTCGGGTTTGTGAACCGCCTGTGCGCAGTTCCGGCCCGAAACTCGTAATTTGTATCTGGCCGAAGCGACCGGCCGCGGGACGTTCCAACCATACTCTCGCCGCACGGTTGTTTAATCGCACGTCGTGCAGGGCGGCGTGGCGGCGTGATGTCGACATCATCACGTGATTTTCCCTGTCGACTTTTCTCATTAAACATTCCATGGAATCTCAATTTGAGCAAGAGCTGGAGCAGCTGCGCCGGGACATTAACGCCTGCGCTGAACTGAGTGCGGGGCTTGAACCGCCGGCGCCGCGCCGCGCAAAGTGGAGCAGTGCCGTCAATGACTATTGCGAACAGTTTCTGGAGTCGATGGACGATGTTGCGCCGGCCTATCGGCTGCCTGGTTCGTCCACAGCACACGATTGGTCCGCCGTCCCGGAAGAGGGGAACGACGACATCGATGCACTTTTGAGCACCTATGCCGCCGAGGTAGACGGTTCGGGACTGAACCCGGCGTCCGGCGGTCATCTGGCTTACATTCCGGGCGGAGGAATTTATCCTTCGGCGCTGGGGGACATGCTGGCGGCCATAGGCAATCGCTATGCCGGCGTGGCCTACGCGTCTCCAGGGGCGGTGGCGATGGAAAACGGGCTGATACGCTGGATGGCAGATCTGGTCGGTTTCCCGGCAACGACCGCGGGGACCCTGCTCTCGGGCGGCAGCCTGGCGAACCTTACGGCGATCGTCACGGCCCGCGACGCCGCCGGCCTCAAAGCCCGCGACGTGGAAAATGCCGTTGTTTACAGCACGGCGGAAGTGCACCACTGCGTCGACAAAGCGCTGCAGTACGCGGGAATGGCCGAAGTGCGTCGGCGCATCATTCCGGTGGACGGCCGGCGCCGCATGCGCGTCGACCTGCTGCGCGAAGCAATTCGCGAGGATGCCGCATCCGGACAGTTGAAACCCTGGCTGATTATCGCGTCGGCGGGTACGACCAATACCGGCGCCGTCGATCCGCTTGACGCCATTGCCGATGTTGCATCCGACGCCGGTGTGTGGTATCACATCGACGCGGCGTACGGCGGATTTTTCATGCTGAGTCCGCAGGCGCGCGAACGCCTGCGCGGCATCGAACGCGCGGATTCACTCGTGCTCGATCCCCACAAGGGATTGTTCCTGCCCTACGGCACCGGCGCCGTGCTCGTGCGCGACAGAGAGAAAATGCTGCGCGCCCACCGCTATAATGCGCACTACATGCAGGATGCGTCCGCAGATGAAATTTCACCGGCGGAAATATCACCGGAACTGACGCGGCACTTTCGCGGTCCTCGACTGTGGCTGGCCTTCCAGCTGATCGGCGTGGCGGCGTTCCGCGCGTCGCTGCAGGAAAAACTCCTGCTGGCCCGCTACGCCTATCTCCGCCTGTCGCGCTGGCGTCATCTGGACCTGCTCGGAGCGCCCGACCTCAGCATTGTGGCGTTCCGCTTTGTCACACCTGGATTTGACGCCAATGAACTAAACAGATCCGTGCTGGAACAGCTGCGCAGCGACGGGCGGATTTTTATCAGCTCCACCAACCTGGACGGCTGTTTTACTCTGCGCCTGGCTGTGCTCTCATTCCGCACACATGAGGGCCAGATCAACCTGGCGCTGGAATTGTTAAACGATGCCGTGCACGCCTTGACAGGACACGCTCCGGCCGAAACGGAAGCCTGATCTGAGACACGTGACCGCCGGAGATGCAAGCCATTTTTACGCCGCTCCGGCGGTCACAAACTACTGTCGCTGTGTTACGAAATTGTAATGGATGTTGGGTCCTGGCCCGTGCAGCTCCAGATACATTTGCCGCAATATACTTGTGTTATTCAATGTCAAAGCGTCAAATATTCACCGGCAAGAATGTCCGTAAAATGTTGCTGTGGGCACAATTAGCGCAGGTGTAGTGCAGGATTCGGCACGGGTGGACTCAGGGCGTGGACTGCATGCTGTTCCGCGTGAAAAACCTAAAAAAAATATGTTGGAATTGAGAAAACTCTTGTAACGATTTGATAATGTTGTTACATTTGCTGCCAACTATTGCGGAAAACGTGGCGGCAAGTGAGTCTTGCACAATTCCGCACTAACGGGTCAGGTCATCTGATCCGGCAGCCAAGCTGCCAACGGTGTATGGCGCGCCCTGAAATTGCAGTCTGTTTAACGGTTTATCCGGGCTGGAATTTTGGGAAATACCCGGATGGTGGACGGCACTCGGCAGTCGTCAAACATTGGTTTGTCACCATTGAACTGTTTAACGCCCTCTCCGGTGTCCGGGATACCGACCCCGGAAGAGTGAAGCGGTGCTGCACTGAGCCGGCGATCGGCAAAATGGTGGAAACTTCAACTACTCATAGAAGCCAACAAAAACTCCGAAACCTTCATTTGTGTAAATGAAGGTTTCGTTTCGGTTGTTTTGCAGTCTGCAGAATGTCAATAGTTGCTGGCATCCCAGATTTCAATCCAATCGGCCTCGTCATCGAACTCGGTAAGTACATAATTATACAGAGTCGGATTGGATTCAACGTTGTCCACGAGAGTTTGATTGTCGGATTCGATACTGTAAATCTCAGTATCGAAATACTCGTTCGGACTTGAAATCAGTGAAAGGTACAGCAGGACACACAGCAACTCGTGCATGACACGTTCTCCGGTTTGACGTAAAAGGGAAACACAGTTAGTCGTTGAGACAAAGCTAGTGTTTCGGCAGGGTAGGCACCCACACACACGATTTTTTTGTTACGTCGTATGCTTGGCCAATAATGACCATTACATCGATTTTTTTGAATTTCTGGAGCATTCCGCATGAAAAAGCTTAAGGAATTAGTGAATATCGTTACGGAGGAGAAGTTCATTCCGGAGTCCAGTATTGACTTCGAGAGTGAGGAAAATCAGCAGTTCCTTCCGTACCAGATGTACCAGGGTATCAAAAACGATGAGTTCAGTACCGATATTCAGGCCGCCGAAAACGTGTATGGTGAGGCGAACATCAGCGAAAAGTATCGCCGGTTGAAATGGCAGCTCAAGGAAACGCTCTATACCAAGCTCCTGCTGATCAGTCCGACGAAAGAAACCCATTCGGAAATGTTCACGGCGATGGTCGAGTGCAACCGCAAATTGTTCCTCGTTAAGCTGCTGCTTCGCCTCAATGCCAAGAAAAGCGCCGAACAACTCGGCCGCCACGTACTGGAGAAAGCCGTCTACCACTCCATGCCCACCGTCGCGCTGGAAGCCGCTCAGATTCTGCGCGAACTCTATCACATCCTCGGCGAACGCCGCCAGTTTGAGGAAGCCGCCGCCGCCGCAACCGAACAACGCGAACTGCTCGTGGCCGAAGACGAAGCCATGTCCTTCTGGCAGCAGATTGCCATCAACTATGTTAAGTCCACCAGCGTCTCCAAAACGGAGCAGCGCAAGATCAAGGCGCTGTTTAAGAAACTTACCGACCTCTACAGCAAATACGACACGCTCAATGTCGCCGTCTCCTTCTTCCGCGCCAAATCCGTCATCCTGCAAATGGAAGGTGAAAAAGAGGAAGTCATCAAGAACTGCGACGAAGCCATCGAATATCTGCGCGGCCGACCGCACCTGGCATTTCCAAGTCTCTACGTGGTGTTTTACGGCGACAAATTCGACGCCTATCGCGAAATGCACGACTACGTCAACGCCAAGTTTAACGCTCAGATTGCCGCGCGCTACTGCCGCGAGGGCAACCTCATGTGGTTCCAGTTCCAGCATCACCGCTTTGTGATGTGCATGCACTCCGGCGACTATCAGGAAGCAGGCAACTGTTTGCAGGTCGTGCGTAAAAACTCCAAGTTTAACCAGCAGCCCGATCACCTTAAAGAGCGCTGGAAACTATTCGAAGGATACTACGCTCTGGCGGCATTCCGCAATGAATTCACGCCGGAGAAAGTTATCAGCCTGCGCGTGGAGCGCCTGTTAAACGAAACGCCGATCATGCAAACGGACAAGGCCGGTTGGAATACCAGCCTCATGATCCTGCAGCTGATTACCTATGTGCGCCGCGGCGAAATCGACAAAATTATGGAGCGCCTTGACTCGCTCTCCAATTATTGTCATCGCTATCTCTATAAAAACGAGACCTATCGCACGCAGGTGTTTATCCGCATGCTCATGGTCGTCGCCAAGGAAGATCTGAACTACCGCCGCGTTGAACGCCTCGGCCGGCAGTGGGTCAGCAAGCTGAAGCGTTATAAACATCTGGTGGATCCCACGGAAATCGTGCCCTACGAAGAACTGTGGAGCTGGATCCTCGAAACACTTAAACACGAAAAAGAAATGGTGGCGGAATACAAACTGGCCGCGGCGGACCGCAAAGTCGGTTAAGAAGCGGCATTCCGCATGCCCGTCCGAATCCTCAGCAAGCACGATCGTCGTTCGACGGTCGTGCTTCTGTGTTTTAATGCGGGGCGTTCGTTTTAGGGCGATACATCGGGCGGCGGACAATTCGCGGGCCATTGAAACGTATTGATTGCCGCCTGTTGCGCCGAAGGTCGGTAGCGAAGGCCGCTTAAACAAAGGGAGGCTGAAATGCTGCGTCTTGCCAGGATTGTCGGTGTTTTATTGATCGTCGTCGGACTTGTCGGTTTTATAATGGCTGAGGCCACCAGCCTGACGGCGCTGATTCCGGCGGCATTCGGATTGATTTACTACGTGCTGGCCGCCCTGGGCCACAAAGAGGAATTCCGCAAACACGCCATGCACATTCTGTCGGTCATCGCTTTGCTGGGAATGCTCGGCACGGCGCGCGGATTCCTTGATCTCGTCGTGTTTAACACGGGCGGCGCGGACAGCATGCCGCTGGCGACTATCTCCAAGGGCCTGACGTTCATTCTGAACCTGATTTTTCTGGTCGCGGCGGTGCGTTCGTTTATAGCGGCGCGGCGTGCGCGTCTGGCCGAAGAGAATTAACCGCTCTGTTTAATGCGACTCCCGACCGCTTTGAGCCCTTGCTGACGCGGCGGCCTCAGGCTCCCTGACTTCTTTGTTTGTCGCCGTGTGAGTCGTTGACTGTCGTTGAGCGGTGTTAAACACCCGGGCTGGAAGCGGACTCGTTTGTTTGAGGTTTGTGCCGCGCTGACGAACAAGAGAAAAAAGCAAGCCGCCCGCTCCAGAGAGCGGAGGCGAAGCGATCAGGAGTCTGGTCGGAGAGTGTTGAGGGAATCACCTGCCGCGCGGGCCCGGCCGCGCTTCGTACCACTGGTATTCCTCCGGGCGGCCCGAAGCCAGGGTGTGAAATGCGTGAAACTGCGTTGTGCCGGGGCGAATGTTAAAAGTAAATTCTTCCTCGGTGCGTTCACCGCGCGCAGTCTGCGCCACAAAACGAATAGTTTGTTCGCCGGGCGGAAGCGCCAGTCGGGCGTAGTAAATCGAGTGCGGCAACACCTGCCAGTTGCGCGTGTCGGCATTTTCCGTCAAGGCGCCGGCCAGACCCAGGAGCGCGCCAAGCGTTTCATTTTTCTGTTTAACACCGAATTCCGCCGCTTTTTTAATGGCCACGCGCAGGAGAGCCTGTCCAAATTCGCGCAGCATCCGGTCTTCCAGCGATTGATGCGCAATCGCATTGATATCCTCCGCCAACTCCAGTCTTGTCGTGTCGCGGCCGATCAGTGCGGCGCGGCGGTACACCAGCGGGCGCTCGGTATATGTGGGGAATGCCACGCGGAATGTTTCAAGCTTCTCAAGTGCGTTTTTGTCGTTCTGTTTAACCCGTTCGCGATCGGGATAAAAGGGGAAGGAATAGCCGCGGTAGTCGCTCTGAAAAATCAGCGCGCCGCCTTCGCCGGCAACGGAAACAAAATTAACTGCAAACTGATTTTTAACCGGGCCGAGACCGTTGTTCCAGAAAAAGACCACTTCGCCCAGTGAGTCGGCCGCGGACGAGGTTGAGATGTTAAACTCGCTGCGATAGCGCTCGGCTTCCTGACGGAATCCGGTGCGCTCGGCGGCGCGGATCAGGTCCTGTTTAAGTTGAGCGGGTGCGTGCAGACCAAAGAGATCGCCGTATTCGTCGCGGTAGGTTTCCCAGGCGTTGCGATAGGCGATAAAGGCATTGTTGTAGTCGCCCGCGGCGTCGTAAATCAGTCCGGTGAGCGTCAAGGCAAATGCGTCCCGTTTGTAGCGATTTTCGGACTCGTACTGGTCGTTGATTTCATTGAGTTTAATATTGATGCGTCGCGCTTCCACCAGCGCTTCGTCCAGGCGGTTCTGCATCAGGAAGTTAAGTGCCTGGTAGTAGTGCAGCAGCACGGATTCGTGGTCTTCGGTGCGGTAGGGCAGGACGCCGGGGTTAACGAGATAGGAGAGGATTTCCTGGCCGAGCGTGGTGCGCCGCGATTCGATTAAACGGTTGGCGCGTTCAAACATGACAAAACTGCTGTCGTATTCGCCGAGCATCCACTCAATGCTGCCGCGATTCAACAGGTAGAGAATGTAGTTTTTGTCGGAACGCGCTTCCTCGCTCTGAATGACAAATTCGCGTGCGGCACGGATATCGCCCTCGCGCAGACGCCGCTCCAGTTCGATATTATCCTCGTAGTAGGTCGAACAGGCGCCGGCGGCGCCGGCCAGAATCAGCAGGAGCAGCGGCAGAAATATGGATCGCAACATGTTAAAGTTAACCCGTAGTTCAGAGCCGAAAAACGCGGCTTATTTGTCCACGAGTTTTTTGATTTCCTTGTCGCCGATCCAGACAATTTCATTGGTTTGAATATCCGTCAGCTCCAGGTTAACCTTGTAGTAAACAACTTTCTGTTTGTTGTTGGAGTCCACGATGGAGTTAATCGACCCCTGCATCATGTAATCCGCACCGACTTCCAGGCCCCACTTTTTCATAGTGGAGGTGGAGGCGTATTCCTGCTGGTCGGCGCGCTCGGCGCGAACCTCGGCGCGTTTTTCACCGCCCTGGACCACGCGGACGGTCTGTGCGTTGATGAAGGAACGTTCGACCTCCTTTGTGAACACTTCGGGGTCGATGTGCTCATGAGTTTTATTGCGCACCATCCCGACGATGACGACGGGTTTGCGGTCGTTGGCGCCGACGAAGTTGTTGAGCCAGTTCTGGCTGAGCACCTGATCGACCATGGCTTTGGCCACGAGGCGAGCGTCGGTGTCGTTCCAGCGTCCGCTCAGGTCGGTCACCGAAGTTTCTTCAATGCGCGTGACGGAGGAAGGCGTTGTTTTACAGCTTTGAATTGTCAGCACGGCGGCAAGGCAACCGCACAGGAGCAGAGCGAATCTTGACATAATCGGTACCCGAAGATGGATTGGAATTCGTGTTCTACGGCCGGAAAGCAGGACAAAAATACGCAGAAAAGTGACGGGACGGCCAGATGTGCCGTCGGTGTGAGTGTCGTAGCCGGGATTGCCGGACATGACGGGACTCCGGCGCAAATGTTGCAGAGCGACGCGGCTTCGAGCGAGTGCGTCGTCGGTGCTGCGGTTCAGGCGGAAATGCGTATTTTTGCCGGGGATGCGCCGTTGTACAACAGCTGCGGCCGCATTCCCACTCACGTGACAATCCTTAGAGGTGGAGCTGAATTTGAGCGATAACAAGATTATTTTTTCGATGGTGGGCGTCGGCAAAGTCCACAAGCCGAACAAACAGGTTCTCCGCGACATTTACCTGTCGTTTTTTTACGGTGCAAAGATCGGCGTTCTGGGTCTCAACGGCGCCGGTAAGAGTACGTTGCTGCGCATCATCGCCGGCGAAGACCAGGATTATATCGGCGAAATCAGCGCGAACAAAGACATCACCTTTGGTTATCTGGCGCAGGAACCAGAGCTGGACGAAAGCAAGACGGTGTTGCAGATCGTCGAGGAAGGCGTGCAGGAAACTGTGGACCTGGTGCGCGAGTATGAGTCGATCAACGAAAAATTTACCGACCCCGATGCGGACTTTGAGGCGCTGATCGAGCGTCAGGGCAAACTGCAGGAGAAAATCGACCACCTGGGCGCCTGGGATCTGGAAAGCAAACTGCAGATGGCGATGGACGCCTTGCGCTGTCCGCCGCCCGACGCCTCGGTCAAACACCTTTCCGGCGGTGAACGCCGCCGTGTGGCGCTGTGCCGTCTGCTGCTGCGCGAACCCGACGTCCTGCTGCTCGACGAGCCCACCAACCACCTGGACGCCGAGTCGGTGGCCTGGCTGGAGCACCACCTGAGCCGCTACGAAGGCACGGTCATCGCCGTGACGCACGATCGCTACTTTCTGGACAACGTGGCCGGCTGGATTCTGGAACTGGACCGCGGACACGGCATACCCTTTGAAGGCAATTACAGTTCCTGGCTGGACCAGAAGAGCAAACGCCTGGCGCAGGAGGAAAAAACCGCGACAAAACGGCGCAAGGCGCTGGAACGCGAGCTGGACTGGGTGCGCGCCAGTCCCAAGGGACGGCACGACAAGAGCAAGGCGCGCATCAGCGCCTACGAGCGCATGGTGGAGGAGCAGCAGGACAAAGCGCCCGAGGACATCGAACTTTCGATTCCGCCGGGACCACGTCTGGGCGACAAAGTCATCGAAGCACATAAGCTGACGAAGGGATTTGAAGAAAAACTGCTGATGGAGTCGGTCGAGTTTTCGCTGCCGCCCGGCGGCATCATTGGCGTGGTCGGGCCGAACGGCGCGGGCAAGTCGACCTTGTTTAAAATGATCGTCGGCATGGAAACGCCCGACAGCGGCGACGTTGTGCTGGGCGAGACGGTCAAGCTCGGTTATGTGCGTCAGGACCGCCCACTGGATCCTGCCAAATCGATCTGGGAAGAAATCAGCGAGGGCGCGGACGTGCTGCAGGTCGGCCCGCGCGAAGTTAACTCGCGCGCTTACGTCTCGTGGTTCAACTTCAGCGGTTCGGACCAGCAGAAACGCATTGGCGATCTTTCGGGCGGTGAGCGCAACCGCGTGCACCTGGCCAAGACGCTGCGCGAGGGCGCCAACGTCCTGCTGCTTGACGAACCGACGAACGATCTGGATGTGAACACGCTGCGCGCGCTGGAGGAGGCCCTGGCCAACTTTGCGGGTTGCGCCGTCATCATTACTCACGATCGCTGGTTCCTGGACCGCGTTGCGACGCATATTCTTGCGTTTGAAGGCGAGAGCCAGGTCGTCTGGTTCGACGGCAACTACACGCAATACGAAGAGGATTACAAACGACGCAAAGGCGTCAAAAACATTCTGCCCGAGCGCATCAAATACAAAAAGCTGACGCGCTGATCCGGCGGAATTTCAGGAAAGAACAAAACAATGAAACAGCATTCCGAGGGCTTCCTGCGCATTGTGCAGGAGGCCCGTTTGCGTATAAGCGAAAGCGACGTTGCGACGGTCTACACGCGCATGCAAAACGGCGAAGATATAACGATCCTGGATGTGCGCGAAGAAAGCGAGTTCGCCGCGGGTCACATCCCCGGCGCGCTGCACCTGAGCAAGGGGATTATTGAGCGCGACGTCGAGACGCGTTTTCCGGACAGGAATCAGGAGCTGATTCTGTACTGCGGCGGCGGTTATCGTTCGGCCCTGGCGGCCGACAATCTGCAGCGGATGGGTTATACGAATGTCATCTCAATGGACGGCGGCATGCGCGCCTGGCGCGACGCTGGACACAAAGAGGCCGACTGATGCTGGTCAACACCTTTCGTCATTTGCCGCAGGTCGGTCCCGTCGCCGAGCGGCGTTTCTGGGAATCGGGCGTTCACAGTTGGCAGGATTTTGCCGCGGCGGATCTGCTGCGCATCAGCGACAAACGGCGTGTGTTGTGGACGGACGAACTGGAACTGAGCCGCGAGCGGCTTGACGCGCGCGACGCCGCCTGGTTTGCCGAGCGGCTGCCGCTGAGCGAGCACTGGCGGCTCTATGAAGAATTCCGCGACGAACTGCTTTTCTTTGACATCGAGACCACGGGGACGAGCCCGGACTTCGGGGCGCACATCACGACAATTGTCACCTACGACGGCCGCCGCTTGCGCGAGTATATTTACGGCGAGAACCTGCGCGATTTCATCGACGACATTCGGTCTTACCGCGCGCTCGTGAGTTTCAACGGGCGTTGTTTTGACGCACCCTGGATCGAGTCGCACTTTTTAACGGAGCTGCCGCATGCGCACATCGACCTTCGTTTTGTCTTGCGCGGGCTGAAGCTGCGAGGCGGGCTGAAGTCGATCGAAAAACAGCTGGAGATCGACCGCGACGAGCTGGACGGGGTGGACGGATACGCGGCCGTGCTGCTGTGGCGTCGCTACGAGCAGAGCGGGGATCGTCGCTGGCTGGAGGCACTGCTGGCATACAACCGCGCGGATGTCATCAATCTTGAGCTCTTGTTGCACGAAGCCTGCCGCCGGGCTTCTCGTTTGACGCCATTCGAATATGTACCACCAAGGCCGCTCTTAACGAACGAACCATATGTTCCGGACGCGGACATCGCCGAGTTTCTGGAGGCCTATGCCGCGATGCGCAGCGGCGGGTATGGGTATTGAGAGTATAGAACTTGCCGCTTGTACGCATTGATGCCCGCGTACGGTTGGAACCAGTTGTGGCGACAAACTATACCGTCTCGCCCAGGCGATCAACCCAGGATTGCGCATTGGATTCGGCGCAGAGCAGAGCGACGAGGAGAAAAAGCGTCAGGATTGCCGCGGCCGGGCGATATGTGTTTAACATCGGCAAGATCAATCCACTCGCAGGATTTCCGTCCGAACGCCTGACGCACTGTACAGACTGCAGAAATACAGGCCCGGCGACAGCATTGCTTCATTAACTATAAATTCTTTCGCACCGGATTCGAGTTCACCGCTGAACACCGCCGCGACGCGGCGGCCGAGCACATCGCTCAGCACGATGTGTGCCTGCATGTGGGTGGGCGCGTTGACTGAAACGCGCACTGTGCCGCCTTCCGCTTTAACAACTCCAAAGGTCAGCGGCGCGCCGAGCACAATCAGTCTGTGATCGGCGGCGCAAACCTCCGAGGCCGTGAACTCAAAGGCGGCGCGGCCCGCTGTTAAACAGTCATCAAGCGTGAAGTCGAAGATTTCTACCGTGTTTTGCAGAGTGTCCCCCAGCAGCGCCATAAACTCCAGCTCAAGCAGCGTTTCGCCGTCATATCCGGCCGGGCGCAGGCCGCGCAGATTGTGTTCGGCATAACGACGTGCACCGGCGACGACTGTGCGCGGCGCGGACGGACTCAGCAGCTCCAACATGGTCTGGTCGTAGCGCAGCGTTGCGCTGAAACTGCGCGCGTCGCCGGACGGTGCGGGCATGGTTTGTTTAACGGTCACGCGGAAGCTTGCGCCGGGATCGGCGGACACGTCCGCCGGATCGATTAACAATTGAATGCGTTCGGCTTGTTCGACGAGCACGGCATCGCGGTGTTCACAGCCGCCGGCATCAATCGCTGTGAGCGAAAGCATTCCTTCGGGCGTGGAAGTGTTTAACTCGATCGTCGGCGTTGCGGCCCCGTTTGACCATTGGTAGGATTTAAACTCATCGGCGACGCCGAGTTGCAGCGGCGCGTCGCAGAGCAGCACATCGCCGCCCAGATCGACGCTGTTTTCAACGACCGAGACATTGTTCGTTGAGCTGCGCGCACAGCCGGAGGGCGGCACAACTTCGGCGCTTACTTCAATCGACTGCGTCGACTGCAACAGCGGCGCAGTAAATCGTACATCGAGGCGCGGCCGCGGCGGATCGCCGGTCGGCGCAGCGCCCGCAAGTGCCAGGTTGTTTAACACGATGCCGGACGCATCCGCGCTGAAGTCGCTCCAGGCCGCGCCGTTCACGAAGACTTGCGTCGGCGGAGCCGCCAGCGGCGGCGTGCACCTGATGCGCAGCTCAAAGTTTGGCAGCGGCGCAAGGCTGCTGTTCGACAGGTCGAGCGCATACAACAGCCCGTTGTTGCGACAGGCGTTTATGTCCTGACGCAATCGCAGACCCGAACGCCGCGGCCGTAGCTCGGCGGCGGCCAGCACAAATTCCTCCGCACCGCGCCGCACAATGTTGATGTAGTGCGGCAGGCCGTCGGCCAAGGCCGGATCGGCAACAACGCGCATGGTAAAAAAGCCGCAGCCGATGCTGTCGAATTGCAGGTCCGCCGGACGCGCCAGCAGCTCATCGTTGTTTAAGTCAAAGTCGCCGCTCAGGTACTGCACACCCGGCGGCAGCAGGGCTTTGAGTTCGAAGTTAAGCTCACTGTCCTCAAAGTCTTTGCACACGCGCACCTGCACGTCGACCGGCGCGCCGGCGCAGTCGTTGACTTGATTCACAAATGTTTTTATCTGCGCCGGAACGTATGCGGCCAGCGGGATGAGTTCGAGGTCGTCGAGGAGCATGTCAAGGAAGGCATCATCGTTTCGTTCCGGTGCGCGTGGTAAAAATAGAACCCACCGATCTTTTTCGTCGAGGTGAAATGGCTGACTTACTACAGTAGACCATTGGAACAAAGGAGCATTTGTACCAAGCTTTACATGCTGATCATCCCAACGACGGTTGCGGTAGGTGTCATCTTCATCACAGAAGGGTATGGTGTCGAAATGTACGGTCAACTCTGGAATATCGATCTTTTGAGTGAAATTTTCGCCCTTATATGGAAAAATTTTGGCTCTTACTACATGTTCTCCATTTGTCGCCTCCTTTATTGGCTGCATTATACCTTCCCAATCTTGGACACAAAACAAATAGTATCGATTTGCGGCTATTCGATCCCATGAATCGGGGCCAATGGAGTAACCGGGAAACGGCGTGAATTCATCTTCTCTAATAAAGTTATTCTCATCTATTTGGCGCTCATAGATATCTGGGGATGCTACTGACCACCATTTGGCAGTACGAGTAGCATTTGCGTAACACTCTTCAAATTTTGCGATACCTAGATAGCCATCAGAAATCGAATTCTCAAAATCTCCATTGCACAGCAGATTAGCCGTCGGCCAAGTGCAGGGCGGCAAGGCCGGAAACTCAACTTCAAGAAAGACATAGGTGATGTTGCCGAAGCGTTCGCCGCCTTGCGGCAGATAACGCAGCACAATCGTGCCGCGAAACCCCGGATCGGGATCGATGACCAATTGCTCGCCCTTGTTTAAGTCCGTCCGCGACAGCAGCGCGCCACTTGTGCCGAGCACTTCAAGACAGGCAATCTTGTCAATGTTACTATCGTTGGCGGCCAGATCGTCAAAACTCAGCACAATCGGCTCAGTCGATACAAAAGGCCCGGATGGCCGGTCGTTAACGCCCGCGGGCAATCCGCCGCAGGCGGCATAGTCGTTGCGAAAGCGCGTTGCATTGCCGGGCGCGCCGTAGACGCCGCTGACGGCATAGCCCAGATCGCAGAGCGCGGCGACTTCTTCGGCATGCGGCAGGCGTTTGATTTCACCGGGCCTGATCTCATGATGCAAAACCCGGTCCAGACCATCGGCGGCGCAGTCTTCATCAAAGTGACTGAGGCTGCCGCCCGCACGCCAGGGTTGCGGCGTGTACACGGCCGCGTTTAACAGATTGACTCCGGCAAAGACGACCGGAGCAGAAGTTTGTGAGCAGGGCGTCTGTAACAGTGCGCGGTCGTAGGGCGCAGGATTCAGCTCGTAACAGCCGTTGTTCGGCGCGACAAGCGGCGTCAGGCCCGCATTGATGTTTAACTGTAAAAAAGAGTCATAGCGCGTGAACCAGTTTGTGCCTGCGAGGACCGAGTTGCCGTCCGCGCCGACAAAAGACGCCAAACCGAGTGCGTGCAGCATCTCGTGCAGCACAACCGAATAGAGGTCGACTTCCGTGAAGTTTGCGGCGTCGGGATCGAGGTTAAACGTCTGTGCAAAGTTGATCACAATGCGCGCATGATGATCGGGTGTGTTGTTCCAGCCAGCGTAGGGATCGCCAGGCGCATTGATCGCCTGCCAGAGTGCGCCGTCGAGCAGTCCGGAGCTGGATGCGCCGTCGACGCGGTAGACCGCCGAGGCAAAAGCCGCCGCATTGTCGGTCGGATCGACGTAGGCTTCAACACGAATACGCGCGGCGCCGGCATTCGCCGGACGATTAAATAGTTGCGACAGATCCGAGAGCACGGCGCAGACCACCGCACAGCGCGCATCCCCAATCCCGCCGGGCGCGCTGAACAGGCCCGCTTCATCGACAAATTGCACTTCAAAAAAACCGGCGCGGCAGTCGGATGCGCCGAGCGTT
>JAUIKM010000060.1 GCA_030430495.1 bacterium | reverse complement strand
CATGTTCGCAGTAACATTGATGGTCCGGACACGCCGGTCGGCGTTTTCGGCTCCGCGCAGCAAGCGCCAAAAGTTAACTTTGTTGTTCTGCCGCCGGAGTAACTCACTTCTGGACGACTGCCGCGCAGGCTTGATTTTCTTGTTAATCTCCGAGACTTCATCGCCAGGTCAGGCAGAAAAATAAACGGACCAAATGATCCGCACAAAACGCCCCCACCTTCTTCGCGAGGCAGCTTGAAACTTCAACTATTACTACTGGCTATGGTTGCCGCAGCCTCGACAGGTTGCAGTGATGATATCTCGGATTGCAGCGAGTCCTTTCTGGGGCAAAACTATCACAACTTCATCGTTGGCATCCTGACTCCCGATGAGTTTCGGGACTATCCCCACGAAGTGTTTGTCGGCAGCATTCACTGCAGCAACACAGATGCTCCACCGACTCCCCTGGGTGAGGATAAGCTCGTCAATCGGGTGCTCCTGACGATGCGTTCTCATTATCTGGCTGAAATCCGATCGCGTTCAAACGCACAAGTCTCGATAAGCGATGATTCTGGGCAAACAGTGCAACTGAAGTACGTTGGCAATGGATTCTACAGGGATGTTGAAAACAAACTGAATGTTGAAGCGCTGAGCACCTACACATTGAAGGTCGAATATGACGGGAAAACGTTTACAAGTTCAACAACTGTGCCTGGTTCGTTTGAAGTGACAAATACTTTCCAGAACGACACGGTGCGATCTTTTTGGCATTTGATTGAAGGCCGCCCCAAGCCAAGTCCGTTTTGGCGGGTTGAACACACTGCCAGCGAAGCGGCTGCTTTTTACCGATATGAAAAGGAAAAAAGTACCCTTGGTTTTACCGTGATTGACAACACTTTTACGAATGACGGACTATTACTCACCTATTTGTTTGAAGCACATGATGTTGAAACGATTTCTTCTTCAGTTCGCACCGAAGCAATAGACTCAAACTATGCGAATATGTATCATTCCGGCGGAACGTATACGGCGACACTTGAATGGTTCGACTGGCATGACGAACAGACCAGAAAACCGCTGCATGTTCGCAGTAACATTGATGGTCCGGACACGCCGGTCGGCGTTTTCGGCTCCGCGCAGCAAGCGCCAAAAGTTAACTTTGTTGTTCTGCCGCCGGAGTAACTCACACACCTGTCGCTGCAAAAGCCTGATCGACTCCATCGTCAAATTCTGTGTCATCCTTGACCGCCAGGTTCGAATCGCAGTGTTACAACAGGAGCAATAAGATTATCGCCGCCACAACCTGAAATTCAAAGACAATCAAAACGCCGCACTGCACTTCAATCTTCGCCTCCGTGAAGGAATGCAACGTTTCACACCGAACGACTAAGGAATGAGATGTCATCTCCGCGGCGCGGTTTGCACAAGTTAATAGACAAAGAGTTTCAAGTTTATTGAGGATTCGATGATTGTTTGAGTGAAATCAATTGGGCCCCTCCCCGCCGCCAATCTTTTAGGTCTCACTCTCCGAATAATAAACTGACCGTAGCGATTTTCGTGGTTAAACGCGCCGCTTTGACGCCTGAGCGGGCACTCGATCGACCTGGCGCCGATCACTGAGCGCTCCCCGCCAATCCCTCGCTCGTCGGCTCCGCTCCGCATAACTAACAAGACAGTCATAAAGCGAGCGGCGACCGCAAGGGAGATGCGCTGCAATCTGTCGCAGAGTGCGCCAAAATCAGCGGAGCAGCCCGGCACAGGCATTTTTGGTATATTGTGGATCTGTCAAATCAATGCAAACACAAAAAACACCGTACAGTGGAGTGCCGGATGAGTCTGTTGCAGGAATTAAACGATCGGTACATGGAAGTGCATCGCCTGAAGGAAGAGGCGTTCTGGCGCAACAAAATGGGCCTGGCCGCCGCGCGCGACGGCGAATTTGCCGAGCGTGAAATCGCGATGAAAAACTACATCAGCGACCCTGCGCCGATAACCTCCATCCGCGCGGAACTGGAACGCACGGATCTGGGCAGCGACGAACGAATCGGTCTGGAAGGCTGGCTGCGCTATTTTGAAGCCAATGCCATCGACGATCCGGAGGCGCGCGCCCTGCAAAACGCCATCATCGAAGCCGAAGGCCGGCTGGAACAGGCGCGACGAAACATGAAACTGGGCTTTGTGCATCCGCAAACAGCGGTATTTACGGAAGCATCGTCCGTTGAACTGAGCCTGAAAATCTCATCCGCCGCCGCCGACGACGAACGCAAAGCCGCGTGGCTGGGGCTTAAATCGATCGAACCCCATGTGTTAAACAGTGGCTTTATTGAAGTTGTTAACATGCGCAACAAACTGGGGCGCATGCTCGGCTATGAAGATTATTACGACTATAAAGTCAGCGTCAATGAAGGCTTTTCCAAAAAAGCGCTATTCGACATTCTGGACGAACTCGAAGAAAAAACGCGACCCGCGGCGGAGCGCCTCGTCGACGCCGTCGCCGCCAAATTCGGCGATGAAGCGCGCGAAGCCTGGAATTTTGATCACTACACGCGCGGCGACTTAACACACTCGCTCGATCCATATATGCCATTCAGCGAGTCGTTCAGCATATGGGGACGCAGTTTTGCGGCATTGGGCGTCGAGTTCCGCGGCGCGGAGTTAACACTCGATCTGGTGCAGCGCAAAGGTAAACACGACAACGGTTTTATGCATGGCCCGCGGCCGGCCTATGTACGCAACGGCGAGTTTTTACCGGCCAAAATCAACTTCACGGCCAATGCTCTGCCGGGACGCGTCGGCAGCGGTAAACGCGCCATTGAAACGTTCCTGCACGAGGGCGGACACGCAGCGCACTTCAGCAATATTGCGATGCCGGCGCCATGCTTCAGTCAGGAATTCACGCCATTTTCGGTTGCTCTGGCCGAAACGCAGTCGATGTTTATGGATGCGTTTACCGGCGACGCGGACTGGCTTTCCCGCTATGCCCGCACGCGCGAAGGCGAACGCATCCCGCTTGATCTTATCAAAAAGATTGTGGCCAACGACCACGATATGCTGGCTTTTACCTTGCGACGCATGCTGGCCGTTGTGTATTCGGAAAAAGCGATCTATGAAATGCCGGAGGACGAGCTCACAGCCGAAAATATCCTGGCGGCCGCACGTGCGGCGGAACGACGCATGCTTTGTTTAAACGATTCGCCGCGACCGGCGCTGAGTGTGCCGCACCTGCTCTCCGGCGAAGCCAGCGCCTACTACCACGGCTACGTTCTGGCGCGCATGGCGGTGTTCCAGACACGTGAGTTTTTCCGCAAACGCGACGGCTACCTGCTCGACAATCCGCGCATCGGTCCCGAACTGGCCAAAACATATTGGCAGCCGGGCAACCTGACGCCCTTTCCGGAGTTGGTTAAACAACTGACCGGCGAGGAGTTTTCGGCGCGCGCGACGGTTGATCTGGTGAACACGCCCAAAGAACAGGTTTTGCAGCGCGCCGAAGCAGACTTTGCGCGCGAAGGCGAACTGCCGCAGTTTGAAGGCGCGGTCGATCTGAAAGCGGATATCACCGTGGCGCACGGCGATGAAGTCATCGCGTCGACAGCCGAAGGCCTGAGTTTCGAGGACATGAGCGAGGCTTTCAGTCGCTGGATACGTACATTGGAAGCCAAAAATTAAGTTCCGGGACCTCCCCGCCCTATATTTCCGCTGCAAGTTTTTTCGGTAACGACAAACCGGCAAACCAGCATGTCCAGCCTTGCCAACTACCAATGCCGCAGCCTTGTCTGGCTGCGGCGCGACCTGCGTTTGCACGACCACCGCGCCCTGGCGGCGGCCCTGGCGCAGCGCGGAACGATCTGCCCCGTTTTTGTTTTTGACACTGATATTCTGGCGCGCTTCGACAACCCGCGCGACAGACGATTAACTTTTCTGGCCGAGCAACTGGCGGAGTTAAACAGACGGCTGGCCGCACGCGGCGGCAGGATTCTGCTGTTTCACGGGCGCGCCGCGGAAATTGTACCGCGCATCGCCGCGGCCCTGGGCGTTGAGCGCGTCATAGCCGGCCGCGACTACGAACCCGCGTCCCAGGCGCGCGACGCCGCCGTCGCAAAAGAGTTAAACAACCATGGCATTGACTTTGAACAGCCGGTCGATCACCTGATTGTGCCCGCGGAGCGCGTGCGCAAAGGCGACGGCACGCCCTACAAAGTCTACACGCCCTATTCCAAACAGTGGCGCGCGGCGCTGCTGGAAACCGACTACGCCGAAGCCGTCGTGAAAGATGACGGTCGCTACGCCGATCCCGCCGACCTCAGCCGTGAATTAAACAAAGCCGGGCAACCTTTATTGCAGTCGCCCACCGACGCCGACGCCATACTTAAACAAATTGTTTATCAGCGCGCCGACACCGCCATGTGGGACATCAGACGCGGGCACGAACTGCTGGCGGACTTTGCCGCGGGCAGGATGGCGCAGTACCGCGAAGAGCGGGATTTCATGGCGCGGCCGGGAACCAGCCGCCTCTCCCCTTACCTGCGTTTTGGTTTTGTCTCGATACGCGAAGCGTTCCGCGCCGCGCGCAAGACTATTGGCGACGGCGTGTGGGTTAACGAGCTGATCTGGCGTGAATTCTACGCCATGATCCTGCACTTTTTTCCGGAGAGCGCCACGGAGGAGTTCAATCCCAAGTACCGCGGCACGCTGGACTGGAACCGCAGCGACGCGGACTTTGCGCGTTTCTGCGAGGGACGCACGGGTTTTCCGATTGTCGACGCGGCCGTGCGCGAGCTGTTGGAAACGGGCTGGATGCACAACCGCGCGCGCATGATTACGGCCTGTTTTCTGAGCAAGGATTTGTTTATCGACTGGCGGCGCGGCGAGGAATTTTTTGCGCAACACCTGATGGACTACGAGTTGGCGTCCAATGCCGGCGGCTGGCAGTGGGCCGCGTCGACGGGCACCGATGCCGCGCCATACTTCCGCGTGTTTAACCCCTGGCTGCAAGGTAAAAAATTCGACGGCGCAGGCGCTTATATCCGTCGGTTTATACCCGAGTTGCGCAATGCCCCGCTGCAGCGCCTGCACGAGCCGCCGCCGGACGACCTGTTTGCAGGCGACGCGGACTATCCAGCACCGATGGTCGATCACCGGCAAGCCAAGGAGAAAGCTATTGCGGAGTTCAAAAAGGCCGAGGAACGGTTTAGCACACGAGACCAATAATTCGACTTGTGTGTCCTGTTGTTATCCTGGATATCCCGGCTCGACATAAGATCATGTTTCAAGGAATTCACATGTCCAAACAGTGGCAAAGCAAGCTTATCACTCTGACCTGCGCGTTTGTGGCCCTGGTCGTCGCCGGTTGTTGTGACGACGACAACCCCTTTGACCCCGGAGTCGACGAACAAATCACAAAGGTTTCCGGCTACTGGAGCCAGATTCTCTGGGACGAAGTCGAACGACGGCTGGAGAACATGCCCGGAGAATTTTACTGGCATTTCAGAGAGGACGGCACTCTTCTCCAGATCACCGACCTGACGCCTGAGGATGACCCGGCCATGGCTCCTCAGGAAGCTTTTGCAAAGTGGAACATCGACTCCGCCGATCCCGACTACCTCATACTCAAAACCCTGGACGATCAGTTTCTCTAGCGTTCGCATATTGTGGAGCTGAGCGCTGATCGCATGGAACTGCACACGGAGGCGCGGGCATTAATTTCCGGAATGGAAGTGCTGCGGGTGGTCGTTTTAGTCCGTTGATCAGGGCCTGCTGAGCCTCGATTTTACGGTCCCGCACAGGGATCGAACACGTGAACCCAGTTAACCTTTGGTAATGTCTGGCAATTCCAAAGTCCCCCGGCTGCGACTTTGATCACATTCTTCGGAGCACATATGATCCCGCAATGGAACACCCGCATCATCTGGATTGCATGTTCTTTTCTTCTCTTGTTTGTCGTCGCGTGCAAAGATGACGACAATCCAACCGGCGCAAACTACAACAACAACCCGACACTCAAAGGTTACTGGAGCTTGATTAAATGGGATGACGGCGCGTTCAAGCTGGAGCAGTCGCCGGGGCAAAACTACAACTACTACGCCGACGATGGATCGCTCTACACGATCGGCGGTTTGTGGGCCGGGCAGGACCCGTCCAAAGCGGAACGCGAATACATCGGCAGCTGGAAGATTGATCCCGCCGACGACAACTACCTGATTATCACCGATACTCACGGTGAATTTGTCGAGCGCTCTCAGATCGTTGAACTGACGACCGAGCGGCTGGAGCTACACACGGAAACGATCAGTTTTTCCGGCGAAGAGGCAATTCGCGTGACGGTTTTTGTACGCACCTGAACAAGATCATTTGACTTTCACACAAAACTCACGGACCGCAGGCCGGTCGTCAGTCTCAAAACCTTCAGAACCAATTACAATTCTCAAAACCACAGCCCGCTCACGCGCCAGACGGGCCTGCGAGTGACCTGCTGAAAGTAACGCGGCAGGTGCGCGTCGTCGTGTGGGTGACGCATATAACGCGGTTGCGCGTCGATCAGCGGCGGATGTTCGGGCTGCGTGTGGCGCGCTTCCGCCGCGATACGCTGCAATCGCCGCTCCAGTGGCGGGTGCGTCCGCAGGGCCGAAGGTTCCGGCGAGCGGCGTCCAGGCATCAGAATTACCTCCAGCAAATTGCGGTGGGCCGTGTCGATTTTCTGCAGCGCCGTCATCAGCGCTTCCGGGTCGCCGCTCAGATGCACGGCGGCGCGGTCCGCCTCGAATTCACGCGTGCGGCTCAGCGCCGACTGCAGCAACGCGGCGATATTCGGCGCGATGATTAACAAGAGAATCGGCCAGAAGGCAATCTCCATCAGCCCGAAAAAAAACAGGGGCAGGTTAACAAGTAAAAAGAGCTGTCCAAAGAGCGAGAGTGCGTTGGTTAAACGCATCAATACATCGGACAACCCCATCACATACATGTCGCGCTGTTTAACATGCGCCGTTTCATGCGCCAGAACGGCGCCCAGTTCGCGCAGGTTGAGACGCCGCAGCAGACCGTCCGTCAGCGCGATTGAAACATCGCGCGGCGATCCAACAACAAAGGCGTTCGGCGCACTGCTGGGAACAAGGTAGAGTTCGGGGCGGACCGGAATGCCGGCGCGGTGCTGCAGTTCCTCGATCAACCAGTACAGGCGCGGCGCGTCCGCCGCTTCGATCCGGCGCGCACCGTACATGCGCAGCACCCAGCCCGCCGCCACGCGCCGCGTAACAAACAAGGCAGTAAGCCCGGCGACAATCACGTAGAAAATTGTGTCGCGCCCAGGCAACATCGCGCCGAGCACCAACAACAGCACAAACATGCCTGCTATCATCAGCGCGGTCTGCACGGCATTCCTGAACGCGTGCGGCGGTATGTCCGACGGCGGGCGCGCCACTGTTTAATCCTGTGTTAAAGGTATCAGAATGTCGATGACGGAATCCGACTCGTTCAGGCGGAAACGCTCGTCGTAGCGCTCGAGGTCGAAGCTGTGATCGACGTCCAGCCCCTGCTCGCGGATGGTCCGCAGGATCGCATGAATTGTCTGGCCGTAGGTAGCCAGAACGCCGTGATGTTCAAAACGAAGGTATTTGCGTTGCGGCAGTACCAGTGTCGTCATGCCGGACGGCAAGTCGTTGAGACTCTCCACTTCCTTCGCCGCCATGTACTCAAGTTTTGTCGGCCCGCCGTCCGGCGTCTCCAGATTAAAACAGACGGCATAACGCGTGGCGGATGTACCGAGCTTGGCCAGGCGCGGGCCGATGCGACGCCACAACACGGGGATATCGCTGCTCCCGGCCGAAGCTGAAATTTTTTCGCCCGCCAATTTCAGCTCGGGCAATGTCACCAGTTCATAGTTCATCATGTGTACCGCGGAGATCCGGATGTCGCTGTTTAACCTGTTTTCTGCGGACGAACAGCACGCCGCCTGATTTTTGCACAGCTACCTGCAATCTATGAATAGTTGTTAAACTCTTCGATTCTGTGGAAACCGGCCGGCGATTGCAGGCGCGCGGACAGACGCATTCCTCCGCGCAACGGGAAAGCGCGGCTGACGGCGACTTGGCCGGACGTTTGCTTCAGACCTGTTTTCCGGTCTTTTTCTTTAAGGGCAACAGCAGGTCGACTTCGGAGTCCGGATGCGTCGGATTAAAACGCTCGTCGTACAGTTCGAGCATGAGTGAATTGTCGACATCGAGATCCAGCGAATCCAACGACTGACTGATAGCGGCCATCGTTTCCGGCAGTTTCGCCAGGTCGCCGCGATGTGTGAACAGCGCGTAGCGCCGCGCCGGAATCTCCATTTGGACGTAGGCCTCGTGCTGCGGCGCGAAGTCCTCAACCTCTACGGAAGCCATGTATTCAAATTCCTCTACATCGCCTTTGTCCACGTCATGACAGACGCAGACGCCGTAGGTGTCGCCCGAGGCGCTGCGATTCGGAATCGACATCATTCTCGGCACGAAGCGGTCCCAGAGTTGTGGAATTTTGGGCGAGAACGCTCCTGTGCTGATTTTGGAACCGACGAGTTTAAGGGCGGGAACATCGACGATTTTGGCTTGCATGTGTCTGATCCTTTTCGTTTGTATTGTTTTTGGTGCACGGCAGTGCGGCTCGGCATAATTTAATTACACAGGTATTCACAATGCAACGATTGTTACTTCATTCTGCCTGTTGTGTTGAACGATTTTGCAATTCTTACCCACTCGGGAATCACGTGATATGATCTTGCGTTACGCGTTTATCCTTGTTTCAGCGCTCGTACTCCCCCTTACGCTCTCCGCTCAGAATATCGAATGGAAACTCAGTTCCGGACCGCTCGGCGGCAATATTGCCGATGTTATCCGCGGCGATCAGGACGTGCTCTGGACCGCCGTGGAATTCGGCGGCGGCGTCTATTCTTCATCAGACGGCGGTAATTCCTGGCAGCAGCACAACCAGAAACTCCCCAACCGCGACTGCCGCGCACTGGCTTATGATGCGGACAAAGACATGCTTTTGCTTGCCACCGAGGGAGGCGGCATTTATGTTTCGAGCGACGACGGCGACTCCTGGGTAGCGCGCAATGCGGGCCTCGACAACCTCTTCCTCTACACCGTTTTTCACGAAGGCGACGAAGTCGTCTGGGCCGGAACGCAAGGCTCCGGTCCTTACCGCAGCGACGACAACGGCCTCAACTGGGAGGCCGCCAACACGGGCCTGTCCGAATCGCTTGTTAACGATTTTGCCGTGACGGCGGACGGCAGTGTATTCTGCGCCACGGTGGTAAGCGGCATTCAGCGCAGCAAAGACGATGGGCAAAGCTGGGAACGCGTGGCCCTCGGCATCGGTACTTCGTGGATTCTGTCGCTGGAAGTCGGTCCCGACGACGTTTTGTACGCGGGGACAAACAAGGGATTTTTCAAATCGGAAGATCAGGGCGACAACTGGACGGAAATCAATACCGGCATGCCGGACAACACCTTTGTGCGGGACATGGCAGTTGTCGACAACAGCACAATTATCGCCGCCACCTCGCGCGGCGCATTTTTCAGCAATAATGCCGGCGCATCGTGGACGGAGCGCTCCGGCGCACTCGTGGAAAAAGACCTCTTCTGCGTTGTCGGCGGCGACGAGTGGTTTGTCGGCGCGCACAGAGATCGCGGCCTGGCGCGCAGTGAAAACCAGGGCATAAACTGGCTGCCGTCCAACAACGGTCTGTACGGCGTCGGCATCTGGTCGCTCACGCGCGCCGACGACGGCAAGGTATTTGCCGGTTCACAGAGCGCCATCTATCGCAGCAATGACGACGGCGACACATGGAATCGCCTCGACGGCGGACTCCCCGGCAACACCTTCTGGACCATTTTTCTCAACGGCGGCGGTAAGGTTTTCGCCGGACTGGATGGCGGGCTGTGGCAGAGCATCAACAACGGCGACACATGGACGCAGAATTCGCTGGACAACGTGACCGTCTACGCCATGAAACGCGCGCCGGACGGCACGCTGTGGGCGGCGAGCTCCGACGGCATGTTTAAATCCACCGACGGCGGCGACACGTGGGAACAAAGCGGTCAGGACAATCGCCTTATGACCACGCTCGAAATCGATGGCGACGGCAACCTCTTCAGCGGCGAGTTTTTCCAGGGCATCTGGCGTTCCACCGACAACGGACAAAACTGGTCCCAGGCCAATTCCGGCCTCGGCAATCGCGACGTAACTTCATTGGTCAGCAACGCCGTCGGAACCTGGATTGCGGGCACGCGCGGCGGCGTGTTTTATTCCATCAACCGCGGCCTGGAGTGGAATCCGGCCAACAAGGCGCTGACGGATACCGAAGTGCTGACGCTGGCGGTCAACCAGCGCAACGACCTTTTTGTGGGCACGTTCAGCGGCGGAATATTCCGCAGCACCGGCCCCAACGACGACTGGGAAGCGCTCACAAAGGGCCTGCTGACGCCTTCGGTGCAGGCGCTGGAAATGTCCAATTTTGACGTTCTGTTTGCCGGCACGCTGGCCGGCAGCGTCTACCGCACCATCGGCACGACCAATCCGGTCGAAATTGCCATGCCCGGCGCCGCCGAAATCTGCCCGGGCGGCAGCGTCGAACTCACAACCGAACTGTCGGAAGGGTTTCCCGACTACACACACAGCTGGGAACCGGCGACCGGTCTCAACGACGCCTCTCTGCTCTCGCCCACCGCCACGCCGGAAGTCACGACCTGGTACTACATTACCGTCTCCGATCGCAGCGGCTTTGAGCAACGCGACTCGGTGTTGATTACCGTCCTGCCCGCTCCCGACTTCGACGCGGGCGAAGACATTGTGCTCTGCGCCGGCGAAAGCCTGAAACGCGAATACCCCGGTGATCTGACCTATTCCTGGTCGCCCGCCGCGGGCATCTCCTGCACGGACTGCGCCGATCCGACCTTCAGTCCGACGGCGACAACCGTTTACAGCGTCACGGTTACGGGCCCCAACGGCTGTTCAATACAGGACGAGCTTTCCGTGACGGTTAACCAACCGCCGCAAATCCAGACGCAGACGCGCGTTGAACTCTGCCCCGGCGAATCGATGCAGCTGAGCGCGTCCGGCGGCGTGGCGTACGAATGGAGTCCGGCGACAGATCTGGACGATCCCGCTTCCGCAACGCCCACCGTTACGCCGACGCAGTCGCGTCAGTACACGCTGACAGTCACAGGCGAAAACGGCTGTAAAACCAGCGTCGATGTTGCCGTCGTGGTCTTCGACAAACCGGACGTAAACGCCGGCGAAGACGCCGTTGTCTGTGCGGGGCGATCCACGCAGTTACAGGCATCCGGCGCGAGCAGCTACACCTGGTCGCCGGCCGACGGACTCTCCTGCATTGACTGCGCCAACCCGCTCGCTTCGCCCGACGTCACAACGGTGTACACAGTCGTCGGCACGGACGCCAACGGTTGCAGCGCTGAAGACCAGGTCCAGGTCGAAGTGCGCGAAGCCGTCGAACTGGATTTCAGCACTCAGGACATCTATTTCGGCGTCCTCTCCGCCTGCGAGTCCTCTGCCGAGCAGAAATTCAGCGTGACCAACAGCGGCGCTTTTGATGTGACGCTGCGAGGCTGGCAGGTCGAAGGCAACAACTTCAGCCTGATTTCACCACAGTTCCCCGTGACGGTTCCGGCAAATGGCACGGTCGAATTTACGGTGCGTTATACGCCGCAGAATGAAGGCGGCCACCAGACGCAGCTGAGTTTTAATGCCTCGCCCTGCCCCATAGAAACCGAAGTCACGCTGCGCGGCGAAAACCAGGGCGTCGTGGCGCGCGTCGAGCCCGGCGCGATCAAATACACGCGCGCTGAACTCTGCGGCGATCTGCCCAACCCCGAACGTCCCCTCAGCGTAACCAACAGCAGCGACGGCGTCGTGACGCTTGTCTCGGCCACGCCGAGCGGTCCGTTTAACGTCAGCGGTCCGCAATTGCCGCTTAACCTGAATGCAAACGACGCCACCGGGTTCACCGTCACGTTCGACGGCGACTTCTCGCAGCCCGCCTCCGGCGAGCTCACAATCGAATATGTATCCGACGCCTGCAACGGCACACTGCGCGTGTCGCTCAACGGCGAGGGCACGCTTTTCGATGTCGACATCAGCGACGACGTCAGTATCTGCCGCGGCGACGTAGCCCGTTTAAGCGCACAGGCCGACAACGCCGCCGCCTACTCCTGGTCGCCGACGACGGGACTGGACGACCCCAATTCGCCCACGCCCACGGCACGGCCCTTCTCCACCACCGAATACGAAGTCACGGTCTTTGACGAGGACGGCTGCAACGCGGTGGAAACTGTGACGGTAACAGTTGAATTTGTCCCCAAACCCGGCATCGACGTCAACGACGCTTTGTTAACATGCACGCTGGACGACCTGGAATACCAGTGGCTGCGGGACGACATTGAGATTCCGAATGCAACGGAAAAGAGCTTCCAGGCGAGCATCGACGGCAGTTATCGCGTAATTGTGCGCAATTCCTTCGGCTGCACCGACACCTCGGACGCGGTGACGGTCAGCACGACAGACGTGGCGGAAAGCGATATTTACGGCGGACGTTTACGTCTCTTCCCCAACCCCGCCGGCGCGGTACTGGGGCTTCAGTTGCATTTGCCGTTCGGGCAGCGCGCCCAGGTGCAGATTTTCAGCGCACTCGGTCAGGTGGTTTTGTCGCAGACTGTTGAGCTGCACGGCGCTTCAACGGTGGAACGCATCGACATCGGCGAGCTCACTCCGGGCGTGTACTACCTCGTGGTCGACTACGAGGCGGGCCGTCTGGCCGCACCGTTTGTTCGCGAATAGAGCGCCGTATCAAGGATTGCAATTGGCTTGTATATCGCAGCCGCTTCGATCATTCGGAGCGGCTGTTTTGTTTAACCGGCGCTACGACTTGCACTTCGCGACAGATTGCAGCGCCTCTCCCTGGCGGTCGCCGCTCGCTTTATGACTGTTTTGTTTGTCGGCGGGCTGGAAACATTTCAGTCGAATGTTTGTGTCGGGTCTTCCCGTTCAGTTGCTGAAACATCGCGTTCAACCACAAACCCTGCTACGTTCAGTTTTTTCGCCATGGAATTCTTATGTCATACCTGCATCTTGACCCATGAACGCCGGAGCCACGCGTAATCCGGCGTTCACAAACAGACGCGGCCCCTGGCCGCGCCGATCCGGCCAACCTGAGGGTTCTGTGCCGGACGGAAAGTCTGTGGTTGGTGGTATCGCTTTTGTCTGGTGGTGGAGGCCGGGGGTGGGGGCCCATTGATTTCACTCAAAGAACCAATGATTTCTAAACAACTTCAAGCTCTTTGTCTATCTGACTGAGCGCGCCGCAAGCTGAAATCCGCGGCTTGCGGTTTCAAACCCGATGATGAACAAAAAGAAAAAGCAAGCCGCCCGCTTTAACAAAGCGGAGGCGAAGCGCTCAGAAATGTATTGCGCCAACGCCTCCGAAATGATGTATGCGATTAATCACGCGACCGCAATTGTGCCGCCTCAGTTCCCCGCCGGGGCCGGAATGTCTTCCCAGTCAACCTGATCGATGCGGCATAAAACCGATTCGAATTCGTTCCAGATAATTTCCTCGGGCTCGCGCGGCATGGCCGGCAGGTCGAACATCGCCACGTCGCCCGTCATGGCGATGCGTTGACGGACGTACGCGCCATCGCCCAGGTCGATGCGCACCGGGAACTGAACGTAAAAATCGTCCGGAACGTCCTGTTGGTCGATTTTGCAGGAGATCGTCCAGCTGCCGTCGGCATTCTCCGTTTGTTTCGTGGCGATGCGATAAGTCGGCAGATAACTGTTGTAAATCCACTGGTCAAAAAACCAGGTCATGTCGCTGTTGACGTGGCGCTCCACCATCTTGCGGAAATCGTCCGTGGAAACCGCGCGGCCTTTGTTTTCCTGATAGAAGTCGCGCAGTATGGCGAGGAATGTCGACTCATCAAACGTGTTTAAGTCTATGATCATGTTGCGCAGCATGTGCAGAAACCACGCGCCCTTCTGGTAAATAATCAGCGAGTAATTGCCCGGCGTTTTGCTGGTATTATTGCGATAACCAAGATAAATCGGGCCGGGCTCCACGCCTTTGTCGATTAACTTTTCGCGGTTTTCAAACAGCAGCTCGCGCGAATCTTCCAGAAATTTAAACAAACGCTCGGGATTGTTCTGGCGCATCTGCACGTACATAAAACTGGAGTATTCCGAAAACGCCTCGCTGATCCACTGATCGTGATAACTCTTCCAAGGCGTCGGCAGGCCCCACCACTGGTGCGCCACTTCGTGCGCGCGGAAAGCTTCCATCCGCCCGTCCGTATCCTCCACGTTAAAGGTGGCAATACTCAGGTGAATCAACCCCGGAAACGCCTGGCCGTGACCGTAGGGAATTTCCGTGGCGTAAAAGTGCGTGTCCTCACAGGGACCGAAGAGCGTCTGGTAAAACGAGAGACTGTTGTGCACATCGATCGCCACATTCTCGAGCAGGTCGCCGCGGGCCGTCTCCTCCGCCATCAGTACCGTCACGTCCGGAATGCTGTCGCCCTCAATTTCATAGCGCTGGAAATTGCCGATGTTAAACGACATGTGAATAACCGGTCGATCGGTTTTCCAGGCCGAATAGATGGCGTCCTCCTTTTCGTCATAACGCTGTCGGATTCCGCCGGCAACAAATGTGAAGTCGACCGGCGAGACAAACTGCATGTCGAACATCGAGGGAAAGGTCTCGCCGTGCGTCGGATACCAGTTGGCGGACGACTTGAGAAACGTCCGCCCCAGGGTCTTTAAAATCAGATCGCCGCGATAATACATCGTCAGCGAGTCGCGCCGCCCCTGCTGCGAAGGCTGCGGCAGTTTGACCCACACAACGCCGTGTCGCCCCTCGTGAAACTCGTCGTTGCCCGTCACGTCCGCAAACTCCAGACGGCTGCCGTCGGAAGCCAGAACGCTGTCCACACCCAAACCGGAATACAAGGTAAACATCACCCAGCGACGGTTTGAATCCAGCTCCGTGTACGAAAGCTGCGCCGAAGCGCTGAAGTCCATGTCGTCGGCGATGCGACCGTCAATGCGATAAGTATCGATTTTGATATCCTGTTCCACCTGCTGCGTCAGGTCAACATTGTTAAAAATGTCGGCCATTTTGTCGTGCTGGGAAATCGGCTCCATAAAATCCTTGCCGCTAAGAAAAATCTCCATGCGCTGGTGCAGTTGCACTTCCTCAATGTCGTAGGGATCGACCATGAACGCCAGGTCCGGCCCATCTTTCGGCGTGAAAAAGCAGTAGAAGAAGTCTCTTGCCCCCTGCTCCAGAAAAGCCTTGATAACCGCCGGCGCGTAGTCGTTCTCAGCCGTGGCGGCCGGCCCGGACATATGCAGATGATCCGTCATGCGCTCGATTTGGTACTCCATCTCATCTTCGATGTTTCCCGGAACGAACTTGAGCTCGCTGTTTAATTCGTCCAGCGTGCCGTCGGTAAACAGCAGTACGGCGCGCGCAAACCTGCGCTGCAACCGCGATTCGCCGAAAAAGCGTTTAACCTGATCGCCTTCGATTTTATTGGTCGGGCCGAAGTCGATCTCGCCATCGCCGAAGAACACCAGGCCGGGCGTGCGTCCGTCGAATTCCTGCAGCAAGGCGATGCGCCCGGAATTAAACGTAAACGTCGCTGATTCGCGCTGCAGGTAAAGCTTGTTGACCGAACTGGTGCGGCGCCCGTCGGCCTTCAGATGCATCAGATTGTCAAACAGACGGTCGTACTCCGTCCCCTCGACGGCAGCCTGCGCATGCGCCGAATCCGGTGTGCCAAACACAATTAAAAAAGCGGCAGCCAGTGAAAACAAGGTTTGCACGGCGGGAATGTGAGCGCTAAGATTCCGGCAGTCTTTCATGTTGTCACGATCCAATGTGTAATCAAAATGCGGACAAAAAATACGACGAATTGCAGAATTGGCCAATTAATGGCGACTACATACGATCTGCCGCGCAAAAGTTCACCAAAGATCACGCGGAGGTAACATTTCAGTCACTTCGCTTTTGAGCCGGAACAATTGCCGCGCTGAGGCGTTCTTGTTGGCCGGCGTTGCCGCGCAGCCGCACAAACAATTGGCTTCGGCGGCCTGCGTCCGTCGCATGGCTGGCGCAACGTCCGGGAATTCGATTCGCTTTGCACTTTCTTCGGAGGATCAAAATGTCCGCTCGATTGTTCTGCTACGCGCTGCTCCTGCTGGGATTGCAGCTTCAGGCCTGCAGCGGTGAACCGCCGCAGGAATCCATGCGCGCCGACGACACCGCCGCGCGGGCGATGCACGACAGTGCCAATATCTCTCGCTATGTTGCGCCGAACGCCGAAGGCAAGGTCGTCCGCTCAGACGACGAGTGGCGCGCGGTCCTGACTGAAGAACAGTTCTACGTCACCCGCCGGGCGGGCACGGAACGCGCATTTAGCGGCGAATACCGGGACAGCAAGGCCGACGGCGTCTACACCTGCGTCTGCTGCGGTCTGCCGCTCTTTGACTCCCGCACCAAGTTCAAATCCGGCACGGGCTGGCCGAGCTACTACGAACCCGTGTCAGATTCCGCCGTTGTCGAAGAAGCCGACTACAGCTTCAGCATGATCCGCACCGAGGTGCTCTGTTCGCGCTGCGACGCCCACCTGGGACACATGTTTACCGACGGCCCCGAACCCACGGGCCTGCGCTACTGCATCAACTCGGCCTCACTCGACTTTGTTGCACGCGACGCAACGACTAAACAGGCCGCAGACAATGCGATGCAGCATTCGATGGAAAAAATGGACGACACGGAGGCAGGACAATGAAATCGATCTATATTGCGCTCTTTAGCACGTTTATCTGCATGAGTGCGTGCGCCTCTGAGCCGGGCGCCGATGAAACGCGCACCGCCCAGGTCAAGAATGTTGAACCCACGGAGTCTGTCATGAGTCTCGATGAAATCCCCCCCGGCATGGAATTGCACAAGGCCACATTCGGCGCGGGTTGCTTCTGGTGCGTCGAAGCCGTTTTTCAGGAGCTGCAGGGTGTATATAAGGTCGAGTCCGGTTATGCCGGCGGTGAAAAAAACAATCCGACGTACAAAGAAGTCTGTAGCGGCACGACGGGACATGCCGAGGTTGCGCAGATCAGCTTTAACCCGCGGGAAGTCAGCTACGAGGAGTTGCTGGAGGTCTTCTGGCAGACGCATGATCCCACGACGCTTAACCGTCAGGGCAACGACGTCGGCACGCAATATCGCTCGGCCGTGTTTTATCACAATGCCGAACAAAAACAGAAAGCCGAGTTTTACAAAGAGCAGTTAAACAACTCCGGCGCTTTCGACAATCCGATTGTCACGACAATCGAGGAATATCGCGACGACAATTATTTCCCGGCCGAGGATTATCACCAGAACTACTACAGTGAAAACCCCAACCAGGGCTATTGCCAGTTCGTGATCGCTCCCAAGGTCGATAAATTCCGCAAGGCGTTCAAGGCCAAACTAAAAGGCAGCACGGTCAAGTAGTTCCGCCTGCCGGGCAGCATTTATTCAGCATTTGTACGGCGTCCGTCCGAACCCGGCATGTTAAACACGGTGTTAACATCCGGTTTCGGGCGGACGTTTTTTTATTGGCGGCTTTGTGATTTTGGGTGATTTTGGGTGTTTTTCCGAGGCTTCGCCGTTTGTCGCTGTGCGGCAAACTTCCGGCTGGACGGCTTGTGGTTTTCCGGCTTGCTTTATGACTTTTTTGTTTGTCACAGTGTTTGAAGACTCGAGACTTTGAGCCTGCGAACAGATTTTCAGTTCGCCGGTTTGAAACGCGCGCCGGGGTTTTAAACCGGAGAACCCGATGTCTGCTGAGAGACTTCGGGTTTCAAACTCGCTGACAAACAAAAGCGGATTTAAATCAGGCGGGTTGGTCGCGGTGTTCGAAGATGACGCTGGGGCCAACGACCGTATGCACGTTGTAATTGCGTTCACGCAGAAATTTAACCACCTCGTTTTCCAGAACTTCGTCGACGGTTTCGTGGTGCACTTCGACGATCAGCAGCTCGGGACGGTATTTCTCCCAGTCATTGGATTTCAATACTTCCAGGTCATGACCCTCGGCGTCGACGGACATGAGGTCGATCGACTGCCCCGCCGGCAAGTGCCGTTCGAGCACCGTAGCGAGTTTAAGCGCCTGCACCGGGACCTCCTGCGGCGGCGTTCCAATTTTTGCCTCAAATGATCGGGCGTGTTCGGCGCTGAAAGTGTTAAACACATTGGGGCTGCCCCAGGAGTAAAACGTCATCTCGCCTTCGCTGTTGGAAATGGCGAGTTCCAGGTTGACATCGCGCGGACGGACGCGCCTGAACTGGCGCATGCTGCCGGGCGTTGCATCGATATTGATACCGCACCAGCCGTGTTTGTAAAACAAATATGTGTTCGAATATTGTTTGGCTGCGTAGGCGCCGACGTCCACGTAAAAACCGCTGCCCAGATCGGTAATTCCATCGCTCGAACCGTGCCGATCCCAGTGGCGCTTGCGGAGTATATCGCGAATAGCCGCATCCTCGGCGAACTGACCGTAATAGTGCTGCTTAAACACACCGTCGAGCTGCGCCTCCAGCAGATTGCGCGCAAATTTGACAAACCCGTCAGGCAGAAATTTCCGCGTCAGCGTGTAAACTTTGTGAACTATCGGATGCATGTTTAACCCCGTCTTCAAATTTCGGCTGCCCGGATAGGAATCATCGCAATTGTTTACTCAGGACCACCGAAAGATAATTGGTTTCTTTCCAATCCTGCCGCGCCACTTCTTCGTAACCGCGCTTGCGGTAATAGCGAATCAGATTTACCGCTTTTTCCGACGTATCGAGTGCCAACTCGGCATAACCGAGTTGGGCTGCGCGCCGCTCCAGAATATCCATAATGAACGATCCGAGTCCGCGGCCCTGCAGTTCCGGTGCAACCGCGAACTGCTGAAAAGAGGCCACGTGTGAACTGTGGTAATAGAGATTCTGACTGGACGCATCCGGCGGCGTCAGCGTAGCCGTCGCCACGAGGTTGCCGTCGCGCAGGCCGACGTAGGTCTCCCCAGTGGAAATCCGATTGCGCGTAATGGAAACGTCCTGCCAGGACGCCACGTAGCGCAATCCGGCCTGCGCGAGCGGCGCATATGCGCGGTTGAGCAGACGCGTCATCGCTTCCAGATCGTCGGAGTCGCGCAGCATCCGGACCAGTACCTGACCGCCGTCCGGCAGCGCGTAGTTCCATTCCAGGGACATTCAATTCACCTTCCGGCGGAGAAACAGAGCTGGAGCGGGGAGCAACAATTCCCGGCCTGCCTGCGGGCTTCACTCGCCTGCCATGCTGCCAAAAAATGAGCGGTAAACGGGTCGTCGCAGTTTCATCATAAATGAAATGACGAGCCACATCAGGGGATCCAGGATGCGGAGCGCTGTGCGGAAGTCGATGTCGTCAATGATTTCGACCTGTTCACCGGCGGTGCGCACACGATGAACGTGCCGCCAGAATTTAAGGGGGAACGGCAAGATACGTCCTTCGTCAACAAAAAAACACTCACTTGCGGACTGGCCGCGCTCGACGATGACGCTTTCCCAGCGCTGCGGCAGCAGTGGCGCTCCGATTGTGACGTGGACGCGGTCGCCGGCGGCATTGCCGTCGTAGCGATCGAGGCGGAAAGGCAAGCCTGGCGGTTTGAGCGCTTCGAACAGGCTGCGATCGAAGCGACTGAAGACCTGGCTGACGTTTCCGGCGACGGTTGTGGAACATCGAACTTTCATGGGGATTTCTCACTTGGCGGCCTGGGGCCGCCTTTGGGTTGGAGAACTCGCGGGCATGGGACCGGTCTGAAGCCTGGAAGCTTCCAACTTGTTGACAAACATGAGAAAAGAACAAGCCGCGGCGCGGCGAAGCGCTCAAGGCGGATTGCGCGAGGAAACGAACGATGCAAAAGGGGCGGGAGAATCGGATGTGGAGTTCGAGCGGGGGCTAAGTTAATAGACAAGGAGTTTCAAGTTTGCTGAGAGATTTTTGGTTCTTTGAGTGAAATCAATTGGGCCCCTACCCCCGCCACCGGTATGTTAAAAAGCAAGGAATTTATCCCGACCGGTGTTTTAGAGACGTGCATCCTCATGCGACGCCGTGTAAGACGTCACGCCGGTTACAACGTGTTTTCTGTCATTGACCGAGCA